>SIHQ01000039.1 GCA_004762125.1 Oceanospirillales bacterium | reverse complement strand
TTCCGTATTTACGAGCAAGGCTGGAAGGGTTCATACCTGTTTGCCAGTCCTTGATGGCTTCGAATCGTATTTGTTCCCTGACTTGATCCGAAATTTTTCGTCCATCGATATTATTCATTACTGCCCCATTTATGAAGCAGGTTATGATATCAAACGACAGATGTTACGTATAATGTTTGGAAATCAATATTACGATCATTTGACACAGTGACTCGTGTTTTATTTTTATAACGGCACAAATACAGTTCTAATCCAAGTGGACGAAGCCGTTCAGGCAATCCTTGAGTAACACTTGCACACTAAAATGATGTCGCTGTAGGAGCCTTCCAGAGCTCCGGATTTCAACAATAAAAATAAGAAAAGCAAGGCGATTCAATGACTGCCAAACACTTCAATATCTGTGACATGATTGAAATGGTTGTAGATGCTATTCCTGATCGTGAAGCTCTGATCTGTGGTGATGCTCGGGTTACCTACTCCCAGCTCGATAAACGGGCCAACAAAATGGCTCATTATCTCAGCAGCCGAGGTGTTAAATCCGGTGATCACGTTGCTCTTTATATGTACAACTGTAATGAATACCTGGAAGGCATGCTGGCCTGTTTCAAAATCCGAGCCGTTCCTATCAATATTAATTTTCGATATGTGGGCGAAGAGCTCTCCTACGTTTTCGACAATGCCAAAGTCGTCGCTTGTATTCACCATCAGGAGTTCACCCCTCATATTCGTGAGATCAAGGACCAGATCAAAAACCTGAAGACCTTTATCTCTGTAGCAGACGATAGCAACGAAGATCTCTCGCTCATTGGCAGCGCCCTTTATGATGTCTGCTTGGAAGGTCAACCTGAAAGCAGAAACTTTGAAGAGCGGTCTGATGATGATCTGTTCATTCTCTATACCGGTGGCACAACCGGCATGCCAAAAGGCGTGATGTGGCCCCACAAAAATGTGTTTTTTGCCGCCATGGGCGGAGGCTGTTACTACACACCTGACATGGGTATCTGCGAGAAGCCGGAAGATATCGTCAATCGTCTACCGAATTTCATAATGAAAGTAATACCGTTAGCACCACTCATGCACGGTGCCTGCTGGTGGCATGCCTGCATAAGTATGCTGGCAGGTAACACACTGGTGTTGAACCCACAAAGACACTTCGACGCAGAGTTCATCTGGGATCTGGTGGAAAAAGAGGGCGTCAACAACGTTTCTATTGTTGGTGATGCCATGGCCACCCCACTACTGGATGCTCTGGACAACAATCCCGATCGTTGGAATTTCTCCAACATGTATTTTATTGGTTCAGGCGGTGCTGTTTTCAGTTATTCCAAACAAGATGCCTTTAAAAGGTACTTCCCTCACGCCCGAATCTCCAACGCCTTTGGATCTTCCGAAGCAGGCAGCATGGGTATGGATACCGGCAGTAAAAAAGCCGAAGGCACTCTGGGTAATGTCTTAAAGAATGACTTTATGGATGTCATTGTTGAGGGCGACACACCGGAACAGGCTCGTTACGCCAAACCCGGTGAAACCGGTATTTTTGGCCGTTCCGGACACATTCCCAGAGGCTATTTCAACGATCCGGTAAAAACTGCGAAAACATTCATTGATGTTGAAGCCAAAGGCAGAATCTGGCTACTGACCGGTGATGCAGCAAAGCTGGAAGAAGACGGTTCCATCACTATTTATGGTCGTGATTCTAACTGTATCAACTCCGGTGGTGAGAAAATCTTCCCTGAAGAAGTAGAACAAGCTCTGAAGAATCATCCTGCTGTCGACGACTGTCTGGTCGTAGATACTCCAGATGAACGTTTCACTGCCAAGGTGACAGCGGTTATAACAAAACGACAGGGACATAATGTTTCTCTGATCGAATTGCAGGAAGAAGCTCGCAAGCACATTGCTGGCTATAAAATTCCTCGTGAATTGCATGTTATTGAACACATGCCAAGAGCTCCCAGCGGTAAGCCTGCTTACAAGCAGGCCAAAGAACTGGCATTGAGCAAAGAATTTCTGGTGGGCTAATCGCAGGTAAATAACAATGACTGAATTATCCATCAGTACAAAAAACTGCATTATTGAGCAGAAAGGACAGGTTCTGGTTGTCACCCTGAACCGCCCTGAAAAAAAGAATGCTTTTAATTCGCCTATGGTCGTTGGTCTTTATCGTGCCTGGCGTTTATTGGAAGAAGACGACAGCCTGATGTGTGCGGTTCTGACCGCTAACGGCAATACCTTTTGTGCCGGTATGGATTTGTCTACCGGTCCCGAAGGTGGAGGTGAAGGCCAAGAAGAAATTCAAGCACTGATGAAAGACGTGCCTAACCTGCCCTGGCAGTCATTGTTGAGAGAAAATATTCCCAACAAACCGATTATTCTTGCCGTAGAAGGCTACGCACTGGCAGGCGGTACCGAGATTCTTCAAGGCACCGACATTCGTGTAGCAGCGGAAGATGCTATTTTTGGTGTCACCGAAGTAGCTCGTGGGTTGTATCCGATGTCCGGTTCAACTGTAAAACTGCGCCGACAAATTCCGTACGCACTGGCTGCCGAGATGTTATTAACCGGCGAACATGTTTCAGCTCAGACATGCCACGAATGGGGATTAATCAATCACGTTGTCGGCAAAGGCGAAGCACTTTATAAGGCGATGGAGATTGCTGAAAAAATCTGTAAGAACGGTCCACTGGCTTTGAAAGCGGTCATGAAATCATTGCGCCAGCACGACGAGTCCATGCCTATGGCTGAAGCTCTGGCTGAATCCGACGCTCTGGCGATGCCCGTTCTGTCTTCAGCGGATGCCAGAGAAGGTATGAGAGCGTTTATGGAAAAACGCACACCGATCTTCAAAGGAGAGTGATCATGAGCCATACCGTACTCAGCGAATTGAACGACGGTGTTCTCACTTTGACCCTGAACCGTCCAGAAAAGAAAAATGCGTTCAACCGCGAACAATGGACAGCGCTCACAAACGCTCTACTTCAGGCCAATGAGGACAAAAGGGTAGCCGCCGTATTATTGAAAGGCGCTGGTGACTCATTTTGCTCTGGTGCGGATCTCGGTGATTTCAGCAACTCTGAAGACAACAGTGATGCGATAGAACCTTTTGATCTTTGTGCAGAAACTCTGGTGGCTTTTAAGAAACCCTTGATCGCAGCCGCCCGCGGTATTGCAGTAGGTGGCGGAGCGACCATTTTGCTGCACTGCGATATCGTCTACGTCGGTGAAAGCCTTCGAATGAAGTTTCCCTTTACCAGCCTGGCCTTGGTGCCAGAACTGGCCAGCAGCGTGACACTGGCTGGCGTGGTTGGTCAGCGTAAAGCCTCGGAAATCATGCTTTCATCCGAATGGATTGATGCTCAAACAGCACTGTCACTGGATCTGGTCACAGCCGTTCACAGCGATGATGAACTGTTTGAGCAAGCAACGAACCGTGCGGCAAAGATTGCCCAACTGCCTGTTAATTCTCTGGTGGCCACCAAGGCACTGCTGAAGAAAGTGCAATTACCGGTGTTACAGCAGGCGTTGCTGGACGAAAAGAAGGTAATGCTTCAACTGGCTGGCACCCCTGAGAACCGCGAAGCTATATCAGCCATATTTGAACGACGTAAACCGGATTTTGCTCAATTCAGAACCGAAGTTAATGAAGCTTCTGAAGCAGAGCCGGCCTAGATATTGATACCCGATCGTGCTTTCTAGCACTACAGGGGTCAGAAAAAGAAGAAGTATGAACAGGAAATCAATATGAGCAATGCGATTACCCACTTTCCATTGATGCCCCATCTGATGATCACGGGCCTTAACCGCTACGATGATCGTCCTTGTCTGCATCTTGGCGATACCATTGCCACTTACAAAGAAGTGCGTGAAGGCACAAGCCGTTTTGTCCAGGCGCTACAAAGTAAAGGGGTGGGTATTGGCAGCCGTATTGCTGTTCTGACCGGTAACCGCCCTGAAGTGCTTTATAATCTGTGCGCCATGGGCATTGCCGGCGCTTGTGGTACCACTCTTCATCCCATGGGTTCTAAAGACGACCAAGCGTATGTGATGAACGATGCCGAAATTGAAACACTGGTCTACGATCCGGCACAGTTTGATGTTCGCGCTGCAGAACTGAAAGAGATGGTACCTAGTCTTAAAAACCTGATGGCTCTTGGTGATACTGACGTTGGCGAAGATTACATCAAGCTGGCAGATCAGTTTCAACCGGAAAAACTAGTGGCTCCTGATGTAACACCCGAAGACATCAACGCTATTGTTTACACCGGCGGAACCACCGGTAATCCAAAAGGTGTTCTTCAACCATACCGTGCTGCAGCAACCATGACTCAGGCCATTATGACTGAGTGGGACCTGCCACAGGATCTGAGAATCCTGATTGCCACACCGTTGTCACACGCTGGAGCGGCTTTCCTTGTTCCAACACTGCTGCGGGGTGGTACTATTTTTGCGCCCGCGTACTTTGCACCCGATCTGGTCTTTGATTTCATAGAAGAATACAAGATCAACGCCACCTTTATGGTGCCCGTAATGATCTACTCCCTGTTAGATCACCCAAGAGCAGAAACCGTAGATATGTCTTCCATGGAAGTCTTCTATTACGGTGCCAGTCCTATGAGCCCATCACGCCTGATCGAAGGTATTGAAAAGTGGGGCCAGGTTTTCTATCAGGTCTATGGTCAATCAGAAGCCCCCATGACCGTGGCTCACCTGAAGCGTGAAGATCACGATATCAACAAACCTGAACGTTTGAGCAGCTGTGGCCGACCTTCCCCATGGGTCATTCTAGAACTACTGGATGACGAAGGTAATCCTGTGGCTGCCGGTGAACCCGGTGAAATATGCGTCCGTAGCCCAATGGTTATGGCCGGTTACCATAAGCTCCCGGAACAGACAGAAGAAACCATGGCCGGTGGCTGGCTGCATACCGGCGACGTAGGTCGCTTTGATGAAGATGGATTCCTTTATATTGTTGATCGTACCAAAGACATGATCGTCACCGGCGGGTTTAATGTTTTCCCGAAAGAAGTGGAAAATGTTCTATCCGCTCACCCTGCTGTTGCCCAAGTGGCCGTTGTCGGTGTACCTGATGCACGCTGGGGCGAATCGGTAAAAGCCGTTGTAGTGCTTCGTCCTGGTGTGGCAACTGATGACAAACTTTCTCAGGAACTGATGGCAACCGTTAAGGAAGCTAAAGGTTCTGTTCAGACTCCAAAGAGCATTGATTATGTAGATGCAATTCCTCTGACAGCTGTTGGCAAGCCGGATAAGAAAGCCATTCGAGCACCTTTCTGGGCTGGCCAGGACAGAGCCGTACAGTAAAAACAGAACAAAGGAATGGTATTGAACAGTAGCTGTTTAATGCCATTTCCTGTTTCATTCGTTTCCAGTCTACTTTCCCAGTTTATCGGTCTATCCCGCTTCCCTATATCCCTTTAAATTTCAGGATACAGGTGGGCTCTCCTTAAGCGACCAGCGACAATTCTCTGAGAACTGTGAACTGAGATAATCAGCTTGTTCCTGAAGTATCCGGTTACTGTTAACCAGAGCCAGATACTCTGCAGCGTTAGGCCTATAGGGCAAAGCAATCAAAGACATACCTGTTTCTTCCAGCGGCCGGTCACTCTTGAACTGATTGCAGCGCTTGCAAGACGCTACCACATTCATCCAGTCGTCCTGACCTCCTTTAGAGGTAGGCACAATATGGTCACGAGTCAGGAATTTTCTTGGCAGATGTTTGGCACAGTAAAGGCACTGATGATTATCACGTTCGAACAGGGAATTATTGCTCAGTGACGGATTGGTTCTGGCGGGAAAGAGTCGCTTACCACCACAGGCAACAATGCTGGGAACCTCGATCACCGTTCGGTTATCGAGACTGCGATTATAACCACCTCTAATCCGGTAGATAATATCACCCAGACTCCAGCGGATCAGATCCCTCGAATACAGGCATACAGTTTCCTGCCAGGTTAGCCATTCCACTGGCTGTCCGGCAGCATTCAGTCGCAGAATATACACGATTGCGGCCTCTGGTTATCAATCCCTGATAAGTACCAGTTACTGCCATTCTCTCAGGCACCCAAACAAACGAATCTACACTTTATTTTCTCGCCATAGGCGGGAAAATAACTCATTAAGCATTCGATTACGTGTGTCTACACACTTAATGAATAGTATCGGTAAATAACCGGATTCTTCTATTAACTTAACGAGACTCGTCGGCTTTGCCAAGAGAATAACCTTACCCAGCTTGAAGACTCTGAATGGTCGCCGTCATTTCTTCGTACATTAACTGCCTGAACCAGATGTGCCCAGGATCACGCACCATCCTTTCATGCCAGATGATAGAATAGGTAAAGCCTTCCTGATCCAGAGGAAAAGGCATAATTTCCAAATCATAGTGAACCGCACAACTTCTGGCCAGTCCGTATGGGATAGTCAGCACCAGCTCGGTATCCGCCACCAATGCCAATGCTGCTACGAAGTGAGGCACTCTTAGAGCAACTCTTCTGGTCAGCCCTTGTTCCGCCAATAGATAGTCAGCAGCACTTCTTCGCTCTCCGCCCATAGTGATTAGAGCGTGGGAAGCAGATGCATAGCTTTCAAGATTGAGTCCACTTTTCAGCAGAGGATGATTTCGATTAAGCACACAAACGAACTTGTCCTTGCCTACGCCTCGACCATGAATGGCTGCCGGCGCATCAGTAACAGCACAGGTGGCAATATCAACGTTCTGACCATCCAGTTCATTAATAAGGTGCTCATGCCACTGGACTATTTCCAGATCAATTCCGGGAGCTTCTCTATTGATTCGACTGATCACCGACGGTATCAGCACTTGAGCACCGTAATCTGTTGTCGCAAGTTTGAATTGTCTACGAGCGATAGCCGGATCGAATTCAACCGGTTTAATCAACTGGCTCAAATCCGTCAGTGAACGCTGTAATTGCAGTGACAGAGTTTCAGCTCTCGGGGTCGGAGCCAAACCTTTGGGTGTGCGGGTAAAAAGCGGATCATTAAACAACTCACGCAATCGACTCAGGTTTCGACTGATAGCGGGTTGAGAAAGATTCAATCTTCCAGCAGCTCGAGTGACATTACGCTCCTCCAGAAGAACCTGCAATACAGGTAGCAGGTTTAAGTCACTGGCTGACAGTTTTTCCAACATTCATACTTCCTAATGATTCAGGATATTGTTAGCGATACCCAATGGGCTTGAAGCGCTCAGTCTATGGGTATATTACATATATGCATGATGACTATTCGAAACATGCATTGGAAGCATAAAGTTAAAGGGCTTATATTTCTTGCCATCCACTCCAGTGCGGAAAACAACATCATGTATATCGAACAAAATCAGCAGATCCAGCTTCTCCGTCGCCCTGAAGGTATGCCGGTAGCAGACGACTTCGAACTTGTATCTCTGCCAGTTGCAGACATCAACGAGCATGAAGTCCTGATCAAAAACCTCTGGATGTCTGTCGATCCCTACATGCGTGGCCGTATGATCGATCGCAAGAGCTACGTACCACCTTTCGAAATTGGTGGCGTTCTGGAAGGCGGAGCCATTGGTGAAGTGGTTGAATCCAATAACCCGAACTTTACTGTTGGCCAGAAAGTTGCTCACATGAGCGGCTGGAGAGAATACTTTATTACTTCAGGTGAAGACCTTCAGGCACTGCCTGAGTCCCCGATTCCTGAACAGGCATTCCTTGGTGTACTCGGTATGCCGGGCATGACTGCCTACACAGGCCTGTTAAAAATAGGCGAGCTGAAAGAAGGCGATTCTGTCTTCGTATCTGCTGCATCCGGTGCAGTCGGTGCAATTGTCTGCCAGATAGCCAAATTGAAAGGCTGCTACGTTGTCGGCAGTGTTGGTTCCGATGCAAAAGCAGATTACCTGAAAAATGAACTGGGCGTTGACGCGGTTATCAACTATAAAACCAGTCAGGATCTGACGGCTGATCTAGCCGCTGCCTGCCCGAATGGTATTGATGTTTACTTTGAAAATGTGGGTGGTGATCATCTGGAAGCCGCACTGAATATCATGAATGATCATGGTCGTATCGCTGTATGCGGCATGATTGATCAGTACAATGCCACAACACCTGTTCCTGGCCCGGCCAACCTGGCTCAGATTATTATCAAGAAACTGAAGATCCAAGGTTTCATCGTTTTTGAACACTGGGATGAATACCCGGCTTTTGTTCAGCAAATGGGCCAATGGATTCAGGAAGGCAAAGTCACTTATCGTGAAACCGTCTACGAAGGCATCGCATCTTCACCAGAAGCCTTCATGGGACTGTTTACAGGCAAGAACACCGGGAAAATGCTGGTAAAACTGAGCTAACTCAGCTCGTAAACCTGTATTTCTAAAAAGCCTATTCAAGTATCCAGTCCGGAATAAAAATATTCGCGACTGGATACTTCTCCTCAAGTGAGAAGCAATGAACAATTTTACGTTTCAAAACCCAACCCGTATTCATTTCGGTAAAGGCCAAATTGCTGCCATTGCCAACGAAATACCGGCTAATGCCCGTATATTGATCACCTATGGCGGCGGCAGCATCAAGAAGAATGGCACTCTGGACCAGGTTCTTGCTGCTCTGGAAAACCACTCTGTACAAATGTTCGGTGGTATTGAGCCTAACCCTTCCTATGAGAATCTCATGGAAGCCGTAGAACTGGCTCGCAAGGAAAAGATCGACTTTCTGCTGGCTGTCGGCGGCGGCTCTGTTATTGACGGTACCAAGTTCATAGCTGCCGCCATTCACTTTGAAGGCGAACCATGGACCATCCTGAGCGAAGGAGCTGCTCTAGGTAAAGTAGTACCCGCTGGTAACGTTCTTACTTTGCCAGCTACCGGCTCTGAAAGTAACAGCGGCGCTGTGGTCACCCGCAGAAGCACTAAAGACAAACTGCCGTTCATGAATTCGCTGGTTTATCCGAAATTTGCCGTACTGGATCCAGAAACCACTTATAGCTTGCCTGCCGGTCAATCTGCAAACGGTGTTGTGGATGCTTTTGTTCATATCATGGAGCAGTACCTGACCGTTCGTGACAATGCTCATATGCAGGATCGTTACGCTGAAGGTCAGTTACTGACTCTGATTTCTGAAGGACCGAAAGTTCTTGAGCAGCCTAAAGACTACGGTGTTCGTTCAACCATTATGTGGACGGCCAACCAGGCATTGAACGGGCTCATTGGTCAAGGCGTTCCCCATGACTGGGCTACTCATATGATTGGCCACGAACTCACAGCAGTTCATGGCATTGATCACGCTCAGACTCTGGCCATTGTACTGCCTCCTCTCATGGATAAGATGCGCGCACAGAAAGCACCAAAAATCCTGCAATACGCCGCTCGTGTATGGGGGATTCAGGAAGGTACGGATGAAGAACGTATCGATCAGGCTATCAGCAAAACGCGTAATTTCTTTGAATCCATGGGTGTAAAAACACGCTTGGGGGATTACGGCATTACCGAAAAAGAGATCCCTGTCCTGATCGATCAACTGGAACGCCACGGCATGTCTGCTCTGGGTGAAGGCCGGGATATCACTCTGGACATCTCCCGTGAAATTCTGACCAACGCACTGTAGGGCAACTGCCGCAAGGGTTAATACTCCACTCAACAAGATACACACCCATTATCTTAAGGATGCGAATCTCACACTTTCAAGGTAATGGGTAGGACCACTCCAGTATTTGCCACTGATGTACCCCAATACTTCAGTGGCCCCTTCAGAATTAACTCGGGAAAAACACAATGATCAAAATTCATCACCTTAAGCAATCCCGTTCAACCCGTATTATCTGGCTGATGGAAGAACTCGGACTGGATTACGAGGTTATTTCATACGACCGTGACTCTGTAACTCGATTAGCTCCAGCCACTCTTCGCGACATTCACCCACTGGGCAAATCTCCTATTGTCGAAGTAAACGGATCGGTACTGGTAGAATCAGCGGCTATTATCGAATACCTGCTGGATCAGTATGCACCTGACAAACTACGTCCAGCCAAAAATGACCATGCCTACACTCGTTATCTTCAGTGGATGCACTTTGCGGAAGGTTCTGCCATGCTTCCGGTTTTACTGAATATGTTCCTGAGTGCTGTAGAAGACAAAAGCGCTCCTGTTTTTGGTTATGCACAGAAAGAAGCTCAGCTTGATTTTTCCTATATCAATGAGACTCTCTCTACTTCTGACTATTTCTGTGGCCAGGACTTTACAGCAGCGGATATTATGATGGGTTCTGTGCTGAATTTTTCTCAGCCTCAAGGACTTCTTGATGACTATCCGGCTATTCAGGCTTATCTGACTCGTCTGAACAAGAGAGCTGCATTTATCAAAGCGACTACCTTTGGATAATAGAACTTAGGAGCCGTTGACCAATTAGGGACAGGAAAATAAATATGAAATCAATACCGGCTTTAGCTGCAGCTTTATTTGCAGCAACACTATCTACTTCATCTTTTGCAGAAACCGACTTCAGCTGCCCCGACAAGCCTAACTGCGTCAGCAGTCAGGCAACGGGTGACCACTATATTGAACCAATAAATCTATCTGGAAAAACAACTGCCGAGATCGTTACAGCGATCGAAACCGTTCTAGGTCACTGGGAAAATATAGCAATAACCAGCACTCAGGATAATGAAATAAAAGCCATTTCCACATCGAAATGGTTCAAATTCAAGGATGACATCAGTCTAAAAATCAACAGTGATGGAACCGTTGATGTGAAATCTGCGTCCAGAACGGGTTACTCCGACCTTGGCGTCAATAGGGAACGGGTTGAAAGCTTACGAAAGAAGCTAGTGAATCAATAAATAACAGGGTAGATGTTGATGTAACCATCTACCCGATTTAGAGCTCAGGATTCACTGATAATAATTGCATCATCAGGTCTCTGGTTATCAAAGATCGTAGCTTTCATCTAACTTTAACGCTTGAGTTGCAGTACCTTTCTGATCATCATTGGACTAATTGACCAGAAAACTAATAATCTCACCGTGATCCAGACTATAGAATTTATTACGTTGAACTGAATTCTCTGGCACAGTAAATATTATTTTTATATCGAGGTTCAGCTGAAAAAGGAAGCCAATGATTACAATCCTGCTCTGACACGGGCTAGAGCTATCAATAAACTCAATATCCCCATTAAGCATTATCTTAAGCTGTCCAAGAGTTTGATCTACATCGAAATCAATGACTAAATTATTTTAAACCATTATCAGAATTAAGGGTTCACTGTAAACAACCACACAATCAAAACTCTTACTTTTAATACTCGACAATTTTGTCCAACTTTATCATCTTAATCGGAATAATCCCCTGATTACTGGCCAAACGGTTAATAATCTCATTATGATCAAGACTGTAACTATCAATGAGTAAATCATCCCCTTTTCGAGGATTAAATATTACTCTTAAATCAAGGTCAAGCTGACTAAGGAAATCGATCATCACAAGTGTGCCACACGGTTTACTGCTATCAAAAAACACAAGCGTTTGCCCTTCAAGCTTTACTCCAACCTCTCCAGAATCTTGACCAGCAGCGAAGCTAATTACCAAAGGAGCGCTTACAACAGGATCAATTACTTGAATATGATGTAGCCCAATGTCAGTAAAATCAGGAATTTTAATTCTTGCTTGTTTTAAATCATTAACATCGTGTTCAATGGTTGTTGAGTAATTACACTTACCCGCACTCCCTCTGCGATGTTTCTGTATAACGACCGTCACACCGGGTAAATCAATAATTTGATCACTTCCTTCTATACCGGTAATGGTATCAATGATACCTTCAGCATTAACCTGAGCCGACATTGCAATCGTTCCAAGTATCATTGCTTTCAACCAGGTAGAACTGTTTCCTGTTTTCATACAATCATCTCAACGATTATTAATACAAATATGAAGTTACTTAGACATAGCTTTTTTAAAAAAGTTTCAGAGAAATACTTATCGCAAAAAAAACGCACTAATTCATACAGTAACGCTTCTTGCTTTTCAACATAATACTTAAAACGACTACGTTACCGGGATTGGTTTCGTAGAGGCCAAGTTGAGATCAGGCTCAACCTCATTTAAGTGAACTATTAATCTTTTGGATAATCCGCTCTCTCCTTGAACTGGTTTATCATTCTACAGGCTAACGGTTCCAAATCAGAACAGATGTTCTCTATGGCATCAAGAAAAGCCGAATCAATGATTCCTGCAATGGATTGCTTTGTATCCTCCTGATCAAAAACAGATGTATAACCTCTTCGAAAGGCTGAATAAATAATCATGTAATAATCTACACTATAAGATGTATCAGGGTACCTGAGTGTCAAATACCAACTTTTAAAAGTATCTGCAAGCTGATCTTCAATGGTTAACCACTGATATCTCTTTGAAGTATTTAAATCAACCATGTGTATGATGTTTTCCGACTGGCTATACAACACGTTTCCGGGGTGCCTGTCATCCAGATTAACCTTGACTAAATTAGTAGCATCGATATTAGCTCGGGCCATGCCATGATTGATATAGGCCATTGAGCAACCAAATTGCTGAAATACATTTTTGAGAAAATAAAATGGATCATCTGTTGAAAAGAAATAATTAATTAATAGCATAAAAAAACTTTGATTTTTTATGCTCTCTGAGTTTTCAACAATCAATTCTCTTATAGTAGGCGCAGCTATAAAGGGATATACCACTGCTCTGTACTGAGTTTCATCCAAATAATAATCAGCACCTGTAATTGGAAATACAAAAGAGTACCCATAATCATCTGTATGAACAGCCGAAAATATTTTCAACGACCATTCATAGTTAATACGACCCTTCTTTCTAAAATCTTCAGAGTAAACCTTAACAAAGTACTGCAAACCCGTTGTTCTATCTAAAACTTTAAAAGCAGTATAAGCCTCTACTGCATAATTTTTAGAATGCTTTGAAATATCAACAACGTGATACTCAAACAGTTTTTCAATTACTTGTTCATGAAACAATACTTGACCTAAAGGTATAGGCCCATAAGTATCCATTAAAGCAAAAGCAGTGGAACCAAAGATAGCAAAACCTACCAGAGTGCCTATCAACCCTTTTTTTCGTACGCGGCATTTCTTCACTGGAGCTTCCACTCAATATTTATTAAATCAATATTTCTACTTGCTCATCTTTTAAGCAAAAAAGAGTAGTTCAATATCAACACAAACTTATCGAGCCTACTGTCAGCAAGACACGGCCTGATCGTAATCGGATAAACAGAAATCAGACTCCCCCTTACTTATTCAGAGGTGTTTTTAACGGGCTAACCCAAAACCTGTGTTCCAATTTCCTTGAATGCTCATTGTCGTTATTGATAGCACCAGAAAAAAAATACGTCGACCTAATGATGCCTGTTTCGTAGTGGCACGTAAGCACAAAAAAAGGTAATCTCCTAAACCAATCGACTTAAACTATTTTTTTTCGACCAATCTCCATCTAAATAATAAGAAAACAGGAGTTGAGATGAATTTCACCCTTATGATTGATGGCCAGTCCGTCACCGCATTGGATAGCTTTCCCGTTCTGAACCCTGCGACGGAAGAAATCATTGCTCAATGCCCTTCTGCATCTGCAGAACAAGTAGAGCAAGCGGTTGCAGCCGCCAAACGTGCTTTTAAGAGCTGGAAAAAGACCAGCCGTGAAGAACGTAATGAACTGATTCGTAAAATGGGCCACACCATCGAAGCCCATGCCGATGAACTGACCCGCTTGATTACGCTGGAGCAGGGAAAACCACTGGCCAACGCCCGTGAACAGGAAGTACTGGCATCCGTTATGTGGTGCCACACTGTTACAACATTCGATTTGCCGGTAAAAATTCTCGAAGATACAGACACTCACCGCAGCGAGCTTCACCACAAACCTCTTGGTGTAGTAGCCGGTATCACTCCCTGGAACTACCCACTTAACACAGCTGTGTGGAAAATTATTCCGGCACTGGCTACCGGCAACACCGTTGTTATCAAGCCATCGCCTTATACTCCTCTTGCCACTCTAAGGCTGGGTGAAATCATCAAGGATATCTTTCCAGCCGGTGTCATTAATATTATTTCCGGCGGCAATGACATCGGACAAATGCTGTCCGAACATCAGGACGTTAATAAAATCACCCTGACTGGCTCCGTAGCAACGGGCAAGAAGGTCATGGCCTCTGCTGCCATGAGTAATCTGAAACGTGTCACACTGGAACTGGGCGGCAATGATCCGGCCATCGTGATGCCCGATGTGGATGTAGCCAGCATCATTCAACCTCTGTTCTGGTTTTCTTTCCTGAATACCGGGCAGGTCTGTATTGCCATCAAACGTCTTTATGTTCACGAAGATATTTACGAAGCCGTTTGTCAGGGTCTGGTGGAATACGCCAAATACATCAAGATCGGAGATGGTCTTAAAGAAGGCTGCTTGCTAGGACCGCTTCAGAACAGCATGCAGTTTGAAAAAGTGAAGGCTTTTGCTGAATCTGTTGAGAAAGAAGGTGGTCGATTCCTCTGTGGCGGTAAGGCAGAAGAAGGCAAAGGCTACTTTATGCCTGTCTCCATTGCTGTTGATCTCGACGACGATGCAACACTGGTGAAGGAAGAGCCTTTTGGTCCTATCCTGCCGATTCTCAAATTCACCGATGTCGACGACGTTATTGAACGCGCCAACGATTCCAATATGGGACTGGGTGCTTCTGTCTGGTGTAAGGACGAAGCAAAAGCCGCTGAAATTGCCACACAAATTGAAGCTGGTTCTGTTTGGATCAATCACCATATGGCGAAAAAACCAACAGCACCTTTTGGCGGTATGAAAGAGTCCGGTATCGGTGTTGAAAACAGTGAGTTAGGTTTGGCTGAATTCACCAATGTACAAGTCATTGGTTACACCAAAACGTCAAACGCAACAGCTGAAGTAAAAAATCCCTGATTGATTCGATGTGAAACCGGCTGTGTCCTACTTAGAATTTTTCAAGACACAGCCAGAATAAACAGTCATAAGTGATAAAAATAACAAGGTAGTAAAATGAAAGATTTTTCCGGCAAAGTAGCTGTAATTACCGGTGGAGCCAGCGGTATAGGTTTCGGTCTAGCCAAAAAAGCAGTAGCTGAAGGCATGAAGGTCGTCATTGCTGACATCGAAGAAAATGCGCTCAAAACCGCAGCAGCTAACCTAGCTGAGTTAGGCGGCGATGTCCTGCCCGTTAAAACTGATGTATCAGACGCTGACTCTGTTCAGGCTCTAGCCGACAAAACCCTGGAACACTTTGGAGCAGCACACGTACTGTTCAATAACGCTGGTGTCGGTGGTGGTGGCTGTTTATGGGAGCTGGATAAGAAGGATTGGGACTGGGTACTGGGTGTCAATCTGTACGGCGTGATTCACGGCGTATCTGCTTTCACAAAACATATGGTTGCCCAGAAAGAAGGCCATATTGTTAACACTGCATCCATTGCCGGTCTGATGTCTGCTCCTGGAACCAGCACTTATACGGTTTCCAAACATGCTGTCGTTGCTTTGTCCGAAAGCCTTTACGGAGAGCTTCGTAATGCTGAAGCAAACGTCGGTGTATCTGTACTCTGCCCGGCTTTTGTAAATACTAATATCTTTGCTTATGAGCGCAATCGCCCCGAAGATAAAGCGATAGCGCAGACCGAAGAAGAGAAGGCTATCGCCAAGGCTACAGAAGAAGCCTCCGCTACCTTTTTTGCCCAAACCATGTCACCGGAATCAGTGGCCGAGAAAGCGTTTGAGGCCATCAGCGATGATCAATTTTATATCCTGACTCATCCTATCGGTTCAAAAGAGCAAGTTGAAAAACGTATGCGCACCATCCTTGACGGTGGCAACCCTTCAGTCGCTGGACCTCAGGATTTTCCTCACGCCTGAGCCATAATAAATACGGCCTTCAAACACAGTAATCGTGTTTGAAGGCATGAGATCAATTTTCGTCATCCCTCTGAACTGCCGTTCTGAATACAATAAAAATCCAGTGTCACGCCATTGAACACAGCTGTATAAAAACAGTATTAACTGTTAGTACGACTAACAAAGCAGTCAGTTAACCTAACGGCTGATCTTTTCCTGGAAACTAATCATCTCATTTTTTCTCCAATACTCAGAACTCTATTCATAATACAGGGAGTTAGTTCCGAAAATAACCGTTTCATGGAGGTCACTGTATGATTCAAGGAAGTGCAGAGGCTGCATCAATACGAACAGATAACAGTGCTGATCAATCCAATCCGCCGCCTGCACAACCACATCAGGCTGCTACCTCTTTTCATGGTCACAACATCAGCAAGGCCGTTCAGGAAAGAATTACTGAACCCAGAGGACTTAAGGCGGCAAAAGAGCGCCCCTTACAAACTTTGGTTGATCGAGTTAGGGACGAGTTTCACAATGAAGGGCTCGGGTTCCGTTCTGTAACCTTATTTTCCAAAAGCAATCGGTCAAGCTCACGAACAAAAACAGAAACGCAGTATATGATGGAAGATCCCTCTCCCCGACCTGTCACATGGGTTCATGCTGGGCTTGCTGCAATCCCTATGATGGATGAATGCGATCACGCCTATCTGCTTTCACTCAAACAGACTGATTCCATACTTTTTTTCAAACGGGATGCATGGACAGAATACAGTATGGATCCCGATGATAGGGAAGCCAGGCATCGCGTGAAGTCGATTCCAGGGGCTGATCTGTTTAAGGAAAAAATCCATGAGTTATCCAGTAGACTTTACTCTTCACACTACAACAGTCACGGACATCTTCTTCAAATAAAAGATGGGCAACCCGTTTTTACAAGAGGAAATGCAAAAATAGCACAGCCAGGTAAAATAGGTTTATCACTTCCTTTTAATGAAATCATTCTATCTGGTTATGATGCCAGTGACATTTTAGCTCACGCTCTAATGGCCAACATGCCTCTTTTTAGAAGTGGGCGTCATAAAAAAAACCCGGTTTCCTGGGGACAGTTTCTTGAGACTATTCAGACACTGGACGTTCGCTCTTTACCTGTAGCCGTTTATAACAGTCTGTCAGGTCATATTGAAACGGTTCAATATCTTGATGAACTGACATCAGGAAACTCCCAACAAGCAATCCGGTTACTCGATAAACTGGATTCTTTCATTACAGAAGCCAGTTATAACTCAAACAGCATCAATCATATGCTGCTACAAGTGGGCTCTGTTGTATTACTAAAATGGCTCACAGCACAGGAAACAGACCAGCTGTTTACTCAACAGAATTCATCCCCGTTTGCTTGTGACCGAATTAAAAATATTTTACAAGATCTGTTCTCTCGAAACAAAACTTATTACTGTAATGCCAGCAGTCGCCAAGAGGTGGTTGAAGTTGTATTCAGGCATTATCGAACCCTACATCCTAATCAAATTGAAAGTACAGATTTCACTCAGCCGTATTTTTCCGCACCCCATCGCCATTGGCATGGCATTGATCACATCTGCCGTTGTCATGTCATAGCCCGCGCCTGCATTGATAAGCTCCGCGACTGCAACAGTTATAAAACCATGGTAGTTGAATACCCTGACATTGATGAATTGCTATTGCTGGCCATACTGGCCCATGATCTGGTCGCCGAAGTGGAAGATAAACAAAAAGAAGAAAGTCATGCGGCCAGTACTCTAAAAATACTGTGCAAAGGGCATTTTCAGGAAAATGCCCTTAACCTTGTCTGCAGCGCCCTGCACAACAAAAATGTTAATGATAGCTCCTGTCCTCAACCAGAGAACGCAAAACCGGACAGCCAGTGCAATTCATCCGAATTGCTTTGCCGCTTTATTCTTCGTTTTGCAGATCAGGCGGATGTATCCAGAGTCATGGCCATCGGCTCGAAATTCCCACAAGCTCTGACCGAGCAAGAATCTATTCATAAAGAGCCTTTCTTTGATCCTAATCGGGTTTACATCCCGGAATGTCTCCATAATGAGTTGCCCGAACTGAAGGAGTACCTGAATACGATCTTAGAAAGCGCTATTGACCTGGCAGCATTGACAGGAGGTATCACTAAGGATAATCGCCTGGATCATGTAAGAATAACTTACGATTCTCGGCTTAATAACGAGCCCTTCCAAAACGCTCAGAGAATAAAATATCATCTACGACACGATCCCATAGAGCAGATGAATCAGGAGGTCGATGACCTCTGTCGTCGATATATTGTTACCATGGCGGGTGCCGAAGAATACCTGAATGATGCCTATTTAAGGTCGAAGGTAAAGCTTCCGGAATCCCTTGATACCAGCCAGAAGCTTGTTCTCTGCAAAAATATCAAACTCTTACCAAAAAGCATTCAAGTCCAAGTGTCAGACCGAATTGAGCAGCTAAGGCAGGCACCCAGATTTTTTCACCCTGGCACCCTTTCTCAAGCTCAGCTTCAGGACAAAGACATCAGTCAATATCTGAAAGAGCAAGGATACCGTATTGAAGGCAAGGATATTCTTATCGATGGAAAATATAAGCCTTATTATTACTTGTACCTTCCTGACCAAGCACACTTTATGCCAAAGGAGCATGACGATGACGCTTGCTCAATAGTTTTGGAAGATACACTTCTAGACGATTTAGTACCCATGACGCTGGACGAAGAAGACAGTTCCGACCTAAAAACGAACCACATAAAATCAGGAGATTTGAGTTCCGACCTAGAAACGAACCACATAGAATCAGGAGATTTGGTTTCTCCAGTAGAAGAAAGTGGAGTCACTGTCTTTTCGCCGCCACACCAGAGTGCTGATTCAGAGGATGTTCTGACAGGCACCAACAAAGCAACGGCAACGCGCTCGGCACCTGTTTTCAGCCCACTTGGCTTCATACCAAGAGATATCTAAAAAATGGCCTATTAGCTTATCTGACAGACCACTTCTTTATTAAGCAATAGCATTGCTTAAACGTGATACCCACCGTCTACAAAAATGGTCTGACCTGTCACATATTTTGCACGATTTGATGCCAGGAAGCAGACTGTATCAGCTACTTCTTCAGGCTTACCGAAACGCTGAACACACAGTCCATTGGTTACCGTTTCTACCCAGTTATCATCAAACACGCCTTCGGCACGCAGACGCAAAAAGATACCGGTTTCAATAACTCCGATAGCAACACTGTTGGCACGAACACCGTTTGGACCTTCTTCCTTGGCAATACCTTTGACCAATGAGTCAATAGCGGCCTTAGGCGACACAGAGAGTACATCACGAGCAGGGAAACGACCCAAACCTGCAGAACTAATATGAACAATAGAGCCGTTGCTTTCACGCAGATAAGGAATCGCTGTGTGAGCAACGTTATAGAAACCGTTCAGATCAGTATTGATTACGTCTTTCCAAAGTTGTGGATCAATATTTGAAATATGTTCCTGTGGAATGTCGTAACCAGTCGCCATAACAACCGTATGAACCTGACCGTGCTTCTTTTTCAGCTGATCAAACAGGGTAATAACAGTGTCCAGATCGGTCATGTTCAGTTGAAAGGCTTCGGCCTGACCACCGCCAGCAGTAATCAGCTCGACCATTTCATCGGCACGGGCTTTGTTGCTGTTATAGGTGAGAGCAACCGTTGCACCCATTTCCACAAGACGCTGACTAACAACAGCACCGGTACCACCACTGCCACCAACAATTAAAGCCACACCTTCCGGAAATTCCTGAAAATCGTTTTTATTCATTATTTTGTCTCTTTTCAACAACGTATTGGATCGATGAGGCTGTGCTGAATACAGGCTGTATAATTAACGGCATACACCATAGTCATCGTAACCCTTATTGTTATTTTTTCAGGTGTTTTCGATCATCGTCTGATGGGACTAACGACTGAAGAGAGCGGCTTATTCATATTTAATGAGCCATAAGATATCAAAAAAAAACTGATGTCGATCATTGAATGACACGGATATTTCAGTCTTTGCTAACAGACATCGTCAAATACTAATTGCTGGCAACAAAGTGACACGCTAAAACATCACTTTATAATTTCTGGCTGTTCTCTATTCATGTCTGTTCTGTTTGCCATATCGCTGACCACTGGAATTCTTTCGGCTCTCTGGGGCTGGGTAGCCATTTCTCTTGGCTTGATTACCTGGGCCGGTTTTCTCGGTTGCACCACTTATTTTGCCGCACCAAAGGAAGGGTTACAGGGCTTGGGACTCAGTATTCTTACTAATCTAAGCGGTGTATTCTGGGCCATGATGATCATCAAAGGATCTTCCATGGTTGATCTGGAAATCCTCGGCTATATCGTTGCCGGTGTCGTCTCTTTCATGATGTGCATTCAAGCGAAGTCAAAACTGCTCAACTATATCCCGGGTACCTTTATTGGTTCCTGTGCGATTATTGCAGCAGACGGCAACTGGCAACTAGTGATCCCTTCCCTACTCGTCGGATCTCTGTTCGGATATTTGATGAAAGCGTCTGGTCTACGGCTACACTCACAGCTAACTGAAAAACGACCAATCGCTAACACTGATGATTTGGTTTCTGTTCAAAAAGCCTGATCTTTATTTTAAAACATTGGTTTTTTTAACATTGATAGCAAACACTCTATCGCTTTCGGAAAAAACTCGATTCCCCACTTACAATTGCTCATAGAACAGTCTGTACGTCAATGTTTCTGCTTGTATCGTCCAAAAAGACGATAAAGCACTTGCCTCATACGTAAAAGACGCAGTATCCTGCCGCTAACAGTGCTGATGATTTTTACAAATTTTGCCTGATCATCAGTTCAAGCAAGGATAATCGCATCAGTACCCATAGGATCTGATGACATATAAATAAAAAGAACAGAGCCATGAGCGAGATTATCAGCGTCGAAACTTTCAGCAGTATGACTGAATCCCTTTACCTCGGGCTTCAACAGAAAATACCGTGGAAAACCTTTCTGCATGACCTGCAGGGGCAGATGCAGGCCAGCTATGTAACCCTAATTGTCCGACCACCTTCGGATGATGCTGACGGACTAATCCTCAGTACTGGAGATACTGTCGATGAAGTTCAGTCCTCTTATAACAACCACTTCTTTGCCATGGATCCATTTGTTGATCTGAGCAGTGGTGATGTCGTGACACTGGATGAATTCATTCCGGTCAGGGATCGGGCAAAGTCTGACTACTTCCAGCAATTCCTGGCTCCGATTGGTGTTCACCATATCCTCGGCACAGACATCATGAACAGCGATGGCTCCAAGTGCAGCCTTCGAATCAGCCGAGATAATGAAGGCGTAGCTTTCAGTGATCAGGACAAAAGATTAATCAGTCTGTTTTTTCCTCACCTAAAGAACGCACTTGAGCTTTATCATCAAATCAACCGCACGGAAACCGAACGTGATCTTTACGCCGGTGCGGTAGATCAACTGGCTGTCGGTACTATTATTCTTGATGAAGAAGGTAAAGTACTGCAGACCAACCATGTTGCCCAAGATCTGTTAAGTGAAAACGACGGATTAAAACTATTAGGCAACTCTTTACAGGTTGGTTCTACACGAGATACCCGTCGTTTGAGAGAGATGGTCAAACATGTATTGGCTTCTCAAAACGGCAACACACCTTCGGTTGTAGAAGCGCTTAGAATACAACGGCTGTCTGGTAAAAGTGATCTAGGTATTGTCGTTCGCTCGATTCCCACAAATCAATGGGCCGAAGGCAAGAACAGTCCTTCCGTTGTCATTTTTGTCAGCGATCCGGATCGTCAATCAAAAGCACCACAAGAAGTCGTTAAGGCTCTGTTTGATCTAACACCTTCTGAAGCTCAACTGGCCATGTTACTGGCAAACGGACTGACTCTGGATGAAACATCAGAGAAACTCTGCATCAGTCGCAATACTGCCAGAGCTCACTTGCGTTCAATCTTCTCAAAAACGGGTGTGACCCGGCAGACCATGCTGGTTCGCCTGATTTTGAAGAGTGTTGCAACGCTCGGATAGTCACTCATTCAGATAGTCACTCATTCAGATAGTCACTCCTGATTTCGGCCTGCCTCAGGCAGGCCGCTCTCCACTCTCTACAAGTCATATTTTCCAGCCATGCTGTCACAGCAATTCACTTTTCAATCATCCAACACAGACTTATCAACTACTTGCTCTACCTGACTATAAATCAATCACTTTGCATCCAGATATCGACTTCTGAAGTCACTGGGAGAGCACCCCATTTGTTTACGGAAACATCGGGAAAAATAGAGTGGATCTGAATAGCCCACAAGCTCAGCAATTTCAGCAATCAGCATGGTACTGTGCGTCAATTTCTGACAGGCCAGACGCATTCGCTTTTCATCTCTCCAGCCAAGCACTGTCTGCCCTGTCTGATGACGAAACAGTCTGGAGAGCGTTGATTCCGAGACACAGGCCTCATCAGCGATCGCTTTAATGGCGATATCATCAGTCAGGTGTTGATCAATATAATCCATGGCCTTTTGCACCCTTGGGTCAACAACCACACGCTGACTTTCAGGCAGGAGCTGGTAACAGCGCAACAGTAGCTGTTCAGTCAAATTGTATCTAAGCCTAACGGTATGCTGATCATGGTGACCACTGAGTCGAGCCAGTTCCATAAAACTGTTTTCAAGTTGTGCAGCCTCTGTTTCATCATCACAACAAAGGTAGTGAACACCTGGCCCTATCTCCGGCCAGTTCAATAAATCAACAAATCCCGGATCCGGTTGAAAGGTCACCCAGTACGGTTTCCAAATATCAGAATCTGACGCTCTCTGATAATCCTGAAGCGCTTCCGGCGATAATAAAATCAGACCGTTTTTTTCAACCCGCTGCTGCTTTCGCATGCAGTTATAGTCAGCAGCGCCTGCCACTGTCATGGTCAGGCTCCAACCACTCTGACCAGGTCTGTAAGTTCGATAGTCATTCCAGCTGTTTTTGCAAACCTCAGTAAAACCAGCGCAGCAACGAAAATCGAGAAACGGATCAATACTGATAAATGAGCTCAGTACCTGCTGAATAAACTGGTTGGACTGTTTAATATCTGGCCCAGTTTCAGAGGTAAATACCGGTCTCCACTTCTGTCGAATATTGTTGATTCTGGGCTGGTCGAGTAACTGCTCCATCAGACCCGGCTTATGAATATCAGGAACAATGATGGGCCTTTCCGGAAACTCATACGCTCCCAGCTCCACCTTGCCTTCTTCTATCCAGACAAATAATGATTTGGCTACAGCCTGTAAATTCATACTATCGAATATGCCCTGAATAATGCCTGAAACGGGAACTTTTGGAACGTAAGTAACTCAAACCCCGATAAGATACTAATAAAGTATTATGCCATTGATCCTCCATAACGATAATACACACGCATTTAATAGCCGCTTGTTATTGATTGCCTGCTTTATTTTCAGCCTGTTTGCTCCTTTGGCTCTGTCGACACCAATAGAGAATGAGGACGATTGGCCTAATGAAAGGCTGGTAGAACGTCTGCATAAAACATTGAATCTAGCGCAACCGTCAGAAGTGACGCTCCCACCTGAATTTCATCCGGATAGATTTCTCTTTGGTGAAGAATTTGAATACTGGATAGACTTGGAAAATAACAACTCGCTCTATAGTAGACCTGCGAATATTCTTGAGATCTGGAAAGAGAAACTGGAACAAAAATTAAAAGCTCTGAACATTTCTGAATCAGACTTTCATCTTGAAATTCGTGACGGCCCTTACTTCCCAGCAGAACCAGGTACACCTGACAACAGCTTTAAAGAAATCAGGGAACTATTTTCAGGCTTCTTTACTGAAAGTGAATTCGATAAAATGGAAGCAGAAGGGCTGGACTCTGCTGATGAAGACACCCAAGTGAATTTCCGGAAGGTAGTCACTCGCTTTAACCAGTTGGTGCCGGAAGGCTACAGCGCAAAGCCATATGATCTTTTCAGCTCTTATTTACGGCTAACCTTCATGTGGGAATCCCTATTCCATGATGGTCACAAGCCAGCCAATATGAAATTCGGTCAGCTAAAGACCAAACTGGAAAACAATTCTGTTGAGAGAGGAGAAATAATTGCTCGCCCAAGAGGAACTCTTGAGTTACGTTTTCTGCCAACAGCTAGAACAGGAAACGAGGCTAGACTAATCAACCAGATGATACTTAGCTGGTTTACTCAACAGCACCAGAATCAACAGATAGGCAAGGCTATTTCCTACCATCCTCATGACCCTGAAAAATCGCCATCCGGCTATACCCCATACAAGCAATTTGCTGACTTTATACAAAGCCTTGGTTTAAATATTACGGAATATGCTGTTTTCTCAAGAGAAGGTTGCCAACCTCCTCCTGCTCCTGCTGCCTCAATTTATTTCAACCACTCTATTTCATCAGATACTGATGATGGAAGCGTAGATGGTCTTCAATAAAGCTGGCGATAAAATAATAGCTATGGTCGTAGCCTTCTTGGTATCTCAACTCCAAAGGATAAGACGCAACCTCAGCACACTGCTCCAAAGTTCGGGTCTGCAGCTGATCGACTAAAAAATTATCCAGCGTCCCCTGATCCACCAGCATCGGTATTTTTTTATCATTGGGAGACAATGCCGACATAAGTTCACAACTGTCGTATTGCTTCCAGCTTTCACGATCGTTGCCAAGGTAGTTGAGAAATGCTTTCTGCCCCCAGGGACAGTTCACCGGATTCACAATGGGGCTGAATGCTGAAACAGAGCAGTATTGATCACTGCTCTTCAGGGCAACTGTCATCGCCCCATGGCCACCCATAGAGTGTCCGGAAATAGCTTTTTTACTCGTAACAGGAAAGTGTCTTTCAATCAGCTTCGGCAGCTCGGTCACCACATAGTCGAACATCCGATAATGCTTTGACCATGGCTCCTGCGTCGCGTTTAGATAGAAACCTGCACCTAGCCCAAAGTCATAGGCTCCCTCTTCATCATCCGGCACACCTTGTCCACGAGGGCTAGTATCTGGAGCAACGATAGCAATGCCTAACTTGGCAGCAACCTTCAAGGCTCCGCCTTTCTGCATGAAATTCTCATCGGTACAGGTCAGGCCTGACAACCAATAGAGCACCGGCACTTTCCCTGTTTCGGCCTGTGGAGGCAGGTAAACAGCGAAACGCATGTCACAGCCAGTGCTTTCGGATCGATGAGAGTACTGTTTATGCCAACCACCAAAAGAGCGATTCTGGGAAACCAGTTCAAGCGTCATAATTTCAACTCCCTGAAGCCTGCTCAAATACCTAAACAGGTTCTTAAGTGTGAATTCGTATGTCCAGGTACTTAAACGTCAAAAGGCATACGATGATGTATGCCTTTCTCTTGATTTAAATCGCAACGAACGCAATATTCATTGTTATGATTAAGGTTCAAGCTACCTTGTTAAGTGTTTAAGTAATATGTTTCTCGCGCCGTTGACGTCTCGATCAACAGTGAATCCATCGCCTTTAATTATCTTTGATGAACCTAGTTTTTTATCAATAGAGCCATCCCAAGTTCGAG
>SIHQ01000038.1 GCA_004762125.1 Oceanospirillales bacterium | reverse complement strand
CTGTCATTGCAGATTATTGAGATTGAAGAGAATTTAACTGGCTGAAACATCACAAAGTTCACTATTAAAGTGAACGCTTTGTGATATCACAGGTTTTATCGAATGGGGGCTTTTTGCAACAGCCTCTTTAGGGCGGGGAACAGTCACTGGGTATGGAATCAGGTGCAGTGGCAGAGAAGTTCGCCAGCTTTGCCGCACAGCACAACCTGAACAGCCAACAGATTCGTTTTCTGGATACGCTGAAAAACCATATCCGTGACTTTGGCACTGTGGAAATGGCGCAGTTATTTGATAAACCGTTTACCCAAATTCATGGGGAAGGCATTACTGGCCTGTTTCCAGATATGAGTCAGGTGATGCAGATTAAACAGATTGTGGATTCGTTGAGTGTCTCAATGGGAAAAGCTATAGCTTAAGTGTTTTATTGAGAATTCATTGATCGTTAGCAATCATATGTCATTTTTGAAAATGACACCATTATGGTAAATGCACTCTACCGTGAAGACTGGTTGAACGTTGAACTCTGAGCGACTCAAACAGCTATCAGCTGGAAAAGTCGCTCTTGGCTCGGATTCGTTCATTTAGAAACAGATACTCGGGTAGTAGCGAAATCATCGAGGTTTTCTTTTGAATCACCTTCTCGTGTAGCTTGTAGTCGTGTTCTACGGGCGATTTCTTCTGTCGGTATCATTTCCTGTGAAGCATGTGGTAACTGTTTATAAAGATCCCGATCTTTATAGGTACTCATCACGCTACCATAGCCTGTCTTTCGCCCTACCCCTATAGCCTTGTAACTCTCCTCACCGACATAAACGAGTGTTGGTAGTTCGGACTGTTTAACCAGCTCTCGCTTTTTAAAATGCATCATAACTGATACGGTTGTTGGGTCTTCTCCTTCTATAGCACTCGGTGGCATTTCACCTGTCGCCATGAGCAAGCAGCCTTGCGAAGGCTCGTAGGTTTTTGCCCCTGTTTTTATTTGCAATCGTTCGGGAACTCTGGCAGCGAGCCAGGTTCCTTTCCTGTCTTTTGGCGGCTCTACTGCAGGTTGTTTTATCACACAGGAGCGAAGATGTTCGAGTGTTTTTTGAACAACCTCTGAACCCTTCGACTGGACAATACTATGGATAGCCTGGTCACACCCTGCTTGTGCAACAAACTCCTGCCCGGAACACACAGCCAATAGCGTCCTGCGTTCACCGGCCTGTTTTTGTGGGTAAACCTGTTTAATAGCGAGCTGCCATTGTTGTTCAAATTCTTGTTTGGCGGATGTGACAATATGTTGAGCTGACCGGGTTCCAATCAGCATATTCAGGTAGCGTTTTTGTTCAAATACTGTCATTCCTGATGTTACAGCCATACAACGAGGCGTAAATTCAGTACGTATGCTCCCAACCAATTGTTGATTATAAGCAAGCTCTGGCGTCTGACAAAGTTCAGCCAGTAATACGGGCTTCATGGCTGTAGCAACGGCGTTAATATCCAGTGATTCTAATTGTTTTATCAGAGCAGAATTGCCGAGAGTTTCTTTGAGTGTATGGCCAAGACATCTGCAGACAGACATTGATACATTCAGCGGGATTACAGCAACTCCCTCAGGTATAGCCTGCTGAATTGCTTGCTGGAGTGAACCAAAAGTAGTACTAACCTGTGTATGGCTTTGACGAATGGCAGGCATTTCTTCCGCCCGTTTTTTCAATGTGGCCAGAATTTGCAACTGGTCATTAGGCGAGTCAAGATCTGCCGTTGCTAACTGAACCACATCTAGGTGAAGCAGGCTGTATATATCTTCTGCCAGTGTGTGCAATACATACATTAACGATCCCTCTTGGCTCTTGGCTATTTTATCCGATAGGCCACCACGGTTTGATTCCAGCATTTCAGGAATTGAGTCATACACCTTCAAAAAATTATCGACGGCTGTTTTTACTAACAGGAGTTTACTTGAAGTGAATGGTGCGTATTGCCGGTTAGCAGTATCAACCAGGTTGCGAATAAGCGGCTGAATGACTTCGAACTGTGCTTTCGTGAGCACTTTTTCTGCATTTGTCAGAAGTCGTGTATGTTGTTTTTCTGAAAAAGAAGCAGTATTTTTGTGATGCAATTGAGACGGTGAAAATTCTTCCTGTCCTGAGGACAATACCGAACCTGAGAAAGGGTCTTTACCCGCTTTAAGCAGTTTAAGCTCTCTCTGGGACAGAGTTGCACTACTGGCCTGCTGGGGGACAAAAGCTTTGGATCGCTCACCTGCATGATTTTGACGGGGAGGTAACTTTTCAGATTGGGCATAGGTTCTTTCTACTTTTCTATGCTGGTGATTAGGCACCGGTTTATGTTCGATTTCCGTTCCAGCCATTGAAGTACTGGCCTCAAGTGCCTGAGCGAGAGCTTCTTCCTCTGTAAGATGTTGTTGTTGAAAATCACGCGGGTTGAACCCCGATGGTTTTTGATATGGCTCCATAACTGCTTCCCTGAATTAATTTGATGTACCTGTTGGATTGATAATGCGAAGGGGAGTTCATAACCATTTAGTTAGCCTGACTGACTTCGAAGAGGCTGTGTGTCTCGCACGGCTATCAGAAAAATATTCAGCAAAGCAGTCAACACGCTAAGGGCGATCTGATGTGAAAAAGAGTACAATCCTCGCATTAATTTATTCTTCAAGAGAACACGCCCTTCCATGATCACAGGCGACCTGAAAAGCAAAATCGACAAACTCTGGGAAGAGTTCTGGGTCGGTGGTATTACCAATCCGCTCACGGTGATTGAATAAATCACCTACCTGATGTACTCCCGCATGCTCGATACCATGGAAAGCAAGGACGAGCAGAAGAAGGCGTTGGCCGGTGTCGATTTCAAACCCCGCTTCAAGTCGCACCAGCAAGATTGTCGGTTCAGTCAATACTGCAACCTAAGTGCTGACGAGATGATGGAAGTGGTGCGAGATGAAGTTTTCCTGCATTTCAGAAGCCTGAGCGACAGTGGTTCTCTGCTGGGCGAGTTTATGAAAGACGCCCGTCTGGAAGTCGTTAAACCCAACCTGTTGGTCAAAGCCGTAGAGATGATCAAACTGTTGCCGCTAGACAGAGGCGACACCAAGGGTGACCTGTACGAATACCTGCTCAGCAAACTCACAGCAATTCCCGCAGACATAAATAAAACCACATATATTCTTGTTTTTTTGAAGCCAAATATTTGTGCGCAAGGTAACTCTCTCCGTACAAACAGAGATTTAATTCACGCTATAAATACACCAAACACTGAAAACACAAGCCTACTCAAAATCTATGAGGTATCAGGCAAAAATCTTTTAATACTGGTACTTTGCCCCTCGATTATTGCCATTAATAATTCTGCCCACGTATCTATAAAAAACCAGTCAAACAAGCCCCTTATAGAATGCCAGAGGGCCTTTTTAGATCTGGTCGCAGCCAGTGCTTCTTGAAATAGTGGGCAGGCCAGTTGTTCTATCTGGTCAATGAGAAATGCGGTAAAAGTCAGACAGGCAAAATTGGTGGCCAGTTGCTGCTCACCGTTCCCATAATTGTGTTCGAGGTTGTAGCCTTGTGTTTTCAGTGTGTTAAACGTCTCGTTCTCAATTTTCCACTTAGCGCGTGCTCCTCGCATGACTTTTGCCACGCTTTCTTCGGCGAGTTTAATATCAGTTACCCAAGTATTGGTGTATTTCTTGTTTTTGGGGCTGACTTCCACATATTCCAGGTAGTTAACCAATACATCTTTATGGGATTTATTGATGGATACACCGTTGATGAACCTGAACCAGTGCTGGCATCCGTCCTCGTCCGTGAACTGATAGCGTAAAACTTCATCTGCTTTGTCTAATTCATCAACTGCTTCATATAACGACACGTGACTGGTATCTTTTGCGACCATAATGAAACTGTAATCGTAGGATTTTACGAGTTTGATTGTCGGCCCATCGGAGTACAAATCATCAAAATTCAGAACCAGTTTGAGGTGTGGATGCTCTCGGGAGATGTTCCCAAGAAGTCTTTTAAGTGCTGTTTTCTCGCAGTCATTCTTGGACGCGTCCACTTGCTGAATGATGGGTTCTGGCATCAAAGGCAAGACTTCTTTTCCCCGGGTTTGACCAAACAACACCCCAGTAACTGGTGATAGTACTGAGGGTTTTTGCTCTCTGGTTTTTTCACACAACATTCATGGCAATTGATTGTTCCTGAGGAAAAATGGCCTGTCCCGTCGATCGGAGCAAGGTAGCCTTCGTCGAAGTATTGAAACTGTTTTAGACGACCGGAACGCTGAACATAAGCAAACAGTTTTGTGAAGAATTTACGAAAATAGCGTGTTTCTATGGGATCGAGTAAATCACGAAGATAACTGTCACTGGGTACTTTTTGAACGCCGTAAAGTGACTTCAGGTTGTGGAGTTTATCAGCATTCTCTACGCAGTCCCGATCAAACTGCAGCAGTGATGGGTATTTCAAATGGATGACCGCAAGCCCACACATGATCGCATCATGCAAAAGGATTTTATCATGATTATTTTTAGGCCTAAAATCCGGAATTTTTTTGGCTTCTTTTGAAACTATTTCGATTAATCGTTCAGCTAATGCTTTTTTGTTTGGTGGGGCCACGGCAATACGACAGTCAATTTACATGTGACAATATATGTACTCAAAGTCTGCGATCAAGGGAATAGTTACTTCTTCGTAACCCCTTGGTATCATTGATAGAAGTCAACTTTGCGGGAACTGCTGACAATTAATAAGGTTGCTACAGCATGATTTCTGAGGGTTTTCGGACAGGCACTAACTACGTCGAAAAGAATACGGCGAAATTAGTGTGTGTTAACTAAAGATTCGATATTGCTTTACAGACAATGTGGATAAAAAATTTACGATATAAATAAGTTTATACAAATTTCATTTGGATCTATATCAAAAAATTATAAATAACTAAGTGAAAGGTAATATGTTTTTCCCATAAATAGAAAAACGTTTTTCATAATCGCAATATTGTTAATCAATCATTATATTTATTTTATTTATAATATGTCGAAAAATAACTTAAACAATTGAATCTAATGTCATCTCAATAACGTAAACATGTTATGTGTAGAATATACGACAGAAAAAATATAAAAGCAGACGGTTAATCTAATTATGAATAAAAATTGTAAACACCGATGTTTTCTAAGATTACCCTGAAAAAATAATGATGTGACGCGCTTATCATTGGTTGATACCAGAAGACAGAGATCGGTGCGAGAAGAAAACAATAGATGTGCTTGCAGTAAGTGAGCGCTTCAGAGGCTATATTGAGAGTTTACAGTGCCTGATAATGATATAGATCCGTCGACTCCGCCGCTGACAGCTGCTTCTCCGGACGATGAAGCTGAGTTGTCTAATCAATCTTCTCCAGATGTGCCTACAGGCTTACTCTGCCTAGTCATGCTGTTGCAGTATCTGAAAAAACCAGCTGACCCTGAAACGATTAAACACGAATTCTGTCCTCATGGTGAAGATCTCGATCCAATCACCATGGTTCGGGCAGCAAAAAAACTCGGTGTAAAAGCTCGTCGTTCAATGGTCAAGCCGAAACGATTGGAAAAAATGGCTTTTCCGGTGATCGCTCATGCCAAAGACGGTAGTTTTTTTCTGATTGCTGCGCTTAAGGCGGACGAAGTACTGATTCAAGTACCAGGCCAGCGACCTGAACAGATTCAGATAGAGGCGCTTTGGGATCGCTGGAATGGTGATACCATCATGATGACCAGTCGAGCGATGCTTTCCGGTAAAGATCGTCCATTTGATATTTCCTGGTTTATTCCAGTCATCGTTAAATATCGAAAGCTCTTCAAAGAAGTGCTTTTAATTTCATTTTTTATACAACTGTTTGCGCTTGTCACTCCGCTTTTTTTCCAGGTAGTTATGGATAAGGTTCTTGTTAACCGAAGTTTGACGACACTGGATGTGCTGATTGTTGGGCTATTGGTTATCACCATATTTGATATCGTTTTAAATGGTTTGAGAACCTACGTTTTTTCCCACACCACTAGTCGTGTCGACGTGGAATTGGGGGCTCGGTTATTTGATCATTTAATGCGGCTGCCAATTTCCTATTTTGGTGCCCGTCCAGTGGGTCAGATTGTTGCCAGAGTGAGAGAGCTTGAAAGTATTCGAGCTTTTTTGACCGGTAATGCGTTAACTGTGGTTCTTGATCTGCTATTCACTTTTGTTTTCTTCATCGTCATGTATTTTTATGCACCAATATTGACGTATATCGTACTGGCGTCGATACCGGTTTATGTGATTATTTCGGTTCTGATTACACCAGAACTGCGAGCCCGGACAGAAGAACAATTTCAACGGGGTGCGGTGAATCAGGCTTTTCTAACTGAATCGATTACCGGCATGGAAACCCTTAAGTCCATGGCGGTAGAACCCCAGATGCGTCAACGCTGGGAAGAGCAGTTGGCAGGCTATGTTCAAGCGTCTTTCCGCTCAGTGGTGTTGGGTATTTTTGGTGGCCAATCGGTACAACTTGTCAGTCGCATAGTGACGGCCATTCTCCTCTGGCAAGGTGCGCAACTGGTCATTATGGGCGAGCTGACTGTGGGTGGGCTGATTGCCTTTAATATGCTGTCGGGTCAGGTAGCTGCTCCCATATTGCGATTAGCGCAGCTTTGGCAGGATTTTCAGCAGTTTCGCATCTCTCTGGATCGGTTGGGGGATGTGCTCAATGTACCTACTGAGCCTCAGCAAAGTTTAAATCGTCCTACTCTTCCACCGATTAAGGGAAATATCTCATTCGAAGGGGTTTACTTTCGTTACAGCCCAGCTGCTCAGCAAGTGCTTAAAGGTGTAAGCCTGAATATTAAAGCTGGCCAGGTCGTTGGTGTAGTTGGTCGCTCCGGCTCAGGAAAATCTACGCTAACCAAACTGGTACAGCGACTCTATATTCCCGAGTTAGGGCGAGTCATGGTAGACGGTAATGACCTTGCGTTACTTGATCCTGCTTGGCTAAGAAGGCAAGTGGGTGTTGTTCTTCAGGAAAATATACTTTTCAACCGTTCGGTTAAAGACAATATTGCTCTGACTGATCCCACGCTGTCCATGGATCGTATTATTGCCGCTGCCAAACTGGCGGGTGCTGATGAATTTATTCTGGAATTGCCTCACGGTTATGACACCGAACTGGGCGAGCGAGGGGCAGGTCTGTCGGGTGGTCAACGACAACGTATTGCTATTGCCAGAGCTTTGGTCACCAATCCTAGAATCCTGATCTTTGATGAAGCGACTTCTGCTTTAGATTACGAGTCTGAGCGTGCGGTTCAAGACAATATGAAAGCCATCTGCCACAACCGAACCGTCATTATTATTGCTCACAGACTCTCCACCGTACGATCTTGCGATCGCATTATTACTGTAGAAGACGGTGTCATTATTGAAGACGGTTCTCATGAGCAACTACTCGAGAAAAAAGGACGCTACTCCACTTTGTGGTCAGCTCAAATCGGGGAGAGTGTTTGATGTTTGAAGGATGGAGAAAGTTTCGTGCACTCTGGAAATCCGCCCGGGAAGATTGTGACGCACGGCCAGAAGTCAACCGGAAAGGCGATGAACTGGAATTTCTACCGGCAGCTGTTGAAATATTGGAAACGCCTGCGTCGCCCTTAGGTAGAACGGTCTCACTGACCATTGTCAGCCTGTTCGTTATTGCCGTCGCCTGGGCCTGGTTTGGTGAGACTGATATCGAATCGGTGGCTCAGGGACGCATTATTCCAGTGGGTCAGGTCAAAGCTATTCAAACTTTGGATATCGGCAAAGTAGAAGAAATTTACGTGCGTGAAGGGCAGCAGGTTGAACAAGGGCAGGCTTTAGTCAAACTGGATCCCACCGAGTCAGAAGTGGACGCACAGCAAGTGACTCAGGATTTACTTGAGTCTCGAATGAATGCCGTCCGAGTGGAGTTGCTGTTAAGTGCTCTGGATGATCGAAAGATCGATATCATCGATTTTCAAACAGTGTTTCAACAAAGACGACCGGATTTGTTTACACAAGCCACTGTACGACAACTACAGCTTCAACAACGACAATTGAATCGGGATCTTGAGTTATATCGATCTATTGAGAGCTCAGTGGCAGCCAATGTAGCTAGACAGCAGGCAACGATGGCAGCTATCCGCTCTGAGATCGATCGACTGCGAATCCTTAAACCTTTGTTTGAAGATCAGGAAAAAGCCATTAAGGGCTTGTTGGATAAAGGCCATATCTCTGCACTGGATTGGCTGGCATCAAAAGAGAAACAGTTGGAAACCACCCAAGGGCTGAGTGTCCAGCGTAATCGCTTGCAAGAGGCGGAGGCTGGTTTATTGGTTGTACGCAGCGAGGCTTCCAGCAAAAACCGTGAATTCCGGAGCCAGCAGCTGAATCAATTACAAGAGTTCCTCTCCGTAGCCCGAGACGCTCAATTGACCTTGACCAAGGCCCGTGAAAGAGAACAAAACCGTTACCTGCGATCACCTATAGATGGCACTGTTCAACAACTTCAAATTCACACGATTGGAGGAGTTGTACAACCAGCTCAAACTCTTATGGTGGTGGTACCCAATGATGCAGAACTAGAAGTTGAAGCTCAGTTATTAAATAAAGATATCGGTTTTGTAACGGAAGGGTTGCACGCCGAAATCAAGATCGAAAGCTTCCCCTATTCCCGTTATGGATTGATCTCTGGAGAAGTTCGACATGTCTCCAGAGATGCCATCGAACAAGAGAATGTAGGACGAGTGTATCCCATTCGAATCAGTCTCGGGAAGACCCGGATTCTTGTTGATAACCACTGGGAAGAACTGCAGGCGGGCATGAGTGTGACGGTGGAAATAAAAACAGGGAAACGCCGTTTGCTTGAGTACTTTCTAGCACCTTTTTTGAAGTATCAGGATGAGTCGTTGAATGAACGATGATGGATAAACAGCTTTTAAATAGTAAGTTTGCATGATTAGCAAGTCATTAGTTTTGGCTGAAAAATTCTAGCTTTTGAACAATTTTTCAAATTACAAAAATAAATTATTGAGTGTGGTTTTATGACTGGTTCGAATACAAATGAATTAATTTTGCGTCAGACAGTGACGAGTAATGGCAGCGTGCTGTTTGAGCTGGACTTAACGAACTCAGGGCGTTCGAGAGTTACCATCCTTGTTCCTAAGGAGTATTTGGATGCAGGCCACAGCAATTATGCTGAGCAGGTGATAGATTTTGCTGAACGGCTTAAATTTTTTTCCGATAACTCTGCGTTAGGTACACAGTATCTAGCGAATATACAGTTCGATAACATTGGCCGCGCTGAAACTGATGGTTACCCAACGACCTTAGATGTTCTGGTCGACGAAGGCCTTTTTGATAATACTGTTCTAAGCCAAGGTGGCAGTTCATTTATCGGCGATAATACGGTCATTCCCGAATACACTAATCAATTGATAGTCTTCAGTGAAGATGCAACCGGATTGAGTGTTCCTTTTAGTAGTTCCGATGCCTTTGTTGGCGATACAACATTTAGCCTGTTGACTGTTGATCCTCGCCAATTAACAGTTCAGACAAACACTCAGCGATCAGCCGTTGATATTGCAGGTATCCTCACTCAAGTGTACCGCGGCAGTCAGTATATCGCAGGGGTTAATGCGCCCTTTGATTCTGATGCGACCAGACAGCAGCTGTTAGAACAATTCGGTCCTTTGCTGCCGAGTGCCCAGGATTACTTTGATCCTACTCCCGGAAGGCTTGGTTTTGAGCAAGAATTTCATGCATTTGAACCGCTAATCAACGGATCCATGGCTGAACGCCAACACTTGGCTGTTACCAACGGTGACGAGAACGGTTTTGCTTATCTTTCCCTGACAGTCGACGATAATGGACAAGGTCGTGCTCTAGTAGAACTGGTTAGTGCGCCTTTTGTTAGCGATGACTACAGCAGGAATCGGTTTTATCAAGCCCGAGATGCCCTGGTTGCAGCCTTGAGTGCGATACCAGACGGACAAGAGCTGAGTTTGAACCAAGTACTGAATGATTACCGAGACCGTATTCGTCAACAATTTACAGATGCGGAGTTTGCATTATGGAATTTGAACCCATTAGAAGACTCTCTTGGCAGTACTGCCACTTTTCGTAATGGATCTACAGAATCAAAGTTAGTTGCTCCACAGGTTAATGTAGCGTTTGAATACGGTAGTTTGGGAGACCCAACTTCAGGTATTGATCGGTTATTGTCTAACGGTGGTTTTGATGGTGCATTTTTCCGTAGTAGCCAGCGCCATGCCAATGACCTGGCTTTGCGAATCAGTGGTGATCCCAGTCCTTACCTGAATTCTACACTGACTCAATTTCTTTATCAGGCAGTGCTTCGAGGTCAGAAGGCTGATTATTCCGCTAGTAAAGGTGGATTAGATGGGTTACTTCGGGTTGGTACGGCAGATGCTATTGCCACTATTTTGTCAGATAATGATATCTCCAACTTAAGTCTATTCATTCAAGGTGAGGGTGGAATAACTGACTTTACTGATATTTTAAAGCAAACGTTGTCAAAGATTACCGGTGACGTTTATAACAACCCAAATGTCGATGATTTTCTCACGCTTACCGAAGATGGGTTTGGACGATCAGTACAGAACGTCTTTGAGAATGTATTATCGTTGCGAGAACAGCATGGCCGGACATTCTTGCCAGAAACCGATACTCCGCAGATTACTTTTCCAGGTAGCTCAACAACAATTGATGTAGATACCATCAACGCACCTTCCCGATTCGCTCTCAGCTTCAATGACGACAGTTATTTCTCTGTTCTTGAGGTGCGAAACGGTAGAAATGGTATTGCTGCAGCTACAGGATCGTCACCAGAAAATCTTGGATACTCCGGGCGTTTACAGTTGTTACAAAATCCTGACGTGGATTTCAGGCAGGCAGCGGTATCAGATGCCTGGGTCGAAAATGCTATTTTTGCGCACAGCTTGGCCGGTGAATCAAACCGTTCTTGGATTGCTCAAAAATTAAATGACACAATCAACACTCTTGATGTGTCATCTCAGTCGACCCTGCAACAAAGTCTTTTGAATGCTGAGGGTGCTGTTTTTGATCGCCTGAATAACGTTAATTTCAATGCAGCACGCAGCGCTCTCGTTGAACCACTGATCACGGATTACTATCGCGCTCTGATCGCTGACCAATTAATACCAGGACATACTAGTCAGCATATTCTCGATAATATCGAAGCACTTGCACCTCTGACAGGAGACTTTACAGCATCTGAAGCGGGATATCAGGCTGTGGCGAGTGCACAATTACGACAAGGATTAGTTGATATAGCAGAGGGAAGACCTTTATCTTTAGGCACTAATTACTCCCAAGAGCGCATCGAGAAAGCACTGTTCAATTTTGATTTAGATACGGCTTTTGGTGGATCATCACCTCAGATCAAAGCATCGCTGGATGCAGCAAGACAACCACTGGCAGAAGCTCTGATCGATACCCGTTATGCCGATGTCGTTAGTGCAAAATTGGCGTATCGAACCGTCGATGCTGATGCTCTGGCAGCAATAAAAAATCTGAGTGCTTTCAGCGGAGATTATGATCCCGATACCCGATTTCATCGGGCCATTGCCGAAGTGAAAGATGGCTTTGGTCTCAGCGCTGACAATTATCGGACTCTTGCACATGAACAGGTTAACTACTACGCCCGCCAAAGCTCAGACTATAAAACTCTGAAGGCAGCTTTTGCTGAATTTGATCAGTTACGCAGCATAGAAAACGGTGGCGGAGGCTTAGCGACTATCGATGCTGCTGAAAATCTGTTTCGTACAGCTGTTGATTACGGACTCAGTAACCCTAAATACACAGCGTTTGCCAGTACCTTGATCAATGCCTCAACAATTTACCTTGGTCTTGCACGAGCAACGGTTGGAGAACTGCTTTCTCCAACACCGACTCGCCTACCGTTAACAGATAATCCCAACTCTAATTATCGTAATCAGATTATTGTGCAGTTGGAAAACAGCATCGAAACAACTACTGCAGCTCGTTATATTTATGATAAGCACGCCTCTTCAGAAGGATTTAGTCGTTTATTGCAGCTGGACGATAGTGGGCAGTTGATCGATGCAGTCAGCGGACAAGTTGTTCGTCCTGTAGACAGCGATACTCGGATCGTCGTAGTTGGCCACGGTCGTGGTAATAGCGAAGATTTTTCCATAGGCAACCAAAGTGCATTGTCGTTATCCAGCCTGCTAAGAGATCAGTTAATCGATGGTGATGTTGGCCGTATCAGCTTGGTGGGTTGTGGCTGTGACAACCATCAGAACAGCTTTCCGATTGAAGATTTTGCCAACACGCTGTACAGCCAGGTGAGTGACAGTAATCATCATATCGGCGCAATTTCGGCCCGTACAACTCTGGTGCAGGTCGCCGCTGATGGCAGCAAGCTGGCAGGCACTGTCGAAGGTTCACAGATTATCTGGAAACCGGCTGATGCCAGTAGCAAGTTAGTGATCCAGCAAAATGATCAAGGTGTACTGGAAACAGTGAATCGACCATTGATTGACAGTGCTACCCGAGCTATTCCAAAGATTGTCGTCTCTCCACCGGATCAAAATATATCCAGTGTGCTCGATCCCGACAATGGTCTGGTTTCATTGCGCAGAGGAATCGATGCAATTGATGGTTCTGGCATCCCACAGCGAGTGATTGATAAGTGGCGCCAGATTGCGATTGATAATAATGCGGTCATTGCCGTACGTCCGGTCAATGCCGATGCTACGGATCTGATTGATATTGGTTTGGGTGGCGGTATCGAAATCGCAACCAAAGGCCTGAATGTGAAAGGCAAGTCATCCAGTTTTGGCTTGCAAGCTGGTTTGATTCCTTTTGAAGCCGATTTATCTAAATCTGTTCTTAACAATCAGAGCGAAGTGAGTGTCGGCAATACCAATAACAAAAAATCCATAGGAAAGGCAGGCATTACTTCAGAAGTTCTGACACTGAATCTGGATGCGGCACAGCGGCGACAAGCCAGCGGCCGTATCGACGCAGGTTCTTTGATTCAGGGAGGTGTTGCAGGACAACCAGATGTTTGGCAGGCGACGTCGACGCAGCGAATCAATGGTCAGGATATCGAATTCAAATATCGCTTGATTCCGGTTGATGGCAGTGATCAATATCGTGTTCAGTGGTCCAGCCCTGCCTATGCCGGTCTGGTGAATAACGAAGAGTTCAACACGTTTCATGATCTGAAAGTCATTGCTCAGAACGATAAGTTACTGACCGCTGATGCTGATCTATTTGGTGTATTCCAGCAAGCGGATACTGTACTAGAACAGGGCGTATTCAACATCAGTTCTGATACTGATGCTGGAACCCCGGCTTTGCAGCGCTGGCGCGAAGCGGTGAAAAGAGTTCAGGATGGTTTACGACAAAGTGACCGTACTGTTTTCGATCCGGAAACCGGTCGTACAACGAGAGAGCAAGACTCGATAATTACGAAGCTGAATGATGCAGGCATTGAGCAAACGAATGTAAAGCTCGTCAATCACGGAACAGAACAAGACAATACTCTGTATCCAGAGCGCGATAATAATATTCTCTTTCTTGACGGTCAGGGACGTGTTTATCAAACCACCGATTTTGATCAAATTCCGGGGTTGCTGAAGTATTATGAGCTAAGTGAAGGCTATCTGACTTACACCAATCGCGCCTATAACAGTGAGGCGACAGGTCCGCGGTATTTAGGTGAGAAAACACCACTGGATGCAGGTTCTGGTAAACGCATCAACTTTGCACCTGGTGGTTATGATCAAGCCAGTATTGATCTCGCTATTGAGAATGCCAATAGTACTCGAACAGGTGGTAATCCGTCGGGTGTTCTAAATGGAAACGATGGTACACCTGCTCGCACAGTTGATTATCAGTACAACAACCTGTTGCAAGAAGTTGGACGCTGGTATGGCAGCTCTGAATTGGAAGGCAGTGCCCTGGACTTCCGTCATCACTTTAACAATGACGATTATTTATCTTTGTCTATTGATGCTGATACTGATGGATTGAAACAGTATTTCGTTGATAATTTCCGCGATCTGAGTGTGGCCCAAAGTGCAGCGTTAGCTCGCAGCATCCAGGAGCTGGATGGGCAACCGGCTACGGGAACAACAGATAACACAGTACTGACTTCCGAACTTGGACAACTGCAAGGCCGTGGCTTTGCCGATCAACGCCCTCCTGCAGCAGACGATGCACGTATTCCGGCGACACTGGCAGAAGTGGTTAATCAACCATTCGTTGCAGTCGATGTGAGTGATCTGAACAGTCAGTTGCGCTTAGGCGGTTTGACCGAGGGCAGTGTTGAAGCCTTTAGTCAACGTGTTGAGTTGTTTTACGCCTATCGCCAGGTTCTGCTGGACAATGGTGTCATCGGACAACTTGGTGAGCGTGCGGCCTTCGAGTTTGGTCACAATAGTCTTGCCGAATATGTTCGTGCAGCGGCAGACTTACCGCAGTTATCGGTAGCCGATCTGGCAGAATTACGGGCTATCAACAGTGCTTTTGATGACACTGCCCACTTGAAGCTGAATGAAGATACTATCAATCGTATAGAGTCAGAAGATTTTGAGCTGCCGAGTACAGAAAAACTGTCTCAGATTCGCACCGATGCCCTGCACGACCAGGGCTTGCGTAATCGGCAGCTAGAGCGTTTCGATATCGCATTGGCTGAAACTTTAGATCGTTCAGATTTTGATTTTGATGGTGTAAATCTGGCCGATCAACAGGCCGTTAAAAAAGTTATCGCCGATGGTATTGAGCAACGCCTGGGTGGAGCTCAAATCAACCAAGCTGATCTAAACGTTATTGATCAAGGCCTGCGGTTGCGGGCATTGGTCGATGATGTCCAGCTTTTGCGAACTCGGGGAGAACTAAGCCATTCTCTGAATTCTGTGCTGACAGGTACAACAGATCTAGACGGCTTACGAACGAATCTACAGCAGCAGCTTGATAACAGTGTAAATACCAGCGTTAGCCGCAACGGCAGTGTTGGTCTGCAACTGGCTCTTGATGCAGACAATCAACGTCTTGATTTGACGTTAAGCAATACCAGTGATGACAGTCAGAGTCGCCGGGTTGTGCTTGATTTGCAAAACAGCAGGGAAGCAACAGCTGTACTGCTCAACAGCAGCGATCAGCTGCGTAATAAACTCGATGATATCGCGTTGCGTGGACTGTCCGGTGATGACTTGACCTTAAGCCGCAATCAGCTAGACCTGGGACTAAGGCCGATATCTGACCTTGATACACGAATCAGTCAGGGTATTAGTGATGCTGGTTTTCGAGATGGTGTATTCAAAAATATTGCTAATACTGAGCTGCTTTCTTTGCAAACACAGGCTCTGGTGAATCCAAATGGACTGGATATCGATGCATCAGTTGATCGGGTCATCGGCTCTTTCGAGCGCATTGGCCTGAGTGAAGATGCTGCCTCAGCGTTTCGTATTGGATTCCGGAATAACAGCGATTTCCGTACCTTGTTTGACGACAGTGCAGACTTAAATCAACAGGTAAAAGCTGGTCGCCAGAGTATCAATCGTAATGCAGTTAAAGACAGAGATCTGGCTAGGAAAATAGCAGCTATCGATGGCGCAGACTCATCACAGTTTACCTTTGGCCAGAGAGTTCAGGCCAGCAACTGGCGGTTGACCCAACGTGCTCGTAGCACTGGTCTTGGACTCAAAATTGATAATGCCAACGATTCCGTTGGTAATTTTCGTTCAAAATTTGCTTATCAGACATTTTTTACAGCCTCCAACAGTATATTGGGAGTCAATGGATTAGTTAATATTGGTCGTTCGATTGATCAATATGCCCAGAACTGGGATCAACTGACTGAAAGCGATCGAGCAATATTTGGAACACAGACGGCAGTCGGGCTGGCAGGAGTTACGATAGGTGCAGCTCAAATAGGGTTGAGTATCGGCGTCAAGGTCGCGGATACTGTTGCGAATGCATTTTCTACCGGAACTAAGGTATTTAAAGTAGCCGCAACGGCTTCAAGAGTATTAACCAAAGCTGCAGCTATTATACCTTACATCGGGCAGGTCATCGGTATAGTGGCCAGTGTTTTCTCGATTGGCCAGAATATTTCCTCTGCAGCTGAGGCCGGAAAGTCTGGTAATGCAGCCCAAGCTGGTTTTTTTGCTGGTCTGGCTGTTCTGGATACAATTGATCTTGTCGTTTCTGTACTGGGAAGTGTGGCGGAATATATTCCTGTTATCGGTAATATAGTCGCTTTCTTTGCAGATCTTATCTCTCTGGCAATAGGCGTCCTCAGTCAGTTTATCGGACAGTTGGTTCCCGATCCCAATGCTCAGCAAAACTTTGACAACCTCGTTGGATCTGACGGCTTCCAGAGTTTTCTCGATGAGTTGGGCGATCAATACGCTGCAGATGGTTATGATATTCTTGAATATCAAACCGATGCTGCACGCCAGGGTGTCGACAATCCTTATGAGGATGACACAACAGCCATTACTGCTGAATATCAAAAACAACTCAATGAAGCAGCCGAATCCCTTCCGGATAACCCTTATCTGCGTGTTGCGGCCATAGACGACACCTTGTCAGGTAATACCCTGAATGGGCGAATGAATGACGATCTTCTGGATGGCGGTGCTGGCGATGATATTCTAAATGGATTTGCGGGTGACGACGTTCTTCTGGGCAGGACAGGTAATGATACTCTGAACGCTGGAGCGGGTGACGACGTTCTCTACGGTGGTTCTGGAAATGACATTCTTCGAGGTGGTACCGGTGATGATTTTCTTGAGCCTGGGACGGGCCTTGATTTTGTTGATGGAGGAGAAGGTAACGATACGTTGAGTTATCGATCTCTTGATTCAGGATTTTTAGACAAGGAACTTATAAATCAAGATACAGTGGATAATGCTGCGCTTGGATTGACAATTGACCTTGTTGAAAACACCGCTGGTGTTGGGGTGAGCGAAAGCACTGAAAATCCTGATCTGTCACGCTACCTCTCTACTGCGTTTCACAACCGGAGCTATACTCTTGCTGATATACAGCGTGTGGGAAGTACGAGTAGTGCCCCCAAAAATTATAATGCCAATGCCTTTCGTTCCTCAGCTTTAGGGTATTCCAGCGTTGTTGTGGGCGAAGATGCTCTCGATGAATTTAATCGTATTCGTTCATCCGCCTCGCAGTTGATTAAACTGAGTAACTTTCACTTTACTATCGGGGGTAAGTTAAACAGTAGTTCAAAACTGGTGTCTGACAGTTCATTTTTCACAGATAGAAATACAGTCATTCCTCGAAACCAGGTGTTGAAAGACGGAGGGTACTATGGACAAATTGTTGGCAATTTCAATACGGTTTCCAAAAAAGAAATTACTGAAAATTTGTTTGGCGATGATGCTCTGCTAAAGCAATTGCACGATCAGAATTTACTTAATGATGGAGCGCGTATTGCGACCACGTGGAATATAGGTAAGAAAACAACTGGTTTCGCTAATGGTGTTTATTACGACGTAGAATATACAAGTCAACTAAGTAGTGATTTGTTTAGCGGAAACATTTTTAGTGATCCGAGTACTGGTGATCTCCACTTTTTGAATCATACAGGGAGCATCTATTTTAAGATCACAGCTGATGATATTAATACCCTGGCGGAACAGTTCAGTGGGCAGGCTAATGATTTACTGACGCTTAGTGAACTGGTACGAACCCGTACGATTCTTGCGCTGACTGAAGAACTTCTGAGCAGCGCGTTGAATGGTGTGGCTGGCACGACTTTCCTTGAAAAAACTGAAGCGCAACTTTTAGCTGAAAAAATAGCGACTTCTAATGCTAAACGAGATGAACTTCTCGGTTTTAATTTTTCTGACATTATTAATAATAATCATGGAATCAATATTAATAATGTTGAAAAGTTCCCACAACTTCAGGCTATTGGTCATGCATTGCAGGAGTTAATTAGCGAATCAGCAGGCAGTAACACCGCTCAAAAAATAGCTGATCTTCTGGCTGATATCAAAAATAACGACAGTCGATTTAATCAGTACACAGAGAGCAGTCTGAAAAGAGGTCTGGTGCGGGGGTTACGTAACTTCCTTCCTGATGTTATTGATGAAAATGATAATCGTATTTCAGCAGAAGCTTCTCGTAATATTCGATTGTTGCGAGAGCTGATATTCACTCACGCTGATCCAGAGGTTATTAAAAGTACAAGCGCAACTATTGAGAATGTCATCGGCAGCGCTTTACCTGATCTGCTTATTGGTGATGCGAACGATAACATCATTTCCGGGGATGATGGAGGAGACACCATCAGAGGTGCCGCAGGTAACGATAGCCTGTCGGGTAATAATGGAAACGATACTGTCGTAGGTGGAACTGGCAACGACTCTCTTTATGGGGATAACGGTGATGATAGTCTGACGGGCGGTGAAGGCAACGATGTACTGGACGGAGGTGCGGGCAGCGATCGAATTGATGGCGGAGCTGGTACTGACACTATCAATTTCGGCAGTGAATCCGCTGACGTTACGTTCAACCTTAATGATGCAGCCAATTTTGAACAGGGTGTTTTCAATATTGAGAACGTGACGGGTTCGCAATACAACGACACGCTAACTGGCGACAGTAATGATAATGTTCTTAGTGGAGAGAAGGGGGACGATATACTTCGTGGCGGGGATGGCAATGATTTTCTTGATGGCGGTTTGGGTCACGATAGAGTCGACGGTGGAGCTGGCAACGACACGCTAAGCTTTTCCAGCACGGCTAACGTTTTCCGCGGTGCGCGTGTGAGTTTTGCAGCCAGTGATGTTCAACCTTTCAGCGATACCATTACGAGGTTATCGTCTCTTTCCGAATTAGCGCATGGCTCTGAATTGATCGCTGCTTCGGGGCTGATTCCTTCATTATTCATTAACTATGGGCTGGCCATCAACGTTAACCATCTGCTTATTGAAGCTGATACCCGAGATTCAATTGTTCTGGTAAGTAGCGATGATAATGCTGACGCCATTGGCGTTAGCACTTTAGATCTGCGTGCTTTCGATCAGCCGTTGCGATTGATACGGGAAAATGACTCTCCTCATGGAGACATACTACTTCAGCAACTGGATGCTGATGGTGGAAACCCACAGCTGATACTCACTCTCAAAATCCTGGATGAAAAATTTGATACACCTATTGGTGAGCTGTTGCTATCGGGCAATCGTCGCATTGTTACCAGTGGCAATTTCTGGAGTAGCGATTTTTCCAGCGGTTTGTTGTTGGCCGACAGCCATGGCACAACGTTTGATCTTACCGATGCTGCCAACTACGAAGGTGGTGTCACGGGTATAGAAAACCTGTTCGGTTCTGCTTTGTCGGATACCCTGACTGGAGATGATCAGGACAACCGTATTGATGGTAATGGTGGTCTAGACAGCCTTAATGGCGGTGGTGGTAACGATGTACTGATCTCGCTGGGTGGTGAGGTTGACGGTGGTGACCATGCCTTAAATGCTGACACAGGCCAGTCTGGTGATACCCTGGTATTGGGCAGTCCGCAGTTAACTGAGGATCAACAGAATGCTCTGGAATCGGTAGATCTGACAGTACGCGATATCAGTTTGCAGGATAAATTTCTGCCCAATGTCGCTTCGGTGGTAGAAGGTCTTGGCGCTGGTGTACGCTGGCTCAATGTTGACCTGCGTGAACGCGGTGAAGGTGTAGCGCTTAGTGTTGGTACTGTCTGGGCACGCAATATTGAAACCGTATACGGCAACGACTGGAACAACCGCATCGATGGTGATGATGCCGGTAACCGTTTCATCGATGGTCTTGGAGCGGATCGACTCTACGGTCATGGTGGTAACGATACTTTGGTGTCGGTGGCTGATGTACACCACGATGTTTTTTACGGTGGTGCTGGCCAGGATGTTTTCAGTATCCAGAACCGCTCTGCAGTGAACACTGATCCTGATGATCCACGTATTCCAGTTGAGCTCGAGTCAGGCTACGACCACTTTTACGGAGAGGCAGGAGATGATTTCTTCCTTGTAGAGCGTGGTGGTGATCTCAATCTCTACGATGGTGGTACAGGCAGAGATACTTTGTCATTCCAGAACTATCAAAGCGCCATAAGGGTCGAGAAAGAAGCCTCCCGTTATAGATTGACGGACTTAAATCAAAACGGCCTGGGCTATGCCTCTCATATCGAAAATATTATCGGAACAGATCTCACCGATGAAGGTGATGTTATTTTCGGAAATATCAGAGATAACTTTCTGGATGGTCAAAGCGGTAATGACGAACTGCATGGTGGTGCCGGTAACGACACGCTGCAAGGTAGCGCAGGCAAAGATACTTTACGCGGTGGTACAGGCAATGATGTATTAATCGCTGACCTTGATGATGTCCTTGTTGATGGTGGCGAAGAGGTTGATACCACCACCCGTGATCTCGATACGGCTCAATTTGCTGTGGCTGATGACCTGTCAGTGCGTTTTTATGACGATGGTCATTCGATCATTGAAGCGCGCTCCAATACTGACAATCGTCGTGTACGTGGAGAAAATCTTGAACGCATCGCGACAGGTGACGGCGATGATCAGTTATCGGGCAACAACCAGACTAATCAGTTGTTTGCCGGTGCAGGTGATGATGCATTATTTGGCTATGGCGGCGATGACATATTAGATGGTGGCCTTGGCAGTAATACTCTGAATGGTGGTGGCGGTAATGATACGTTATCGGTAACACTTAACGATGATGTGACGGACGACACATCCACCAATGCTGACACGGCTACTCAGAATGTTAATAGAATTTCTGGTGGTTCTGGTCAGGATACTCTGCGCGTTGATACATCTCAGGATGTTCAAATAGACCTGACTAAGGGGACGGCATCGCATTATTTGCTGTTCAATTCCATTGAACATATTACCTCAGGTCAGGGTAATGACAGTTTGATCGGTAATGCTGACGCTAACCAGTTGCAGGGCCGCAGTGGTGATGATTCTCTCGATGGCGGAGCTGGTAATGACCGTCTGATTGGTGGTGCCGGTGCTGATACCTTGCTGGGTGGAGAAGGCGAGGATACCGCTGATTTTGTCGACTTTGTCAGTGATGATGGCGAAACGGGTATCAGTGCTGATATTCGCAATGGTACCACCAGTGATAACGACACGTTAGACAGTATTGAGAACCTTTCGGGTTCGCGCTTTAACGATCGACTGATTGGCGATGACGAGAACAATCGCTTAATCGGTGGCGCCGGTGATGACAGGCTCGAAGGTGGAGCTGGTTTTGATTACCTTGATGGTGGTACAGGTAGCGACTCCCTTGATGCCGGTCGTGGTGCAGATACTCTGGTTGTTTCAAATAACGACACAACTTATGCATCTGACGGTTATGATACTTATGTGATAGCCCCCAGTGCTGTCGATGCAGTACTTAATGTAGCGTCGGTCAATAATCGTATTGATTTGCGGGCTGTTGTGGGTGAGATCAGTTTGATCAAACGGGCTGACACGCAATGGCAACTGTTAGTGACAGAGATCACTGGTGATCGCTATGCAGCAGCAACTATTAATCTGGATGACGGCGTAAGTTTTAGCGACAGTTTCCGACAGATCATATTGGCTAACGGCGTTCTTGATCGTTCAGCAATTCAAACTTTGATCGGCGATTCAAATGTCACATTGCCTTACGGAGGACTTAATCCTGTACTCGGTGATGATAATGCGAATACGCTGGTAGGCACTGATGGTGATGATTATCTTGATGGAAAAGCTGGTCATGATGTCATTAAGGCAGGTACAGGCCAGGATACGCTTGTGCTCTCAGGTGATGATCAGATCACATTAGATGATACCGGCGATACGCTGGTGTTGGGATCGGATGTTTTTGCCGGGCAAGTCACTATTAATACCGATATCGGCGATGACGGTTTTGCCCTTGATGTTCTGGATTTAAGATTGCTTATCGGTCTTGAATTGCGGTTGGTAGAGAAGCAGGGTGATCTGGTCATCGAAACCAAACCAGAAAGCTACAAGTCTTATAGTTCTGAGCATCCATATATTCAGCCACTTCTCAATCCTGAAGTTCTACGCTTTCAAGCTAAAGGTGCACTTCAGCTCGACCGGCTTGCTAAACGGATCATTTTACCAGATGGCAGGGAACTGGATTTTACTCCCGATCGAGACTCTATCGAGTACTCTTTCGGTTTGGCGCAAGAACGTTTTGGTTCAGCTGGTCGATATCGCAAAGGTAGTTCAAATAGTGAACAGGCTTTGAATCTGGCGGGTCCTGATGAGTTGTTGAGTCAACCTGTTGAACGAGAAATACTTTTTGATCTCAGTGCTTTGGCTGAAAGCGCTACGCAGACAAGAAACGTACTCGACATTTCAGCGCAAAATGACCAAGTTGTCGGTACATCGAAAGACGATCTCCTGTTAGGCAGCGGTGGCGATGATGTTGCCGGGTTGTTGCGTGGTAATGATGTTTACAGCAGCCATCAGACGTTGTTGGATCTGCTCGAAAATGACCAGCTTAACCGTGAGCAACTGGCATCCCTTAGTAATGAACAAGGGCGGCTGCAATTAAGTGCACTGGCTGACGACAGTCGTGCCACGGTTGATGGCGGTCGTGATCAGGACGTACTGATTTCTGCCCGTAGCGGTGATGAACTCAGGGGTGGTGAAGGGCTTGATGTACTCGTGGCCCTGGAGCAGGATATTGCCTTGAAGGGCGGTGATGGCGATGATCTATTTATAGTTCGCCAGCTAGAGGGCATCGATGTTGACGGTGGTGATGGCAGTGACACACTGGACTTGAGATTGTTTGATCAAGGTGTGCAAGTATCTCTCAGTCGCGATGATGTCATGATTGTTGATGAGGCCGCGAAAGATACGACAGTTACTCCTACGGCCTTATCCGGCGTCTCTGCTACCACTGCCGGCATTTTCTCTGGCATTTCCTCTGGTTTTTCCGGCGTTTCTGCTATCACTGCAGAGTTCTCAGGCAGCGGTGGACAAGGCAATGACGGGGTTGCTACGAGCGATGGTACTGCCACGATTACTGTCACTGCCACGGCAGGTATTGCCAATATAGAGAATATCTCAGGTAGCGAGTTTGATGATGTACTGATCGGTGACAGGTTGAGTGACAATACTCTTATCGGTGCTGATGGCGACGACAAGCTCATAGCTCTTGGCGGCATTAATACTTTGATTGGCGGTCAAGGCGATGATGTGATTGTCACGGGTGATGGTGCTGACACTGTGATTATTGATGATGGAGACGATCATATCCGTACGGGGGCGGGTCATCATACGTTCATCTTTGCTGCATCAGGCTCAGCAGATTTGACCCGTGGACAGGCACTGATTGACTATGCCTCTGTTCCTGACAACGAATCACACAGCTCCCGTCTTGTTTTCGAAGGTGTCGATCTGGCTGATTTGGATATCGCACGACAGGGTAGCGACATAATACTGCGAGTCGATGGTCAGCGACTCGCTCAGCTGCAAAGTACTGGCTTTGACGGTTCTCAGTACAAAGGGCCAACGTCTCTGGTATTTGGTGATGGTTATGTAGTTACTGATGTAGTGCAATATATTAAGGATCGACTGGCAGGAGGAGACGGCTCATTTACCGATCAGGTTGCTACGGAGCAAGTTTCGAACCTTATTGGTAATGCCCGCAATAATCGCTTACGTGGTAACAAAGCCGATAACTTATTGGATGGTGGTGCCGGTGATGATTTGCTGTCGGGCGGCGATGGCGATGATCGTTATCGCTATCGTGCCGGCGGCGGTATTGATCGCATCAGCGACAGCGAGGGCGAAGATACCTTAATTCTGGAAGGCTATGGTCGTGAACAGATACAGCTGTTCAGAAGTGGTGATGATTTGCTAGTGATCGAAGCGGCCAGTGAACAACTGCTGGTGCAGGTTTCTAGTCATTTCAGCGAAGCTGGCCGCATTGAGTTTTTACAGTTCAGTGATGAATTTGTTCCTTACAGTGACGATCTGTTGTTGTCAGCTGACTCTGGTGAAACGCGCTGGGCAAACGACAGCTTTGGTGATAGCCCTGGTAATAATACCTACGTCTATCAGCGTGGCTTCGGCCATGATGTTATTACTGACCGACAAGGAGTGAACAACCTGCGTTTTGGTGCCGGAGTGAAGTTGGCAACGCTGGGTATTATTCGTGACGGTGATGACCTTGTTCTGCTGGATCGTAGTGCTTTTGGTGGTGCTGGCGAGCAGCAATTGATTGTTCAGGGCAGTGTGCGCATCGGTGATTATTTCACTAACGATGGCCCACGTCTTGATCACATTGAAATCGATGGGTTGAACCTGGGACCTGCTCTGGTTGAGGCGGTGTTCAGAGATCACTATTACGTACCAGTGAATGCAGCTGAGTTATCGGGTACGACTCACTCAGACGTGTTCTATGCCATTGATGGTGGCAGCAGCTACAGGGTTAGTGAACAATTCGGATTAATACGCAGTCAGTTGCGGGCCAATGCCACACGTCTGAATGCTGGAGCTGGCAGTGATACGCTCAATCTGAGTTTGGCAGATCACAGTCAGGCGGTTGTTCTTAGCAGCTTTGGTCAGCGTTCTGTAGGTCAAGGGTATCAACGCATTGGTTATGCTGCGGCAAGCAGTAGTCAGCTGAAAGGTATTGACAATCTGGTGGGGTCTGACCAAGACGATTTACTCGTTGGCAGCCTTGGTGCAAATATTTTGCTTGGTGGTGCCGGTAACGATCGTATTAATGGTGTGAATGGCGGCAACTGGCTGGCCGGTGGAGCTGGTAACGATGAACTCAGCGTATTGTCAGGCAATAGCGTAGTCGTACTCGATGGTGGCAATGATCTGGTGACCTTTGATTTCGATGGACATCACTTGTTGATCGTCGATGAAACAGAGAATTCTCACGTGGCATTTGAAGTGACCAGTGGCCCGGCTCGCCCAAGCAGTTCATTGCAGGTACTGTTCAGCCAGGTACGACTCGATGAGTTGGAGATTAGCCTGTACGGTGCCAAGCTAGATGGTAATAAGCTGGATGGCAGAGTTGATGTACCACGCAATAGTAAAACTCTTCGTGATCTTGGTGTAGAGGAAGGGCTTATCAATTTTGAGCATGAGGGCCGAACGCTGTTTAGCCTGCATCTCGATTTGATTAGCTCAGATAGAGTGAATTTGCCGAAGCAGTTGATTTTTGCAGACGGTGAGATTGTGACCGATGTGTGGGGATTCCTGACAAACAAGCTGGCCGGAGAAGTTGTTATTGCTGATGATGTACTGACTAATCGTCAATATGCTGAGCTGTTTCAGGATATTGATAACGGTGATGTACGTACCGCAGCTGCGGCAGCTGCAGTCTCTGTCAAAACCACGCTCAATGCATCAGTAGAATCTGATGATCGGGCCGATGTCCGGGCTTTGATTGGTGCAACGACCGATTATATTGATCGCTTAACAGGTGCTGACGGCAGTGATCATGTTCCGTTCCTTGTGACTGATAACTTATCCAGCTTCACTGAGGAGAACCGTAACGTTCTGTTGCGTTCAGAAGATGAGCAATCAAGTTATGCGACACTTAACAATAGCGCCAATATTGTTGTTGAAGATGGCTACAACGGTTATTCGAATAGTGTGAATCTGGGTGGCAGCAATGATGTCTATGTCCACAATAATAGTCAGTTTTCTGTGATCGATGGCGGGACAGGTAAAGATACCTTCTTCGCTTCGGCCAGCAGTTCTTCTGTACGCTTTGTAGGAGGAGGTGGACGTGACCGCTTTGTTGTTGACAGCAATGCGACAGTTGCTATTGATGATAAAGGCATTGCTTTAGTGATATCAGATCTGGATTCTACGGCCTTAACGGATGGAACTCTGGAGTTCCGTTCAGGCATTGATGGAGATGAACTGACTTCTCAGTTTGCAACGGATCATAATGCTGGGCTCTATCATGCCAGTGGTTCTATTATTGCTGCATTTACGTTAAATAATATCCGAAGTTTGACTTTCCGAGATGGTGTCCAATTTGATCGTAATCAGCTGCGTAATTTGACTCGCTCAAAAATATCGGCAGCTGATTTGGTCGGTGTACAAACTGAACATGGCTCTTTGATTAATGAATTGGTGCAGGCAACTGCTGTATTTGGGGCAGGAGGTGAGGTTGACGCGGGAGGCTTTGCAGAGACAGCAGCACTGTCTGTACTCTCTAAAGCAACCACCTGGTCTCTAACGTAAACTTAAAATAGCGGTCAGATCTCTTCCTTTAGCGAGCTGGCCGCTTTTGATTGAGTTTAATAAATTAAAATGAATGTTGTAGCGACGATAAACGACGATTCTATTTGATAATAGTGTGTTAGATAGATAAAAAAATCCGGTATGAGCTTTCATACCGGATTTTTTTAGTCATAGAATTGAGTTTATTAAACAGGAGCAGAAGGGGTGATAACTCGGACACATTACTGGCACGTATTAACCTTATGGTTGATCAGCTTGTCATACTTGAGCCATGGCGCTGGTTTTCTAGCATGGCCGATAGACTGCCAGTTGAATCAGGCCTGTTTTATCCAGAATTATATGGATTTAGACAGTACCTCTGCGGATCGGGATTATCAGTGTGGCAGTGCTACTTATGATGGACATACAGGCACAGATATCCGGTTGATTGATTTAGAGAGCATGAACAAAAACGTTGAAGTCCGAGCGGCAATGAATGGCGTTGTATTCGCAACGCGTAATGGCGTTAAAGATACTTATTTAACACCCGCTACACATTCACGAATTAATAAAATCGGTCTTGGTAATGCTGTTGTGATTAACCATGAGAATGGTTGGCAGACGGTATATGGTCATATGAAAAACAGTAGTGTACGGGTAAAAAAAGGAGATCGTGTCGTTGAAGGGCAGGTGTTAGGTTTTGTTGGCTTGTCTGGCCTGACAGAGTTTCCTCATTTGCATTTCGGTCTTAAACGTAACGGTAAAAATATTGACCCTTTTACCGCACAATCTGAAGGCAAATGTGGCGTTCTTGGATCTTCTCATTGGAAAAATGCTGTGCCTTATAGCACTTCCCAGATTTTAGATATGGGGTAGAGAGCAGTAGGTGTAATTTCTGACCAAACCTACTCATCCGCTTGCTGTTTGTTGATATATTAATAGTTTTAGCTGTAACAATAACAACAATGAAACAGTTTTTAAGTGTCGGGGAGGCCGC
>SIHQ01000037.1 GCA_004762125.1 Oceanospirillales bacterium | reverse complement strand
TTTTGCCTGGTGACCATAGAGTATTGGAACCACCCGATCCCATCCCGAACTCGGAAGTGAAACGATACATCGCCGATGGTAGTGTGGGGTTTCCCCATGTGAGAGTAGGTCATCGCCAGGCATTGAAATTAAGAAGCTCAGTTGAGAAATCAACTGGGCTTTTTTTATGCCTGGAGAAAAATGCAGTTCAGCTCAGGGTTACTAAGCCTCGTGGAAGATTCCTGAACTTCTTAGCCCGTATTCTTTCTCTTTTTACTGCATCGATGATTGGAAGTCCTACACAACGAATTTACCGGAAAAGAAACACGTTATTGGTCAGCTTTTCACACCGAGAATTGAGAGAAATAATCTGACTTTACGTACCCGGCTGAAAAGGCTAGTGCGAAGAACGATCTGTTTCTCTCGAGCATAAGAGCTTCACGACAAGGTCATTGGACATTTGTAGGAAGGGGGAGACTCATTTGAACCACTGTAATTGCTAGAAAATTCAAATCAAAATCTATTTAAAATCAGCTGCTTGTTTAGGTTTTGTTTTAACTAACCTATTGATAATGCCTACATCATTATCAACAGATTTATTGGAATGAAGGCTATTGGTTAACCTGGTGGGTTGCTGATTAGTTTCCGCACAAAAAATATTGGATGCTTTGTCTCATCTCTCCTGAGTTTTGCTGTACCAATAATAGTTGTATAGACCTCATCATAGAGTTTAATCTACTTGTCATTGCTGATACTAAGGAAAGATAGTTTGAGGCAGGTGACTAAATTTTTCCTTCTCTTCACATTGTTTGAATCTTTCTAACTACCCCCTGCGTATCTACTCAATATACTCAGCTAGAGGTTGTTTTTGTGCAAAATAATAGAAGCGTTATAATCGGTCCAGTTAGGCATATTGTTACATATCTTAATTGAAGCTGGAGACATTAAAAAATATTATTCATATATATCAATGAATTATAATAATAACCCTAAATTAACACTCTATTCATATAGAAACTAAATTCGGATATTTATGACAGCACTTCTTGTTGTTGATGCGAGCTGTGATCTTCCTGAAACCTTTATTTCCAGCAATAACATAGGCGTACTTCCTATCCAGGTTGTCATTAATGGTCAATCATTTATTGATGATAAAAACCCGCTGACACTTAGGAAGCTTTATAGAGATAATCTGCTGACTAAAGGGAATGACTCACGTTCAGTGCCTTGGACGGATAAACAAATGAGCCAGTATTTACTCACAAAAACCGTTCCCGATTTTGATTCTGTTCTTATACAGACAGTCTCAAGAAGCAGGAGCAAGATATTCGATAATGCTAACCTGGCAACCTTTATCGTCAACAGAGATTACACTGCATTTAAGGATAATCCTCGAGATCCGTTCTCACTGAGAGTGCAGGACAGTGGAACTATGTTTTCCGGTCAGGGACTTTTGGCCATTTACACTCAACATCTAATCAAAAAAGGTGTCACTGCCGGTCAATTGAGAAAATCAGCCGACACCTACAAAAACAAAATTTGGGCTTATGCAGTACCTAAGGATATTGATTATGTCCGGCAAAAAATAAAACAAAGAGGAGATAAGGGTATTTCCTGGATTGCATCTACTTTTTCCAGAATGATGAATATTTCACCCATTCTCTGTAACCATAAAAATGAAACGTTTCCGGTGGGTACTGCACGAGGCTACATTAAAAGCGTTAATAAAATGCTTGATGCGGTTTGCCAACAAATTCAGCTTTCCTTAACGGCTCCTTACATTGTTATCAGCATTGCCGGTTATATCGATGAACTGGAGCAGTTTGATCAATATCAAAGATTACAAACTATGTGCCAGCAGCATAACATCAAGCTCTATCCCACAATGATGGGACTTACCGGTGCAACCAACCTAGGCCCCGGAACAGTAACAATCGCTTTCTCTACAGATAAACCAGTGCTAGGAAAGTAGAGCGACTCTTTTACTTTCGTCGTATAAAACCTCAATGTCTTCGATAGATTTAAGATATTGGGGTTTTTTACTTTGATTTTCTGGTTTATTTCCTACGTGTCTATCTACAAAAACTCATTTAAGAGGCTTCCAGAAAGAAATCAATGGAGGTCTCTGGCTATCTCTACCTTTGTCATATGAGTGAATTTGAAAGCTGGTACTTGGCGTTAAACTTTGAGTAAAGTACAGGTAAGGCATTACACCACATTGATGGAGCAGGGATGATTACACTAGTGGTAGGGGCTTCAGGAGCAACGGGACGGTTGTTGGTCGAGCAGCTGTTGGACAGAGGGGATGAGGTTAGGGCCATTATTCGACCTGGGAGTGAGTTGCCCGATCACATCAGTATGGATAAAAGACTGACGGTTATTGAGGCTCAGCTCCTTGAGATGACCGAACAACAACTGAAAGAAGCGGTTAGCGGTTGCTCTGGAGTGGTTTCATGTCTGGGTCATACTCTTAGCTTTCATGGCACTTTTAGTCATCCAAGGAAACTGGTCGCTGATGCTGTTCAACGACTATGTCAAGCGATTGAAGATAACTCGCCGAGGGAAGCCGTAAAGTTCATATTAATGAACTCAAAGCGGTTAGAAACCAGCCGGTTCAGCCGGAGGCTTTGGAAATCATCAATGTCTGGCAGGCCACCATGAAATCTTAGACACGGAAGTAATACTGATTCTCAGTCGATTTATTCTGCGTTTCGATGATGTTGTTCAAATCAGTGCTCTACTCAGTCCAGAGTGGAGCAACAGAACTCTCTTTCACAGAACTCTCTTTCACAGAACTCTCTTTCACAGAACACACCTTTCAGTTTGTTGGTATCCCTTATAACTAGTGTTTTATCAGTGTTATCTTTTGATGAATTATTGATTTCGCAGATGCTGATTGCTGCAGGTTTGCTATGTTTTTGACTACGGGTTGTTGTGCAGGGTCGAATAGGATGAATCTGTACATACTGCCCTGCCGTACATAAAAGGATGCAGTGCCATAAACGTTTACCGGTGCCTTGAATTAGGCAATGAAATATCGCTATCAGGCACTCAATACATACAATTCTATGTAATATTAAGGGTCTTCCATGCGCGAAAAAGTTGAATTTATCAGCGGTGATCACAAATTAAGTGGTTTGCTTGAAAGCCCCGAGTCAGGTGTGAAATTTTATGCCTTATTTGCTCACTGCTTCACCTGCGGAAAGGACATCGCTGCAGCATCACGCATCAGTCGTGCATTAGTCAGTAAAGGTATCGCTGTCTTAAGGTTTGATTTTACCGGATTAGGCAATAGTGATGGTGATTTCGCCAACAGTAATTTTTCTTCAAATATACAAGACTTAATCGCTGCGGCTGACTTTCTTCGCGAGGAATACCAGTCTCCACGACTTCTCATTGGCCATAGCTTGGGTGGTGCTGCAGTGTTAGGAGTTGCACAGCATGTTGAAGAAGCTATGGCGATTGTCACCATTGGTGCACCTTCAGACGCAGCCCATGTTGCCCATAACTTTGCACTTCAGTTGGATGACATTGAGCAATACGGCAAAGCAGAAGTTAATTTGGCAGGTCGTGTATTCACCATAGAAAAGCAGTTCCTTGATGATATTAAGCGATACGACACCAGTCACATTCGTCACTTAAGAAAAGCACTGTTGGTGATGCACTCACCCATAGACAGTACGGTAAAAATCAGTGAAGCAGAAAAAATATATCAAGCCGCTTTGCACCCAAAAAGCTTTGTCAGTCTGGATGATGCCGACCATCTGTTAACCAATAGGCGAGATGCAGAATATGCTGCGGATGTCATAGCGGCCTGGTCTGGGCGCTATATTGCCGATCAAACCAATGACGTCGTCTCCAATCAAAAGTCTGAGGTCGCGAAAGGGCATGTAGTGATAGAAGAGAAAAACCATAAGTTTACCCAGCATGTCAGCACAAACAGCCATTACTGGCTTGCTGATGAGCCTGTCCATTTTGGTGGTAACAATATGGGGCCAGACCCCTATGAACACCTACTGGCCGGTTTGGGTGCCTGTACCGCGATGACTTTGCGCATGTACGCTACTCGTAAGAATTTACCTATTAGCCATATTAAGGTTGAACTGACCCATAGCCGAGATTATCAGGAAGATTGCCAGCAATGCGAACATCAAAATAAAGGCATTGAAGCCATAATACGGAATATCAGTTTTACGGGTGAACTGGATGCCGCTCAACAATCACGATTTTTAGAAATAGCAGACAAGTGTCCAGTACATAAAACACTGCACAACAATGTTGCTGTAGTCAGTAAACTGGTTTAGTCATATTGTCTTATGCCCTTGCCCAGTCGGGTAGGGGCATAAACAATAATGCTATGTACTCCAGATCGGTGTACGTAGAGAACTGTTATTATTTCCCACATTCCCTTTATTATCAGGTATGTTGATTTGGTATCGAATAGCATTTTGTGTGTTTAAAACTAAAACGTTTTCAGATAAACGTGGGTAATGTAAGTGCTGGACTTCAATAATAATTATAAAAAACTGTATTCGGACTTCGAATGGGAAATACCCGAGTATTACAATATTGGATTTGATGTTTGTGATAAGTGGGCAGAGAGTTATCCTGAAAAAACGGCATTAATCCATGTTTTGAAAAATGGTCAAGCTGACCAATACTCGTTTAATGACATTAAATGCTTGTCTAACCAAGCAGCGAATATGCTCACTGATAAGGGAATTGGTAAAGGAGATAGGGTTGCTATTTTACTGTCCCAAACCCCAGAAACAGCTTATGCCCATGTAGCAATTTATAAACTTGGAGCCATAGCCGTCCCTCTGTTCTCCTTGTTTGGAGAAGAAGCGTTAAGTTATCGACTAAACGATTCCGGTGCAAAAATAGTTATTACTGATCGAGAAGGGGCGGCAAAAATAGCCTCTATTCGTAATGAACTCACGAAGCTAGAACATGTATTCATTATTGATGGTGATTATGAGAACTGCATCAATTTTCAACAGGAACGCAAGAAGCAAAAAACCACGTTGACTCTGTGCAAAACACGGTCGGAAGACCCAGCACTCATCATTTATACATCAGGAACCACAGGGCAACCCAAAGGAGCGTTGCACGCCCAACGTATTCTGCTCGGTCACTTACCGGGTGTGGAAATGTCCCATAATGGTTTTAACAATGATGACGATTGCTTCTGGACACCCGCTGACTGGGCATGGATCGGTGGTTTATACGATGGTTTGATGCCTTCGTGGCATCATGGAATTCCCGTTGTTGCGCATCGCTTTGAGAAATTTAATGCTGAAAGTGCTTTTAAATTGATTAAGCGTTACAACGTTAAGAATATATTCTTCCCACCCACGGCAATGAAAATCATGCGTTCTGCTGAACCATCCAGATTATTACCCGTTAACTCTATTGCCAGTGGTGGAGAGCCTCTGGGGTCGGAGCTTATTCGTTGGGGTCAAGATACCTTTGGAGTGACCATCAATGAATTTTACGGGCAGACAGAGTGCAATATGGTTATTTCTTCCTGTAAAAAACTGTTTGAACCTGAGTCTGGTGCTATTGGCTTAGCTGTTCCAGGGCACAAGATAAGGATAACTGATGATGATGGTTTTGAGGTTGCTCGTGGTGACTTAGGCAATATTGCTGTCAAAGCCCCTGACCCTGTTATGTTTCTCGAGTACTGGGGGAATCCTGAGGCCACAGGAGGTAAGTTTTTAAACGGGTACTTATTAACTGGCGACAAAGGCGTAATGGATGAGAATAACTACATTCAATTTATTGGACGGGATGATGATGTCATTACTAGTTCCGGTTATCGAATTGGCCCTGGTGAAATAGAGAACTGTTTACTTGGACACTCTGACATCAGCAATGTCGGGGTTATAGGTGTGCCTGATAAAATACGCACTGAAGCAGTAAAAGCATTCATTGTTTTAAAGTCAGGTATAACACCCACTGAAGAAATGACTGAAAATATTCAGTTGTTTGTTAAAAACCAACTATCTGCTCACGAATATCCACGTCACATAGAGTATGTTGATGTTTTACCCATGACGACGACAGGTAAAATAATCAGGAATAAACTGCGTGAGCTACACGAAATCAAATGATTTCCTAATGACTGGAGAAGCCAGCCTGAGTAGTACGACACTTGGGAAGCTATTGCTGAACTGAGTAGAGCAACAGAATCAGCGCTTCTTGTATTGCTCCATTTTCAGCTGAATGAGCTCATTCGTTAACTGAGTTAAAGAATCGGCAAATGAGTCACCAACCGGTTGGGACAGAGCGAAATAACCTGATTCAACAGAAAACCATGGTGATTCACCGTTAATAAACGCTTTTATGGGATTGCTGCGCCAGTACTTAAGCCATTCCTTGCTCTCTGCTGTCACACCTTCCATTCGTGGAGGAAGGTCTTTTTTTACCATGTCAGGACGACGTTGGAGAAGGTGCCAGCTTCGTTCGGCCAAGGCCTGTTCAGTAGGTGGCTTGAGAAAACCGTCCAGTTCAAGGAATGCTTCCAGCAGGATCATCTTGAAACACTTGGTCATTGTCGCTTTTTCAACGGCATTCAATAAGAACCCTTTGTACTGTTCAGTAGTGTCGGCATATTTGGGCGGTAGATCTTGTTGTGAAGCAACCAGTTTAAACCAGCTGTTATGTTGTTGTCTGACCTTGTTGAAGCTTATTCCAGCCTGATGCAAGTAGTGATAAAACTCAGTGGCAGTGGGTCGGTAACCTAATATGGATTTCAGACCTTGGTATTCATCTTCAATGCTGGCTCGTTGTTTTCGAACCATTCGATCCAGCAGGTCAACAACTTCAGGTGCATAATTGACATGGCAACCATCAGGGAGCATCTCAGCGGGTTTCTGAATTGCTGCTGCTACCTGTCGAGTAGTACTGCATTCATGGAGTGTCAGAGGCTTCAGTAGAAAGGATTGATGGTTACCAATGAAATCAATGACGACCAAATGGTCTTTATTGGCGTGAAGACGCAAACCACGGCCAAGCTGTTGAAGAAAGATGATTTTGGATTCTGTCGGTCTCAGCATCAATAAAGTATCGATTGCGGGCAAGTCGGTGCCTTCATTGAAGAGATCAATAGAGAAAACAATATCCAGTTTACCGCTACTCAGTTCTGACAATGCCTGATTTCGAGGCGTTTTAGAGTCACTGTAAACCGCTACAGCCCTGTAACCCACGCGAGTAAAAAATTCTGCCATAAAGTCGGCATGATTTTTGGAAATACAAAAGGCGAGGGTGCGAGTTTGTTTTTTCTCAACCCAGTGTTGAAGAACATGCTTTGCACGCTGTCTACTGGCTAGAGCGCTGGTTAAAGTCTTGGTATCAAACCGACCGTTCCTCCACGGGATCTCTTCATAATCAACGAACTGATCATGAATACCGTAATAATGAAATGGAGCAAGAAGTTTTGAGTTAATACCAAACGTCAAATTTCGCTCAAGTATAAGGTTGTTGTTGCATAGGCTTAAAATATCAGCCTGATCTGTTCGTTCCGGTGTAGCCGTTAGACCTAGTAAAAACTTTGGCTGAAAGTAACGAAGCAATCTCTGGTAGGTAAGGGCGCTTGCGTGATGGAATTCATCCACCACAATGTAATCAAAATGATCAGGTGAGAATCGCTCCAGATGAGTTGCTCTTCCTAATGTTTGTACAGAGGCAAACAGTAGATCTGCATCAGTGTTCTGTTCATTACCGTTATAAAACCCAGTCTTATCATTGGGTCGGATACGAACAAAGGTTTCCTCAGCCTGAAGCAGGATTTCTTCCCGGTGTGCGACAAACAAAATGCGTTTGGCGTCACTTTGAATAGTGTCAAAAGCAGAGAGCCAGGTTTTACCCAACCCAGTGGCCAGAACGACCAAACCACGCTGATAGCCATTTTGGCGACTGCTTTGTAACGCTTCAAGAGCCTCTTGCTGAACCGATGTGGGAGCGATTTCAAATTGCTCGACCTCTTCAGCGGTTAATGCTTCTACAGCAATCAGTTTTTTGGGTTGATAACGTTCAATGTATTCATCAATCCAGTCATGGTTCAGGCTATGAGAATGATGATGGAGAAAGATATGGTCAAACTGGTTTCGTATATGCAGAAACTGCTGTGTATAGGAATCATGGCCATCACCATGGCACTCTAGTTTGAGACTCCACTCATGCCCTGTGGTCAATGCTGCTTTGCTGATGTTACTTGAACCAATAAATGCACAGCCATCAATGGTGTTACCCTGCTGAGTTCGTACAAAAATGTACGACTTCATATGGAAGCTCTGAGTACCACTGTATTGGTGGACACGAATATCCGCTCCGCGCTCTTTCAGCAGCATTAGACTGCGCAGAGCTGAAGGCTCTGTAACACCAAGATAATCAGATGTAAGGAACCGAATATGTGCGCCTCGTTCCAAGGCATCAATGAGAGCACCTGCCAACAAGGTATAGCCACTCATCCGAACAAAGGAAACAGCTACTTCAATTTCTTCGGCCTGGTTAATGGCAGTAATCAGTTTGGGCAGCAGTGGATCTTCGTAACCGCCTACGGTTAATAGAGCCTGTGATTGCATCACCGCCATACATCCTTATGTTGCAGAATGGTGTTTAGCCATTTTTCATCTTCACGGCCAGGCCTGAGGTCGCTAGAAATCCAAGTGTTTTTTATAGTTAGTGGCGTGTTTTCAAGAAGAGTTGCCAAGGTACTTTCTGTTAGGTTACTAAAGTGTCGTCCATCTCTTTCTGCTTCACCATCACCGTATTTGAAGGAACAGTAAAAAACGCCAGTATCACTCAAAAATCTAGAAAGGTGGCTTAGATTATCGGGAAGTTCGGATAATGGAACATGGAGCAGAGAAGCGCAGGCCCAGATACCATCAAAAGGCTCATTGGAAGAAAAGTCATCAAAGCGACAGGTTTGCACCGGCAACCCAGTTAGCACTTGCGCCAAACCTGATAATGCCTTGCTGGCATCAAAAGCGGCTACTTCGTAACCTTGTAGCTTAAATGCCAAAGCATCCCGACCTGAGCCGCAACCGGCATCTAGTATACGACCGCTATCAGGTATCAACGGTAAAAATGAATCGTATAAATCTGAAGCGTCTATTTGAGCTGTCGCGCTGAAAAAGTCGCCAGCATTTTCGTCATAGAAAGAGTTTGTCATCAGGCTTTGTCAATAAAAACTATCAAGGAGTTCGGTCGATAGAGCATGCCATCGTTTTGGTGGGATGTCGCTAGCCTGATTTTGAAATACTGAAAAGGTTAATGACTGCATAGCAGAGTTAAAAAAGTTGAAATGTAGTATAGGACTACTACCTGTGAGTTGTATCCAAAGCGTAATCTGTCGGTACATGTATCGAACCACAACAATAAAAACAGGTATCTGACATGAAAAAAGTACTGATAATCGCCGGTGATTTTGTAGAAGATTATGAAATTATGGTGCCTTTTCAGGCGTTATTGGCTATGGGTTTTGAAGTCGATGTTGTCTGTCCGGATAAAAAATCCGGAGATACTATTGCTACGGCCATTCATGACTTTGAAGGTGATCAAACCTATACAGAGAAACCTGGCCATAGATTCGCTTTGAATGCTGATTTTGATGGAGTCTCACCAGTAGACTACGACGGACTTATGATTCCCGGTGGTAGAGCCCCTGAATACCTCCGGCTTAATGAGAGTGTATTGTCATTGGTCAGAGCCTTTGATGAGAGCAAAAAACCGATTGGTGCGATTTGTCATGGAGCGCAGCTTTTGGCTGCAGCCAATACGATTGAAGGGCGTAATATCTCAGCTTATCCTGCGTGCTCACCTGAGGTGAAGATGGCCGGTGCTACTTTTGCTGACCTGGAATTGGATCAGGCCATCACTGATGGGCATTACGTGACAGCCCCTGCCTGGCCTGCTAACCCTGCATGGATAATGCAGTTTGCACAGTTGTTGAATCAATAGTTTTGTTGATCAGGAACGTCGTGCAAGCTACACGAAGTAAAGATGAAAAGTTGTTAGCTTCGCCATAACGTTCCTGCACTTCACTATAGAGTTGGCCAATGAATTGAGGAATGGTCGTGCCTTCTTCGTCGGCCATTTCTTGCAGTAAATCCCAGAATCTATTTTCTAGAGAGATGCTGGTGACATGTCCCTGAAGCCTTAGAGACCGACTGCTTCGAGAATAAAGTTGATTGTCCACGCCTGCATATACGTTACACATAATGCTCTCCTGCGAGTGTTCTATTCATTCCATGACTTTTTTATACAAGGTAATGCGCTAAACAGAAAGCGTTCTGTCAAAGATGGTAATACGGTTCTAGTAGAAATTATGAAGGATAAAGTAACTGGGAAGAGCTGGAATGGAGCATTGGGAGTGCTGTTGTGGCTAAACAGCAGGCATAAAAAAAGCAGCTCGTAAGCTGCTAATTTTAAATATTCTGGTCGGAACGAGAGGGCTTTAACCTCCGACCCCTTCACCCCAGTGTGGAATTAATTGTATATAAATCAATGAGCTAATAGTTGTTTTTGTTGGTAGACGGTCATATTAACTGTTTGATTTGTAATAAGTTTTATCAAAATTGTTGGAAGGTTTTTTAAAGGAAATTTTGTTCAAATGCATTTGTTTTTTTTATCGAACACAGCTGTTTTTGGTATAAGAATACGTTGTTAATACTGTACAGAAAAAGAATAGGCCAAGCACAGTTCTTCAGTACAACCTGAAAAGTATCAGGGGTACCTTTTGAAAGCAGAATTTCAGATGTTCTCGAATTACATCTCACCACACTGGGCTGGAGTATATCTTGATCGTTGGTGCACAAGAGTCATGCGATCAAAGTTGGAACTAGAAATGACCTACAGACTTTACTGAGGAAGCTCTTTTTTCAACCTCGATAGGACAGAGCTTCATGAGAAAGTATCGTGCACAGAAAATATTTGACTATAGTTGATGAGTTTACATTTAAATGAATGAAGAATTCTTTTATAAATCCTTATTATTTTGTATGCGTCTGAACATTTACAAAAACCACTAAACGATAATTTTTTAATCATTATTGCAATGAATCATAAAATGCTTTCTATAAAAAAGGTATTTTTGATTGTTTCTGAAAAGAAATGTTTAAAAAGCAGCCACCAAAGTCAGGCTAGCTATTTTTCATCCAGATGAAATCCTCTTATGGGTCCCGTTGACTCAAGCTATGCAGGTTTTCGGACAGGCACTAATTATTACTGCAGAGCCATTTCGCGAAAAAAAACAAGATGCAATAGGCTTTTATACTGAATTTATAGGTATTTTCTACTATAACTAATAATCTCAAAGTTAGTTGCTGGAGCCATTATTATGAGGACGGTGCAGTATCTTCTTTTATCATTGGCTATTTTCTCTGGACTGAATACCAGTAATCTAATGGCGAGTGAAGTTCTGACTACAGTATTCACAGCTCCTTCAGTAACAGATAACCCTAGTAGTAACAGTAGGTCCATTTCTATTGGGGTGGTTGAAATAACTTTATTCATGATGGGTGCATTGTTTAATAACCAGAATGAGCAAATGCCTATCTACAATCAGATTGAGCTACCTGAAGCCGATGAATATGACGAAGATAATGGAGCCTATGAGCAGTCAGAAGGCTCTAAAATAGAATTATCAATTTTGGTGGAGTCGAATATTCTTCCTGATTTTGATCCGGAAGCTTCTATGGCAGAAAGTCAGAGAATAAGAAATATAGTAGAGCTTATTACACCAAAAGAGTATGAAACAGTCGATAGAGTTATACCTCCCGACAATTATTTACTGGATGACCCACTCAATAACCGCGACGATAACGCCTCTGCCCTCGTTATAGACGTAACCTTTCAACGGATGACAAACGAAGAGGCTAATGGCAGCCCTCTTGATGACAGCAACGCAGCTGATGCCTATTGTCCGGAACTTGAAGAAATGGAATTGGAGCACTTTAAACAAGAGCTCGAGCGTTGTGGGTTCAGCCAGAGTGAATCATCTCATTTTACGTCTGTCTCGTTCAGCCAGTCGGTTATTCAAGGGCGAGAAGTTAGCGAGAATCAGCCGTACGTTGATGACAGTGAAGTATCTACGGCTATCATCTATTGTCCTATTAGGGATGGCTATACCCTCACATGTCCATCAGCACAAACTGAGAGTGATAAGTATATCTGCCCGGAGTGTAACGAGTTTCTTGATGATGCTGTACAACCACCATGTGGTCATTGGATATGTGAATCGTGTATTAAATATAATATAGAGTGCCCAAAAAAAGGCTGTAATGAGGTCTATACAAAAGAGAATAGGGGTGAGTTTTATCCTGACAACTTTGTGCGAAGAGCGGTGAAGGAATTAGCAGTGTCCTGCAATAAGGGCAACTGCACATGGAAAGGTAAAGTACCGGATATAAAAAAGCATGACAGGGAAAACCATCTTATTTGTCCACTTGCTCCATTTGGGTGCGGTGCAAAGCAAGAGTTTACTATTCAAGCACTGAGAGCTCATGTGAATGATGAAGTAGTGCAACACACTACGATACTTTGTGAACTGCTATTGCGTTACAACAAAGTCAGATCCAAAGGTGCTGCAGATAGCGGAGGTGCCTCCGTAGCGGCGATGTCTCTCGTAGACAGGGGTAACCCTGACGGTTCGGACTGTCCAACGCAAGCAGCGGCGTTGTCCCTTGTAGAAAGGGATGGCCCTGCAAGTACGCGTACCAATGGAAGGCGAACCACCTCTTTGACAAGTGATGAGATAACTCGCGAAACGCTAGATCGTATAAATTCTGAATTGGAACAACTGCTAAACACTGAGTTTAGAAAGACAGGTGAAGAAATTGCAGAGCTGACTCGTGGTGTAACGGAAATAGAAAAAGCTATCCGCAAACAAAAGGCTGACTATGAGGATCGTGATTTCCGGCTCAGCCTCTTAGAAAACGGAAATCACGAGGGATTCATGACATGGAGAATCCCCCAGTTTTCACAAAGAATGGCCGACGCCCAAAGCGGCAGATACACCAGTATCTTCAGCCTACCATTCTTTACTGGTCGATATGGTTTCAAAATGTGTCTGAGGCTTTATATTTTGGGAGACGGCGCCGGTAAAAATACTCATATGAGTATGCTCTTTCACATTATGAAGGGAGAGTTTGACAACATCCAGGTTTGGCCATTCACTCATAGAGTCACTTTCAAGCTGATTAATCAGAGAGGAGGTAGAGACATTCTTGATGGTTTCGAGCCGGACCCCTTAGGTTCAAGCTTTAGCAAACCAAAATCAGACATGAACAGAGCCGTCGGTTGCACGAAATTTGTCTCCCATAGTGATCTTAAGAACGGCGGTTATATTGTAGAGGATACTGTATTTATCAAGTGCAACATTGATATGTCTTCGGTCAGAAATCCATAGTTTGAGCATTCTGTCGTGAATGCCTTCTGCCTGACACTCTCACTGGATTTGTATCTGTCGTTTCTCCATTGAGAGGAAGCTATCGGTGAGTATGGCTGGTAGGGTTTTATGAGGTTCCGTTACAAACTGACGTCGATTTATAAGCCTGCTACTTTATATTCAGTCATAGTAGTTTAGTTGAGCCTTTTACCATGGACTTTTCCGGTCGCCACTTTCCAACAGACCCCATTATCCAGACAATCCGTTGGTATCTGCGCTATAGCTTGAGCTATCGGGACCTAGAAGACATTCTGGAAGAGCGTGGCGTCGAGATCCATCACACCACTCCCTATCGCTGGGTTCAGGAATACGCGCCACAACTGGAAGCGGAACACCGTAAACGTCGCAAGCCTTCTGGTACCTCCTGGCGTATGGATGAAACGTACATCAAGATAAAAGGTGAGTGGGTCTACCTTTATAGGGCCGTAGATAAGGAGGGTGATACCGTGGATTTCCTGCTGACCAAAAAGCGGGACAAGAAGGCCGCGCTGCGATTTTTCAGGAAGGCTATTCGCCTCAACGGCATGCCCGAGAAGGTGACCATCGACAAGAGCGGGTCCAATACAGCGGCTCTGGAACAACTCAACAAAGAACAAAAGAAAGCCGGTCAGCCAAAGGTCGAAATCCGCCAGATCAAATACCTGAATAACCTGATAGAGCAGGACCACCGAGGGATCAAACGAAGGACAAAGCCCATGCTGGGATTTCAGAGTTTCAAAACCGCCCGGAGAGCTCTGAAAGGTGTGGAGCTATGTCACAGTATTCGTAAAGGCCAGTACGACGAAACTCAATCTGCTAATGACTGGGCATACTTTTATTCCCTCGGAGTCTAACTGTGCCTGGAAGAGGCGAGAGAATTACTATTTTCTCTGGCTCAACCGGAAATGATCAATGACTCATGCGTCAAAGCTCACAAAGCACTGCCTTACGCTGACACCGTAGAGAAGTTGGAACAACTCCTACCTTGGGCAGTGAAGGCGACCGGGGTGCTTTCAAAAGTAACTGAATAAGGAAGGTGGAGCAACTACGTGGGTTTAATTGGCGCTTACTATGAAAAGTGAGCTTACTGATCTTTATCCTGATTCAGAACCAGCTCAACTAATTGAATGAAACGTCTTCTGTGTTGAAAAAAATCAGGAGTGTAGTTTTCTGGTGGACTCGGAAAAGGGCTGGTTTCAGCGAGTGATGGGAGTTGGGGTAATCCGGTATTTTCTATTAGAGTGTGATGCCGTTGATAGTATAGATATAGCTGATTAGCCAGATAGAGGGAGTTATTGTGTGGACGTTGCCTTCTGGTTTGTTCTAGCACGACTTCCCATAAATCTTGAAAAACAAGGCCAATCTCCAATAAGTGATCGTGACTCTCCGTTGTATTTTCTGCTCTACTAAGTTGATAGTGTCGGGTAAGGTAAATAAGTTTAAAGAAGAGAAATTGTGGTATTAGATATTGAGCGGAATCACTAGGACCATATAAATTAATCAATGCCTGTGGGTCGTAAGAAGAGAGTCTCTGAAGCAGTGTGCGTATTTTTGGGCTCATTGAATCGGCTTTATCCATATTAGATTTCATTCTTTCGATATGACCCAAAGCAAACGACATAATCGCTATTTGTCCATGCAGTGATGCAAGAAAATCGCTACCATCATTCTGTTTGGCAAAATAATGTGAACTCAAAATCACATTGCTAAAGGTTGAGTGCAGAGCTTCAGCAACGGCAATAGCTTCCTTGAAATGTCCATGGGAGCGAAGGGTGTGATACATCGAAAAAAAAGTTGCTGCAAGTGCATCTATATTGGTCACTTTAACATCGATACCTTGATTTTTGAGATACTGTTGAAATGTATTGCAAGAATTCAGAGGCTCAAAATCGGTAAAGATGACGTTGATTACCGTGTCTCCCAGTAGTAGTGCATAGCTACAGAGACTGTCTTGTAAGCGGTGTCGTGCACTTGTCTGAGCAATTATTTCAAATGCTATACGCAGGTGTTCAGTATTCAATGTTGTAGAGCTACTGACCCGTGCCAAATGAATAGCAGCATTTTCTGCTTCCTCGAATAGATCCAGATCGCTGTAAACAGTCGTCATCGTAGCAAGTGCCGATTCGTTTGAGTTATCACTCTTGCCAAGGAGTTTCATTGCTTTTTTTCTATGAAACTCTTTTCGGCTTCGGCGGAATTCTGCAGCATGAGCCTTGAGCAGTAAGTTATCTAATCTAAGTTGCATATTATTGGTTATGAGACCGTTTCGCTGGTCAATAAAGTACTCCGCACTGTCAATGGCTTCGGAATATCTATGTTGTTTGAAGAGTTGCTCGGGTCTCTCCATTGCTGTATTTATAGGGTTCTGATCATTTTGGTAATTTTGCTTTTCATACAGTTTGTGTTCGCATCTGTAGATATACATCATCTTTTTGTTGGAATCATCTCGGGAGAGTTCGGATGCAAGCTGCCGAGCTCTTTCGAGTTGTTCAAATATGTGGACGTCTGAGGAATTAAGGCGGTAGATATCAATAGAATCTGAAAGGAGGGAAAGTGTGTGAAAAAGATCCAGTTTGTCGCTGCCCAGCCAACGACGATGAAGCCGAGATTCATACAGTCTCAATCGATCATCGGGTTGCAGTATCCCCCTTGAATGGCTTGATGAGTAATGCAATAGAGAGAGCAGGTTGAGCTCGGGGTTTAGTGGGATTGATCCTTGGGAAAGTAACTCATCAAGATCCTGTTTCTCGATGTCGGCGCTCATGGCTATTAAAGAGCGGGTCATTTGCTCACTGCAACATTTCTGAATCAGTCTGAGGTTTATACGGGTTGCCCAGAAAAGAGTGTTTTCAACAAACCCCGATCTGTTGCCAGCCATTACTCCGTCTTTATAACGCCATTTAGGAAGGTAGGTATGTAGGATTGTCCGCGCTGTTCCATAGTCATTTTTAGACTCCACATATTCAACATAGTTGAGCAGTTGCTGTGCTGAAGAGGCTGAAGCAGGGCCATGAGCTGCCAGCTTTAGAATACTTTCCAATTTCATCAGCATCCGACGTTCACTTTGATCCTTACCATGAGGCAATTTTCTATAAAGCTTCTCAAGAGTGCGTGCTCTTTGGGGCTCAAGTTGCGTTGATTCCCAGGCGGCTGATTGAATCGTGCCGAGCCATTGGTGTTCTTGTTGGCGGGTTTGAGTGGTTTTTTTGATGGCCTTGGATGAAGAATGTTTTTTGTGTAATTGCGTATCCACAGGCCGACCAACACTGTGCCGGGGTCGTGGTGAGTGATGAGTTTTAACGTTTTCCGAACGGCTCTGACTTGCCATTAAGGGAACATGATTGCGAGTGGAAAACTGAGGATTAGTGTAGTGTTCGTGTCTTCTCTTAAGTGTTGCACTTGTGTATGAATTAGTTTTTCTTTTCTGGGAAGGCTTATCAGCTCTAGATGTGACTGTTATTTTTTTCTCTGGTTTTTTTATCTTGGCTTTATCTTTTGGGCAGTGATAAATACCATTAGTAAAGCAGCCAAGTTCACCCATTTCCGCGTTCAGCATCGCTTCAAAATTAAGACTGATAATTTCGAGATATTCTGACCTAAGCATATGAACGTATCCGTTGTACGTCTGTACTTTCACATAAGGGTTTTCCTGAAGAAAAATGTCAGGAGCATTACTGTTGATGTGTTCATCAATGTTAGGTGTATTGGTTTTGAAAGAGGGCCGGTCTGGTAAAACAAAAGGAACGAATGGAGTGAGTGATGGAGCGCCATTCAGCAAGAGTGGAGTTGGAATGAATAAACTGCCTGAATGAAAAAGAGGGTTTGCTAAATGAGGATCGACATGCAATTGTGCAAAACTCTTGCCAGCCAGTAAAGAAATGGCAAGCAGCGCTAATCGTAATTTATGCTTTTTGAACATATTATATATACGGCTTGTATATTGTGGAGGACAGTATGGCGCAAGTTTTTAATACTGCAATATGAATACAACATTATTAATTGATTGCGATAGAATTGCTTATGGAAGTCCTGAATCCGTGACTTCATAATGTTCTAAAAAGGCTAGACATTCTGTGCAGCAAAGCCTGCAGGAAAAAATTTGGATGTTCAAAAACTGACCTAATAGATGAAATGATGAACAACTAAAATTCACCTATTTTTATAGGTCTTTTTATGGGGCTTTCGCAGGTTGGCTGATGAAAAGTGAGGGGTTGCAACAGAAATAGCCTTCAGGGAATGATTGATTTGAACGGATCAACACTTCTGAAGGATCAGCCATGTGTACAACGCCCTCACTTCGTCCTATGTTCTCATTTTCTGATTGGGTAATCGACCGTATCGATATCGATTGGGATACCTCCGAAGCATTCGTGTATTAACGCAGAGATGGTCGTATACCTGAGTTCAAATGCAGCCAGTGTCACTGGCCTATGGGAAAGATGCGCGAACATGATAGAAGCGTTCAAGACTTGCCGTTAGGGACGATCAAGGTCAACCTCCTATTTACTGCCTATCAGGGACGCTGCTCAAACTGCAAGCACATCGAAACAGTGACGATTCCGGGACTTGCTCCTAAAGCTCAAGCTACAGAACGTCTGAAGCAGCATGTCAGCCACCTATGCCGTTACATGCCCAGTGACAAGGTGCCTGAATTCATCGCTGTATCTCACGACACCGCAAGACGTTGGGATAAAATGGTGCTAATGAATACCCTTCCTGATCCCCAGCTAAACGGTATACGAGCATTACTGATTGATGAGAAATTAATAGGCAAAGGCCATCACTATAATGTGAATTATTTACTTCTGAATGACTTACTTCAGAATCGTTTTCAGTTGGCATAAAAAAAGCGCTAATCCAATTTGGAAAGCGCCATTGTATCAAGCTAATGACGGTGAACTTAGAAAACCCGGAATAGAATCCAGATTATTTTTTTTCATACAAATCGACAAGCTCGCTCACGCTTCTTTCGCCCACAGCAGCCACTGCGCTCCTCGCCGTTTCTACCCACCTCTTCGGAGCCTCGACTGTGCTGCGTCGGCACCCTTTATTCTTGGCGCAGGCTATCGTGAATACCACTGCAACAGCAACACCCGTTACCACCAAAGCCACCACCGAACCCACACCGACCGCTATGTATAGCACTGTTGAATCCGTCGGTTCTGCTGAGTAGAAATAATCAGTGGCACTGCCTCGAAAAATGTTGCTTGGTTGGCAACCTTTTTCAAGCTCTAAGCCTTGCATACAGACATCTGGAACGCTTATCAAAGCTAAACCGAACGAGCCCTCACAGGGTTCTACTTGGTTGGTATTATCATTGACGCACTGCGCTCTAACATCAACAGCCAAATTACTATTATTGAGCGAGCGGACGCTATCCACAGTCATACTCAAATGCTGATCATCCATCTGTGCTAACAATGTTTCAGACAGGGTGAGATCCTGAGAACCTTTGTTGGAATATGGATACTCAGGCAACCGAATCGACGATGACAAATCATCCGTACTATTAAACAGCAACAGATAATGAACAGCGTTTTTAGTAGTCGTCATATTAAGTGGCAATATCTCGCCGTTAAGATTGGGGTTATCAATAAGCTGAATGGTGTTGGACTGCGGAGCTGATAGTTCCCATATCAATGTAACAGAACTACCAGCATCACCAAATTCCAGTAATGGAAGGTGTTCAATTTGATTTTCAGAGCTGTCCCAGACCAACTCTGAGGTAAAGTTCGCTCTATTAAAAACTTCTAAGTTTTGGCTGATTCCCGTTATCTGATATGTGCCACGTAAACCCATTTGTGATATGGTCAAGGGGATGTCATCCACTCCACTATCTGCAGATGCTGTATGAAATTCATTGCCGTTGACAATACGAGATCTTAGTAGAGAGAGATCTACCGAGTTAATATTCAACCTAACTTGATAGTCTTTAAAAACCTGGCACGACTGCTCCATTGAATCATCGCATAATTCTATTGTTTTACTAATTTTACCCTGACCCTTGATGACCTTCACAGGCACCACGTAAACGCTTTGATTCTGTTCACTTTCTTCTGTTGGAAGGGGATTGGCGAAGGCTAAGCCATAGTTGATTAAAAACAGCAGTGTAAGTGAGGCTCTCAGTGGCAAAGAATTCAGATACTTCATTTCACTTCCTTCTTTTTATTGATAAGAAAGCGAAATATAGTATGGTTTTTCAGTTAGTGCACTTCGCGCAGGTAACGCCTCAAAACCGTTGATCAGGCCTATAATTCCTGTAGTCAATGTTATCACTAACAGGAGACAAAAATGGCTATGGTTCGAGTCAATTGTCCACATTGTAAGCAACATCGAGACGTATCAAAAAATGGTAAGATTTATTCGCGGGCTCTCTGGACTTGGTCATGGCTTGATCTGAGGATTTCAAATACCTACGACTTTTATAGTCGTTCTTTCTCTTGAGCAAGTCTTTGCTATGACTAAGGTAGAGGTTTGAATCAATGCCATTCGAACATGGCGCACGATGATACTAGAGAGGACGCTCTGTAAGTATTTGTTATTGTTGCATTTTTGCAGAGTTGATTTTCAGTTTCGAATATTAAAAAGTACCGCCCTCTCGTTATTATCCACCTATTAGTATGAAGCAACCCCGCTATTCTTTTAGCGCTTAAAATAATGCTTAAAGAAAAGTTGAATTCAGAGTCGTGTATACACGGTGGTTGTTTATATATACCCAAAGTAACTGAAATGCGGGTAGACGGTGATCGAGCGAACCACGACAACCTCGCATCTTCAAGTACGAAGGGTATAAGCCTGCTGAAAAACTCTAAAAATTATAAAGAGACTATTATGAACAGTACGGATGTATTCAAACGTTCCTTATTGAGTGTGGCAATAGTTACAGCTCTCAGTACTTCAATATCAAATGCTGTCGCTGCAGAGTGTGATGCAACTCCAAACACCAATGGAGACGTTGTTGTCAATGCGGGAGTAAGCTGTGAAAAGCTTGATATAGAAGAGAATTTGAGCGGTAACATTCAAAATAATGGTGACATTACCTTCCTCGGCTCCAGCATCTATATCGACGGTGCGATAGCGCTTAATGGCACTGCAGAAAAAGGCCTTATCAATCGAGGCAATATAACGGCTACCGGAGATAGCGAAAGCGGTGTTACTGCAGGCATCTTTGTTGACAATTACCAGTATGAACCAGCCCTCCTTGTTCAGGGTTTGATTGAAAATGCAAACGGAGCTGTTATAAACGCTGAGAATGGGCAAAAAGGAGTGGGTATTCTTTACCAATCCGAAGGAAACATTCAAGCGAAAGGTATTATAAATAGCGGAACCATTAACAGTTCAGAAGATGGTATTCGTGTAAACATTGATAATGGCAGCGTTATCGGCAATGTTATCAATGAAGGCATAATAAAATCCAAGAATGGCATCTATTTTGACTCATACCTTGGGACCGCTGAGGATGTAACAAACACAGGTTCCATATCATCTGAAATTTATGGAATTGACATAGAAGCAAATGATGGATCAGTTTTTGGCAATATCAAAAACGAAGGTTCCATTAATATATTGTCAGATGAGAGCAATGCTGCTGGTATCTATGTAAATGCCATCTATGACGGTTCGGTTGGTAATATCATAAACACCGGCACCATCAACTCAACCGACATTGGTATAGAAATTTATGCAGACAGTGAGTCAAAAGTTGGAGATATAATAAACAAAGGGACAATTTCAGGAGGAAATTCCGGTATAGATGTGTACTCTGACCTTGGTAACATTATTAACACTGGCACAATAATTGGTGATATCTATTTTTCACCGAACTATGATTATGATGTTCTTGATACAGAGAGTTCAACACCCACTCAGGCCAGAAGGCGTGTTGAGATGGCCGGTGGACGGATTAATGGCCACATTCACGATGTGAATCAAATTGAAGTCACAGGAACAGCTGCATTCACTGGTGATATTTATACCGATGAAGAGCTAACCACTCTTGATATCACTGACACTGGCCGCCTTCAGATTCTTGCCGGTTCTGAAAATGTCGATTACCAGGCCAACCTGAACCAGACCGGCATACTGGATATTCACTTGAATTCCAGTAACAACCTGTTGGCAGAGACGACTGAAGCACGAATCACTCTTGACGTGCCGCGGGATTATAATGGAGAAGAAGGACTCAGAAATGGTTCAGCCAACCTTGCCAAAGGTTCTTCTATTCTGGTAACTCCTGACTACCGTGGTGACTTCAAATATGGTGATACGGAACAATACCGTGTATTGACCACCGAAGGTGGTATTACAGGTACAGCGAATGTTGCCTCGCAAACCATTTTGTTCAATGTTGCTGACACTGATTACTCAGCAACAGATCTGAACGTCACTATCAAAACAACGGACCTGGCTGCTGCTGTTCTGGCGGATACCGGTGATGTCAATGCTTCCCGTGTTGCAGATGCTTTACAGACATATTTGTCTGGACTGAACCAGGGTGAAGCGGCCAACTTTATTGATAAACTGCTGACAGTTTCTGATGTAGATGGATTGGTCTCAGTTCTTGATAAAGAAGCACCAAATCTGAACAGTGAATCTCTGTCTGCTGCACTTCTGGCCCCTGGTCAGATACAAAGTGAAGTGTTCAGCAATATCCTTATTCACCTCGCAAGTCTCAGTAACGGCGGCCGTTCTGGTGTAGCGTCCGGTGATCTGATCGAACGCAACGGTGTTTGGTTTAAAGCCATTACTTCTGAAGCTGAACAGAACAAACAGCGTAACAATGGTGTGACTTTTAATGGTTACGATAGCCGTTTACGTGGCTTTACTTTCGGTGGTGATGTTGATGTCAGTGATCAACTAACAGTGGGTTCTTCTTTCAGCTATGCTACGGCTGACATTAACGTAAAGAAGTCTTCAGCCAAGAGCGATATCGAAAGTTATCAGCTCAGCCTGTACAGCAAATGGCAGCAGGGTGACTGGTTTGTAGATGGCGTTGCCAACCTGGGCATTAACGACACCAGCTCCAAGAGCTATAACGGTGCAGTAAAGATCACCTCTGACTACGACAGTAAGCAATATGGCCTGCACGTTGCCGGTGGTAAGAAGTTCTGGTTTAACGACAAAGACACTCTGATCGAGCCTCAGGTCAGCCTGGAATACAGCCTGCTGGATACTGATTCCTACAAGCAGAAGTTCTCTGATGGCCGTACTACGGCGAATGTGAAAACTGATGATTTCAAGGTGCTTGAACTGGGTGCAGGTGTACGAATGAGCCATCTGGTAGAACTGGACCGCGGCATTCTGCTGCCAGAAGCCAGCCTGATGGTGTTCCATGACTTTAAAGCTGACGGGGTGGATTCTGAAGTCACAGCTGACGTCTTTAATCAGTCGTTGTCTTTTAAAACCAAAGGTGTTGATCCTGAGAAGACCTCTTACCTGGCTGGTCTGGGTGTGTCGTACTGGATGGACAACAACGTTAATTTGTCTCTGAACTATGAGCACAAATGGGCATCAGGCTTTAAATCCAATAACGTGCAAACCAAGGTTCGTTACAATTTCTAAAAATCGTGGTTCGTACAATCTACACACTGCGTCAATCTCAGCCTCGCCTTAGTGAGGCTGTTGCAAAAAACCTCCATTCGATAAAACCTGTCATATCGCAAAGCGTTCACTTTAAGAGTGAGCTTTGTGATGTTTCAGTCGGCTTTGCTGCAATGCTAAATCATTCAGTCTTTTGATCAATGGCACTGACTTAAGCCTTCTAGATTATTTTCGTTGTAGTAGGTGGTTAAAAAATGAGCGGTTCAACAAGGTCACTTGCTAAAGCGAATTAACGTTGAGTTAACGAACAGGGATTATTTTTAATCCCTGTTCGTATTTAAAACATTACTCAGAATTGAGCTCAGTATCCGGTTTATAGCAAGCGAAACCAAAAGCTCCGCCTGCTGACCTTTAAGCGCCTTTTGGTGGAGTAAAGGCGGTCAACTCAGGTGCCAAACCAGAGTATTTCTCGATGTTAACGAGGAAAGAATTCGCAACAAAACCATTGGCTAACTGAGACGTTGGGATATCTCCCGTCAATACGTTAGCACTACCGTTTTTACATATGCCACCAGGCTTGTCAAAATCAGGCCAAGCACCTTCGTGAATACAAACGGCACCTTGTTTGATGTTATTTGTCACCAGTGCACCTACCAACACTTCACCTTGATTGTTGAAAGCTCGTACAAGATCGCCATTACTGATTCCACGAGTTTTAGCGTCTGCAGTGTTAATCCAGATAGGCTCACGGTTGGCAATAGCGTATTCCTTACGCAACTCAGCGTAGTTCAGTTGGCTGTGCAGGCGATGAGCTGGGTGAGAGGTCATTAATTGCAACTCACCTTTACTGGCTTTACCAATCCATTCGGTAGGCTCCATCCACATTGGGTGTGCCGGACAGTCTTGATAACCAAAACCTTCAATGGTTTTAGAATAGATTTCAATCTTGCCACTGGGTGTGCCCAAGGCATTTATGACAGGATCTTTTCGAAACTCAGCATGACGAACAAATCCAGCATTTTTCTTGTTGAATTTCATTTCAATCAATTCATTCTTGGTCCAGAACTGATTGAATTTAGGCATGCGAATCCGTTGTGAACGAGCGCCTTTTTGAGCTTCTTCATAAAAGCCTTTCAGCCAATCCATTTCTGATTTGCCTTCGGAATATACTTTTCGTCCGCCTGGTTTGAGCAGTTCAGCCATGTCTGCAAAAACATCAAAATCGTTTCGTGCTTCAAATTGAGGCTCAATAACCTGTTTCATAGGGATCAAATGCTGGTTACTGTAATCACCCGTCATGGTCAAATCATTACGTTCGAAAGAGGTCGTAATAGGCAATACAATGTCCGCGTGTTTGGCAGCAGCAGTCCAATAAGGTTCTGAGATAACAATAAGTTCAGGTTTTTGCCATGCATCAATCAAACGGTTGGTATTGCCATGGTGTGTGAAATTGCCACCACCAGCCCACCAAATCATTTTAATGTTAGGTAGCGTCAGTTCATGGCCATTATGCTGGTATTTCTTTCCTGGTTTTTCCAGTGCTTCCGTTATACGACCAACGGGTAAACTGTTAGTAGCACCTGAAATCATCCAGTCGTTACCAGCAGAAGATAGACCATTGATTGAAGCAGAAATAGCAGGAAGAACACCGGCGTCTCGACTTGGATTACCACCATTGGAATAATGGTAGGACAAACCAAAACCACCACCAGGTAAACCTATTTGACCTAGCATGGCAGCCAGTGTTGCCATCATCCAATGTTTTTGTTCGCCGTATTGCTGACGCTGAATTCCCCAGCCACCCATAATCATGGTGCGATTGGAACTGAAAACATCGGCCAGCATTTCTATCTGACTGCTTGGCACTCCCGTTATTTTTGCTGCCCATTCAGGCGTTTTTGGTGTGCTGTCTGTTTTACCCAGAAGATAATCTTCAAACTTACTGTAGCCAGTAGTGTACTTGTTCAAAAAGGCTTTATCGTGCTTACCTTTTTGCACTAATGCGTGAGCAACGCCCATCATGAGAGCCACGTCTGTGCCAACGTTTGGAGCTACCCACTCAGCTTTATTTCCAAAGAACTGGATTGTTTCAGAACGCATCGGATCGATGGCAATAATTTTCTTGCCTGATTTTTTCAACTTGTCAAAGAACTCTAAACCAGTTTCATCAGTACTGGTCCAGGCAATTTTCAGTGTATTGAGTGGGTTGATCCCCCAGAAAACGACACATTCACTGTTTTCCAGAATAACTGGGTGTGTGGTTTGTTGTTCATAAACTTCAATCGACCCCATGACATGGGGCATGATAATTTGCGCTGCCCCGGTAGAGTAATCCCCAAGGCGACCAGAGTACCCTCCAGCCATGCTCATATATCGTTGTAGTAGTGTTTGAGCTTTGTGCAGTACACCGCTGGAACGCCAACCGTATGACCCGGCAAAGACAGATTCAGGGCCATAACTTTCACGAATACGGGTTTGTTGTTTGTGGATCAGTTGTAACGCTTCATCCCAGGAAACTCGAACAAATTCATCGTTACCCCTATTACCATCGCCGCTTCCAGGGTTTTCTAAATAGCCTTTTCGAACCATTGGGTATTTGATTCGGGCTTTAGTGTGAGCTTGATCAGCAGCAGTGGTTTGCAGACTATTAAAAACGCCTTTTTTGATAGCTCCATTTGAACCAACAATTTTACCATTGCTGGTTTCTACGATCATGGCTCCCCAGCGAGCAGCAGTCAGAACACCTTTTCCCTTAGACGATGCAATAGCAGACATCGGTGTTAACGATGTGATTGCAAGAGCGCCAACTGTCAGGCTGGCTCCTTTTAAGAATCCACGACGGGTTAGGTCAGTCATTGTTTCATTCTCCCTTAACTCTGGAGGAGTAATTAGTGTGATGTGATAAATAGATTTGAGTTCGATATTGGAAATACTTGGTTAATATTCCCAATATCAAATCAGAAGTGTTTGTACGTACATTCATGCTCTTTATTGCCTCTTTTCAGGCATTCAGAATGCAATTAGTGTTCTGTGTTAATTACGTCTTTAGCGTGATACTGGAAATACTTAGTTAATATTTCCAAATCTAAGTCAGAGATATCTGTACGATCGCCCATACCCTTTGCTACTGGCTTCCAGGCATTAACGGTAAAATGTTTTGCTGGTATTAAGGCATGACAACCAGAGCAGTAAACGTTGTCTAGTTCACCGGCATAGGTCCATAGTTCTGAAACATCGCCCAGAACCGGGTCGGTGATGGTTGTTATTAAAGAAGCTGAGCGCCAAGAGTTGCCATATTCATCTTCTTCATAATTGCTAGTGTTGACAGCCTTTTGATCAAGTTCAGACAACAAGGCTATAATTCCTCTTTGACCCTTACCCAAATATATAACCTGTTCAGCTCCTTTCATTTGGAAGCCATTGATCTGTACTTTTCTTTGACTATTTTTTGCTTCCAATACCGTAAGAGGAGTAGCCGGGTATATTTTTCCACCTGTTTCGGTAGCAATAATGGTGATAGGGAAAACAGTCTTGGTTGAATTGTCAGTTGTTTTTGATTTTTCAATCAAACGGTCAAAAGCTTCACTGTCCATTTCTACTTCAGGGGGAAAGTGAGCAACACCTTTGTGACAATCAATACACGTTTGATTATTTTCGATACCGTATTCATGCATTTTTACAGACTGTTCAGATTGTTCGAACGTATCCATGGCATCAAAAGAGTGGCAAGAGCGGCAAGTGGCAGAATCATTGGCTCGCATTTGTTTCCAAACATTTTCTGCCATAGCCATTCGGTGTTCTTCATACTTTTCTTCGCTGTCTATTTTTCCGGTGACAAACTCGTGATAAACATCTTTGGTTGCTTTGATTTTAGTGACCAGAAAATCAATAGGCTCTGAAGGTATATGACAATCAGCACATTCTGCGCGAATACCTTTTTGGTTACTGTAATGTACGGAACCTTGATATTCTTCATAGGGAATTTGCATGGTGTGACATGAGAGACAGAATTCAGTACTGGACGTGTACTTCATTACATAGGCAGCTCCTCCAAGAGTGAACCAACCCACAACGATCCCCATAGCAACCATAATAAGGAGACTGCGCTTTTTAGACACGGTGCATTACCTGATGAATTTAACTATTAATATGTTATCTATAAATAAGGTGATTGTTATTGTCCGAGGACAATATTTAAGCGGCACATGATTTTTATTTATGACAATTCAGCCACGATAAAGATCGCTCTCAATCAATATCTGGTTAGGGGGGGGTCAGCTAAAAAGCATCGCTAAAACTTATCCCGATAACGAGAGAGAGCGGAGTAAGTGAATTTCAGGAAAGAGATAAAACTTGAAGTGGTTTAATGACTACGGACACTTGGTTAAGCACAATACAGTGCATAACCATGAGGTCACCCATGAGAAAGAAACGTAAAACCTACAACAAAGAACTCAAACTGAGAGCAGTTAAATTAGTTGTAGAAGAAAATCAGTCTGTGACCGATGTTGCCCGCACGCTGGAAGTGCTTATCGGAAGCCTCAATCGCTGGATAAAATCTTGGCGTGATCAGCAAGATGCTGCGTTTCCTGGTAATGGAAAACAATCTTTAAGTCCCGAACAGCAAGAGATTAAAGAGCTGAAAGCTCAGATAAAACTGCTGGAGATGGATAAAGAAATAT
>SIHQ01000036.1 GCA_004762125.1 Oceanospirillales bacterium | reverse complement strand
TGAGAAAGAAGCTTGGAAAACTGGAAGCAAATGAACACTTGGACTAAAAATCAGAGTGGGCAATGTGTAAGTGGTTCAGGGTGTTCAAATGAACCGGAATGAGTGTTCAAGCTGACCAGAATAGGCAGCTTCCCCTTTTTATCCTTGTATCTTAGTGGAACACCATTAAATAGTAGCGAAACTAACGTATATTCTTCATAGGTATTTTCAAGACCAGAGTATAAATCTCCACCTAATATATTTTTCAAACTAGTACGTTTTTTATCTACTTCATGTAGCAGTGCATACTTAGCTTGATCTTTTGATACTTGAATCGACAGTACGTTTATATCGTCCAGAGAATCATCTTTTATTGCCGATTTTATTTCTGTAGTACTCGGGAATAAAACCTTTAGCTCATCAATGTAATTTGATTCTTGTTCTCTAGAATGGGTCAAATTATTTTTTTTGACTTTTAGTTCATTAGCTTCTACAGCTAGAGAATGACTAATAGCACTTTTATCGCTAGCTGCTGAAGTATTTCCTTCTGACAGTAAGCGATCAGCCTCTGCAGAAACCTGAATAGATTGCTCAGTCAAAGTGGCAATTTTGGCATCAACTTTACCAACCAGCTGTTCATACTTTGTTGTTCCATCTTCACCAACTACGTCTTTTAATTCTTTAGATATCGTTTTTTGCTTTCTTCTTTCATTATCTCGAAGATTGAGAACATCAGCAGCATTTCTTAGTCTATTTTTATCACCTGCAGTGAACTCTATTGTAGGGAAAACAGTTTTTAAGAATGAGTCAGTAAGACGACTCCATACTCCCTGTCCATTTCTTGCAACCAGCGCAGTTCCATTACCAATCGTTGGGATACCGATCCCATCGTTATACGCAATTTCATAGAAACCTTCTATAGGCTCCAATAACAAGTGCATATTATCGCCAAATGCTGTATTAGCTTCTACTTTCCTTCCTTTAAGCATATAAATCACCAACTTTATTTTTTATTTAAATTTTAAATTACACATCATCAACTCATTATAATTAGATCGATGAAATAAACCGGAAAAACTTATCCGACGATATGGTTTCCCATCCACCATATAAAAAAAGTAACTATAAACTACCCCCTTGTAATAAATGACCCCAGAGATATTGAACTCTTTTTTCTTCTCAACTGAATACCTAAAAACCTCCAAATTATAATTATGACTCAACTTTCCATCTGATGAGTAAATAGCGTATTGGTCTCCATGGTTGAACCAAGTCGTATCAAGCTCAGGCACAACATACTGCTCACCATAATATACAATCTCATTGCCATTCGAAGAGTCATTGTCAATATCTACTTGATATATAGCTACATCACCAACTGCTTTATAGCTAATTGATTCGCTGTCAGAAAAATACTCGAAAGGTTTTTCTTTTCTGGTTTTTAGAAAGTCTACAATTTCCTTTTGCTCAGAACTGCTACTAATCAAAAGAGGATTAATAAACTTAACTTTACCCTTAGCTTTAAAAGCAGAGTACAATTCAAGACAAATGCCATCATCTTCAGACATCCCTGATGATTGATAAAATGACAGTACCTCTCCTTTTTTATCTTTCAGCACATTTCTAATTTCATCATCAATACCTCTCATAACTTCAGCCAAGGGAATATTCTTTTCAAGTGCAGGCTTTATTTCTAAAGTTTGTGCTCCACTATAACCTGATAGATAAATCATCCCTGAGAGTATGTAGTTCAAAATAGCTCTTTCTTTAAACTTACCTTTCACTTAAACTCTCCTGCTTAAACCTCAATAGCGGACTCAAAAAATACTCAATCAACCGCCGCTGCCCTGTTTTAATCTCCACCGCCACACTCATCCCCGGAGCCAGATTCACCTTTCGGTTTTCCACCTGCATCCAGTCTTTCGCAATTTCAACACTGGCCAGATACCTCAGCCCCAGCTTTTCATCGGGCACGGCATCGTTGGAGATATTGACCAGTTTGCCTTCGATCAAGCCGTATTTAGTGAAGTTAAAGGTGTCTATTTTTACTTCGGCTTTCTGGCCTTCATGAACAAAACCGATATCTTTGTTGAGTATCCAAGCTTCCACTTCCATTTTTGCTTCAGACGGTACGATTTGCATCAGTGCCTGCGCCGGTTGCACGACACCGCCGATGGTATGCACCTGCAGTTGCTGAACTGTGCCGTCTATTGGTGCTGTGATCAGCTGTTGTTCGTGCAACTCCCTGGCCTTGATGCTTTCCTGTTTCAGACTGGCCAGCTGGCGGTGTAACTGTTCCTGTTGATCCAGGCTTTCCCTACGTTGCTGGGCATGAAGGCTGAGCAGCTGGTTCTGAATTTCTTCCTGCTCTGCTGCCAACTGCCTTACCGCCGCCTGCTGAGCTTTGATATCTTCTTCCTGTTCTATGCGCTGTTGCTCAAGCTCCAGATATTGCACTTTTGAGCCGTAGTTCTTTTTATACAAACCGGCCAATGCTTCCGTTCGTTCTTCAATAATAGGCAGTACTCGCTGCAGCTTGGTCACTATCGCTTCAATGGTCTGCTGCTCTGCGTTTTTGCTTTTTATCTGACTCTCCAGGGTTTGACTGGATGAGACATAGTCTTCTATCTGTTGCAGTAGCAGCTGCTGTTCAAAGTCCAGCGCCGTTTTATCCGCAACAACGTCATCCAGAAAGCCATCCAAATTAATCGCTACAGGGCGATTGCCAACATCAAGATCCAGATAATTCGTAAAGGTTTGCTGCCGTGCAAGTTGCAGCGACAAGGCTGAAATATCCTTGTTGATTCGGGTTAGTTCTGCCTCGGTTACAATACCCACCATCGAGATCAATGGCTCACCGGCTTTGACTTCATCGCCTTCACGCACGTAGATGGTTTTGACTTCGCCAATGACCATGGGCTGAATGGTTTTAACCCGTTCACCCGGTACGATTTTTCCCTGTGCTGTGGCAACAATATCGATCTTGCCCACACAGGCCCAGACGATGCCGATGGTAAACAGCAGGGCAATGGTTTTCACAATCACTCGACTGGCCGGGCTGGCCGGTGTTTCTTCCACTTCCAGTGCGGCAGGGAGAAACTGTCGTCTTGTGGATTGCAGGGCTTCCGGCTTTTCAGTTCGGGCCAACAGGGCTTTGGTCGCTTTGGTGAAAATAGATTCCGACATTACACTGCCTCCCGCAAGCCATGCTGATGGGCATTAAGTCGAGCGTAGTGCCCACCTTGTGTTACCAACTTGTCATGGTGACCTTCTTCTACAATCCGGCCTTTTTCCATGACAATAATCCGGTCAGCATTGCGAACAGTAGACAGGAACAGTTCACCGGTAAACAAAGTTTCCAGCACTTCCAGAGTGACTGTTTCTGGTTTGTCATCTTTTGGGTCTTGTATTAACGCCTTGCCTTCATGGCATTTGGCAATAATAAAGTAATGACCATCCGTATGGCGGGCAATGGCAGGCAGTGGTAAATCCTGCAGCTTTTCACAGGAAACCTCAGCTCGCTTGGTTCTGAGTTTCAGAAATTTAGCAGCCCGCAACAGGTCTATAGCTTCTATAGACTGACTGGCGTCACCAAACTGGTGCCTGATTTGTTCCGGCTGTACCGCCAACCCGTGAAACCGCGCCATCATGACCAGACAGGTCACGGCGGAGTCTGAATTCCGTACATCTTCCATCGGAGCTCTTGTCCCTATTATTATTGTTTTTTCTTCCCTGCAGTCCTTTTTTCATGAGCTGCATCTACCCGACCGGATCAATAAATAAGCATTACCAGTGCGGGAGAGCGCTATTTAATAAGATAAAATATTATATTATATTATATTATATGTTTAGTGTCGTATATCACAGTTTTTGATTGCTTTTTATCCTGTAGTAATTATCTTACTCGGTTTGTAGGTGATGTCTTACAAAAATGATGATCAGTCGCTGTTAGTCAGCACAGTAATTTGAATAAAGTATTTGCTCAGTTGATCGCACATCTGTTTGCGCCGGACTGTGCCTGGATGCTCAGTACGGATCACACTAACTGGATGTCTGGCAAATTCAGATAGGCCTAAACTGTTTGGAGTACCGGAAAATTTGCAACAGAACCCAAAACACACATCGAATCCACGCCAGAACCTGGAAATAAATGTCGTAAAAAATCTACTAATATACTTTAATTCAGCCACACCTTTTCCTCATCGGTGCAACAAAAATGCAACACACTGCGGCTAAGCTTCACTCAAATGCAACTGGGAGTAGGTGTTCGCTATCAGTTATAAACGAACGTATTTGGGATCCAGCATTACATATCCTAATAAAAAATACATTCATCTAATATGAACCCGAGTCAGTCACTGTTTTCCTTTCAATAACAGCTGAACCATTTATCCCTGTAGACGAAACCATGATGAATCGGCCAGTTGAAACAATCAGGGTGGTAAAGAAGTATGAGCGAAAAACAGTTGATGGATTCAGTAACAATTCAGACCGGATGATACACCATAGCTTGCGGATATTCGACCAGCGGAGAAGCCCATGAAACGTTTATCCAGAAACCTGTCGGACCGACCGCTGACCTACGGCTAAAAAGCCGGATTTGGCCATTTTTCATGATCACTATCGTTGAATAGCCCATACTCGACTCAAATAATCCTAAAACTGCCTCAAACCGGTCTTTTTTTCGCTACGATCGGCTAAATTTGATAGGTTCCTGGTTTTTTTTGGTATTCGGACAAACACCGTATTAACGTACTTTTTACTCATCTGCAGCCCACCTAGAGCTTAATGGGCTGCTGAGTGAATCCATAGAACAAGAATTAAACCCAAGGTATCTACCTCAATACGCCGCCTTCTTCCCTTGCATTTTTTGCTGCTACCATAACTTCGAAGCCCCCTTTTACAGAGGTCTTTACACTTTGTGAGTCTATGTTTGCAGCGGTTGGCTGAGGACGCTACCTGCACGCAATCGAACTTCATCTCTCAAAGCATCATGTACATGCTTTCAGGTGCTATCGAGCTTCCAATTTCGGAAATACGTGTAGGCAGTACCCCAAAGAGGAAAATCAAAAGGCGTTTGTCGCCATTGCAGCCGGTAACCTTGTCACCGGTGAAATGGTAAAAGAGCTGATTTAAAAAAGTACCTACATTATCAAAAATTGATATTGCCCTGGATTTGTTTGCATAACCCGCGTAAGCACAGATGTTGGCTACCCGCAGTTTTCTGCCGTTATTGAATCTTTTAATACCGCATACCGTTTGGTGTGGCCAGATTATTAAAAAATCTTCAACTTCAATTTAAAAAAATCAAACTAATTAATGTCTGGAAAACCTAATCATCGAAACAATACTTCTAATAAAAACCCATTACAGATACCCTAATAGTAATCTCGTTAATAGCGATAAAAAACTTCAACTTCCGTAGAGATTACTCGAGTTGTTTTGTGCAATAATCGTTGAGAACATTAAACTTCATTAGATCTAATATTCATTTAAACTGCTCTTATTCGGTTGAATAAATATAATATTAGTTCGTAAATTTAAACTACTATCTACTTCGCCTAAAAGAAAAAGTAGCGATATTGCAATGAAATCATTTATAAAACTACCTTTAATCTCTAGTTTACTTCTCTACACAGCCAATTCATTTGCCTTGACTTCCTTTTTCATACCTATTCTCAAAAGCGAAGTGTCTCAGTACTGTAATCCAGAGTACTACACGCACTGGTATCGTGCAGAAGCTGGGTCGGATCTTTTCCATGTTTTTTCTGAGATTCAATCCAGTTTACAAGGTAATCAGCAAACGACTTCGGTTCTACCAGAGGCATCAGTACCTTCACCTTATCCCACAGCGAGTGGCTCTATCAGTATTACTCCTTCACTAATGAGTACGCACAGTGCTTTATTGAACACTTCAAGCTCCATCATCTTATCAACAAGCTTGTCACCTGCTGTCGATCAAGCTTCAATAGTCAACAATATACGTCCCTCTCCTACGCCTACTAATCAGCCCGGCAATCCAGGAAGTCAGCGCGAAAGAAGAAGCGTATCAGATGAAAATGAGCCTCCTCGTATTTCCCATTTAAAACGTCATGATAAATGGGCAGTTCCAAGGAAACCTCCTACACGACAAGCTCGCTCTGTTTCTGAAGATGAACCTGAAACTCGAATCCTTATACTTCTTGAAAATTCTTCCGAACCCTATATCGTATCAAGAAATATTGAACTAAATAATCTAGCTCTCGGCATCTGTACTCAACCCTCTTCTCTTCTTTCTGAAGACGAGATTATTCCCAGAAGTGAAAGAGCTCAAATTAATATTTCCGACGATTCATTCAATGATTGCAAACACCCAGTCATACGAGTTAATGATCGTTCAAAACTGCGCATGCAAAGTGTCCATGTCGATGCTCATGAATGGAGCAGCAGCCTTCCTGTTATCTTACTCTACGAACGTTCAACGGCTCAAATTCATGACTCTGAATTTGTGCGATTGAAAGATGATGGCGATTTTGAATGGGGGTGGAGCTGGCATGATTTCAGAGCCACTATTGTTCTGGACTGGTGGGATTATGGTGAACCAACGTTGATCACTGATAATGTTCGTTTTTATCAGGGAATGCTCTGGGGAGCCAATATTTATGCACAAGCCGGAGGAACTGTACGGCTTAGAAATACACATCAAGTGATTGCGAACGACGGTGTTTCCATGAACTTCTGTTGGTCTGATGTTGATATAATAGGTGGATCTATTGTTGGTTGTAATACCCCTGTGAGCCTGACTGAATATGCTCAACTTCCCAATGGTTTCCCGAACCATAAAAGAGATTTTTGCTCAGACCTTTCAGAACCATCAGGAAGCTGTGGTTACTATAGCTATGAAAATCACATCAATTTCCAAGGCCTGTCCGTTCAAAACAATTGGCATATAGCGCTGCTTTTTGATGGTGATATACTGAAAAATGACCACCTTCAGAATACTGGTAACAGTGTACAGGATTTTCAAGGGGCCCTTTGTTTCGGACGCTTGGCACCAGGCTCCTGTGGTGCGGTATTATTCGACGAGATAGAAACTACTTGTCCTTCTGGATATCACGTCGCTTCAAGTCAATTGTCAGCTTCACCCCAAAACGATACACAAAGCCAATCTGAACCACCAGCTGTCGACGAAACCACTACAAGTCTTGAGCTACTCTCATCGACACCAAGCAGTACACAGAGCCAGTCTGAACCACCAACTGTCGACGAAACCACTACAAATCTGGAGCTACTTTCATCGACACCAGGCAGTGCACAAAACCTGCCTAAATCACCACTGTCTGATGACAGTGGTGCCCAATCCGGTAGTAGCACCATAAATACAAGTACACTATCAGTAACTTTGTTTACCGTGTTGACTGCTTACTTATTTAACAAATAGCACGAAATTACAACCGTATCTATTTAGCCGGACAAAGCTTACAACTTTCATCCGGCTTGATTCTCTTGCAGTAGAGCAATATAGCTATCGAGATAGACATACACACTGATTTATATTTTTAAAACCATTTACTTCCCTGATAACCCAGCCAGGTTCCAATCAAACAAACTACTACACTGCCAGTACCATAAACCAACGCTTCCAATAGTCTTTCAGACTGAAGCAGTCGCAGTAGATCAAGGGAAAATGTTGAAAACGTCGTCAAGGCTCCCAGTAAGCCGGTCATAACAAAAATACGCCACTCTGCCGGCATCAGGTTCTTCTCTATCAGCAGGTAAAAACAGACACCCATGGCAACAGAACCAATAATATTCACGGCCAAAGTAGGCAGATAATGCAGATGAGGATTTTTGCTCAGAGCAAACAGTTCATAGGTTGCAGCTCGCAGCAGTGCACCAACTGCACCACCAGCAGCAGCAGCCAGCCAGTGAGTCGCTAACATCGCTTGTTCCTTTTGCAGGTTAACTTTGTTTCTATGGTAAACCAGTCTGAGAGCTGGCATAAGTGTAGTTATTATCTGATCGCTGGGCTAGAATCGCCATCCCTACTCTTTCAGCTTTCAAAATGACTCGTAAAACCGCCCTTCTGCACCCAAACAACCCTCATCAGGGCAGTTATGATTTAGCCTCCCTTGTCATTCAGCATCCGGCTCTGAAATCGCACCTGACCAGAAATCCGGCGAATCAGCTGACCATTAATTTTCGTCAACCCGAATCAGTGAAAGAGCTGAACAGAGCACTACTGAAAAGCTACTACAAAATTGAACACTGGGATATTCCTGAAGGATATCTTTGTCCTCCGGTTCCCGGGCGGGCTGATTACATTCATCACGCTGCAGATCTTCTCAATACTTTTAAACCCTTAAAAATTAGTGCTCTGGATATTGGTACCGGTGCCAATTTGATCTATCCAATTATTGGCAGCCAGGCTTATGGGTGGTCGTTTACAGCCAGTGATATTGATCCGGCTTCTGTGAACGTGGCAAACACCATTATTGCTGCCAATCCGGTTTTGAAGGGCAAGGTCAAAGCCGTTTTACAGAACAATCATCAGCATTATTTCAAGAATGTCGTTTCAGAGACAGACCGAATTCATCTGAGTGTCTGTAACCCCCCTTTTCACTCTTCACTGGAAGAAGCAACCGCTGGAACCGAACGAAAGTGGCGAAACCTCGACCGCTCTCAACAGAAGAAAAATGATGGAAAGCCCTCAGAAGCAAACAAGAGTGCTCGTCAAAACCTGAACTTTGGTGGTCAGAAAGCCGAGCTCTGGTGTAAAGGAGGCGAACTGCTTTTTTTAAAGCATATGATTCGCGAGAGTCAGGAGTTTACTCAACAGATTTGCTGGTTTACCACGCTGATTTCAAAGAAAGAGAATCTGCCCAAGCTGAAGAAGCTACTCAGTAGAGTGAATGCAGAGCAGATTAAGGTTGTACCAATGAGTCAGGGGCAAAAAACCAGTCATATGTTGGCTTGGAGTTTTATGTCACCGGAGCAACAAAAACTCTGGCAACAGGTTATCAAGTCATAAGCGATCAGGGTCGTCGTTTCTTCGAACTGTTTATATTTGCTTGCTCTAACCGCCGAAGTTTTTCTCTGATTTTGATTTCCAGCCCTCTCTCATTGGGCTGGTAATAATGCCTAGGCTCCATGGTTTCAGGAAAATAACACTCTCCCGCAGCATAGGCATCCGGTTCATCGTGAGCATAGCGATAACCCGCTTTATAACCCAGATCAGACATCAATTTGGTGGGTGCATTTCGCAGATGCATCGGCACTTCGTGGGAAGGGTTTGCCTTAACGTCAGCCATCGCTGCAGCCCAGGCCATATACACGGCATTGCTTTTCGGTGCACAGGCGCAATACGTCGTGGCATGAGCCAAAGCCAGCAGACCTTCCGGGCTGCCTAATCGTTCATAGGCTTGCCAGGCGTTCATCACCAGTTCCAGAGCTCTTGGGTCCGCATTACCAATATCTTCACTGGCAATAGCGACTAATCTGCGAATGATATAAAGCGGATCAGCACCGCCATCAATCATTCTTGCTGCCCAGTAAAGCGCTGCATCGGGATCTGAACCACGAACTGACTTATGAAAGGCTGAAATCTGATCGTAAAAAGCATCACCGCCTTTATCAAAACGACGACCTGAGTCTCCCAGTATTTCAGTCACTGATTCTGTGCTAATTAATCCGTTATCACCGAGGTCTGCAGCCACTTCCAGAATATTCAAAAGACGACGAGCATCGCCATCGGCGTATCGAATAAGAACCTGTTTAGCCTCAGACTCAAGCTCAATGTTGTTCCCTTTCAACCCGCGCTCATCACTCAAAGCCTGATGTAAAACCTGTTCAAGTGCTTCTGCTCCCAAAGATTTAAGTACGTAAACCCGAGCACGAGATAGCAAGGCGTTGTTTAACTCAAAAGAAGGATTTTCTGTAGTTGCACCAATGAAGGTAATGGTTCCATCTTCAATATGAGGCAAAAAAGCATCCTGCTGTGATTTGTTAAAACGATGTACCTCATCTACAAACAGAATGGTTTGTCGGTTCTTCATCCGTTTTTCATCACGGGCTCGGGACACAGCTTCACGAATGTCTTTAACACCGGACAGTACGGCTGATAGGGTTTCGAAATGGGCATCACAAAGGCCGGCTATCAATCTGGCCAGTGTGGTTTTTCCAACACCGGGAGGACCCCAGAAAATCATGGAATGAATGGCGCCCTGCTCCAAAGCTTCTCGTAATGGCTTGCCACGGGCCAGGATATGTTCCTGCCCCAGATATTCATCCAGATTACGAGGGCGCATTCTGGCCGCCAGAGGTTCCCAGCGACTGGCTTCTTTAAAATTATGTTCATCAAATAAACTGTTGGAATACACCGGCATCTCTTATCGAACTTCCTGGAATCGGGTCTCGTCGATCAGATCATAGTCTTTCGGAATAGTGACTTCGAATCGGGACGTTTTCAATGCCCGGTTTTCAATGACATCACTGAAATCGATTCGACGTTTGCCTCCAAGGGCATCTTTCATCACGATGCTACTCAGCAGCCCTTTACGGAAGCTGATATCCAGTTTTTCAAACAGATCAGACACTTTTGCAGGAATCAGGCTGTATCGCTCAAGTTCGCCATCTTCAAAGCGGGTGACACTGTATTGTTTGAGCAGACTACGAGCATCTCCGGTTAACAGCTGGGCCGGTGTATTGGCCATGCGGCTGTCCTGCTGCTGAATAATGACTTGTTGCAGATCCCGATCAATCATCCAGACCTTATTTTTAACAGCAACGATTTCCAGTTCAAAGGGATGTTGGGTAAGCCAACGAAACTGAGCTGGACGCTGCATCTGCATTTCGCCTGACTCTTTCTTGATACGGCCATTACTGGAAATAGCCTGTTGTTCAAAACGGGCGGTCAGGCTTTTCAGGCTATCCAGCTTTTTCACCAGAGCACTGGCTGCCTTGATGTCATTAGCTGGCTTGGCCAAATCTACGGTTTTTACTTCCTGAGCCGGTGCCGCAATAGGCGCTGCCATCAAAGGCACAGATAGACCGAAAGTCAGCGCCAGAGAGGTGATGTAGGTAAAATATTTCAACATGATTCTTTGTCGATATTCCTATGAGTACTTTCTGCTAGTTACTTTCTGTCAGTTACTTTCTGTCAGTTACTTTCTGTCAGTTACTTTCTGTCAGTTACTTCAATCAATCTCTCACCGGAGGCGGAGCAATCACTTCACGATTGCCATTATGGCCAGCAGGACTGACGACACCTGCAGTTTCCATCGCTTCTATCATACGGGCGGCTCGGTTATAGCCGATCTTCAATTTACGCTGTACTGACGAAATAGAACCTCGGCGACTTTCTGTCACAAAAGCCACAGCTTCATCGTAAAGTGCATCCTTTTCACTGTCATCATCCAAGCCACCACTGAAAGCACTGCCTTCGGAACTGGACTCCAGACCATTCAAGACTTCGTCTACATAGTTGGGCTCACCGCGTTTTTTCCAGTCCGCCACAACCCGATGAACTTCATCATCACTGACAAAAGCACCGTGAATACGGATTGGCACACTGGTTCCCGGCGGCAGATACAGCATATCACCATGGCCTAGCAGCTGCTCGGCACCACCCTGGTCAATAATGGTTCGGGAATCAATCTTGCTGGACACCTGAAAACTGATTCTGGTCGGCACGTTAGCCTTGATCAGACCCGTAATGACATCCACTGATGGCCGTTGAGTCGCCAAGATGAGATGGATTCCTGCAGCTCGCGCTTTCTGGGCAATTCTAGCAATCAACTCCTCTACCTTTTTGCCAACAATCATCATCATGTCAGCAAATTCATCGACTACCACAACAATATACGGCAAAACTTCCAGTTCAGGTGCGAGATCGCCCAGAGTCATCTGTTCATAAAAAGGATCGCGTAAGGGTTCTCCTGACGCTTGAGCGGCTTTTACCTTGGCGTTGTACCCATCAACATTTCTCACGCCCATGGCAGCCATCAACTTGTAACGTCTTTCCATCTCGGCCACGCACCAACGCAAGGCATTGGCGGCTTCTTTCATATCAGTCACAACGGGTGACAGCAGGTGTGGAATTCCGTCGTAAATGGACAGCTCCAGCATTTTTGGGTCAATCATGATCAGCCGAACATCTTCCGGTCCTGACTTGAACAATATCGACAAAATCATGGCATTCACACCAACAGATTTACCGGAACCCGTTGTACCTGCTACCAGCAGGTGAGGCATTTTCGCCAGATTCACGATAACAGGCTCACCGGCAATGTCGTGTCCCAATGCCAGACTCAGTGCATGTTCAGATTTTTCAAACGCTTCCGAAGCAATCATTTCACCAAAGAAGACCGTTTCACGGTCATCATTGGGGATCTCGATTCCAACCACCGATTTACCTGGAATCACTTCCACCACACGAACACTGACCACCGCCAGTGAGCGAGCAAGGTCACGAGCTAGACCGGTGATTTTGCTAGCCTTTACTCCCGCTGCTGGCTGCATTTCATATCGAGTAATCACTGGCCCTGGATGCACATCCACGACTACGACTTTAACGCCAAAATCCGCTAGCTTGGATTCCAACAACCTGGAAATAGCTTCGAGCTCATCAAGGTTGACGCCTTTGCCCTGATCCCTGACTTCATCCAGCAATCCAGCAGTAGGTCGTTCACCTTCAGGAGCTATATCTTCAGCCGGTTCATTGAGAGCCTGAGCCACCTTGTTAATAATCTTTTTAGCGGGTGGTTTAGCTTTTGTCCGCGGAGCTTCCTCTTGGGGCTCTGGTGTTGCAAAGAGAACAATCGGTTCATTGTTCAAAATCGCCTCTTTATCCAAGGCTGGATCATGTCGTTCAAACACAGGTTCTCTTCGGCTAACGACTTCTTGATCAAATTGCTCACGATCCAGGTCTCGTTGCTCTCGCCAGTAGACCACTTTTGTCTGAATAAACTCCATAAACCAGATAATCCCTGTTCCCATCAGGGAGATCAGAGTCACTAGCCAGCGACCGGATTGATCCAGAACTCTAAACCAGGAAATGCGGGTATAGATGGTAATTCCAGCCAGCAGAAAAGCGCCAAAAATCAAAGAACTACCGATGATATTTAGCGCGGGGAGTGACCAGTCAACGATGATCTGACCAAGAATCCCACCACTGCCAGAGGGCAGTGCTCCGTCCAAGCTATGAATGTGCAAACCTGCCAAACCAGCCCCTGCAACCAAAGCCACCAGCAAACCTGTGGTTCTTAGTGCAAACAAACCAGTGCGCCAGAGCCAGGGCTCATAGCGAAAGCGGAACACCATGATCGCTTTAAGCACAGCAATAGTCGGTATCAGCCAGGCAAAAATACCAAACAGGGAATAGATCAAATCACTAAGCCAGGCTCCAAATCGCCCGATACTGTTCTGCACTGTGCCTTCATAGCCTGTGTAACTCCAGCCAGGGTCAGCTGGACTGTAACTGTAAAGAGCGATAGTAATAACACCAGCCACCAACAACAGAGCCAACATACCGGCTTCACGGAGATGAATATACAAAGCATCAGCCTGCTCTGTTCGTAGGCTGGGAAGTTGCATGACTGTAACATCAGGAGTCTTGCCTTTGCCTTCCCTGTTTCCGGCTTTGGCACGTTTTCTGGTTGATGTCTCCGACATTCGACGCTCTTAATCTGTCCTGAATAAAAACAAGGCAGTGCTGGTAAATCACTGCCTATGGTTAAGTATTACTAATGTACCACGAGCTGATAAAAGGAGGCTATTGGAAGGATGCTATTGGAAGGAGTGCCGATGGAACTCATTCTGTGAATCAAACCCCTCTCTCAGCTGCATTTCTTTTTTGTTCAGATCCAAAAGCATGGTCACCAGTGTGCCACCATTACCGGTTAAATCATGCCAGCCATAGGGTTTTAGAGTCGGATAGGATTCTTCATTGATATCAAGCAGTTGCCGGATACTGTTAAGAGTCAATTCAGGCTTATACAGTAGCTGTTCCTGTAGGATTTTTAGCCGTGTTTCTGTACATTCCAGTGTGGATGTCGGCTGAGCCTGCCCCAATGCCAGATAGTGATTGGTGTGCAGATACCTATCGATATCTGTGCTCTGAAACCACTGACGGTTCTTGAACGGTAATAATCCAGCACTTGGTGAATCTCGTCGCGCTAATCGCCAGAAAAACGATGCATCAGGTGATAAACCTCTTTCATACCTAAGCCTGATCATCTTCTAATGCACCCTAGTGTAGGCGAGAACACCTAATTCGGATGACACTCATCAGGACATGCACGGATACTCAAACTCAAAGATGCATCGTAATGTTGACTTTAAATCTATCGCTACTGAGTTCATCGAAATGCAAGATTCTATTCATGGTCGTATGGTTCTGAATTTGATTCAGGAAATGTCACAGCCTATTCAGCCTACAGAGCTGATGACTGCCATCGATGAAGCCTTTGGAGCCGATGCTCAGTTTCACACCTGCTCCATTAAAGGAGCCAGTGTCAACGAACTGATCGAAATGTTTGTTGCCAAAGGTAAACTGGATCAGGACGAGAGCGGCATTCATTTTGTAGGCTGCGGCTGTGGTCACAGCTGACTCTAAGTTCCCTTTCTAAGCTTTTGTATTGCAGGCAATTTTCTTTAGCCTGCAATCTCCGCTTTCTCTTATTTTCTTTCAAACCCCCTGCAATTACTGGCATCTGGAACGTTTTACAGACCTTGACAAGAGTTCAGGAGGTTATAATCTGGAAGTGTGTTTCATGCTCTTCAGCATTCCCCGATCAAAACGGTGATTTCATGAAACCCGCGTGACAGATTAGGTAGTCCCCTGTTGGATGAGCCAGAAAGATTCAGGAAATGATTCCGCAACTGAAAATGGTATTTCCTATAAACCTGTCGAATAACAGCCAATCCTTAATTGGAGAATGAATTACCATGCAACAGAATAAACTGTTTGTGGGTAACCTTTCTTTTAGCAGTGACGAAAGCGACCTTCAGGGAGCCTTTGAAGAATTCGGTGAAATTGATGAAATTCGTGTCATCATCGATCGAGAATCCGGACGCTCCCGTGGCTTTGCCTTTATTACCTTTGCAGAAAGTGATGATGCCAATAATGCCCTGTCTTTAGATGGCAAAGAACTCAATGGCCGTGAATTACGAGTCAATTTTGCTACTGAACGCAGTGGTGGACGCCGTGGGAATCAAAACTCCGGAAACGACAATAACTGATAAGCCAATACGATTCCGGTAGTAGCCTTCTGACGTTGTTTGTTCCTGGCGGGATACCCCGCCAGTAGAATTTTTGTTGTTTTGGCCTCAGCGTTATTCAACAGCAAGCTGACTTTGGTTAAACTACTTTCTGCAATAAGGAAGTAGTCAATGCATACCATTCGCCTGTACCAGCAAGGCTCTCTGCTCGATCTCTTTATTAATATGAGCCCGGTAGAAGCTGAATTGAAGTATCAGGAACTCAGTTTACAGTCTGAATCGAAACAGAATCAGGTTGTAAACGAAGAGCCTCTCATCATTCACGAGTTCCAGATCGAACAATCCGGACATCTGCGCTTAATACTCGAGACTATAGAGCCAGAACAACAGTCTTCATTAGATCAGCTACCTTCATCGGAGCAACTGACTTCAGCAGAGCAGCAGCAACTCAACGACATCAAGAACCTTCTGGGAAAGGCATTGAAAACTTATAATAAAGCCAGTTGAGCCATTTCAGACAAAACCCTCTCCGATTCGAATCTTCTTAAGACACCGGAAACAGGATCTTTAAATTCAAGTGTACGCGCCAGTAACTGCAAGGGCTTTTCATAGTCGTCTGCAGTTAATGGCTGTAATTCCGGATAATAACGATCATGAACCAAAGGCATTTTCAGACTGCTCATATGCACTCTAAGCTGATGTTGTTTACCCGTTACTGGCTCCAGTTGAAATAAAGCTCTGTTTTCAATCTGAGCTAGGCAAGTCATTCGAGAGTGACTGTTTTCTACTCCTTCTGTAATGGCCATACGAAACCTTGGTTTAGCCACTTCCATTCTATTCCTGACCAACCACTCAGATCCTGCTTTCAGTGACCGTTCAGTATGAACAATTGCATGATAACGTTTATGAATCTGACGTTTGGCAAACAGCTCAGCATAATCTGACCGTGTTTCCGGGTTAACTGAAAACAATACCAAGCCTGCGGTTTCCCTATCGATTCTATGCGCTGGAGCTAAATCATCAATGCCCGTGGAGTGTCTGAGCCTGTTCAGCAAGCACTCCTGAACAAAGCGCCCTCCAGGTGTTACCGGTAAGAAATGTGGTTTGCAGGCAACCAGAATATGTTCATTCTGATAAATAATGTTTTCCGAAAATGGAATAACCACTTCCTGTTCAACTTCACGATAATAAAAAACACGTTTATGCCCAACGTAGAGATCATCAGGGTTTATTAAGGTTCTGTCGTGCCAGTGAACTTTCCCTTCCGTCATTCTTTTTTGCCAACTTGAACGGGGAATCCCTGAAAACCGCCAACAAAGGAAATCCAGAACCGTCTTCAAATGAGTCACTTCCGCAGGCATAGTCACTACGGAAGGTTTGTCTGCTATCGCCATCGGATCTCAATATTGTGTATTTATTGCCACAAGACCATAAAAAATATCACTCTTTGATATAATCAGGGGCATTACCTACATAACTTTATTTGAGGCTGTAATGGTCGAATTGACCCCTGACCTGTTGAATCAGATCTACGCAAGACACCTTGACTGGTATCCAGCCATTAAGAATCCTGAAACACCTCCCGTTCACATTAATGGTGTTGGTGACGTTCTGGATCAGTTTGATCTTGTTCTTTTGGACTCCTACGGCGTACTTTGTCGCGGCCCAAAACCCATTAAAGGTGCTGTCGAAGCCATTAAGTTAATGCGTAATCGGCAGAAAAAATTCTGCGTGGTTTCCAATGACACCATGACTCGAAGAGCGATTGCTGCTGAGAAGTACCAGCAGCGAGGCTTTGATTTTTCAGCTCAGGAAGTATTGACCAGTCTGGATATGACTGACGTCTTTCTTGAATCAGTCAAAAACCCTGAAAACTATGGGGTAATCGCACCACTGGAGCACCCTTCCAACCATTTGATGCAGGGCATGGTCCGCCTTAATGGCTGTAACGGATTGATTCCGGAACAAGTCGATAACCTTTTGTTTTTGACAGGCGCTGGCTGGACGACAGAAATGCAGAGTAATCTGGTGTCATCAGGTAATAGAAAGCAGTTTCAATTACTGGTTGGTAATCCGGATATTGGTGCACCAAATGGCGATAAAATCGTTGCAACACCTGGTTATTATCTGGCTAACTTTGCAGAACAGACACAACAAAGCAATAAACCTGAATTATTTGGCAAACCTGCCCTTAATATTTTTCAGAGAGCGATGACTGAACACGGTGTTACTGATCCTGAACGTGTTCTGATGGTGGGTGACACCCTTTATACCGATATCCTTGGAGGCAATGCTATTGGTTGTAAAACGCTACTGTTGACCTGCGGGGTTTATCTGGGACTGGATATAGAAGAACAGATCAGTCAGGCAAAAATCTCTCCGGACTACATTGCCAAAAGCCTTTAAACCACACACCTCCCTGATAGCACGGCAGTGACCATACAGCACCTCCCACCCTCACTGCCAGCTGCCTCAAGAGAAAAATGCCAGGGCTGAGTTGTCTAACGTAAACAGCCTTTGGTCAGGTAGCATTTCCCTAAAAATAGCTCTCCCCCCTTTGCTACTCAACTGTACTGCTACGATGAAAAGACTGTAGAACCTTGTTAGCTCAATCTTCCTCAAACTGCATACAGCTATGAGAATAAGGTTGATAACCTTCCGGCTTTCGGAGACTTACAGCTGAGCCCAGAGTAATCAACAATGCTGGCTCTATGAGATATCAAAAAAGGAGTACTGATATGCTACAAGGCGCTTACAATGCAATTCGATCTTGGACACAACCAACACCAGATAAAACCTCGAAGCCAGAAAATACTGCAGAGGTCAAAGGAAGTAAGATCCGTGCTATTGATAACAACAGTTCATTAGCTACGGTTGGCAAAGCGGCTAAATGGCTGACCTGGGATGCTCCAGTTTCAATGCTATCCCGTGCTGTATCTACTGTAGCTGCTCCGGTCTCATGGCTGACTGAAAACCATTTTGGTGCTTCAAAACTGGTGGGTAAACTGCTTGTTCCTTCCCAATTAGACCACCTGTGTAGCTCTTCTGATGCTACTAATATGGTGAATCAGTTATGTGGTAAAAACGACTCAGGAGAGCCTTTCAAAGCGGCTGATGGAACGACCTTTGAATTGGTGCCATTTACCTATAAGAATACTGAGCTTAATGCGGTGATTTGCTATCCACCAAACTGGGATAAAACAAAAGAAGGAAACAATCGTTGTGTTGTTTTTAACAACCCCAACGGCATGCTTATGACACAGTTTATTTATCTGGATGGAGCCAAAGTAGGTCAGCTTAAAACCACGATGTTGCCAGGTCATCTTCAAAAAGATAGAAAATGTCCGGTCATTTTCTACGATTACAAAGGTACCGGTATTAACAAGACACCTGGTGCACCATGGCCAACCAATAAAACCATTGTTAAAGACGGTACAACTGTTTTAAAATTCGCACTATCACACTACCAAAACGTTGAAGTGGCAGGTACCTCTCTAGGAGGCGGTGTTGCCACAGCAAGCTTGGAAAACGTCATAAGTAACGACATAGATTTTGATTCCAGCAGGGTCAAACTCATCAGTCATGACTCTTTCTCAACCACACCAAGAGTTATACTGCCATCAATGCCAAAAATCGCAGACACTATTGGCTGGTTACTGGGCGGTTTTGTCAATGCCGAACGCTCTATGAAGAAACTACTAGATAGAAAAATACCCGTCACAGTCATGCATAATCTCGATGACAAAGTCATTGGCGCAGGCGCCAGAATGGTTGATGTCGTTAGATCACACGCAAGTGATGAGGGGGTTTTAATTGTTGAGAATCCTCTTAAATTTTCAAATGTGCACGCTATGTTTACCGACAAAATGGCTAAAGCTCTGACAACACCCGAGAGTATTGAAACATTGAAGAAACCGGGTTCACGAACTAGCCCCTCTAAAGGCTGGTTTGGCTACTAAAAGGCTGGTTTGGCTACTAAAAAAGTGTGCTTACAACAACAGCTAACGTCTGTTTTGCGAACATTACTCAGGTTTATTCTGCCGACAGTTGAATACGACTCGTGCTGTCAGGGCTCAGTGAGGTGTATGCCATCTACTGGAAAAGGAGATACCGGTAATGTTTGAAGGTGTTGTTAATACTATTCGATCGTGGGCGGTCAATAAGGGCGATGCCTCATCAAGAAATCAACAACCTGTTGAGCTTAATGGCACACCGGTTCACCAGGTAAAGGGCAAATCTTATCTGGCCAGAGCCGCTCAAGAGTCTGCGAGAAAAGTATGGAATCTCTCTGTTTCCATACTGACACGTGCAATCAACATAACCAGCACCCCTATTATCTGGCTGACAGAAAATCGCCTGGGGGTTGCCAAGCTAATCGGCAGGATTTTGGTACCCTCTCAATTTTCTAGTGTCTGTGACTCATCCGAAAGTAAACATCTGGTATCACAACTGTGTGATCAATCAACTGAAGACGGCCCGCGATTCGAAGTTATCCCTGTCAATGATGGCAACACAGAGCTCAAAGCCATGATTTGCTATCCCTCTGGATGGGATAAGCAAGAAAACAAAAATAGTCGCTGTATTGTTTTCAATAACCCTAACGGCATGCTTACACATAACTTCTTCAAGAATGGAAAGTTACAGAAGCTGATGCTGCCAGGCTATCTCCAGCAAGACAGAAAATGTCCAATCATTTTTTATGACTACAGCGGTACCGGATTAAACCAAACGGAAACGTCTTCGTGGCCCACTAGTAAAACAATTACCAACGACGGTTGTGCTGTACTAAAAACGGCTCTCGAAAAGTTTCAGCATGTAGAAGTTACCGGGACCTCTTTAGGTGGAGGCGTTGCAACAACCAGTCTTGAAAAAGTTATGAGTGAAGACAGCAGCATAGAGCCTGAGAGAGTAAATCTGATCAGCCATGACTCATTCACTACCTCGCCACGCGTAGTGCTACCACGTTTACCGAAATTGGCTGACACTTTGGGTTGGCTAGTTGGTGGCTCTCTTAACGCCGAAAAATCCATGCAAAAACTTATCGACCGTAAAGTTTCAATTACTGTCCTTAGCAACCTTGACGATAAAATGATTCGTAAAGGCGCGAGAATGGCTGATTTTGCTCGAAAATTTAAAGATCGACCCGAAGTTACTGTTGTTGAAGATCCCATAAAGTTTATGTACGCCCACGGTTTATTCACAGATATATTCCGTGAAACGCTTAAAACGTCTAAAGAAGTTGAGCCTCTGGCTCCTCTCATGACACACCCCATTGAACCTGATGAAGATGATGATAACCAGTTAGAATCCTCTGAAGAGTATGCAACCGCTCCTGAGTCAGTAGCAGAGACAGATGAAACACAACACAGGCCGAATTAGACTCCGAACTGGCGCTAGTCAACTTCGATTCTGAGTCAAATCAAGAATAAGTAGAATTCACCAAGTGCTTTTATTTCTTGCCTGACTGTAAATTATTTTTCATCTGCTCATTGATCAACTGCTGCTGAAGCTGCATTTGTTGCTGTGTCTGTTGAATTCTATGACGTTGAACCCCAAAGTGTGACAGCTTCATAACAGAATAATCAGAACCATAAAATAGAGTATCGAAGAATAGACTTCATATTCACTTTCTACCTATTAAACGATAACTGACTAATACTTTTATCATTTCAACTTAGCACTCTTATACATATTAATGACGGCCGATATACCTGTGACTCATATGCCATCTTTCTTCAAGTCTGTCAGGAGAGTCACCATGAAAAAACTGATTATTCTTCCCCTTTTACTTTCCCTTAAACTTTCTGCAAGTCCTATCGAACCAGAATCCATGTCAACTCAGGAACCTGCTATGCCTTTGGTAGCAGCAGCCATACGCTATGGCATGTTGGCCAGCGCTTACCTCAACAGTCCTAGTGGTATGATTACTGAAGGTTACCGTTATCAAATAAGAAGTCTTTATCTCAGCTATCTCAGAGAGACATTACAGGAACCTGGTAACACTATCGAAACACTGAATAAACAACTGATCAGTAACTGGATGAAAAGATTGGGGCGTGAGCAGCTACCGCCAATGGTGCTAGTCAATATACGGGAAAACCTGGAAATCAAACTGACTGAATGGAGTAAGAATGCGTTGTCCGGACAGCTCAAGGCAATGATGGAAAAAGATCAAGTTATGCCAACACTGGAGCAGCAGATTAAAGCCTGTAAGCGATTAGCCTTTCAGCCAGCCAGTAATCCTGACAAACGTCGTAGCTGTCATCAAACAAAGCAATTGACAAGAGGAGTGTCCAGCGGACTCATTGATCCAAACCTTTTAAAGGGTGAAATGCTGGCATTATTACCTGCCTATGCAAACAGCTTGGTTCAGATTTCCGGCCGACCTTATTACCGAGCATTCAAAACATCCAAAGAAGACTTTCAAGAATCATTACTGACCCTGATGACTCAAGGATATTCGGCGAGACAACTGGCAGAGATACTGGAATTTGCTGGCGTTGATCACCCACAGGTTTTTGATCAGCTTTACTACCATGCATTACGAAATGACCGCGTAATACACGATCTGAATTAACCTTTTAAAAAGAGAAGCTCGGATCAACCGAGCTTCTCTTAATCCTTATCTGAAACGCTTAAGAGTTACTGATAAGAATTATGGTATTACTGATCAAACCGAATACGATAAAGCAATGAGTAAGTTACCGGCAGCACAATCAGAGTCAGTACTGTTGCAAAACCAAGTCCGAAGATAATGGTGACAGCCATAGAACTGAAGAATGCATCAAACACCAGAGGAATCATGCCAAGCATAGTGGTTAATGCCGCCATACTGACAGGGCGAACACGGCTGACAGCCGCATCAGTAATCGCCTGCTGAAGACTGATGTCCTTCTCGGTTTCAATATTGATCTGCTCCACCAGTACAATACCATTTTTCACCAGCATGCCGGACAAACTCAGCAATCCCAGCAGTGCGGTAAAGGTAAATGGCATATCCAGAATCAGCAGGCCGGAAGCCACACCGATCACAGCCAGTGGTACCGTAAACCAGATAGCTAAAGACTGACGAATCGTTCCGAACAGAAGAACAGTAATCAGAAACATGGACAGATAGCCTATAGGCAGACTGCTAAAAAGGCTCGCCTGAGCATCGGACGATGATTCATACTCCCCTCCCCACTCCAGCTCATAACCATCGGGCAGCGGAATGGCTTCAATTTTACTCTTCAGCCTCTGTCGTAATACCTCCGGAGTCTGGTCACTGAATGGCTTGATATCTGACATCACTGTCAGTACTCGTTTCAGATCACGACGAACAATCAAAGGGTTTTCAGTTCTGGTTTCAAAACCAGTGACTGTCTGGCCGACCGGTACAAAAGCATTACGTTCCATACTCCAGACCTGCAGATCAATAATACGATCCGCATTAAGACGCTCTTGCTCTGGCGCTCTGGCCACAATAGGCAACAAGTGACTACCATCACGGTAAGTGCCCACTTGCTTGCCACTGAAGTTAATCAGCATCGCCTGATCAAGAGCCTGTTTTGAAATACCACTTCGACGAGCTGCAGCTTCATCAATCTGAGGACGAACAATGCTCACCTGTTCACGCCAAGAGTGTCGAATATCCTCAGCCAATGGCTCAGCTTCCATAACCGCTACAGTCTCTGCAGCCAGCTTACGCAGAACTACCGGGTCAGAACCAAAGAAACGAGCTTCAATATTGGCAGCAGGCGATGGGCCTACATTCAACAGTTTGAATTTCAGTTCAACATCAGGGTATGCCTGAATCATCTCGGTGCGCATTCCAGGCAATACTTCACGTATTTTATCCAGACTGTCTGCTTCGACAATCAACTGCGCATAGCTGCTGTATACCTTTTCAGGAGCGTAAGTCAAAATAAAACGTTGTGCACCCATACCCAGAACAGCGGTGACATTCTTGACGCCTTCATAGCCAAGTACCTTCTGCTCTAGTTTTTTTACAACCTCTTCTGTTTTGCGAATATCGGTGCCTTCCTGCAACCAGACATCAACAAAAAAGATCGGTGTATTAGAGGGTGGGAAGAAAGCCTGTTTTACCTGTCCAAAACCGACGATAGCCAGCATCAATGCGGCAATGGTAAGCGCCAGAGAGATCAAACGGTGTCGTAGAGCTTTACTCAAAAACGTTTTGTAAACGGTAAACAAAGCGCCCTTGTAAGGATCCACATTTTCGTCTGAGGCTGGCATATCCTTGAACACCAAGTGACAGAAGAAAGGTGTCAGGGTAATCGCCAAAATCCAGCTAATGAACAGGGAGATACACATCACCTGAAACAGCGAGATCATAAAGTCACCGGTTGAGTCAGAAGACAGGCCGATAGGGGCAAAAGCAATAATAGCTATCAGAGTTGCGCCCAATAGAGGCCATTGATTCTGAACAACCACTTGCTTGATCGCGTCCAGTCGAGACATACCTCTCTGCATGCCCACCAGAACGCCTTCAGTGATCACAATAGCGTTGTCCACCAGCATACCCAGGGCAATAATCAAGGCTCCCAGGGAAATCAGCTGAAGTTGCACATCAAGGATTTTCATACCAATGAAGGTGCCAAGAATAGTCAGTAACAGAATTCCGCCCATCAGCAGACCTGAACGCACTCCCATGGCAAACAACAGAACCACAATGACGATGGCAATGGCTTCAGCCAGACTGATAAGAAAACCGCTGACTGATGCATCTACAACATTAGGCTGGTCATAGACAATGCCAAGATCCATTCCCACCGGACGGCTGGATTCCAATACAGCCAGACGATCATTAACCGCCTTCCCTACATCCACTACATTGACGCCTTTGGCAAAGGAGATCCCCAACGAAATCGCTTTCTCGCCATTACTGCGATAGAGGCTCATGGGGGTTTCATCAAACGTAGTGGTAATCTCGGCAATATCACCCAGATAGATCAGCTCTGTTGACTGAGGCAGACTGATGACCAGCTCTTTCAGCTCCCTGATATTCTTGAATTCACCCGTGGGGTGGATACGCACAGAAAGACCATCAATGTACATATTGCCGGCATTAGAGACGACATTCTGATTTTGAATCAAACCAAAGATCAATGATGGATCAACACCCAAAGCGGCCATTCTGGCCTGGGACATTTCGATGACGACCTGCTCTCTTACTGTTCCTGCTAGTTGAGCTTTCTTAACGCCGGGAATCAAAGACAGTTCACGTTGAAGAAAGTCACCATAATTCTCCAATTCACGGTAATCAAAATCACGGCCACTGATGGTCAACATGACGCCGAAAACATCACTGAAGTCATCATTCACCGAAGACGGATAGACACCTTGAGGCAATGAAGACTGGGTATCACTGATCTTCCGTCGAAGCTCATCCCAGACTTGGGGCTGCTTACTGGCTGTTACTGTTTCCTTCAACTCCACCATGATCTGGGAGTTGCCGGCACTGGAGATAGAGTCAATGGTTTTAACGTACTCTAGCTGTTGAATTGCCCGCTCCAGCGGCAGCGTCACTTCTTCTTCCACTTGCTCCGGAGACGCTCCCGGATAAGCAGTATTCACCATGGCATTAGGTACAGGGAATTCAGGGAATTCCAGCTGCCCAAGCCCCATAAATGACACAATACCACCAATCAGCAGAAGGACTACAAAGACCCAGCTGAGGACTTTGTTGCGAATCGAATACTCTGCAATGCTCATTCTCAAAGCCCCCGCTCGCGCAGCAGTGGCTTAACCTTCATATTCGGACGTAAGCGATTAACACCGGCACTGACAATCTGATCACCCGTCTTAATCCCGGAAATGACAGTAATGCCATGTTGGCTGATTCGGCCCACAGTAACCGTTACAGGGTTTACAACACCTTTGTCAGCATTGTAAATCCACACTTGTTCTTTCCCGGAAACGTCATCCTTTAAAACAGCAGTCAATGGCAGTACAACTTCTGCTTTGTTTTTCACTCTGATCACTTTTGACAAATCCAGAGTTAGAGAAGCGGCCATGCCAGGATAAACCGTCAGGTTCTCCGGAATTGGCAGTGAAAAAGTGGCCTCATAGGACTGAGTTCCAAGATTCACCTGAGTGGAGTGTTCTTTATACGTCACTTCATATTGCTGACCCGGATTACCAGAGAAAGTCACCGTAGGATGGTAACTTTGATCAATAGAGTCTTTTCTAACCTGGCTAACAATGCTCTCGGGGATTTGAATACTGATATCCAGAGTATTACTGCCCTGAAGCACAATAATGGTTTCCTTTGCTTGAACAAACTGATAATTCTCGACCAGAGTCTGAGCTATCCGACCATCAAAAGGCGCTGTTAACGTGCTGTAGGCCAACTTGTCATTGGCGATTCGAAGAGCCGCCTGACTGGATTTCAACTTGGCATTGGCATTGTCCAGGTCAGACTGTGAAACAACCTTCTTGTTTCTCAAAGAAGCAATTCGATCATAGCTGCTTTGAGCCAGTTCATAATCAGATTGCCTAACCGCCAGTTCGTTACGAATATCTCTATCATCCAGTCGTGCAAGCAACTGACCTTTTTTGACCTCATCCGCCTGTTTAACCGGAAGTTTGATTAACTCTCCAGAAATACGAAAAGAGACTTCAGCCTGTTCACTGGCTGACACTCTGGCCGGAAATTGACGCAGGCTGGCGCTGTCATCGGTTTGAACCGTAAACAGCTTTACTGGCCGAATCACCTCTGTGACTTCTTGCTCAGGCTCTGAACAGCCTGTCAGCACTGAGGCTGTCAGAACAATCAATAAGCCAGGCATAAGCCTCTGAAGTTTTTTTCGCGAAAACATTTCTCTCTCCATAGCAAAACGCCGGCGTAAACAACAACGCCGGTTTATAAATTAAAGATTTGTTCGGACTCAAACCAAATAAAATCGGTAACTAAAACGAAATAGACTTAGCTGGTTTGAAGAATATGATTCAAAACCATCGATTCAGCTCTCTGGTATAACGGGCCTAAGTTTTCAGCTGAACTGTCGTTGTCGTTCGCCAACCCCCAGCCAACCAGATAGCGTTTAATACTGGTTAAATACAGAAGTTGAGCATCTTCATGCCTCTCGCCACTCTGACTGTTTACAAATACGCCGTAACCGGAACTTCTCAGCATAAACAAACCATGATTTATGCTGATCAATCCCATATAAAGTGATTCAGCATTGTTCGCTGGTATCTGTGTATGGTTGTGATGCTTCAGCGTTTTGATCGCAACATTATTGATCAAATGATCGATCTTCTGAATGTCCAGATTCATTGCGTTATTACGATGAGAGGAGGCTCGCTGCCAAACACATGGATTCATGGCCAGCTGACCAATGGCATAGTTGGCCGGTTGCTGTTCATCCCAGATGATGAAGCAGAACGTCGCCAGAAGAAGTTGCTCTAATGGCTCGGAAGAGACTTCAAGAGCCTTATGCAAAACCGTTATCCGATTTCTCATAATATCCAGTGAACAACCGAGCAGTAAGTCTTCCTTACTGGAAAAATGTGAGTATATAGCGCCCATGGAACACTCGGCTACTTGAGCAACCTCTGACATTTTCAGATCCAGAAAACTTTTTTCCTGAAGTAACTTCAGAGTTCCCTGAATAATCTCCAACTCTCTTTGTTCGCGTTTTTGCTGTCGTGACATGATCTGGATACTAAAGTGAAACTGTTTCCGAATAATATTCGTTTTTCATTCGGAAACCAAAGCTGTATTTTCCGAAGTGTCAGGAAAGTGGGCAACAATACCGCATAAAAATACTGCTACTGTCGTTGATAGCATGAATCGTGAGAGTTGCATTTTCAGAGTAAAGCGGTAGGGTCTGCGCCAGAAACCCAATGTTCAGGACATAAGTTATGGCACTGAAAGCCACAATCTTCAAATGCGATTTACAGATTGCCGATATGGATCGGCACTATTACCAGAATCACTTGCTGACTATTGCTCGTCACCCTTCCGAAACCGATGAGCGCATGATGATTCGTGTTCTGGTCTTTGCTCTTTATGCCAGCGAACAACTGAGTTTCACCAAAGGACTGAGCTCCGATGACGAGCCGGACCTTTGGCAGAAAAGCCTGACTGATGAAATAGAGATCTGGATCGATCTTGGGCAACCCGATGAGAAACGAATTCGAAAAGCCTGTGGCCGCGCTAAGCAGGCCGTGCTAATCAATTACGGTGGCAAAACGTCTGACAGCTGGTGGCAACAAAACCAGAAAATTCTGCAACGTTTCGATAACCTTTCCGTGCTGGATCTGCCGGAAACTCAAAGCAAGGAACTGGCTGAACTGGCGGACAGGAACATGCAACTGAGCGTCACCATTCAGGATGGTCACAGTCTGGTTAGTTCTGACGCGGGTAACGTTGATATTCATCTGGAGAAAAGAAAGTAGTCAGACAAGGGCGTTCTATGCGCCCTTTCTCACAAGAATTGAGCAGGTAAAAACGTCAGAAGCAGTTAGTCGGCCTTGGTAATCCAGCAATTTTTGCTGCCAACTTGGCCGGGCTTTCAGGAAACAGCTTCATCAAATACAGGCTATTACCTTTGTCTTTACCCAGATGGTTAGCCACATATTTCACGAAGGGTCTCTGATTAGGCGCATGTTCGAAATTCTGGTAGAACGTCCGCAATAGATCAAGAATCTGCCAGTGTTCGTCCGTCAGTTCTACACCTGAGTCACAGGCTAACTGAACCGCTACCTCTCTATTCCATTCAGTCGTATCCAGCAGGTAACCATCTTTATCAAGTGTCAGATCCATTTTAAAACCAGCTCAGTGTTTTCTCGTTAGTCTCGGTGAGAGAAACAAAACCCTGATAATCCACCAGTTCAATTTCAAGCTCATTCCGATTGCTCACTCCTCTGGCCAGAACGTCTGCTTCCAGAACATAGAGGGAAACGTCTTTAATCAGCTCAGCCAGGATATCGGGGACCTCGAACAATGCATAAACACCGTCTTCAATTAACAATAAACTGTCGCCTTTGTTAACGACACGCAAACAGAGTTCCAGCGGCTGCCCGTTTTTATTAACCGTATGTAAAGTAGCCATCAGAAATTCAATACCTTCGCCTGAGTTGCAAGAAATGTTGCTACACCGTCCCCTTCCAGCAGAGTGTACACAGGCAAGAGTTGCTCTGACTCGAGGCCTCGTTCAGCCAAAGATTCGCTATCAACATAAACCGTATCAATGCCATAGAGTTCCAGCGATTTAAACATAGCCAGCAGATTCTTTCTGGGTAACTGATCCGGAGCCTGATGATCAAGTAATTGGTAAACACCATCGCCCATCAATACCAAAGAGGTTGGCAAATCATAGGAAGCAGATACCAGCGCAGCATCCAGAGCCTCTCGAGCACCCTGCCCTCTATAAGGAGACTGACTGGAGATAATACAGACAGATGTTTGAGACATATTCAGGCTCCAAAGGTAATCAGTCGATCCGTTTCAATCAGCGATTCCAGCAGCTGCCCCAAACCAGACAGCTCAAAACCTTCAGCAAGATTATTGGCCGGCAACTGATAGCGTTCAGCTTCACCAGCATCAACGATTCCTCGCCTTAAAGCCGCAGCAATACAAACGACCGCATCAATTCCATGCTGTTGCACCAGAGCTTGCCACTCTGAAGGCAGGTTAACTTCATCCTGAGGCGGATTACTCAGGCTACTGGCGTTCTGAACACCGTCCTGATAGAAAAATATTCTTGAAATACTGTGACCTGAAGCCAGTACTGCTTTGGCGAAACTCAGTGCAGTCTGACCTGCCTGACTATTGCCTGTGGCTCCATAAACGGCCAGCGCATAATTCATATATAACTCCTGAGTGGTAAATTCTGCAGCATAAAAAAAGCCCTGCATTGGCAGGGCTTTTCATTAACAGACTTAAATCAGTCGTCAGACATGCCCAACAGTGACAGCAGTGCTGTAAACAGGTTGTAGATATTCAGGTAAAGTGAAACTGTAGCGCGAATGTAGTTGGTTTCACCACCATGAATGATACGACTGGTATCAAACAGGATAAAACCTGACATCAGCAATACGATCAAAGCAGACAAAGCCATGGAAGCAGCAGGTACCTGGAAGAAAATCAAGGCAATGCTCGCTACTATCGCAACGATCATCCCAACCATCAGGAAACCGCCCATGAATGAGAAATCCTTACGGGTAGTCAGTACATAACCGGACAATCCGAAGAATACTACTGCGGTACCACCCAGAGCCTGCATAACCAGGGATGGGCCATTAGCCAAAGCCATATAATGGTTCAGCATGGGACCAAGAGCTGCACCCAGTACACCGGTAAAGGCAAAAACAGCAACAATACCTTTAGCAGAGTCTGCGGTTTTATTAACAACAAAAATCAGGCCAAAACCAACAAACATCAAAATCATCGCTGTAAAACGACTGATTTCAAGAGCCATGGCAGCACCGGCTGTGGCGGCACTGAACAACAAAGTCATACCCAACAACATGTAAGTGTTGCGCAGAACCGTATTAATTTCGATACCAGAGCCAATACTACTCGGGTTTGACGCTACAGTGGCGGACTTACGTTCCATATTATTCCCCTCTCAATGAATCTTATATTAAGAGCAGTATACCAGAGCCAGTGGTACCGGCTATCTTCTGTACTCTATTTTTACACAATAAACCCCACTGTTTTCAGGGGTATAGCATCTGCTTTCATCTAATGCTGTCGGTTTATATTCCACTTTATTGATAATGCGACTCATGGGTCAATTCTTCTTCTCCTCTTTCAAAACTGAAACACAATCCCGTATCTTTTAGATAATCTTTGCTTTTCAAAGGTTTGACAGCAGAAAGTTTTCAGGTAATATTCGTTTCCGTTGCCGCGGAGGGGTGGCTGAGTGGTTTAAAGCACCGGTCTTGAAAACCGACGTGGGTTTATAGCCCACCCAGGGTTCGAATCCCTGCCCCTCCGCCATCTTTACATGGTAACGATTTATCAGTAGCATTTTTAAACGCTCTGTTTATCTTTTGTTGCTTGATAGTGCCACCCTGTGGAGGGGTGACTGAGTGGTTTAAAGTACCGGTCTTGAAAACCGGCGTGGGTTTATAGCCCACCCAGGGTTCGAATCCCTGCCCCTCCGCCATATAATTTCTTATATTCTAATCTCCTGCATACATTTAAACTTTTTGCCATTCACTGATTTCATCATGAACATAGTGCAGACACACTAGTGGTTCTGAACTGAACATTCATTGCTCAACTCCAGAGTTTTAATACTAGGATTGACCTGAATAAGCACCGATTCTCTATTTTTTATAGTGCTCAATACCGTTGTTTTTCTGATCTTGAGAACCCGACTTGTATCCCGGACTCCACTGCCACTGATGGCCATTACTCATCCTGACCAAATAAAGCAGAACAGAATTAATGTGGGTTATGCTCGGGTCTCCTCGCATGACCAGAAAAAAGATCTGGAAACCCAAAAACAAAGACTGTCTGATTACGGAGAGAGGTTTGATACTTTTGAGGTAATAGACGATCTGGGTAGCGGATTAAACTACCACCGGCTGTGCCACGATGTTATTGAGTTGATGACAGTGTTTAGCGCAAGGTTGTACGGAAAAAGAAGCCATAGAAACAGGA
>SIHQ01000035.1 GCA_004762125.1 Oceanospirillales bacterium | reverse complement strand
CGACAGCAGCAAGGTAAACCCAGCCTTCCCGAGTCCATAAGTACGTAATATCAACCACCCACGCTTTATCAGGTGCTGGAACTGAAAACTCTCTGTTCAAGAGATTCTCGGCAACCGGATATCTGTGAACTGGGTCGTAATACTGGACAACGGGGCTACCGTCATAAGCAAGCCAATGCTAAAGCGGCTGAACGACACGGTAAAAAAAATAAGTTCGCCAAACTTACTGATGATATTAAACAACGGATTGAATGCGACATTCAAGAGGACTGGAGTCCTGAACAAATCACCGGGAGATTGGAGCAGGAAGGTGTCATAAAGCTTCATCATGAAACAGTTTATCAGTTCATACTGAAAGACAAAAAAGCCGGAGGGATACTTTATAAGCACTTGCGCCATCAGGGAAAAACGTATCGTAAACGATATGGATCAGCTCATAATCGAACAGGCATTCCTAATCGTGTTGGCATAGAACAGCGCCCAGAAATTGCTAATGAAAGGGGCCGGGTAGGAGACTGGGAAGCCGATACGATCATCGGAAAGAACCATAAAGGAGCCATTGTCACACTTGACGAGCGTAAGACGAAGCTCCGCCTTGCCGTACCATTGCCAAGAAAGAAGGCAAAAGCGGTTAAACAGGGCATGATCGGGCTTCTCAGGCCGTTGAAAATGTTTGTCAAAACTATAACTTACGACAATGGAAAAGAGTTCGTTAAGCATGAAGCGGTAGCAAAAAAGTTGAGTTGTGACAGCTATTTTGCAGCACCTTACCACTCATGGGAGAGAGGACAGAATGAGAACGCAAATGGGTTGCTCAGGCAGTATTTTCCTAAGGCGATGGAGCTTAATAAAGTCTCAAAGCAAGAGGTTGTCATTGCGGTTGACAGACTCAACAGCAGACCAAGAAAATGCCTTGATTACAAAACTCCTTATGAGGCATTCAAGGAGTCAACAGGAGTAGATGCAAGAACAGTCATGGGTTATGCATTTATGACTTGAATTCAGCTAATATTAAACTATTTTTTTATGTTTTAAAATTCCATTTCTATTTGATCGTATATAATAGGCTTGAGTCATATTTAAATCACTCATTAAGCGTGAAGCGATAAACCAATGAAATATCTCCGTAACTTGATTCTTCTTTTACTTGCGAATGTCAGTATTGTTCATGGTTGGAATATCAGGACTAACGACGGAGGACAAGTACCATATCAATATAACTTTTTATTTTCAAAAGTTCTGAAAGAACGATGTTTGTTTAATGAGGATACGCCTGTTTATCTAGTGACAAAAAGTACTGATCTCGAAAATAGGCTTAATTCAGAACATGTAGACAGTGAAACTTACAATCAAATACTATTATTAAATAAGGAATTTATATTAAATCAGAATATTAAATCGCGCCAGAATATTAAGGTGTGCGGTCTACGTCAATGGCTTGTTAATGTTACTTATAATATTGCAGATATTCTACATGCAGATGTTGTATCTAGAGAATTTCAGAGCGTCAATGAGAACGAAATTGAGAGTGGGAGCGGGGCAGATAATATAGCTGAAAATCTGAATATTAATAACGAGCAATGGCAGCCCTTTAGTACAGAGTTATTTCCGATGCGGGATGATGAAAATAGAGTGAAGCTTATTATCAGAGGAAATACTAGTGATTATCCTTCATTCTATGGTCTAGCCAACATTACACTAAGTCACATCATATTATCTCAGCATGGGCAATCACAAAGCTATGCACTTTATGGTAGTGGATGTACAGAAAGTGCACCGTACTTCGCACTTGATGCGATTGAAGGTGTTCGTAATTGTAGTACCTCAAGGTACGTAACTACTCATCTGAATAACGTGAAATTAGAAGATCTAAGTGGCAGTCATCCTTTCTTGTTGAGAACTGAAGAAGGTTCTCAATTGTATGCAGATCAATCTCAATTTGTATTTGAACATCATGACACTGAAAACTTGGTTGAAACGTATGCTCTTCATTTATACAAACCTACTGGTATTGGAATTAAAAACAGTGAGATTACAAATTATGGCGAAAGAGGTAGAGCTATTTTTTGGGAAGATATTAATTCTATTAACTCTGGCGCTTTTCTCAAAAATATAATTATTAATGCAGGTTCTGAAAATGCGTCTATTACAGGGATATATTTAGCGAACCCTCTCAGTTCCGACGAGTCACCTACAACTATCGATACGGAGTTTCCATTAATAAATGGTGTTGTTTTTAAAGAAGGAATTTCGATTGGTTTCTATTTTTCAGATAATAATTTTCACCTCAGAGCTAATGGCAACGATAATAATCAGTTTGAAAGTAATGGTATGCCGTGTATTGGCGAGCCCGACGGTACACTCATTTTTGTAGATGACACTGTATGTACAAATAATCCGGTAACAACGACTACAAACTCAGTGAGCTCAGAAACAGAACTATATACTGATACTAACACGTTTGATAACTCTGAATCTGAAGCTATTGATCATTCAGGATGTATAACGCTAATTTCCAGCACTGCAATAGTGATGATTTTCACATTACTATCAAATTGTGCTGATATTTTTTAATGTTAAAGTAAGATTATATTTTCTTGGTTTCAAATAAATCCTTATACATATCCTGCAGTAAAGAGTAAACAATGAAAGAACTTATATGCATAGTGTTACTCTTTATGTTTCAAGTAAATGTTGTTTATAGTTGGAATGTAAGAATTGTTAATAACAGAAATACAATTTCTCAAAAACCGAAATATTTTTTGTTTTCTGCTTTGAAAGAAGAGTGCGAATTCAAAGAATATTTTCTGATTGATGTGATCATAGATGGTGAAACACTTAAGAATCAACTTTTCTATTCGAAATCAAATGGATTCTGGCATCAGATCCTGTTATTGGAAGAGGTGTATAATATTGAAGAAAACGTACTGGTCAGACAATCTATAAAGATATGTAGCTTAAGGCACTGGTTATCTAGAATATTGACTGATCTTACAAGTGTTATGAGTGTAGATCTAATAGATCATTCTCATAACAATAATCAGTATACTTTCAGTTTACCTTTTTCGCTATGTAACAATAACAGAGTAAAAGATGTTTTCAATGGAGATGATCCTCTTTATCCGGCGCTGTATGTGTTGTTACAGGTACAGTTTAATAATTTTTGGATCTATCACTATAGAGCTTCACAAGCTTATGCATTATACAGGGCTAACTGTAAAAGCAGAACACCGTATTTTGTTCCTGAAATTGTACCGGATGACGAAATTCAGGTTTATAATTGTGGCAAGAATATTAGGCATCATGTAGATGCTGAAATTCCATCTGTAACGTCTGCTCTTTTTTACAAGATAAATGCTGTCATAATAGAAAATGGTACAATTACTAATTATGATAATAATGAGCAATCTATTTTTTGGGATGGTATTGCACAAACAATAACATCACTCTACACAAAAATAATAACTATAAAATTATATTTTGGGAATGAATCTATTACAGGACTGTATCTGACAGATTATTCAAATCCTAATCATAAATATAATATTTCCTCCTTACTTTATTTAAAAAACATTATATTCAAACAAGGAGTGGCGACTGGTTTTTACTTTGCAGACATAGAATTTCGTCTCAGTGAATTCTATGATAACAACCAGTTTGAGAGTGATGGTGCACATTGTTATGGTAAGTTCGAGGGGGTGCTTGCTTTTATTGACAGCACGGCATGTACAAATAATCTGATAGCAGCGGAAGAAGTGATTGTAAAAACAGTGACTACAGCGTTGGTATATTCAGAAACAAAATATCCTAAAAAAGAACTATTCACTGGGACTGATTTGCTTAGTAATCTTGAATCAATAGGTGTGAATGAATCAGGATGCAGATGTTAGTTCCGAGTGTTATTACGGTAATTATATTATCACTGCACACAATGTGCTGATGGTATTTAGCATCGCAATAGATCAATGTTTCAATGATATCAAATTTAATCTTTTATTTTTCTTATAGAGAGAGAAGAAAATGAAATGGCTTAAAAGCATAGTGTTACTTTTTTTGTTTCAAGTAAATGCTGTCTACAGCTGGAATATAATTATTTCAAATAATGACTATCCAGTTTCACAGGACCTCGAGTCTCTTTTAGCTTCTGTTTTTAAAACAGAATGCGATTTTGAAAAAAGCGTTCCAATTTATTTAGTAACAGATGGCGAAATGCTTAAAAACAAACTCAATGAACCGGAGTCGCCCAACAATGACCTTCAAATTCTGCTATTGAACGAAGTGTATAACATTGAAGGAAGTATTCTAGTTCAGAAGAAAATAAATCTATGTGGATTACGTCACTTGTTCCCTGAAGTACTCGCCAATTTGACGGCTGTGACTAATGTAGATTTAGTCGAAAGATCTGGCGATAAAATTCAGTTTAATTCGAACTTGCCTGCTGCGTTGTCCAATGATAATAGAGTAAAACTAATTTTCAGAGGTGATGATAATCGCTATCCAGCCTTCTATGCTAAGTGTGATATAATAGCACTCAACAATCTTTCTATATATCATCATGAACAATCTCAAGCCTATGCATTGTACGGTGCTGGATGTACACAGAGCACACCCTACAATGTTTGCGAAGATGTGTGCGGTTCAATAACTCACTTAAAAAATATAAAGATAGAAGATATGAGTGGCACTCATCCATTTTTGCTAAGAATCGAAGATACCTCTTTTTTTCGTGCAGATAGGTCTGAATTTAATTTCAAGCATAATGATACTGCATCGTTAGCTGAAACGTCAGTATTGTACTTGTATTGGACGGGTGAGATTCGAATTATAAATAGTAAAATCGTTAATTATGGTAATAGAGGTCGAGCTATTTCCTGGGAAGGCATTGTATATACGGCTTATGATACTGTTATTAAAAATATAACAATCGACTCACATTATGGTAATGCTTCTATTACAGGATTTTATTTAACAGGTTTTCCAAGTCCTGAAGATTTTCAATTAATCATTTATTCTAGTTTGCCTTATCTACAAAACATCATTTTCAAGCAAGGAATTACCACTGCTTTCTATTTTGAAGATAATGAATTTCATCTAAGAGCATCTGGTAGTGATGGCAATCGATTCGAAGGAAACGGTACCCATTGTTATGGAGTACCCGATGGCATTCTCAGTTTTGTTGACGGCACTGTTTGTACCAATGCAGTACCAAACACAGAGTCAGTCAACACTACTCAAGAATATATTGACTCTGATGAAATACCACTTATGTGAACAGAATGACTGCATCCTAAACTACGATGTATCGATTAAAGGGGTTCGAAACAGCGTTGAGTAATCTATGATAGATAATAATAGATTACTCAACGCTGTTTCGAACCCTAAGACGGTGGGTATTGATTTATGTTTAACAGATCTGTTTATCACATCAGACGGTCAAAAGTCCGGCACCCCCAAGTTCACAAAATGCTACGAGCGAAAGCTGGCCTACCTTCAGCGTAAACTTGCCAAGAAGTAGAAAAACAGCAAGAACTGAGTTAAAGCAAGGCTTAAGGTTGCAAGACTTCATGCAAAAATAGCTGGCTAGCGGATGGAAGCTACCCACCAAGCATCCCGCAAACTAATTAACGAAAACCAAGTTGTTTGCGTAGAAAACCTTGACGTGAAGAACATGATCAAAAACCCAAATCTGGCAAAGCATATAGCCGATGCTAACTGGGGAGAATTTGTTCGGCAGTTGCAGTATAAAGCGGACTGTGTAAATTGAGCGGTAGCCGTCCTAGACCGATCTTTCCCCAGTTCCAAAGTATGTTCTACACTGAGTTGTGAATTCGTTAATGAAGATCTGTCGTTGTCTGTTCGTGAATGGGATTATCCTGAATGTGGCAGACATCACGACCGAGACATAAATGCAGCAAAGAATATAAAAAACGCCGGACTGGCGGAGTTAGCCTGTGGAGCGACAGGAACGGGGATAGCGGCCTAGCCACTATCTAGGGAAGGCGTGTTGAAACAGGAAGGTTCTTGGAGCGATCTGAGAACCCTCGCCCAATCGGGCAGGGAGTGTCAGAGGGCTTTATTTAACTGGTTTTTTCAGACTTAAAGATGAAAATCTAATTAGTTTTATTCTAATTTACTATATCTAAAAAACATTATTTTCAAGCAAGGAATTACTACTGACTTCTATTTTGAAGAAAATGAATTTTATCTAGGAGCAACAAATAGTGATGGCAATCGATTCGAAGGCGACGGTACCCATTGTTATGGAATACCTGATAGTATTTTCAATTTTGTTGACGGCACTGTTTGTACAAATGCAGTACCAAAAACAGAGTCATTAAACTCTACCTAAGAGTATATCGACCCTGATGAAATACCAATTATTTAAATAGAATAACTGCATCTTAAATTAAAGTGTATCGATTGAAAGGATAGACCAATGAAATGTGTGTATGGTGTTGTGTTAATATTTATATTTAATGCAAGCGTCGTCTATGGTTGGGGAATAAGAACTATTAACGGTTATCACATTAGTGAAGATTTCAAATCCCTATTGTCCTTCGGATTAGAAGAAGAATGTGGCTTTGAAGAAAATCTTCCAGTTTATTTGATCATGGATGGAGAAGCACTAAAAAACCGAATCAACGGGCCACATTCAAGTTTTGATTGGTATCAAATACTGTTACTTAACGATGTGTACAACATTGACGGAAGTGTTATGGTTGAACAGAACATAAAACTCTGCGGATTACATCACTGGTTACCTGAAGTTCTCACCAATTTGACAACCATTGCTAATATAGATTTAGTCGAGACATTTGGCAATAACACTCAATTTTACTCAAATCTGCCAGATGCATTATACGACGATAATAGAGTAAAACTGATTTTTAAAGGTGATAATAATGAGTATCCGGCATTCTATGTGAAAGCATTTCGAATAAAACTCAATAATCTGGGCATTTATCTTCATGAGCAATCCCAAACTTACGCATTGTACGGTGCGGGATGTACATCGAGAACACCCTATTATGCTTGCGAATCGTTCAAAGAAACTATAACTTATCTGAACAATGTTAAATTAGAAGATCTTACTGGAATCCACCCCTTTTTGTTAAGAACCGAAGATGTTTCTTCTTTGTATGCAGATAGGTCTGAATTTAATTTTAAGCATCATGATATTGAAGGTTTGGTTGAAACAGCTGCACTGTACTTGTATTGGACGGGTAATGTTCAATTTATGAACAGTACGGTAACTAATCATGGAGATAGAGGGAGAGCTATTCTCTGGGAAGGTATTGTACTTATAGATTACGAAGTTTTTATTAAAAATACAATAATTGATACAGTATCTGAGAACGCATCAATTACGGGATTTTATTTGGAAGGCTTTCTAGATACTGAAGAGAATAACTTTATATTAAGAGATTCGCAATTACCTTATTTTCAAAATATTACATTCAAGCAAGGAGTAACAATCGGATTTCACTTTCTAGATACAAACTTCTACCTAAGACCTACCGGCAGTAATGGCAATAGATTCGAAGGTAACGGCACACATTGTTATGGGGTACCTGATGGCACGATCAGTTTTGATGACGGGACTGTTTGTACAAATGCAGTACCAATTACAGGATCAGTAAACACTACTCAAGAGTTTACTGATCCTGCTGCAATACCAACCACGCAAACAGAGTAACTGCGTCTTAAATTACTGGAGTTACGCACCCCCTACGAATCATCAAAGGTTGCGAACAAAGTCATTGCTCTGCAGCCCTGATTCCTTCGTTAAAAGTGCGTAACATCAGTTAAATTACAATGTATCGATTGAAAGGGCAGGTCAGTGAAGTGCGTTTATGGTGTTACTTTTCATATTCAATACAAATGTCGTCTATGGTTGGAATCTTTGTACAGGACAAAAAATTTTTTCAGAATAGTCGTGAACCTTCGCTCAATCGGGCAGGAACATAAGACGGTAATACGGCGAGCATTCCGGTTGAGTATTGGTACAAAGTTGATATACAGCACTCAGGTCTGCCCCGCAGGGCACCCGGTGACGAAAACCAAGCACTGGACGAAAAATTAAGGCAGAGTTTACTGCCCACCCGCCTCTGAAGAACCTGATAGCCGTTACATAGCATCAGAGTGATCCGTTAGAGCAGCGGCAAACCAAACAAAAGGCCAATAAAATACCGAAGGGGCACCTCGGTACTGCTGATGGAGGCTTCTGTGTAAGTCCGATCGTTATAGACCGGCTGCAGCCTGTGAAGTCAGAAAGAAGCCTCGCCTGATAAGGCGGGGAGTGTCACCCATATCTACTACCTCATATTTTGAGTTCTTATTCGTTTGATAAGTAAATATAGTGTCTAAATATCCCTAAAATAGCCCTAAGTCGAAAGTTAGGGATACTTTAGGGATACATTTAGGGATATTTAATTTGCGCTGGTATGTATTAAACGTACCGAACGATAGTGCTTGATACAATAGAAAAATAGCTGAAGAAGTAAGAAGAGATTAAGAAATAGTCTGTGTTTAAAGGGGTTTTGAGAGGTTATGCTGCCAGGTGATACGACATGTACCGTATGAAGTGAAAGTCTCCCCAAGCTGCCGCTGCCACGTAAGCCCGTCGCCGGTAAGCAACGGTGGAGATTGCTGAGGTGAATCGGGCTTTTCACTACGAGGTGAACATGCACTCCAGCACCAACGAGGAATCTCCTGGTATGGTATTATCGGCCCGGGTCTTTAATGACTGGCAAACAGGCCAGAGAGACTTGCCGGATTATATCGGTTCTGCCGCGCAAGTCTGTAGGTTTTTTTTGCTATTGCATTATTTTATTTTTAGTTCATTGGGAAATGAGCCAAAAATTTGACCGGGTTCGCAATCTGGCAAGAGCTTTCAGCTGTCGATAGTCATCAAGGCTTGGTCCAGTTTCCCCATCATCTGACGAATCTGTTCCTGAGCATCAGAATCTTCTGTCAGGCTCTGATCATTTCTTTGCAGCAACTCGTAGCTCAGGTTTAGAGCCGCCATAATGGCGATTCTCTCAGAACCAATAACGCCGTTGGCACGAATCTTTTTCATTTTATCGTTCAGATACTGAGCAGCCTGTTGCAGTCCAAGTTCTTCTTCTCTTGGGCAGCTGACACGGTATTCCTTGTCCAACAGGTTGACGGTGGTCGTTGAGGGGGTATCCATTACGATTCATGCTCCAGAGTGCGAAGGCGACTGATCATGGCTTCGACCTTACTGCGGGCAGCATCATTTTTCTCCATGAGCTGAGCGCGCTCCATCTGCCAGGCCATTTCTTTAGCGCGCAGCAAACGGTTTTCTTCTTTTAGCTTCAGACAAGTGGCCACCAGAAAACTAAGTTTCTGGCTTAAGGCTGTGAGATCAGGGTCGTTCATAGATTCAGGAACCATAGTATTGAAACTACTATAGCCGTATCCGATTTTCAGGACAATCCCGCAATTTTATAAACCGGGTAAGTAATTCAACTTAATAGGCATCAGGAGAATCCGGGCAAGATGGATTTTCTTGACCTGAATCAGTATAAATAACAAGCAATTACAGGAGTATTTGCTCCCCAATCTATTCCAACAAACAATAAGAAGGGACGTTGATACCATGGGTGCAATGATATCTGAAGACGCTACCGGCGAAGCATTATTTATCTGGACTGATGACCTCAGTGTGGGTATCGAAGAGATTGATGAACAGCATAAAGTACTGATCAACCTTATTAATGAACTGTACCGGGGAATCATGGAAAAACATGGCAGTGATGTGACCATCGCTGTTCTGGAGAAGCTGGTTGAATACACCCGTATTCATTTTGCATTGGAAGAAAGCCTGATGCGGATGCTTCATTACCCTAATTATGAAGACCATAAAAAACATCATGAAATGCTGCTGGATCAGGTGAATGAATTGGTGACCAAGGTTAAGTCCGGGCATCATGTTACCTTTGAACTACTGCACTTCCTGAAAAACTGGTTATCAAAACACATCATGGAAGAAGATATGGTTTATGCGCCCTTCTTTCTTGAAAGTGGTGTGGCTGCAAATCACAAGAAACGCTCCTGGCTGGGAAGAATATTCCATAAATAGGAAGTGAGTTCAGTTGTTTCGCCCATGGAGTTGTTCAGGCAAACGGATTGCCTTTTTATGAAATACCCTTCCTGACACTGGTCATACCTCATGCATGTTCCAATAGCCCTTATCTGGTAAACTTTCTTCTTTTTGACGATCAAGCAATTATTGAAATGACTTACAACGAACAAGGTGAATCCCCAATACAGTTCGATGAACTGGCAGACTTATTAGTTGAGCTGGGAGGCGGCAGTCATCCATCTGAACTTCATGGGTTGCTCTGCGGTCAGTTTTCAGGCGGCAATGAATCTGGAGTTGAAGCCTGGAATCGTCAGGTATCTAGTCTTCTGGGTGACGAAGCTATTGGGAGTCATGGTGAAGAACTACTGTCCCGACTGTACCAGCTCACTTTGAACAAGCTTATGCAGGCTGATTTCACCGTTACTCTGCTGCTGCCAGATGATGAAGAAGCTCTGGAGCAAAGAACAGAAGCACTGGGTTATTGGTGCCAGGGTTTTCTGTCCGGTTTTGGTGAGGCAGCCGCTAATAGAAAATTGAGTGAAGAGGCGGAAGCGGTTGTTAACGACTTCAGTCAAATCTCCCAGATACAGCCTGAACAGGACGACAGTGACGAAGCAGAACGTTTCTTCATAGAAGTCAGTGAATTTGTCCGTATGGCAATGGTTAGCCTGTTTGCCGAGTTCAACCCTATTGAAGAGCCTGTTAAAAAACAGGGCAAAACTCTTCACTGATTGATACAGGAGATCCGTGTGGCAGGGCAGCATGAGCGTCTAAAGCAGTACGATATTCTGATTGTTGGTGGCGGACTGGTTGGCGCCAGCCTACTGTGTGCATTAGAACCATCGATCAGAAAGTATCAACTCAAGGTGGGGCTGATTGAACATCACGACCTGAGTGAACCCAGAGACAGACCACCCAGTTATGATGCCAGAGCATCGGCACTGTCTTATGGTACCCGTCGTATTTACGACCAGCTCGGACTCTGGCCAGATCTCGAAAAATATGCGACTGCCATACACAATATTCATGTTTCTGATCGCGGACACTTTGGTTCAACTCGGTTGAACTGTGAGGAGGAGAAGGTTCCTGCTCTGGGTTATGTGGTTGAAAATTTCCGCCTCGGTGAAGCTCTGCTGGAACGGTTGAAGGTATACGGGAATGAATCATTGGTGGCGTTAATCAGTCCTGCTGAAGTGGTTCGTCTGCAACCTCTGTCTGAATCGAGAATGAGTGCTCGTATTCGTCAGGGTGATGATGAATTCGATATCGAATCGGGTCTGCTGGTATTAGCTGACGGTGGTCGTTCGAACCTTATAGATCAACTGTGCATTCATCGTGAGCAATACAACTATGAACAGCATGCCCTGATAGCCAATGTCTCTCTGGATCAAGCGCACAAAGGCATTGCCTATGAGCGCTTTGCCGGCAAAGGCCCTATGGCGCTGCTGCCTTTATCTGAAAACCGTTCTGCTTTGGTCTGGACGGTTCCGGAAGAGAAGATTGCTGAAAAACGGTCACTCAGCGACGAAGACTTTCTGGCTGATCTCCAACAGACATTCGGTGATCGGGCAGGGACGTTTTTGAAGGTGGGGCAGCGTGATAGTTATCCGCTCTCTTTGAGTGTTGCTCAGGAACAAGTACGTCCCGGGCTAGTGGTTCTGGGTAATGCCGCTCATGCCATGCACCCGGTGGCTGGCCAGGGTTATAACCTGGCGATTAGAGACACTATGGCTCTGGCTAAAAATATTGAACAGTCTTTGTCGTCTGATAAGGCGATTGGTCATCTGACCCGGTTGCTTCAGTACGTTGATCGCCAGAAAAGTGATCAGGCCGTTACCCTTGGTTTTTGTGACACTCTGGTGAAGCTGTTTGCCCGTAGCGAAACGTCGGCGATTCTTGCTCGAAATGCAGGGCTCAGTGGGTTGAATATCAGCAAGACCCTCAAAAGTGAATTTGCTCGCAAGGCCATGGGGATTTGATTATGAGTGATGCAACGTATGAGTGATGGAGTAGCAGACCCTGTGAAGGAATCATCAAACCAAACGTTTGACTTGGTTATTATCGGTGGCGGCATGGTCGGTGCATCATTGGCACTGTCTCTGGCCGACAGTGGGTTAAAGATTGCTGTGGTTGATCAGCAGTCTCTGAGTCCTGCGCCCAGTGATGACACGACACCCTATGCGGCCAGAGTCAGTGCTCTGACTGAAGCATCAGTAAACCTGTTTCAACAGCTGGGTGCCTGGCCACTGATGCAGAGCCAACGGGTTTGCCCATACAGCAAAATGTATGTCTGGGATGCCGAGGGAACCGGTGATATTGCCTTTGATGCGGATGAGATTAATCATTCACATCTGGGGCATATCGTTGAGAATGATGTGATTCGAAGTGCTCTGCTGGATCGATTGTCACAAACCGGCATTGAGCTGTTTTCTGGTCAGTCCAGTATTGACTGTCAGCTGAATGACGAGCTGCATACTGTGACACTGGGCGATGCCACTCCTCAGAAAAAGTTTCAGAAAAAGCTTCAGGCAAAGCTTCTCATCGCCACTGACGGGGCTGAGTCGGGATTAAGAAAGCAGGCAGGTATTCCTTCCAGTCAGAGAGATTATCTACACCACGCGGTGGTAACGACGGTAGAAACCGAAGCGTATCATCAGGACACAGCCTGGCAGGTATTCCTTGATACCGGTCCATTGGCTTTTCTGCCATTACCGTCCAGAGAAGGTCGTCACTATTGCTCCATTGTCTGGTCACTGATTCCTGATCAGGCGCAGAGAGTGCTTGGTCTTGAAGACGAAGCTTTCTGTTCAGAGTTGGAGAGAGCGTTAGAGTGCAGGCTTGGCAAAGTGGTCAATGCTGATGACCGTTACTGTTTTCCTCTGAAGCAACGTCATTCCCGTCAATATCACCGTAACCGTGTGGTTGTGGCTGGCGATTCAGCTCACACTATTCATCCTCTAGCAGGACAGGGCGTTAACCTAGGTCTGCAGGACGTGATGGCTCTGTCTGAAGAGATCTCCAGAGCGGTCAGCCGAGGTGATGATTTTGCCGCGGATTATATTCTCAACCGCTACGAGCGCCGACGGATGGGCAGTAACCTGTTGATGATGAAGTCCATGGAAGGTTTGCAGAACCTGTTTGCCGCTGATGACATTGGTATTCGCTGGTTAAGAAACACCGGATTGAAAGTGACTAATCGGTTTTCGTTTGTGAAAAAACAGTTGATTCGTCAGGCTATGGGTCTTTGAAAGCCTGATAGAGTAAACCTCTCAGACTTCACTGCTGTTGATGGTCGACCTGCGCCTTGCGGGTCAGCCTGTTTTAATATTCCATTTAATTATGATTAAACCGATTTACCTCTCTTAATTGATTAAGCCTTCGTAGTCCTGCCTTCAAATGGATCTAACAAATAGTTCTAACGAATTCTGAACTATATTTGTTCCGACCTATCAAACGAAAAACATAAATTGAAATACCCGCTTATGATTGGAGGAAGTGAATGCGTAGGTTGATATTTACAGGTGCATTACCTGTTCTCGTGACAATGGCACTGCTGCAAGGCTGTAGTGAACCGAAAGATTGTCCAAAAGTAGCTCCGGTTCAACAGGAATCTGGTGACGCAGGTTCTGAAGAAGAAAGCTACGACTGCAACTCTCTTGAGGGAGCCGGTCTTCTGAAGAAAACCTGGTGTGATGCCCGTTCTGCTTTTGAAAGCAGCAGTGTTTCAGGGGATATCTCTTCTTTTAACCCTTATCTGACCGGTTTCCGAAACGGTGTGAATGATGCCCGTCAGGCTGAAACCAGTAAGATTGCCAGAGACGTGGTAGAGGGCCAGAGAGAAAAATCCAATGAAGCAGGCTATCGTGCCGGTTATAAATCGGTTCTGGATAAAATGGGCATTGAAGAGTTTAGCTGTCGTGATTCCGAGCAGGCCAGTGAGTACAAAGACCGCTGGTGTGAAGCAGAGGATGCTTATCGGGTGTCCGGTATTGGAAGTACTGAAAACCCATTTGTCAGAGGTCGATTCATTGATGGTTATATGGCTGGTGGTCGTGTAGCGCTGACGGTACCGACTTCCATGGAAGCTTTCCTGGGTGGTGATAACCCTGAAGGTAAGCAGCCAGCGATCTTCAAGACTGAAGGTGAGAAGAGACCGACCGTTGATGCTTTCGATAAAGGCTTTGATGAAGGTTACAAGGCGATGATTGCCAGTATCAGGGAGTCCATCAATCAGGTTATGCAGCAGATGCAGGCACCTAATGGTGGTGGTATGCAAATGCCGGAAGGTATGCAGTTACCTGAAGGTTTGATGCCTCCTCAGCCTGGTCAGTAATTTTTTACTGATAGAGTGAAGAAATAAAAAACCCGGCCAGTGTGCCGGGTTTTTTATTTCTTCATGGCGTGGGGTAGAACCCAATAGTAGATATCGCAGTCGCCATAACTTCCATACCTTCTGCGGCAGCTTCGTATGCCCATTGTTACCGAATTTTGATGCATCTCTGGTGTGTTTAGGCGAGCTATTGCTGTCATTGCAGATTATTGAGATTGAAGAGCATTTAACTTGCTGAAACATCACAAAGCTTACTCTTAAAGTGAACGCTTTGTGATATGACAAGTTTTAACGAATAGACGCTTTTTGCAACAGCTTATTTAGGGCGGGGAGGATGTCAATCTCTCAAAATTCATCAAGCTGCAGCAGTAATAATCTCGTACTTTTCCATCAACTCATCTTTACTTTCTTCATTGTCAGGATCTTTAGGAATGCAGTCGACAGGGCACACCTGCTGGCACTGTGGCTCATCATAGTGACCCACGCATTCCGTGCACAGGTTTGGATCAATTTCATAGATCTCTTCACCTGGAGCAATTGCGCTGTTCGGGCACTCCGGCTCACAAACATCGCAGTTGATGCAGTCATCAGTAATTAATAGGGCCATGGTTTAACCTCCGGGTGACTCGCGGTCCGTCCTCATATTCAGTGTTTGTATACTCAAACTTACTGCTTGCCGGTGCCGTACTTTTTATCGAGAGCTTCCTTCACGCAGGGAGCTACGAATGTGCTGATATCTCCACCGAGAGATGCGATCTCGCGCACCAATGTGGAAGAAATATAAGAATATTGCTCGGCTGGCGTCAGAAACAGACTTTCGACATCAGGCGCGAGAACGCGGTTCATGTTGGCCATCTGAAACTCATATTCAAAGTCAGACACGGCTCTGAGACCACGAAGAATGACTTCGGCTTTTTCATCTTTCAGAAACTGAGCCAGAAGTGAGCTGAAACCGGTAACCGAGACATTATCTAGGTGGCTGGTAACTGTTTCTGCCATTTTGACCCGGTATTTCAGGTCAAACAGGGGCTTTTTCTTTGGACTTTCGGCAACGGCTATGACGATATGGTCAAAGATCTTTGCTGCCCGCTCTACCAGGTCAAGATGACCTTTGGTGATCGGGTCAAAAGTGCCGGGATAGATAACTTTGCTCATTAAAAGTGCATTCCTGCTAGCGTCCCATGAGATCCACTCATTGCCAGAAACCGACAGAATCTCACTCAATACAAGCGGCTGATGTTAGCGAAATCAGCCAAAAGGCACAAATAGTAGAGAAAGTATTTTTGTTCGGTATGCCGAAGGCCACTAATTTATGCTGGTTTGAGACTCACTTATCATATGTCGGCGGGCAAAACTGGAAGCAAGGAAAAAGCAGTCACGCTGTTGTTTACCTGTGAAGGAAACAACCTTATACCCATTGCGGTTGCACGATACGTTGATCGATCACCGGTTGAATATGTAGTTATCGACTATTTTCCTGGCTGAAAAGTACCGAGTCATGCTCATCTGGCAAAACCACTTGAATTGACCCGGCAGAACTGACTTTAAAGCTGATTCCTACAGTTGCCACCACTGTTTATTAGAATGAGGTTTATTTCGCTGTATCACTTCTCCCATTTCCGGTGTAACAATGTCGATGCCCTCCTGATGAGCTAATGCATTGACGCGCTCAAGAGGTTCATACCAGGCATGGGTCGAGAGATCGAAAGTACCGTTGTGAATAGGTACCAGTTTACTGCCGTTTATATCCTTAAAGGCCTGAACCGTTTGTTCCGGCATCATATGAACATCGGCCCAGAGTTTGTTGTAGGCTCCGCACTCCATAAAGGCATAGTCAAATGGCCCGAGCTTTTCACCAATACTTTTGAAACCGTTAAAATAACCGCTGTCACCACTAAAGAAGACAGATATGTCATCGGTCTTAATCGACCAGGAACTCCAGAGTGTTTTGTCTGTATCAAACAGGCCTCTGCCCGAGAAATGTTGAGAAGGCGTCGAAGTAAACTCAATGCCTGACAGTTTAATGCTGTCCCACCAGTCCAGTTCGATGATTTTTTCTGGTTCAACACCCCAGCTTGCCAACGTAGAGCTGAGTCCAAGGGGTACCACAAAATGACTTACTCTCTGCTTTAACTTCTGAATGCTGCCATAGTCGAGATGATCGTAGTGATTGTGGGAGATCACAATGCCTTCAATTTTTGGCAGTTTTTCCAGGCTGATCGGTGGTTCATGAAATCGTTTTGGACCAGCCCATTGTATGGGTGAGGCACGCTTGCTGAAGACTGGGTCCAGCAGCCAGTTTTTACCTTTTAGCTGGATCAACAGACTGGAATGACCCAGCCGTACAAACTTGAAGGGTGCAGATGGATCAGGTTTAAAGTCTTCAGCCAGAAGAGGCTGAACCGGAATATCAGTCTTTGGTTCAGTATCGGGATGCTTGTTAAAATAATATTCTTTTGTCGCTGAAAACAGATTGGCCTTACCAGCTCTTGGAGCATCATTGACAAACTTGCTCTTCTTTTCCGAGTACTGGGGAGATGACTCCAGTCGTCCGGTGGCGATTGACTGGTTATTCATGGATGTTCCGCATGCTGTCATAAATAGAATAATTATCGTCAGTACAAGTGTCAGACGTTTCATGCCTCTTCTCCATTTTTCGACAGCTCCTCAATTAGCTAACTGGTTCACTTTGAACCGGACAGGTATTTAATCATCACCTGCTTAAAACGCGTATTGTAGGGAGGGAAGAGCATACGAACACTGTTGAACTTACCCTTGCTGACGACACCTTTGGCCTTTGAGAGGGTCAGAAATCCTTCCTGACCATGATAGTGACCCATGCCCGATGGTCCAACACCTCCAAAGGGTAAATCGTCCATGGCAACCTGAAACAGCGTTTCATTGAGGCAGACGCCGCCTGAATGCGTTTCGGTAAGAATTCTCTCCTGAGTTTGTTTGTTGTCGCCAAAGTAATACAGAGCCAGAGGTCTTGGACGCTGGTTAACGTAATCTATGGCCTGATCAATAGAATCAATTTCTATAATCGGCAATAAAGGGCCAAAAATCTCTTCCTGCATCACCGTCATCTCATCGGAAGGATTCAGTATAAGGTGTGGAGGAAGACGACGAGAGCCATCTGTAATCTGTTCATTACCAGCAACGATGATATCGGCACCTTTATTTCTGGCATCTTCTATATGCGCCAGTAAACGATTGTGCTGTCGTTTATTGATGATAGCGGTGTACTGGGAATTGTTGTTCACTTTAGGATACATGGTGCTAAAGGCTTTTAGGTAGGCATCGATGAATGCCTGCTTACGTTCTTTTTTAACGAGAATATAGTCAGGTGCAACACAGGTTTGCCCAGCATTGAGGGATTTTCCGTAGCAGACACGCTCGGCGATTTCAGACATAGGGAAATCGTCATCAATGATCACCGGAGACTTGCCACCGAGTTCCAGAGTAATCGGAGTCAGATTTTTGGCCGCTGCAGCCATGACATGGCGACCTACCTGAGTTGAGCCGGTGAAAAGAATATGGTCAAAAGGCAAGGTCGTGAACCGAGCAGCCACTTCAGCTTCACCATTAATAACCGTCACAAGGTCTTCAGGGAAAATGTCGGCAATGATCTTTGCGAACAGTGCTGATGTGGCCGGGGTGAATTCGGACATTTTCACCATAGCTCGGTTACCAGCAGCCAAGGCAGTTACCAGTGGTCCAACCGCGAGGAATACTGGGTAGTTCCAGGGTACAACGATACCTACAACACCCAGCGGCTGATAAACAACCCTAGCGGATGCTGGCTGCATAGTAATGGAAACATGACGTCTACTGGATTTCATCCATTTGGTCAGTTTACGACTGCAGTAGTTAATGTAATTAATTGATGGCATGAATTCAGCCAGCAGAGACTCTTCACTGGCTCGCCCTTCAAAATCCTGATTGATCGCTTCTACCAGTGCTGACTGGTTATCCTGAAGCGCTTGCTTCAGTGTCGATAGCCATTCTTTTCTTTGGTCAGCAGAGGGGTAGGGCGTGTGCAGAAAGGCTTTCTTCTGGTTCTGAAGAACGGATTCCATGTCTTTGGTGGTGAGGCTGTTGTCAGGGGCTATAGCGGTTACTGCGTCGTTCATAGTCAGAATGCCTCTTTAAATGAGTGCTGTTATTGTTTTTTGATTGGTGGCAATTTGATGCTTGTCAGAATGAATTAGAGTAATTACTCTAAATCTGAGAGTAAAGGTTGGCTGACGTTTATTCAAGGCAAGAACAGCCACGACGGAAAGAGCGATGAGTAAAACCAAAGAACGAATTCTGGATGCTTCCCTCGCCATGTTCAACGAACAGGGCGAAAGACAGGTCACCACTAATCATATTGCTCGAGAGCTTGGCATGTCTCCGGGTAACTTGTATTACCACTTTAAAAATAAGGATGAGATTGTTGTCAGGCTCTATCGACGCTTGATTGAAGGGGTATCGGAGGGCATCGTTCTGCCATCGGATCGATTAATGACTTTGAAAGACAAACACGGGTTACTTGAACAAGTTTTACAGAGCTTGTGGGCGTATCGATTTATATATCGAGATCTGAGAGACCCTGACAGTCGAAGCTCGGAACTGGCTATTGCAGCAAGGGAACTCACTCGCTTATCACTGAGCAGCTTTAAACGGGTTCTAAGAGCGTGTGTTGATGCAGGTATTATGAACATCCAACCAGAAGATATTGATGGCCTTGCGATGAATAACTATTTGGTGCTGAGTGGTTGGCAAGGTTTGGTAACCAGTTGTTTTGATCAGGTTTGCCAGCTCTCACCCGAAGAGCTGGCTCGGAGTGCTATTTATCAGATTTTGCTGATGGACAGGCCTTACATTACTGACAGTGCCAGAGCTGAATTTGAACATATGCAGTCTGAGTATCGAGTGATCATTTGAAAGAAACCGTTTGATCTAACCAATCTGAAATACGTTGTTCTAGCCAATAGACCGGTTTAGCCAGTGAACCACCGATGAAACCAACATGACCTCCGTGGTCGGTCAGTTCCATATGAATATCACTGGAAAGCTCTGACGTTTTCGGAATGACATCATGGCTCATGAAGGGGTCGTCTTTCGAATGTACGATCAGTGTCGGTTTTTTTATGTCTTTGAGGTACTGTTTGCAACTGGCCAGCTCATAATATTCTTCTCCGCTGGCAAAACCGTGCAAGGGTGCAGTGAACCAATGATCAAACTCTTCAAACGTTTTCGCTCGGCCACGCTTTAACGCTGTCTCCATAGGTTCAGCTCTATCTGCCCAACCGCTTTCATGAAGAAAACGTATCTTGTGATCGATCTGGCTATAGAGTTCATTGAGAAAACGATTGCGATAAATCTTGGAAAACCCGTAATTCATTCGGTTGGCGCAGATATCCAACCGGAAAGGTACAGAGACTGCGACTGCTGTCGTCAACAGGCTGTTAGCGGCTTCTTCACCCTGGTATTTGAGCAGGATATTGCCCCCAAGAGAAAAGCCAACCGCAATCAGTGGTCTTTTTGGAAAACGTGCTCTGAGTATTGTAAGAAGCGTTCTTAGTTCTTCACTATCACCGGAGTGATAACTTCTGGGTAAGTGGTTGGGAACACCGCCACAACCTCTTAAATTAACAGCAACAGTCTGCCAATTCTTTTCAGATAAAGTTTTTTGTAAGCCCAGAACGTATTTCGAGCGAGAACATCCCGTCAATCCATGAATCATAATAACCAGTGGTGAGTGTTCATTCTCTCCACACCAGTCAAGGTCGAGAAAGTCACCGTCATCCAATAGAAGTCGCTCTCTTACCCGTTCAAGCTGCTCATATTGCCTGAAAAGGGGAGACCAAACTGTCTGCAGATGAGAGGAAGTAATGAGTGAGGCTGGAACAAAAACGTCTGACACGGGCATTTATTATTATCACTTAGAAATAAAACTTATAGAAGATATAGTTACTGATAACTGGCAGTCAAAGAGTCGTTGTTTTCATGGGAAAACACTCTTTGTGCAGGTAATATTATTATCAGTTCAGAATTGGCACATTCTGCTCAATAAAAATAATTCTAAAAATGAGAATAAATCTGACATGCACGCAAGCCTGGATAAAGAAAAGACAGAGGCTATAGCGCCTGAAGCCGTTATCGAAAAGAGCATTACCGAAAAGAGTACCATTGAAAAACGTACTGAGATTATGATTGGCCTTGAGAGGGTTAATAAATGGTACGGTGATTTTCATGTCCTGAAAGATATTGATCTGACCGTTCGAAAAGGTGAAAAAATTGTTGTTTGCGGTCCATCCGGTTCCGGCAAATCAACAATGATCCGCTGCATTAACCGCCTTGAAGAGCATCAGGAAGGTCACATAAGCGTCAATGGTGTTGCCCTTTCTAATGATTTGAAGAATATTGAGCATATCCGTAAGGACGTTGGAATGGTTTTCCAGCACTTTAATTTGTTCCCGCACCTGACCGTTCTTGAAAACTGTACCCTGGCTCCTGTCTGGGTTAGAAAGATGCCAGAGAAAGAAGCTGAAAAGGTTGCGATGCAGTATCTTGAAAGGGTGCGTATTGCTGATCAGGCTGATAAGTTTCCGGGGCAGCTATCAGGTGGCCAGCAACAGCGTGTAGCTATTGCTCGAAGTCTTTGTATGAGTCCTGAAGTATTGCTTTTTGATGAGCCAACGTCAGCGCTTGATCCTGAAATGATCAAAGAGGTGCTGGATGTTATGGTTGAACTGGCCAATGAAGGCATGACCATGATTTGTGTGACTCATGAAATGGGTTTTGCTCGGACTGTCGCAGATCGGGTTATTTTTATGGACGGAGGTCAGATTATTGAAGAAAATACGCCGGAAGAGTTTTTCAATAATCCAGAATCCGATCGTACCAAACTGTTTCTGAGTCAGATTCTTAGTCACTGATTCGTTCTACTGCAAGATAAGCTACGCACAAAAGAAAACCGGAACTAACAAGTTCCGGTTTTTTTGTGCAGTCACGTTGTGTGTTTAGCTTTAATGATCTGTATTCAGGTGATTTTCCAGCCACTGACTGTATTGGGACATACCAAAGCAGAAAATGAAGAAAATCGTCGCAGCGACAAAATAGGCTTCCATGTAGAAGGGCGACCAGGGAGGATCAGAACTGAATGCGACACGCGCCGTATTAAGAACATCGAACAATCCAATAATCACAACCAGCGAACTGTCTTTAAAGGTGCCGATGATGGTGCCTACAAGAGGTGGTATGGAAACCTTCAGTACTTGCGGCAGAATGACCTTGAAGGTTGCTTGCCAGTAACTCAATCCCATAGCATCAGCCGCTTCATACTGACCCTTGGGAATGGCCTGTAAACCACCTCGAATGACCTCGGCCATATAGGCAGCCGCAAACAGGATAATACCAATCTGTGCACGGAGCAGTTTGTTGATAGTGAGTTCTTCCGGCATAAACAGCGGTAGCAGAAAGGAGGCCATAAACAGAATACTGATTAACGGAACCGCACGAATCAGCTCAATATAGCTGACACAGAGTGTCCGAATCAGGTTCATATTTGAGCGACGACCCAGTGCCAAAGCAATGCCCATTGGTAATGCAAAGACCACTGAGAAGACTGCCAAACCAAGTGTCAGAGGGAGTCCGCCCCATTTACTGGTAGGCACATGAGTTAGTCCGGCAATACCTCCCATCATCAGCATAAAGCAGACGGCAATGGCAGCAAGCCATGCAGCAATCAGCCAGGGTTTCCAGAAAGCTCTGATTCCACTGATCAGTACCATGCCAATAAGTAGTAGGCAGGTCAGTAGAGGGCGCCACTGTTCATCTTGTGGATAAAAGCCAAATATCATGAAGCGATGCTTTACCGAGAGTAGAGACCAGCAGGCTCCACCGGCCTCCTTACAAGCGGCCACTGTCTGTTTGGTCATCTCGTTGGCGTTACCTTCCGGGCCCAGGATGCCCCAGGTGGCATCGAGAACAAACCAGTTAACGAGACCGGGCAAGATTTGCCAGAGGCCATAGACACACACCAGTGTGAGAAAGGTATTGAAAGGGCTACTGAACAGATTGCCTTTCAACCAGCCTGTCAGCCCGGTGTTGCTTACCGGTGCCAAGCGGGACGGTAATGGTTCCGAATTAATGATTGCCATAATACATCCTTATCGCTCTGTCAGGGCAACACTGGCGTTATACCAGTTCATGAACAGTGAGGTAGCAAGACTGGTGCAGAGATAGACCAGCATAATAAGACTGATGCACTCTACGGCCTGACCTGTCTGGTTAAGGGTGGTTCCGCCTACAGAGACCAAGTCCGGATAACCGATGGCTACACCCAGAGAGCTGTTCTTGATCACGTTCATGTACTGGCTGGTAGTGGGAGGAATAATCACTCTCAAAGCCTGAGGTAGAATAACCAGGCGCTGACTTTTAACCGAGGGCAGTCCTAGGGAACTGGCGGCTTCCTGTTGTCCTTTGTCGACGGCAAGAATACCACTGCGGACATTTTCTGCGATGAAGGCACTGGTATAGGTTACCAGACCAATCATTAGGCAAAAGAACTCAGTTGTGATTTCTATACCACCTCTGAAGTTAAAGCCTTTCAGAGCCGGCATATCGACTGTAATCCCTTGAGGGGATAGCAACCATCCGATCAGGCCTCCTGCTGCAAGCATGGCGATAAAAGGCCAGAAAACGAGTAGTTGTCGACCTGTGCTCTTTTGTATTTTGTTCGCTCTAAAGCGCCAGATCAGTGCTGCGGTTAAACCAACGAGCAACCCAAACAGCAAAAAGTAGAAACCACTGTCAGATTCGAGTGTTGGCAAGAATAGTCCGCGATTACTCAGAAAGATTCCGGGTAGCGGGTTGAGGGCTTGTCGAGCGCTGGGTAGAGCGTGAGTTAACAGTGCATACCAGAAAAAAAGCTGAAGCAGCAGCGGTATGTTACGCATGTACTCGACATAGCCACGGGTCAGGTTTTTTACCAGCCAGTTTTGTGAAAGGCGAGCAATGCCGATCATGACACCAATGACTGTGGCCAGAACAATAGAGATCAGGCTGACATTCAGGGTGTTGATGATACCCACCAGAAACGCCTTGCCATAGGAGTCCTGAGACGTGTAAGCAATAATACTGTCGCCGATATCAAAGCCCGCCCTCTTATCGAGGAAATCCAACCCAATAGGAATGTTGCGAGCAGTCAGATTGGTGACTAGATTTGAAGCAAGGTAGTAAGCACTGCCGGCAATCAATAAAAAGGTGATCGCCTGTATAATCAGTGAACGATAAGTCGGGTTGTTCCAGAAGCTGGAGCTATGGAGAGACCCTACCCTTGCTGTGTGAGTAGCATTCTTCATTAATGAGCGTACCTGTGGTGATACATCTGCCAAAAAAGGCGAGAGGACTAAGCCCTTCGCCTTTTTGGATTTCAGGTAATGGAGTCAGTATTCTCTGACGACCTGTTTAATGGATATCTCTTAACGCGTATCCCTTAACGAATATCCCTTAACGAATAGGCGCGGCATAAAGGATACCGCCCTGATTCCAGAGGGCATTGATGCCGCGCTCAATCTGCAGGGGGCTGTTAGGTCCTACGTGACGTTCAAATATCTCACTGTAGTTACCAACAGCTCCGATGGCATTGGCTGCCCAATCTTTCTTCAGACCGACTTTTTTACCCAGATCACCGTTAACACCCAACAAGCGTTGAATGGCAGGATCTTCGCTTTTCTTCATCTTCTCGACATTAGCAGAGGTTACGCCCATTTCTTCAGCGTTGATCAATGCATAGGCAACCCAGCGAACCAGAGAAAACCATTCAGAATCATTGGAGCGAACAGCCAGAGCTAAAGGTTCTTTGGAGATAACTTCCGGAAGAATAACGTAGTCGTTTGGATTGCCCGGTGCGTTGGCACGAATACCGGCCATAGCGATACGGTCAGCGGTCATTACGTCGCAGCGTCCACTGAAGAAAGCAGAACGCTCTTCAGAGCGATCTTCAAAAACAACCGGCTTGTATTCCATTTTGTTTTTGTTGAAGAAGTCAGCCATATTCAGTTCAGTCGTTGTACCTGTACGAGTACACACGGCAGCACCGTTCAGATCCATGGCACTTTCCACTCCAAGATCCTTATGAACCATGAAGCCTTGACCGTCATAGATGGTGGTAGCGGCAAAACTCAAACCCATGCCTGTGTCGCGACTCATAGTCCAGGTAGTTGTACGGCTCAGTACGTCTATTTCACCGCTTTGCAAAGCAGTCAAACGCTGCTTAGAGGTAAGAGGAATATATTCAACCTTCTCAGGGTCGTTAAAGATGGCCGCAGAAATGGCGCGGCAGAAATCCACGTCAAAACCAGCCATTTTGCCTTTGGCATCCGGAGCAGAAAATCCGGCCGTTTTACCATTGGAACCACAAAGGACTTTGCCTCGTTCTTTCACAGAGCTGAGAGTAGATGCATTGGCACTTACAGCCACAAAGGATAAGACCAGAAGACTGGAAGTCAGGAGTTTTAACACTTTCATTAACGATGAGCTCTTTAATTATTATTTTTGGTGAACAGACCATAGAAGTTTCATTATTCAGCCGTACTGCAAAGGTGTACTTATGATGCAAAGGGGCTGTTTGTTCTGTCGTTAAATTGCACTGGGGTCATGCTATTTTCAGATAGGGAAAAACAGTTAAATTTTTGCTATCAATTACTCTTTCGGCTGTTACGCACAATGTAATATCAGCGTCTTCTATATAGAGTTTTTAAATTCTATATATCTTAAATATACCTTATCGATATGACAAAAATGTTGCAACAAATATGTAGTATCTGATCTGATCTGTTCTGCAGCGATGCTCGAGATAAAAAGCTATTTATTCTTCGTATTAGATTGGGAAACAAAAACAGAAAATTTGTGAGGCTTTCAATGATAATAAGTTGCAGCAATGTGACGCAGTAGAAATAAGAAAGGGAGCGATAAAATCGCTCCCTTTTCACGTACTGGTTTTGCGTAGGCTAAATCAAATGATTAGCAAACACGGTCAGCCTTGTAGTAAGAAATACCACCGTCCAAACCGTTGTCATAGCAAGTCTGACCAGTGCGATCAGCTTTACGCAGGTTGTCGCGAGACTCCGCAGTTTCAGCTGGCAGCAGGTGGTTAACAGCTGCTTTCTCTTCCAGTAGTTCTGCTTCGGTAAATTTCATTTTTTCCTGGCCGTATTCGTTAATGCTCAGGCCTTGAACAACCTGATAAGTACCGAATTCGCACACACATGGGAAGGAGTAGTAGATACCTCTAGCAACGCCGTAGCTGCCGTCGGAGATAATACCCATGCTGACAACTTCACCATCGCTGCCCAGTGCCCAGTCATGCATATGATCCAGAGCAGCTTGAGCGGCAGACGCAGCAGATGACAGGCCACGAGCTTCAATGACTTCAGCGCCACGCTTCTGGATGCGAGGAGTGTATTCTTCCTTGTACCATTTCTCGTCGATCATATCGATCACAGGCTCATCGCCCATGGCACCGGCATGGTGCAGATCAGGATACATGGTTGGAGAATGGTTACCCCAGATAACAACAGTGTCGATGTCGGATGGGTTAACACCAATCTTGTTGCCCAGAATACCCTTGGCACGGTTGTGATCCAAACGAGTCATGGCGCAGAACTGAGAAGGATCCAGGTCTGGAGCGTTGCGAGACAAGATCAGGCAGTTGGTGTTAGCCGGGTTGCCGACAACCAGTGCTTTAACGTCACGGTTAGCCACATCGTTCAGAGCTTTACCCTGAACAGAGAAGATTGCAGCGTTGGCTTCTAACAGGTCAGCACGCTCCATACCTTTGGTACGTGGGCGAGCGCCAACCAGCATGGCGTAATGAACGCCCTGGAAACCAGTTGTCGGGTTGTCGTGCAGAGTGATGCCGTGAACCAGTGGGAAGGCACAGTCTTCCAGTTCCATGGCTACGCCACGCAGCTTTTCCATGGCCTGTGGGATTTCAACCAGTTGCAAAATAACAGGCTGATCAGCACCCAGCATCTCACCCGCAGCGATTTTGAACAGCAGGGAGTAACTGATGTTGCCAGCTGCGCCGGTGACTGCGATACGAACGGGTTGTTTCATGGGACCACTCCTTAGAGTTCTCTTCAAAAAATACTCGGTACCGGGTACATGAGTTGCTGTTTTATCAGGCATCGCTGCCTTTATCTGCACTCTACACCGTTGCCGGAGAATCTTTTATTGATTAAAATCAGCGGCGAGAAGATTACCTAGTTCCATAGGTTAAGTCCACTACCCTAAGGTTGGGGGTGTGAGTCGTTGTTCGATTGTGTTTCTTCGGAGTTCAATGATCGCTGCTTTGCAGTGATAACAATCTCCTTTTTATCCTCTTCACTGGTAACGCTCCAGCGTCCAATCTCATCCAGAGAACGAAAGCAGCCCTTGCAGACATTGGATTCATTGAGATCACATTGACTAATACAGGGAGAAGCGACTTCACTCATTGTTAGAATTAACCTGAAGCAGGTGATAGGAGAGCTGACCTGCTGTTTTACTTTTCATGACTGACCAGTCACCAGGAACTGGTAAAGGGGATAACTCTTTTTCCACTTCGATATAGATCAGGGTGTTTTCATCCACATAACCATTTTCATTTAATAGACTGCAGATATCTTTTAGAAAATCCTTACGAAAAGGCGGATCAAGAAAAATAAGATCAAATGCCTGATCTGTTTTCTGCTGCAACCACTTCAATGAGTCAGTCTGAATAACGTCAGCTTTGTCAGTTTTCAGCGATGACAGATTTTCCCTGAGTACTTTTACAGCCGGAGCTGCAAACTCCAGCATGGTAGCGCTTGAAGCTCCTCTTGACAGAGCTTCCAGAGACAGTGCTCCAGTGCCACTGAAACAATCAAGAATTCTTGCACCAGAGACATAGGGCGTCAGCCAATTAAAAATGGTTTCACGCACACGGTCTGAAGTGGGGCGTAATTCGGGCAAATCAGCGACTGGCAATCTTCTGCTGCGCCACTCGCCACCGATTATGCGCAGTTGGCCACCGTTATTACTCTGAGGTGATGACTGTCTCTTGGCAGAAGGTCTACGTGCCATTATGAATTCCAATGCAAATTTTATCAGGAGATTTTAACCTATGATCACCCGATAACCATCAGCAAAGCTGAGAATACTGACTTTCACTGTATTGCCCGATGAATCTCAGGTGGTGGTGAGTAGTACTTCCAGCAGGCTGAGTATGAATGGCAAAAATGCTGAGTAGCTACAACAATAGAGGGTGAATCTTTTCGGGAAGTGCAGGAAGACCCGTCATGTACAGCAGTGTTCAGTTTGACTCGGTGATGCTGAAAAAATACGATACCTTCGGCCCTCGCTATACCTCATACCCTACCGCTATTCAGTTTAATCCGGCGTTTACCGGTTCGGATTACAAAAGAGAGATCGAGTTGAGCAACGGAATAGGCAAACCGCTTTCGTTGTATTTTCATATTCCTTACTGCAAATCTTTGTGTTTTTTCTGCGCTTGCAACAAAATTATTAGCCACTCCGATCAGGCGAGAACGGTTCCCTATCTGGAGCGTTTGTATAAAGAGATCAAACTACAGGCAAACCTCGTCAACAGTGACAGGCAGGTCAATCAGCTCCATCTCGGTGGTGGTACTCCGACTTATCTGAATGATGATCAGCTGGCTGAACTCATGGCAGTAACCGCTGATGAATTCAATCTGGCTCCAATTGGTAGTCGGGAATTCTCTATTGAAGTGGACCCAAGAACAGTACGGGAAAACACTATCTCTATGCTAGCTGAACATGGTTTTAATCGAATCAGTTTTGGCGTGCAGGACCTGGATATAAAGGTCCAACAAGGTGTGAACAGGATTCAGACTTATGACCAGAATATGGCCGTAATAGACGCTGCTAGAACGTCGGGATACGCTTCCATCAGTCTTGATCTGATTTACGGTCTGCCTTTTCAAACGGTGGAAGGTTTTGATCGTACTCTTGAACGAATCATTGCCATGCAGCCTGATCGTCTGGCTGTGTATAACTACGCACACATGCCCCACAGAATAAAAGCCCAGAAGCTGATTAAAGAGCAAGACCTTCCAGATGCTGCGACAAAGCTGGGTCTATTGGAATTGACCATAACTCGTCTGCAGGAAGCCGGCTATGTGTACATAGGTATGGATCACTTTGCCTTGCCGGATGATGAATTAGTAAAGGCGATGGAAAATGGCACATTACAAAGAAACTTTCAGGGCTATTCGACTCATGCAGATACCGACATGATTGGAATGGGAATGACATCTATTGGTAAAACCGATAATTGCTATAGCCAGAACCAACGTTATGAAAAAGCCTATTTTCAAGATATTGATGAAGGGCAACTGGCTATTATGCAGGGCTACTCGTTAAGTGCAGACGATCAGGTTCGCAGAGATGTTATACAAAGATTGATGTGTCAGGGGTTGGTTGAATTTGAATCGATCAGCCAGCAGTTCGGTATTGATTTTCACCACTATTTTGCAGAAGAGTTGCAGCGGCTTAAACCTCTAGCCAATGATGGCCTGATTCAATTACAAGAGAGCGACATTTCAATATTGCCTCTTGGTCGGCTGCTGCTTCGTAATATTGCCATGGTGTTTGATATCTACCGGCCTCGAACGGTAACAGATCAATTGTTCTCAAAGGTTATCTGATCGATTTTGTCATTTTGACAGTGTGTAGTCATTTTGATTCTTTCTGGAAATGTCTAAATGACACTCTTCTGCTTTATAGATCACTTGTACTTTACAGGTGCTTCAGTGCTCTTGAAGTCATGCCATTGTCATTGATTGGTTTTGAAACCCGGGAAAACTGGCGCATGCGTAAGTCTGCTCCCTGGGTTCAGAAGTGTTAAGAAGCAACTGGAATCAGATGTTGCCAGAACTGTTGTTGAGTAGTAGACGCTTGATAGTTTGATCTAAATAATGCTCCATTTACTGGGGTATTATTTTTGCTGTTGATATTTTACCCGTGAGCCTTGGAGGTTACTTGTTGTATTTAACGATTAAGCAGATGCATATCGCTTTTGCTGCAGTCAGTATCAGTCTTTTTGCTATCAGGTGGCTGGTTGCGCTCTTCAGAGAGCGTTGGTTGAAACACTCTTTTTTCAGAGTCCTTCCTCATCTGATTGATACATTGCTGCTTGGTTGTGCGATCTGGCTGTGTGTCTTTCTTCGCCAGTACCCATTTGTGAATGACTGGCTGACAGCGAAGGTTGTTGGCCTTGTTGTTTATATTTTACTGGGATACATGGCTATCAAGGGGGGTAAATCATTTTCTCAGAAGCTGGTGGCTGGCATATTATCCCTATTGGTGGCGGGCTACATTGTCGGTGTTGCAATTACTCATAACCCTCTCTCCTGGTTGGCACTGAACTAAGCGTGATACCTGCCCAGTCTCAGTGATCAAAAGAGATCACAAGCTGCTTGGCTGAGGAGGTCAGTAGCCGAGACCAGATATCGTTCTTTCGTGGGCTGGGATCCCGGCAAGATAAAGCCGGGTTTTCAGGCAGATCATTACGAATATAATCAAACTCTATATCCAGGTACTGGCCAGTATCACGGGCATGAAGTCGTACTCTGTTGGATACGGGGTCGTTGCACTGGTGATTAAAGTAGCAGCGCTTATTACCCGCTTCAGCTGAGTGCTCAGGTGTCAGTAAGGCAAGCAGCATTACTCCGGCAACCACGATCAGGCTCCAGAGAAAAATACGAGTGTTGGAAATGTGCTCATCCAGATTCATCAGTTACATCCCTATGATCTTTGCCATCAAGTCGGTGCATAAATAGAATGTATGCATGACTGTATTGGGTTCCTTAATATAGTCCCGATATTTGTTCAGGGCAGTAATTGGACAGCAGGCCGCAATGAAAGTTCGTTCCGCGAAGCCCGCTTTTGCGATAGGATAAGTCGATTATATTCAAGCTGTTTCCCATTGGTGGCGTCACTGATAGCCATTTCCCCGGAAGGCAGTAATTCAATTAATTCTATTCTGATGAAGTAGCCTATGTTCGGTTCTCGCAAAGGTGATGAAAAAAAGAAGGCCAAGAGACGTTTTTGGCCTTGGGGGCGACGTGAGGAAGAAACTCAGGAAGTTCCGGCGGTAGAGGAATCATCGCAACAGGACGTTGTTAAAGAAACGGTTGATTCCGATGAAGCTCAAACACTGGTTGCATCAGATGTGCAGCCGGAAAAAACGGTAGCGGCTGAAAGCGTTCAGGAATCTGCCCAGAATCTTGTTGAAGAAGAAAAACAGCCCGAATCAGTGGTTGAACTTGAACTTGAACAGGAAGCTGTGATTGAACCTGCCGTTGAGCAGGAAGCGGAAATAACAGTTGCAGAGCCTGTCGAGGTCGTTTCTGCTTCTGTAGAGCCAGAGCCAGAGCCAGAGCCAGAGCCAGAGCCAGAGCCAGAGCCAGAGCCAGAGCCAGAGCCAGAGCCAGAGCCAGAGCCAGAGCCAGAGCCAGAGCCAGAGCCAGAGCCAGAGCCAGAGCCA
>SIHQ01000034.1 GCA_004762125.1 Oceanospirillales bacterium | reverse complement strand
TCATTGAGAAGCTGGATTTTAAGCAGAAAAAGAGGCAGTTGCACAAAGAGAATCCGGTGTACGCCCGAATGCTCTCGTCGCTGGCCTATGAAAAAATCAAATCCCTGATTGAAGTGAACTGCGCCAAACGGGGGCTGGAGTGCATTACAATTAATCCAGCGTACTCCTCGCAGATTGGGGCAGTAAAATACAAAGAGAAATACGGTTTATCCACGCATCACGCTGCAGCATTGGTGATAGCACGAAGAGGCTTGGGCTTCTGGGATAGGCCTTTAAGAAATTACTACCAGACTGAGAAAAAGGGAGTGGTATCCCATCCGGCACCTGCAAGGAAAACCGGATCGGCAATGCCTTACTACCGTGAATTTTTTAGTTGGAAAAGGCGACTCTTGCGAGAGATCGGCACTGGTATGCGCTTTGGGGAGGCTGTCGCTCTGGCAGCTGGAACGCAAAGGCGAAGCTTAGCTTCCTAGTCCGATGGAGGGCGCTACGTCGTTCTCCTCGAACCCTTTACTGTGGGGTTGAACTGGCAAATGAGTAGGTTTGCGTAGGTTCATAAAAGCGGTTGTTCAGAGCCATCATTAGATTGGCCCATACTTTCATTGCTATTGCATTGGCTCTTTCTTCATGACCGTTGGCAAATTCAGTACTGATTGGGTGGGATATTTTCTTTAATATTGGAGATATTGGATTACTATCCGCTAGCAGTGCTCCACTAAAATGAAGAGAGCAAGCAAAAGCGATTGATATTGATGCTAGCTTGGCTTTTCTAACGGGAGAAAACGGATGTGGGCGTTTCTTTATCAATTGCATTTGTCTTCCTCTTTCTTATTCAAATAAGCAGTAAGTTGCGCTCTGACAAGGGCTTCTGTCCTGTGTCTGGCAGGTGAAAAAGTATAAAGTTTCGTTTATTTTCGCTTTTTGATTGTCATTAATAAAACAGTTGTTTGAATCTTGGCTCAATAGTTCTTATCCTTGGCCCATAACTGGATGTATGGCAAAGCGAATAAAAATATGAATTTAGCCAGAATTGACTTGAACCTGCTGGTTTACCTCGACGTGTTACTTAGGGAAAAAAATGTAACCAGAGCTGCTGAACAGTTAGGCATAACCCAGCCAGCCATGAGTAATGGACTAAAGCGTCTGCGTAGTCTGTTTAATGATCCTCTGTTAGTGAGAACCAGTGAGGGTATGTCTCCCACTGAGCGTGCTATTGCTCTGCGGCCACAGATTGCAGAAGCGTTAATGTTGTTAGAGCATGCGGTTCTGCCCAGAGATGCGTTTGACCCGGCTGAAAGTAAGCGTATTTTTCGGGTCATGGCGAGCGATTATTCGGAATCAACTCTGATCCCTAAAGTATTAAAGCGACTTCGTTTAGAAGCACCAGACGTCACGCTGGATATATTGACGCCCAGTGATGTCAGTTTTCATGATGTTGAGCATGGTCGTGTTGATATGGCGATTAACCGTTTCAGTACTATGCCTCAGTCCTTTCATCAATCCTTGTTATGGCGTGACTCTTTCTCCTGCGTACTCAGCAGGGACAATCCGATCATTGATGATTTTTCTTTGGAAAACTATTTATGTGCTCGGCATATTTGGGCCAGTAAAACGGGCATGGGAGTGGGTGTTGGTGTTGACCCTGAAGATGTCCAGCAATTGGGTTGGGTGGATGAGGCGTTATCGGCGTTGGGGTACAGGCGTGAAATACGCGTATTCACCCGTCATTATCAGGTGGCCATGCTGATCTCTTCTCAGAACGACCTGATTGCCACGCTCCCCAGTCGTCTTGCTGAATTGCCTTACCATATGGACAATCTGGTGGTGTTACCGCCACCGTTCGAGATTCAACCTATTCAACTGAAAATGGCCTGGAGCTCTCTGCTGCATCACGATGCGGGTCATCAGTGGCTACGACAATTGATCAAGTCTGTGGCTAACCCGGAATCTGCTGCTTTTCTTCAAGCCAGTTAGGTCGTGTAATCACGGTTTGGGATCTTCCGGTTCAGATGTTTTTTCATAGCGTACAAAAGTGAGTGAATGGCTTAATGAGTTCGAAGCATTGACAACTTAAAATGTTATCAAATGATAATAGATGTTAATTTATAGAAAACATGCGTGGTAATTTATGTTTGAAGTTGATAAGGTGTGATCATCTGAAAAGAGGAGGAGGGGCCTTTTTTCAGTACGCGGGAAGAAAAACGATAAATGTGGATTTGTCGTTTTAGCGTCAACTTGATAATAAAAGATAAATCCACTGGAAGGTCTGATAATGAACTGGTTAACCGAACTGAACGACGAACATAGCCTTTTTGAAGTAGCTGAAGAATGTGTTGAACACATGTCCGAAAGCTACTACATGGTGATTGCCGAGCAGAAGCAGGTATCACATCCTGACGATTGATTCGTTATTGGATCTAAAACCGCCTTTAGGGCGGTTTTTTTTCGACTGAAGAAAGGTATTTATCCTGCGAATATCGCCAATAGATGTTCTGAATTGGTAATTTTTGTTAATTCGAAATAACAATACAGCCTGAAGTTTATCGCCGGAATAAGGAAAGCAAATGACAACACGAATTCAACATGAGGGCTTACAGGTTGCTGAACCTATTGATGCGTTGCTGAGGCAGGCTGTTGAAGGAACGGGTATTGAGGTGGCTCAGTTCTGGCAGGGATTCGAACAGTTGCTGGCTGACTTTGCTCCCGAGAATAAGAATCTGCTGGCTAAAAGGGAAAGCCTTCAGCAACAGATTGATCATTGGCATCAGCAAAACCAGGAGACGTTCAGTCCTGAAGTCTATAAAAATTTTCTGATCAGTATTGGCTATCTGATTCCTGAAGGTGAAGGTTTTTCTGTCACCACCGAGAATGTCGACAGCGAAATTGCATTGCAAGCCGGTCCCCAGTTAGTGGTTCCAGTAATGAATGCACGCTTTGCTCTTAATGCAGCGAATGCTCGCTGGGGAAGTCTTTATGATGCCCTTTATGGTACCGACGTCATTTCTGAAGAAGGCGGCGCTGAAAAAGGGTCGGGCTATAACCCGATTCGTGGTGAGAAAGTTATTGCTTTTGCTCGTCAACTGCTGGATCAGGCTGCGCCACTGACCAAAGGCTCTCATAAGGATTCTGTCGCTTACTGCATCAAGGAAGGCCAACTGGCCGTATCGTTAGTCGACGGTTCTGTAGCGGCACTGGAATCACCTCTGAAGCTGGTAGGTTTTACAGGAGAAACTGAAGACCCTTCATCTGTTCTATTAAAAAACAATGGTTTGCACATAGAAGTTCAGATTGATGCTGAGTCAGTGGTTGGCAAAACAGATCCTGCCGGTGTTAAGGACTTGGTCATGGAGGCAGCGGTCACCACCATTATGGATTGTGAAGATTCCGTTGCTGCTGTAGGCGCGGAAGATAAAGCGGTGGTCTATGGAAATTGGCTGGGGTTAATGAAGGGTGATCTGGAGGAAAGCTTTAATAAGAGAGGAGCAGCTGTTACTCGTAAACTGGTTGCTGATCGACAGTTTACTTCACCGAAGGGTGGCTCACTGACACTCCATGGTCGCAGTCTTATGTTCATCCGTAATGTGGGTCATTTGATGACGACAGATGCCATTCTCGATGCTGAAGGTAATGAAATACCGGAAGGTATTATGGATGGAATGTTTACCTCATTGATTGCCATGCACGATCTAAAGGCGTCAGGAGGCATTAAAAATTCTCGTTCAGGCAGTGTTTATATTGTAAAGCCCAAGATGCACGGGCCTGAGGAGGTTGGTTTTGCTAACCGCCTGTTCGCTGGTATTGAGGGTGTATTGGGCTTAAAAGAGAACACCCTGAAAATTGGCATCATGGATGAAGAACGGCGTACTTCAGTCAATCTTAAAGAATGCATTCGGGCAGCCAGTGAACGGGTAGTGTTCATCAATACCGGTTTTCTGGATCGTACTGGCGACGAGATTCATACCAGTATGGAAGCAGGCCCTATGGTGCCAAAAGGTGAGATGAAACAGTCTGCCTGGATCAATGCCTATGAAGATCAGAATGTTGATATTGGTCTTGAATGTGGTCTTCAGGGTAGGGCGCAGATTGGCAAAGGCATGTGGGCCATGCCGGATGAAATGGCTCAGATGATGGATGCAAAAGTGGTTCACCCATTGTCGGGTGCTAACACAGCTTGGGTGCCATCGCCTAATGCCGCGACGCTGCACGCTGTCCACTATCACAGTATTAATGTTCATCAGAGGCAGGAAGAGGTTGCTGAACGACAACGGGCCAGTCTGGACGACTTACTGACTATTCCACTGTTGCGCAATAAAGCGGATCTTACTGCAGATGTGATTCAGCGAGAGCTGGATAACAACGCTCAGGGTATTCTTGGGTATGTGGTTCGCTGGATTGATCAGGGTGTGGGCTGTTCCAAGGTACCTGACATTAATGACGTGGGTTTGATGGAAGATCGGGCAACGCTGCGGATTTCCAGCCAGCATATCGCCAACTGGTTGCGTCACGATATATGTACAGAAGGACAGGTTATGGAAGCCATGAAGCGTATGGCGGCTGTCGTGGATGATCAAAACAAGGGAGATGAAAGCTATTCTCCTATGGCCCTGGATTTTGAAGGAAATTTGGCTTTTGAAGCGGCGTGTGAATTAGTGTTTGCAGGTTGTGATCAGCCTAGCGGTTACACCGAGCCTGTATTGCACGCCACACGAAGGAAGTTTAAAGCGGTGATAGTGCTTTTCAGTACTAAGAGGTGATAGTGCTTTTCAGTACTAAGATTTGACGATGTATGACACAAGCTTTGTGTAGTTTTTTACTACGGTGAATACTTCTTTATCAATGGTAGGTTACTCACCTAGTAGCTAGTAGCCATGATTTTTTTTCGTCATGATCCTTGTAAAACTCTGCCAGATCAGATCTGAAGTCACGCCTGAACTCTTCTGGTAATTTGTTGGTGATGAGTATGATGCAGTGCTCCCAGACACTGCATTCTAAAGAGAGTAACGCCTTAGAAATGGTGAGTAAATCCGGATGATCCAGTTGAAGAACTGCTTTAATTATTTCCAATATCAGAGCTGTAGGTTCGTCGCGAGGGTGGCAGCATAAATACTGTAGTGTAATAACGGCAAGGTGTACTTTCATAGCGCCACTTCGATCTATCAACGGCATGATGCCGTCAAACGCTTTAGCACGGAGCAGGTTTTCTAGTTCGAAGTCTTTAGCAGACTCTTTATCAAGGTATTGGCTATGCTCTAAAGCAGTTTCCGGCTGGTCCTCCAGGCTTCTAATTTTCATTTTATGGGCTTCCAATACTGATGTATCAGTGTTGTTATAACGTTCAGTAATCATCATGCCTTGTTCCAGAATGAACCGGCTTTTAAGATGAGCATTAGCAGATATGTGAATCAAACATTGCTCAGAGTAATCAGCCATCAGTTTCATTCTTTCGGACGGGTGAGCTTTAGAAATCAGCTGTTGATAGCAGGGGCGCCAGATATCAAAAGGAAATGACAGGATTGCATTAAGAAATTTTGTAGGGAAAAATGGCTCGAACGACAATCCTAATTTGACAATGGGCTCCAAAAGACGGTATCGACCAGTCTGGTCACTAATAACATTAATCGCATTTAGTATCGGTGCATCCTTGCCGCCTTTGAGGTCAGTGTTATTTGCGAGTTCCAAGGCTTTATCAAGCTCCCCCTCATTTATAAGCGCTACGAACTGATTACGAAATTCGAGGGAGGTGAGTTCGTGTCTGCAGCTGGTTATGTCGCAAGGGGTCGCTGACCAGTCCATAGGAGTTGAATCATCTGTATTTCCAGTAGGCAATGCAGTTTCCACGGAGGCTGGCATTACCTCTGCACCATGGAACTGACCTTGTTCTGGTGCCAGAGGCTCTGCTGTTACAGGAAAATGAGTAGCAAATGTTCTATCTGGTGGAATCATTCTCTAATCCTTCGTATATCAGTTAAAATTCATCAATACATACTAAGACTATGGGTGGCTCAATCGGTTTCATTTGTTGAGGTTATGCAGTCAGTATTACTGACAGAATGGTTATTCGGTAGGGGGAGGTTGTGACTCGTGGTGATGATTTTCAGGCAGTTGGTAGTGTGTGATCTAAGGCAGAATAGAGGTTTATCTTCGTAAAAAAAGCCCCCTAAATGAGAGCTTTATTTTAAGTTTAAAGCTTAAATGGCTTTAGCTTGCGCTGCAGCATTACCTACATAATTAGCAGGTGTCAGCTTTTTCAGTTCAGTTTTAACGTCTGCAGGCAGCTCCAGATTATCAATAAAGACTTCTAAGGTGCGCTTGGTAATACCGTCATGACCACGGGTTAAAGCCTTGAGTTTTTCATAAGGCTGATCAATACCGTAGCGACGCATCACGGTTTGAATCGGCTCGGCCAACACTTCCCATGAGTTATCCAGGTCTTCATTCAGCTTGTCGGCATTAACCTGTAACTTGCTGATTCCTTTCAGGTTGGAAGCGTAAGCAATCAAACTGTAACCCAAGCCAGTACCCAGATTTCTCAAAACAGTTGAGTCAGTCAAATCGCGCTGCCAGCGAGAAATCGGCAGTTTTGATGCGAGATGCTGCATAACTGCGTTAGCAATACCTAAGTTGCCTTCTGAGTTCTCAAAATCAATAGGGTTAACTTTGTGAGGCATTGTAGAAGAACCTACTTCGCCTTCAACAGTGCGCTGCTTGAAATAGCCCTGAGAAATATAACCCCAAACGTCACGATTAAAATCGATCAGAATGGTATTAAAGCGACAGATTGCATCAAATAATTCGGCAATGTAATCGTGTGGTTCAATTTGGGTGGTGTACGGGTTCCATTCAAGACCCAGACTGGTAACAAAGCTTTGAGCTTGTCCCTGCCAGTCTATTTCCGGATAGGCAGAAAGGTGAGCGTTGTAGTTACCCACCGCACCATTGATTTTGCCCATAGGTTTTACACTTTCGATCTGCTCTACCTGTCGACGCAGACGATAGGCGACGTTAGCCATCTCTTTACCCAGAGTGGTAGGAGAGGCAGTCTGGCCATGAGTACGAGACAGCATAGGCTGATCTGCGTGCTCTCTGGACAGCGTTTCCATTTCGCTGATGATCTGTTTCATAGGAGGCAGAACAGCCTCTTCCATGCCGGTTTTTAGCATCAGACCGTGAGACAGGTTGTTAATGTCTTCGGAAGTACAGGCAAAGTGAACGAATTCGCTGATAGCGGCCAGTTCGCTGTTGTCCTGGATTTTTTCCTTGATCAGGTACTCAACCGCTTTTACATCGTGGTTGGTGGTGCGCTCGATCTCTTTAACCCGTAGGGCATCTTCAAGAGAGAACCGGTCGGCCAGCTGATCCAGTAGCGCGCTGGCTTCTGAAGAGAGGGCTGGGACTTCGGTAATGGCAGGGTGGTCGGCCAAAGCCTGTAACCACTTAACCTCAACGATAACGCGAAAACGGATAAGACCGTATTCGCTGAAGATGCTTCGCAGACTGGATGTTTTGTCTCCGTAACGCCCATCTATCGGGGAAACAGCAGTCAGTGCAGACAGCTCCATGTTCAACATGCCTTTATGCTCTTGGAAAGGGCGCATCATACTGAAAAACGCCTGTTATTTCATATATGGATGCGGGTGGATGATTTTTGTCAGGCCAGAGTTTAATGGCTTCTGACCCTTTTATTATGGCTCTTCTTATTATGAAAGTGCGGCTCTATCCAGTTTTGTAGCTGTTTTCATCTTTAGAGGTGAGCCGCATTTTCCGCTCATTGCTGTTTGTTATATTTGGCTCAATCCGTTCAATAACTTGTTGCGACCCAGTAATAACTGGAAGCGACTGCCACCGGTTTGTCGCCAGAGAATAGCTGAGCGAATGCCAGTGAACAGAATGGCGCGAATCTTGTTGGCATTGACCGGGATTTGCAGATTACGCAGATCACCAGTGACCTGAACTCGAGTCTTAAAGGTGCTGACCGTGTCGAGATAGATACTGGCCAGGCTGGAAATCACGGTTTCGTGCATCAGGCCAAAGTGCGCTGATTGCTCTTTGCTGCGATTCAGTCTCTGGGCGATTTCTGCCAGCATGTTCTTATCGCGAAACAGTTTACGTTCGAGATGAATCAGTGTCAGCGCGTAGCGAACAGTATCTCCCTGAATCGTATCAGTCTGGCGTTCCAGTACTTTTTTCAGGGTTCGACGACCAGGCTGTAGGTTATGATAGCCACCATAAACATCGGCAACATCGTTCGGGTTGGTGATGAAAAGACTCTGGATTAAAGGCTCCAGTTGCTCATTGTCCACCTGGCCTGTTTTGGCCATCTGTTCGACCAGGCCAGCAGCCTGAAATATGCCGGACAAAGCGGCGGCCTGTTCCTTAGATGTATACTGCACCCGGTGATCTCTACCTTTGATTGTCTCTGATTTTTAGTCTCTGACTTTTAGTCTCTGGCGGCGCAGTGGCTGCCAGACTTTATAATTGTCTTTGCTTAATGGCGGGATTCTATAACACCACCGCCCAGACAGATATCATTTTGATAGAAAACAACGGACTGTCCCGGTGTAATGGCACGCTGAGGCTCATCAAAGATCACCAGATAACCGTTATCCTCTTTACTCAGTGTACAGCCCTGGTCCTGTTGGCGGTAACGAACTTTAGCGGTCAGTTTGACGGGCATTTCCGGCTCGTCACCGGAGATCCAGAAAATATCGCTGGCTCTCAGGCTTTCAGAAAAGAGCAGGGGATGCTGGTTACCCTGACCCACCACAAGAGTGTTGTTTTTAACTTCTTTGTCGACCACGTACCAAGGCGTTTCGTCGGCGCCTTTCATGCCGCCAATGCCAAGGCCCTGACGCTGGCCAATAGTGTGGTACATCAGGCCTGAGTGCTTACCAATGGTTTCACCCTTGTCAGTGACGATAGGGCCGGGCCGGGCAGGTAGGTATTGTTTTAGAAAGTCAGTGAAACGACGTTCGCCGATAAAACAGATGCCTGTACTGTCCTTTTTATTATGAGTGATCAGGTCGTGCTCTTCTGCAATACGACGAACCTCCGGCTTTTCAATCTCACCGACCGGAAACAGGGTTTTAGCCAGCTGTTCTGTGCCTACCTGATGCAGGAAATAGCTTTGATCCTTGTTGCTGTCCAGGCCTTTTATCAGAGCGGCCTTACCGTCGACTGACTCTCTGCGGGCGTAATGCCCCATGGCGATATAGTCAGCGTTCAGTGTTGAGGCATAATCCAGAAAGGCCTTGAACTTGATTTCTTTGTTACAGAGGATGTCCGGGTTGGGTGTGCGGCCGGCTTTATATTCTTGAAGAAAATGTTCGAAGACATTATCCCAGTACTCAGCGGCAAAATTGGCTTTGTGAAGTGTGATGCCAATTTTGTCACAAACCGCCTGAGCATCGGCAAGATCGTCCATGGCTGTGCAGTACTCGGTACCGTCGTCTTCTTCCCAGTTTTTCATAAACAGGCCTTCCACCTGATAGCCCTGCTGTTTCAGCAGCAGAGCCGAAACGGAAGAGTCTACACCGCCGGACATGCCGACAATGACCCGAGTCTCTTTTAGAGAGGGGTCAGGAGCTGTGGTGGAAGCTTTTGTGGAAAGGGAAGCAGAAACGTGCGTCATGGTTATTTAATAGCTGACTTTTAAGGAGAGGCTATTCTACCCGTGCGGTAGTTTTTCTTCCATATAGTCTTTTTTAGGTAAGAATACCTAGTGAAAATGGTAAATTATGTAACAAAACTACATTTATTCCTTACTCGCATTGGTATATCTTATGGGGCCAATAACGCTAAAAGCGTTCTGAGACTGTGCGTGCAGTAGAAAATTTTTTACTTTTTTCATCTCTGCAGATGGTCGTTCAGGCTCCATATTCATTGTTCTTCGTAGAGTGATAGTCCGTGTCTGGCCTCTCCAGTGCGACAGCCTCAATGAAATACACGGTCGAATAACAGGTTCGAATAACAGGTTCGAATAACAAATTCAGCGAATCGTGACGCTCAGAGACAATTCCCGCCGAAGCGCCGCAGCCAGTTGTTTTAGGAGAAATTAATGACAACAGATACAACCAGAATCATCTACACCATTACAGATGAAGCTCCTGCACTTGCCACCTACTCCCTTCTTCCTATCGTTGAGGCTTTCACCAAAGCAGCTAATGTTGCTGTAGCCACTAAAGATATCTCCCTGGCTGCTCGTATCATTGCCAACTTCCCGGAGAATCTGAACGAATCGCAGAAGCAGAGCGATGCCCTTTCTGAACTGGGCGAGTTGGCCAAGGTTCCAGAAGCTAATATTATCAAACTGCCAAATATCAGTGCTTCTATTCCTCAGTTGGTTGCAGCTGTTAAGGAACTGCAAGGTCACGGTTATGACCTGCCTGATTACCCTGAAGAAGCAAAAACAGAAGAACAGCAATCAATCAAGGCGCGCTACGCCAGAATTCTCGGTAGTGCTGTAAATCCGGTTCTGCGTGAAGGTAACTCTGATCGTCGTGTTGCAGCTCCTGTAAAAGCTTACGCTCAGAAGAATCCACACTCTATGGGTGCCTGGAGTTCAGAGTCCAAATCTCATGTTGCCCATATGGAAGATGGTGATTTTTACGGAAGTGAACAGTCTGCTGTTATGCCAGAAGCGTCCGATGTAAAAATCGAGTTTGTTGGTAATGAAGGTTCTTCTCAGGTACTGAAAGCTAAAACCAGCCTGTTGGCCGGTGAAGTGGTTGACAGTGCTGTTATGAATATCAATGCCTTACGCGCTTTCTTTGATAAAGAGACTGAAGATGCCAAAGAGAAAGGTGTACTGCTTTCTTTGCACCTGAAAGCAACCATGATGAAGGTGTCTGACCCGATCATGTTTGGCCATGCTGTAACTGTCTTCTACAGAGATGTGTTTAAAAAGCATGGGGCTGTCTTCGCTGAGCTGGGTGTTGATGCAGATAACGGTCTGGGTGATGTTTACGCCAAGATTGAAAATCTGTCTGCTACACAGCGTGATGAAATCAAGGCCGACATTATGAAGGTCTATGAGTCTCATCCTGATCTGGCTATGGTGGATTCTGATAACGGCATCACTAACCTGCACGTGCCTAACGATATTATTATCGATGCGTCCATGCCTGCTGCGCTGCGTACCTCCGGAATGATGTGGAATCCTGCTGGCAAACTGCAAGATACAAAATTCATGATTCCAGACCGCTGCTATGCAGGTGTTTATCAAGCGGTAGTTGATTTCTGTAGAGATCACGGTGCGTTTGATGTGACCACCATGGGTAACGTTTCAAACGTTGGCCTGATGGCTCAGAAGGCTGAAGAGTACGGTTCCCACGACAAAACCTTCAAGGCTCCGGGTGAAGGTGTTATTCGTGTAACGGATGAGTCTGGCGGTACTGTTTTTGAACAGAAGGTAGAGCAAGGCGATATCTTCAGAATGTGCCAGACCAAAGATGCGCCCATCCGTGACTGGGTTAAGCTGGCTGTGAACCGTGCACGCGCTACCGGTGTAACAACAATATTCTGGCTGGATGAAAATCGCGCCCATGACGTTCAGCTGATTACCAAGGTAAATGAATACCTGAAGTTCCATGATACTAAAGGTTTGGATATCCGCATTCTGCCACCGGTTGATGCTTGTCAGCTGTCTATGGAAATCATTAAAGCCGGTAATGATGCCATATCCGTTACGGGTAATGTGTTACGTGATTATTTGACTGACCTGTTTCCTATTCTGGAGCTGGGTACCAGTGCCAAGATGTTGTCCATCGTTCCTCTGTTAGCTGGTGGTGGCTTGTTCGAAACCGGCGCTGGTGGTTCCGCACCAAAGCATGTTCAACAATTGGTGAAGCAAAATCATTTGCGCTGGGATTCTCTGGGTGAATTTCTCGCCCTGGGCGTGTCTCTTGAAGATATTGCTACCAAGACAGGAAACAAAAAAGCTCAGGTTCTGGCTGATGCATTGAGTGTGGCTATCGGTAAATATCTGGACGAAAACAAATCTCCATCACGTCGTGTCAATGAACTCGACAACCGTGGCAGTCACTTCTATCTGGCTCAGTACTGGGCTGTTGCGCTGACTGAACAGAACGAAGATCAGGATCTGAAGGCAAACTTTTCTGATCTGGCTAAAGCTCTGGTAGAGAATGAATCGCTGATTGTTGAAGAGCTGAACTCTGTTCAGGGTGTTGCTGTTGATCTGGGTGGTTATTTCCAGTTTGATGATGAGAAAGCGACCGTAGCTATGCGCTCAAGCGCAGTGCTGAATACGGCTATTGATGCTTTGCGATAACTGAATGTGGAGTCAGGTCGCTTTGAATTGAAATCATAGCTGCTTAAAAATTCTTTGTGACTTTGCAATAAATAGTACAGGTAACCCCATGAACGGCTGGCATTTTTTGTCAGCCGTTTTTTTGTTTGTAACTTTCATAGATAAGACAGTTGATTTTTTCACTGTCATCTTTCGTTGTTCTTTCCGATAACTTCTTTAGAATGGATTCAGGGTGTTTAAGTTTTGACGTAGTTCAGAAAGTCTTTACAGAAAGACGTCAGTTGACACCTGAATTGGCGATCCAGAGCCTTTGAAAATCAGCTGTAGACAACCTGGAAGCAAGTGCAATGCAGCATATCGCAGTTCATCCGTACATGAGTAGATTTGAGTGGGTTCGTCTAAGCTTAGAAAAAGATAGAGCGGAGTATGAAGGCGACACTGACGTTGCTGTAGCACCGGCCAAAACCGAGCTGCAACCGCCTGCCAGATATCAGGTAGTGCTCTTGAATGATGATTTTACGCCGATGGATTTTGTTATAGAGATCCTGGAGAAATTTTTCAGCATGGGTTCTGAACAAGCAACACAGATCATGTTGATGGTGCATACGCAGGGCAATGCAGTTTGCGGAATCTTCAGCAAAGATGTTGCTGAGACTAAAGCCCGACAAGTGAATGAGTACTCCAGAGAATTTCAGCATCCCTTAATGTGCAAAATAACTAAAGTCGAATAGTGCTCTCAGGATAATTTTTTATGCTCAATAAAGATCTCGAGTTAACGCTGAACAGTGCATTCAGAGACGCAAGAACTAAGCGTCATGAATTTATGACTGTTGAGCATTTGTTACTAGCGCTGCTTGATAATGAATCAGCTTCCCGAGTTATGGTGGCCTGTGGCGTTGAAACCGACAGACTCAGAAAAGAGCTGGAAGAGTTTGTTGATACAACAACACCGCTGATTCCTGAAAATGACACGGAGCGTGAAACTCAACCTACGTTAGGTTTTCAACGAGTTCTCCAGAGGGCTGTTTTTCATGTTCAGAGTTCTGGTAAGAAAGAAGTCACTGGCGCTAATGTCCTGGTCGCGATCTTCAGTGAGCAAGAAAGTCAGGCTGTTTATTTTCTAAAACAGCAGGATGTGGCCCGAATCGATGTGGTGAACTACATCGCCCATGGTATCTCCAAGATGTCTGGAGGGGAGATGGAGGATATGGGTGGCGCAGAGCTGCTGGAAGATCACTCAGACTCTGAAGGCGGTAGTAAAGATCCGTTGAAGAACTATGCCACCAATCTGAACGAATTGGCGCGAGCAGGCAAAATTGACCCTCTGGTAGGTCGTGATGCGGAAGTTGAGCGGGTCTCTCAAATACTGACACGTCGTCGTAAGAATAACCCATTGCTTGTTGGTGAAGCTGGCGTAGGTAAAACTGCCGTTGCTGAAGGTTTGGCCAAGCGTATTGTTGACGGCGAGGTTCCTGACGTTCTTGCAAGCGCTGTTGTCTACGCTCTTGATCTGGGTTCTCTGCTTGCGGGTACCAAATACCGGGGTGACTTCGAGAAGCGGTTCAAGAAGCTACTCAATGAATTACGGAAGATGGATGATGCCATTCTCTTCATAGATGAAATTCACACTATTATCGGTGCCGGTGCCGCTTCTGGTGGCGTGATGGATGCTTCAAATCTCCTCAAGCCGCTACTAACAACCGGTGATCTGCGTTGTGTTGGTTCAACTACTTTTCAAGAATTCAGAGGTATCTTTGAAAAGGACAGAGCTCTTGCTCGTCGTTTTCAGAAAGTGGATATCACAGAGCCTAGCGTTGATGACACCATTGAAATTCTTCGTGGCCTGAAGAGTCGGTTTGAAGAGCACCATTCTATTGAATACGTTGATGATGCGCTTAAAGCAGCCGCTGAGTTGGCTAATAAGTTTATTAATGATCGACTTATGCCTGACAAGGCCATTGATGTTATTGATGAGGCCGGTGCTTATCAGCAGTTACAGCCAGAAGGTTCACGTAAAACCATCATTGACGTAGGTGATGTGGAAGAGATTGTTGCCAAAATTGCTCGAATTCCTCCAAAGTCCGTTTCTTCTTCTGATAAAGAATTGCTCTCTAAGTTAGAGCGTAATTTGAAGATGGTCGTATTTGGTCAGGATACCGCTATTACCTCTCTCTCAACGGCCATCAAGCTCTCTAGAGCTGGACTGAAAGCACCTGACAAGCCTGTGGGAGCTTTTTTGTTCTCTGGTCCTACTGGTGTGGGTAAAACCGAAGTCTGTCGTCAGCTGTCCAAATCCATGGGTATGGAGCTGGTTCGTTTTGATATGTCGGAATACATGGAGTCTCATACAGTTTCCCGTTTGATCGGTGCACCTCCTGGTTATGTAGGTTATGACCAAGGTGGTTTGCTGACAGAAGCTATTACCAAGACACCTCATTGCGTGTTACTCCTTGATGAAATCGAAAAGGGACACCCGGATGTCTTCAACCTGTTATTGCAGGTTATGGACCACGGTACTCTTACAGACAACAATGGTCGTAAAGCTGACTTCCGTAATGTGATCATGATTATGACCACTAATGCCGGTGCGACAACCATGACGCGTAGTTCTATTGGTTTCACCGAGCAGGATCATGCGACGGATGGGATGGAGATTATTAAAAAGACCTTTACGCCTGAGTTTCGTAACCGTCTGGATTCCATTATTCCCTTTGAATCGTTGTCAGAAAGTACCATCAAGCATGTAGTTGATAAGTTCTTGACAGAATTGCAAGCCCAGCTGGATGAGAAAAAGGTACAAATTGATGTCGATGGCAGAGCTCAGGAATGGCTGGCAGAGAAAGGTTATGATCGAATGATGGGAGCCAGGCCTATGGCTCGTGTGATTCAGGAGTACCTGAAAAAGCCCCTGGCGGAACAGATCCTGTTCGGAGATTTATCCGAGAACGGTGGTTTTGTAAAAGTCACCGTTAAAGGAGAGGAGCTGTTCCTGAAGTTTGAGCCTGCCAAAAGCAAAACATCCGACTTGGAAGCTGTTGATGGTGAACAGGGCTAAACATCTTTGAAGAAAAGGGGCTTCGGCCCCTATTTAGCGGGAACGATAGGTGATGCGACCCTTGGTCAGATCGTAAGGAGTTAGCTCAACCTTTACCTTGTCACCAGTCAGAATACGGATGTAGTTCTTACGCATTTTACCGGAAATATGAGCGGTCACAACGTGGCCGTTTTCCAGTTCTACACGAAACATGGTGTTAGGAAGAGTGTCGATTACGACGCCTTCCATCTCAAGACTTTCTTCTTTTGCCATTAAAAGCGAACCTCAGAATAGAGCAATAGATGAATAAAACTGGCAGGCATTCTGCCTGAAAATCATTATTAAAGCAAAGTGAACAGCCATCTCTCCCTGATAAGCTTTCCTGAATAAGCGCTAGCGCTGATAAAAGAAGAATCGAGGCTGGAGATGTACCTGTATGACTAATGCGGGCTCTATTTTAGAGTAACCCAATGATTATTGACATAGACTTCCAGTGGCCGGTACTGAATTTTGTAATTCATTTTCTGACACTCCTTAATCCAGTATCCCAAGTGAAGGTACTTTAGCTCCATTTTTTGGGTTTCCTGAATCTGCCAAAGAATACAGAACGAACCTAAACTTCTTCCTTTACTCAGCTCAGTGTCATAAAAAGTGTAAATAGCAGAAAGGCTATTACTGAGTTCGTCGGTAACGGCCACCGCGATTAACTGATCTTTTAGTCGAAACTTAAAAAAAGAGCAAAAATCAGGGCAGTCAACCAGAAACGATTTGAACTGACTGATCGATGGCGGGTACATGTCGCCGTCTTTGTGTTGAGAGCAAATGTAGTTTTTGTAGAGTTCGTAACTTTCTTCATCGTACTCGGCTTTATGTCGAGTGACAGTAATGTCCTGGTTTCGATTAATAACTTTGCGTTGACCGCGTCTGGGTTCAAAAAAATTCACGGAAACACGGGCAGGTATGCAAGCGTTACAGTTTTGGCAATGAGGACGATAGACGTGCTTGCCACTGCGGCGAAAGCCGATGTCAGCCAGGTGACGATACAAGTCCGGTGCGAGTTCTTTATCCGGGTCAAGAAAGAGTGTTGTCGCCTGTTTATCTTCGAGATAACTGCAATCATGAGGCTGGGTTGCAAAGAATTTCAGATCTTTAAGGGCGCTCATCGGTTCGGGCCGTCCATTGCCAGGTTGCTTTCCAGTGTGCATCGGATACAGGATGACGGCAATAGTCGTGCAGTTGTTTTAGAAACATCTCTCTGCTTATAAGCTTTGCACCAAGGCTTTCAAGATGGCTGCTGGGAACCTGGCAATCGATCAGTTTAAAGTTTCTTTGACTGAGTTCTCCGCAGAGATGAATCGTGGCGAGTTTTGAAGCGTTAGAGGCTCGGCTGAACATGGATTCCCCAAAAAATATTTGATCAATCGCAATTCCGTAAAGACCTCCAATCAGTTTTTCTTTGTCCCAGACTTCTACAGAGTGGGCGTAACCTGCCTCATGAAGGTTGCAATAGGCCTGACCCATTTCTTCAGTAATCCATGTGCCGGATTGGCCGTCTCTCGGTTCTGCGCAGGCTGCAATAACATCACTGAAAGCGGTATCAAACGTGACTGTGAAGGGTTGTTTTTTCAGCAGGCGTTTCATTGAGGAAGAAATATGCACGTTATTGGGCTCAATGACCATTCTTGGGTCAGGGCTCCACCATAGCAGTGGCTCGCCTTCGTTGTACCAAGGGAAAATGCCTCTCTGATAAGCATCTAAGAGTGTTTCTGTGTTCAGATTGCCACCCATGGCCAGCAAGCCGTCTGGCTGCTCAAGGGCGTCAGTAGCGGGAGGAAACTGGATGTTGCTTTGATTAAGAATGTGAATGGTTTTTCGCATGAGTAGTTGCTACTGATTGATGGCTGCTGAGAGTTGAACGTTAAGTCATTGTACGGCTTAATTTGTGTAACTCGATGGCAAATCCGTGTAAGTGCTTATATTAGTTTCTGCGAGCAGAGATTAAGTTCAAAAACTAACATCAATCACAGGAATCAGTTGTGTCTCAACTCCGTGAACTTTCCCCTCAACCACTCTGGAATCACTTTCAGAGCCTCTGCGATATCCCAAGACCTTCCAAGCATGAAGGGAAAGTTGCTGCTTACGTAAAGCAGTTTGGTGAAAAACTGGGTCTGGAGACGCTGGTCGATGAAGTCGGCAACGTCATCATTCGTAAACCGGCCACTGCAGGAATGGAAGGGCGCCGTGGTGTCATCTTCCAGAGTCATCTTGATATGGTACCTCAGAAGAATGCTGATACGAACCATGACTTTACCAAAGACCCTATCAAAGCTTATGTCGATGGCGACTGGGTAACGGCGGATGGTACAACGCTGGGTGCTGACAATGGTATTGGCGTCGCTGCCGCATTGGCCGTGCTTGAATCCACAGAGATTGCACACGGTCCTGTAGAAGCGTTGTTTACTATAGATGAAGAGAGCGGTATGACCGGAGCGCATGGGCTGAAATCCGGTCTATTGAACGGTCAGATCTTGCTCAATATGGATTCTGAAGAAGAAGGTGAGCTTTGCGTCGGCTGTGCTGGTGGTGTGGATGTATCTGTACGAGCAACCTACTCCGAAGAAGCGTTGCCAGCAGATCATCAGGGGTTTCGTCTCTCTCTGAAAGGTTTGAAGGGCGGTCATTCCGGTGTTGATATCAAGCTTCAGCGCGGTAATGCCAACAAACTGATGGTTCGATTGTTGAAAGCAATGGCGGCTATTGATGTTCGCTTGCACAGTTTCTCTGGTGGATCACTTCGCAATGCCATTCCAAGAGAGGCGTTTGCTGAAGTCGTTGTGCCTGCCGATCAGTCCATTAATGCTGAACGAATGATTGCACAACACCTTGAGCTGTTCAGAAGCGAGCTGGCTGAAGTTGAACCGAATCTGAATATCAGCGTTGAAACCGAGAGCCTGTCTGGAAAGGTGATGGTTCTGGCTGACCAGCAAACACTTCTGGATACCCTGCATGTTTCACCTAACGGTGTGCAACGCATGAGCATGAGTGTCGAGGGCGTAGTAGAAACCTCCAACAACCTTGCTATTGTCAGCATCAAGAATGGCAAGTTCAGTGTTGAAAACATGGTTCGAAGTCTGGTAGACAGTGCCCGTGAAGATCATGCTGAAGCTATTGCTGCACTTTACCGTCTAATAGGCGCTGAAGTGATTAAGGACGGTGCCTACCCAGGCTGGAAGCCCAATATGGATTCCGACATCCTCAAGGTTATGTCTGCCTTGCATGAAGAGATGTTTGCCAAGGCGGCTGAAATCACGGTGATTCACGCTGGGCTAGAGTGTGGTTTGCTGGGCAGCGCTTACCCTGAATGGGACATGATTTCCTTCGGCCCGACCATTCAGTTCCCTCATTCCCCGGATGAGAAGGTGTCTATTTCGGCTGTAGCCAGCTTCTGGATTTACCTGCTGGAAACGCTGAAACGAATCCCTGAGGCCTGAGTTTACTGGGGAAACCTGGTTTTTTTTATTGAAATTGGAGATTTATACAAAAATGTTGTAAATTCTCCTTTTCTGGGTAGCCGAAGTGTAATAGACTCCGGCTCCGTCTACAGTCAATCTGCTTTCATCAGCCTTTAATGAAGAACAACTCATTTCTACATCACATTTTCTCAAATTACACGCGGAACCTGTGTGCTGGTGTAAGCCTGTTTCTATTCCAATCTAAAATCCTTTCTGGAGGTAAATGAATTTATGGGTACACTGAGCGCGGGAGGCCGTTTTTTTAAAGATGAAGAACTGGAAATCATTGAGCAACAGCGCCTGCAAGCTCTACTTGAGATTACTGAGCAGCATGGTAAGGAAGTAACTCAGCTTAAGTCTCGTCTAGACACTGCTGAGCAGAAAACTGAAAAACTCGGTAAGCAAGTTAAAAATGACGAAACTGAACTGAAAACTCTACGTGCCAGTAATCCTGACCGTATGAAGAAGCAGGTCAAGCGTCTTCAAGAGCAGAATCGTACTCTGACTACAGAGAACGGTGCATTGAAAACCAAACAAAAGCAGCTGACCCAGCAGCTGAATACCAGCAAGCAGGAGCTTGAGCAGCTTCAAGCTGATAAGGAAGAAGGTAAAAGCGAAGAAGAAAAGTAAAAGTTTTCTAAGCGCGTTTTCTTTTCGGTATGAAAGGCAGCGGGCTGTGCAGCATAGTGTTCATCTGACTGTATAGCCATTGCCTGACCGGAGTCTTCTATCTTCTTCTATCTTCTTTTGTCATATAAGGCTCTTTGCCTTCCCCTTCAAACAGCCGTTAGCCGAAAATTCAGTTCACTCCAAACTATGAAAATGACTGCAGAGCTTAGCAGAGCTGCATTTTTATAGTGGATAGCCTATGCTCAAAGACTAACTCTTCTTAAGGAGGTCTTATGAGTGAATGGCAGTGTCATGCTTACGACGGCATAGAGCATCTCGAAAAATCATACTCCTTCAAGAAATACTCTCGAGCACTTTGCTTTTTAAATGCAGTAGCGGGTCTTGCTGAGGCCTATGTTCACCATCCAAGGATCGTGATTGAGTGGGGTAGGGTCGTAGTGGCCTGGGGCACTCATGAGTCTGATCAGGGGGCTGGAATTCAGGTTCTAGATCGATTTCTGGCGGATGAAACCGATCTGTTATTCAATGCTTTACAGAAGAAGAGCATACCTCAGTAAGCCTGGTTGGGTTCGAAACGGTTTAATAAGGTAGAGCAAGCCAGAACAGCGCTCCACGCTGAGTGTTTTTGTAACCAATTTCCCCTCCCATGAGTTCAGCAAGCTGCTTTGCGATATTGAGGCCTAGCCCGGAACCTGATGCCTGCATAGTGTTTCCCTGGGTGAAGCGATCAAAGAGCGTTTCTGTTAACTCCTGATCGATGCCAGGGCCAGAGTCTTCTACTTCAAAAAGAATACTCCTGACTGAAAGATCAGGATCAATTTTTACTCTCATCTGAACGGTGCCAGAGCTTGTGAACTTGATGGCGTTGCTTAGCAGGTTGGTCAGTATCTGACGAAGCCGTGCAGGATCTCCGCAAATACTCTCCGGTAACTTCGCATCAAAAAAATAGAAAAACTCCAGATTTTTTTGCTGCGCAAGCGGTGTAAAAATGTCTACAACTTTTTCGGCTGCCTGCTCTGGGCTGTAATTAATGGACTGGAGTGTTAATTTTCCAGAGCCTAGGCGGGTGTGATCTAGAATATCATTCAGAATTTGTGATAGAGCCTTACCCGAATAATGGATGGTATTAACTTGCTCTTGCTGAATTTTGTTCAGGCTGGAGTGATGGAGTAGCTCTACAATACCTAAAATACCGTTCAGTGGTGTGCGTATCTCATGACTCACTTTGGCCAGTAATTCGTTTTTAGCGGTGATCTCTGTTTTAGCAATGATGGCCGTCATTTCTGCGGCTTCTTTCTTAAGTCGAAATAGATGAATCTGGTAACCTAACCCTGCAAGCATAATGACGAACTGAAAGGAGAAAGCGACTTTCAGCCCGTAGATAGAATTAATGTAGTTATGGGAAAGGCCCAGGTTTGCTGCAGCGACGAAGCCAATGATGGCGAATAAGAATAACCAGGCAGTGAGAAAAATATAAGCCGGCTTGTGCCCCTGGTGAGCTCTTACGGCTGCTTGACCGCAGATCCATAAGATGGCCAGTGATTCTGCAATGATTATACTAAAAGACGCCATGAAGTAGGGCAAAAATGGAGAAGCAATCATTGCTACAAAGCAGTAGACAATGAAAAATCGATTAATTAAATCAGCCTTTGGAAAGGCTCTGTGAAGAAGGAGGTATTTACGGGCAAAGAGCGTTGTGAATATGCAGTTCAGGCATTGAAAAATGACGATCGAGACTTCCTGGAATTTAATAGCGTTCGGCCATAGGGCATAGCCGCTTCCGTCCAGTGCCATGAGAGACAGTGTCATGGCAAGCACTGATATAAAGTAATAGCAAAACAGCTTTTTCCTCACCAGTAAACTAACAAACAATGAAATAAGCATTACCATCGAACTGATGCCGTAAAACAATCCGTCAAGCTTGTATCGGAACTCGGACGTTTCAAGCATGGCCCGGGCGCTGGTAATAAATAGCGGAATGTGTAGAGAGCTGCTGCTGTGAATATCAATATAAAACGTGTTGGTTGTTCCTGCTGGTAATTTTATGGGAAACAGTAATTTTTGTCTGTCCAGAGGGCGTTCGCTGTAGGGAAGTCGATCTCCACCGTGTTGACTGATCCAATGACCGCTTTGATCTTGGTAATGCAGATTGACATAATCCAGGCGGGTAAAAACAGATTCAACGAACAGCTCTATGTCTGAATGGTTTAAATTGCTGGCAGTAAACCTCAACCAGATACGATCATCGCTGTAGGCAAGGTTAATATTGTCGGTTTCAACCTTTTTAAATTCAATCAGAGGGTTGTCGGCCAGGGTCTGAATATCCAGCTTTTTGTCTGGAGTTCTATAAATCTCCAGATAGGGATTCAGGGAGGTGAAAGGTGTTTCGGATCCGACTTGAAGAGCTTTGGCGTGAAAAGCTTTGACTTGCAAAGCTTCCACTTGAAGAGCTTTGACTTGAGGAGCTTCGATTTGAAGAGCTTCGATGTCGGAGGCTCTACTCGTCCCAAAGAGCGCAAGCAGTAATATCAAGCCTGCTAAATGGATCACTGATAACTTCCGTGTATTCGTTATTTTCATAGTGTTGCCTGGTAAAATTCGGTCAGCTAGCTGGCTGCTCATTCCTGACAATGTTGTTCGTTTTCGATCACATTATTTGTTTCAAACCTCAAGAATCTCAAGCATTCTGGCAGGGTCATCGGTTTCAATCCAGTCAACCCCCGCTGCTTTGAGTCTCAGGGCTTCTTGCTCATGATGGGTAATGCGGTTCGGTTGATAGCGTGCATCTTCGGGAAAGAGAGTGTATGCGCCCAAAAGCATGCCCTTCTCGTGATATTGAGCGGCAGTGTCTTCGTCGATTAAAGTGTGCTCTGCATCGGCCACGGATGAGTGAACGAATTGACCGATACTGTTTATTTCAAGAAGAAAATTCAGTAGCCAGTGACTGTTCGTTAGCTGACTTTGGTTTGGCTTTTGGTGGCCTGACAGAGGAATATGATCGATCCATTTAGCCAGTTGCCCAAGCATACTGTCATCATATGCAAAACCAGAATGAACGTCGCGATACTCTTGCTCGAGAGCATTCAGCATAAAAAAATCAAACGAGGTAACAATAACCCGGTCAACGGATTGAGTCTTTCTGATAATCTCTGCAACCCGTTTTCCTGTATCTCGACGAAACCAGTTGGGCGAATAGGCTTTCATCTCGATGTTTATCAAGAAATCCGATGGAAGCTCACTAATAACTTCTTCAAGCAGTGGAATGGGTTGCTCGTGCTGATAGTTGATTGCTGTACCGTCGCCACGATCGATACTCTTTTGTACGCTCAGTTTTGATATTTGGTCCCAGGACATATCGCTGATCAAGCCCGGTTGCCCAGTCAATCGGCTGATATTCTCATCATGAAAAACAACGATTTTATCGTCTGACGTTTTGAATACATCAAGCTCAATGCCAGCCGCTCCCTGACTGTAGGCTGCTCTGAAGCCTGCCAGGGTGTTTTCCTGATAATGCTTAGGACACCCTCTGTGTCCGAGAACTTTTGGGGTAAGCCCAGGTTCGAAGAATCCATTCATGATTTATTATTATTGCTACGAAGATTTTTACTCATCCTAATCAGAAATAAGGCTATATTGGCGTTGATTGGCAAAAAGTGAGAACTGAGTCGCATAATGTGTCAGTGTATTAATGTGTCAGTGTATTAATGTGTCAGTGTATTAATGTGTCAATGTATTAATGTGTCAGTGTATTTCCGAGCTGGACGAACTGGTTGTTACCAACACGATTCCTCTGAGTCCTGCTGCGCAAGCACTGGGTCGTATCCGTCAGTTGGATATGTCCCCTCTGATCGCTGAATCTGATCGCTGAATCTGTTCGCAGAATCAGTAATGCCGAGTCTATAAGTGCCATGTTTCAGTAAAAGTTGATTTTCCCCCAAGCCTTTAGCAAAGCTTGAAGGCTTGGTTAATCCCTTCTCTATACTTCATTCTGCTGTTTATTGGACGTTTTTTTCACCTAAAAAATGTAATTTTATAGGTTTAGTCATAGTTCAACTTTGTTAGGAAAAAGCGTAGGCTCGATTAGCATTAAAATTGGAATACATGTCGATAAAAATTTTAATAGAAAACTATTATATAAAAAGTTGTGGTACCAGCTAAAAACAAAGAAATGATGATACTGCCCACTGTGGCATTATCAATATAGTCAGAATCAATATAGTCAGATTGCATGAATGCGAGAGAAAAATTTAAGTTCTGAGTATCTGTTTGATAATCGTGTTTATAAGAACTTAATAAATAATGATTAAAAATTAATTCTGCTTTTTTCGGAATGACAGAATTTTTTTCTGATTCTGATGCTCCAGCTGGTTGTGTTACATAGTCATCTTTTCTAGCAAAACAGTCTCGTGATGTGTCTTTAGCCATGAATGTATTCATGTTGAAGTCATTATCCCGCTGGGGTACCACCCTGATAGATGGTTTAGTATTGTGGTAGAAAAAGTCGATGAGTTTTGCTTGCTCATCATGATGGCAATTGCTTTTTTTTGGCCTGAGACTCCACCACTGTTCGACAATATCACGAGCACATTCACTTACTCGAAACATCAAGACACCTGTGTTCAGTAAAGTATGCTCGTCGCAGTCTGCTGTCACAAGCAAGCAGTTTTCAGGTGTTGAGTAAGTATGAATATATCGAGAAAAAATAGATTCGGTTTGTTTAAAATCATTGATTAATACATCGTCATCTAGCCATATTAACCACGAACCATCCTGAAGGTTCTGATTTAGCTGGTTCTCTAGTGCTAGAACTTTCAGCCAGTGAGGTCTTAAGTGCCCCAAATAATCGGCGAAAACAGAATGGTTGAAGTATCTATAGTCGTAGTTTCTGTGTGAAGCGTAGGTTTGGTGATTTTTCAGAATATGCGGTACAAATTCTCTAATGTTTCCTCCTGAAATTATGTTTATTTTTGCTACATTGGTTATAGCTTCGGTCGTGACAGTCGGACAGGAAGTGGCGATCTGAATATAGGTTAGCGCTGCGAGTATAGTAATAGCTTTGAAAAATGAATGTTGTGTAGGCATAAATAAAGTGATTCTTATATTTTAAATACCTCCTTGTCGTTGTTCGTCAACTCATCTTAGTACAAAAGAGGGCTTTCCAGTGTAGGTAAAAGTCTGTGGTGATTACTAAGAGTATGGCTGGCAAGATGGAACATAAGTACATAATGTGTCAGTGTATTAATGTATTAATGTATCAATGTATTGGCTTGGAGCCGTTGTCTCGAGAAATCGCTCCGACTTAAAAGCTTCTAGATATCGTATCTGCGTTCTTCGTGTTCGATAATATCGAGCCCTTTAGTTTCTTCGTTACCATTGACTCGCAAGCCGAGAACAGGCTCATAAATAATGCCAGCGCCGTAGAGTGAGAATCCAGGCCGTGTTGGCCTGATTCAGCGTGTCTGCAAAAGCAACTGCAGGTATCAAGGGCGACAATGCCAGGAATGAAGCTGCCGTTTTTATTTTATAATTATGTTGGTATTCGTTTAAACGGCTTCAGTGCCGGTTTCGCCGGTTCTGATTCTGACCACCTGTTCAAGCGAGCTCACAAAGATCTTGCCGTCACCAATTTTGCCGGTATTGGCGGCATTGATAATGGCTTCGATGGCCTGGTCTGTCTGGTCATCAGCAACGGCCAGTTCGAGCTTTACTTTGGGCAGGAAATCAACCACATACTCGGCGCCACGATACAGTTCTGTGTGGCCTTTCTGGCGTCCAAAGCCTTTAACTTCTGTGACTGTCATTCCTTCAATGCCAACCTCGCCTAAGGCGTGGCGTACATCGTCAAGCTTGAATGGCTTAATGATGGCCGTGATCATTTTCATGGGGTTCTCCTGCGGTAACGAACACTTAATGTGTTTACTTATTCGTATGCGTTCTTGGGTGCATTCTACGTGATTTTTCTTGAAATAAATAAGCTCGAGTAGACTATGGTCTTGTTTTGCTCGAATGTTACTCTGTTTTTGGTCGGGAAATGGAATGGCATTGTGATCGTAGGAGTGGGTCGGAGTTGTTGTAGCGGATTGCGTCTGTCTAACGATCCGGTTTGAAGAGAGGATTTAAAAAGAAGGGAGATGAGAAGAAAAAGAGGGAAGGTGACACTGATCAGTATCACCCTTGCATTGCCAGTGCCTATTCCGGGTTAGCTGTTTGGGCTAACAGGAACCGGGTCAGGTCTGCTTGGCGTCACAACAGGTGGTGCTGGTGCAGCAATAACCGGTGCGGCTTCTGGCGCTGCTTCGGCAGGAGCGTCAGCGTCAAGGCCGGCTGCGGTAGCTGGCAATGTTGCCAGAGTCGCAGTAGCGGCGCTATTAATGGCAGCGGCGGCAGCAGGTGCAGCAGCTACGGCTGCACTAATAAGTTGAGCAGCGGCTTCAGGAGCAGCGGCGATAGCTGCAGAAACAACCTGAGCAGCCACTTGAGGTGCCGCTTTCACAGCACTGGAAACGATCGCAGCCGCTTGTGCAGGAAAGGATTGAACAGCGGCAGTTACCAGGCTGCTCAGCAGGGCAGGGCTGTTGGCCAGTTCTGCGGAGGCAGCCGCAATGATAGCTTCAATATTTGCGCCCTCTTCCTGAACAGCTTTCGCCAGAGCATCTTGAGCAGACATGGTTTGCAAGTCGCTAACCAGATCGGCTTGTGCAGTGCCGACAAATGCGGCAAACACCAGCGCGCTGGCAGCAACAATCTTCTTTGGATTCATTTGGGTTCCTTGATACACAACACGACTTCAATCTAGATTTTGTAGATGAAAATGTAATGTTATGAATATAGCTAACGTTGGTACTGGAAATTATAAGTGGGTCGTCTATATAATACAACGCTAGTTTCATAGCTAGTGTCCGTTGCAATTTATGCGACACTACTCAACTAATTTAGGTGGCGCAGCAAATTGCATATGCAGGGCGCCTGCTTTGCTAACGACTAAACACAAAGAAGCAAGAACAAACTATGAACAAAATCAGTAAGCTGAGTCTGGCCGTTGCGCTGGCTGGATACGGAGTGGCCGCTGTGGCTGCAGTAGAAGATGCAGGCCATGTTCAATGGGGTGCTCTTGAAGTAACTCCAGCCGCAAAGCTGCAGGTGGGTTACGACGACAACCTGTATAAGGAAGATGATACAGAAACCGAGAGTCCTGACAGCTCTACTGTTTACGCACTGGGTGCCTCTTCAGAATTCAAGGCGCAACGCGGTCTGAACGAATACGCTTTGACTCTTGGTGCTCTGAGCAAAAAGTTTTCTCAAGACAGTAAGCATAACTTTACTGATGTCAATGCTGCTTTTGCCGGTCATCAGGAAGTCAACAGCCGTAACCGTCTGGATCTGGATCTGGGTTACGCTATTGGTCATGATGAAAACTCCCGTGTTAAAGAGGCTACTGATCCATCTGCACCAGAATACAAAAAAACAACTGCTGGCCTGAAGTACGGTTTCGGTTCCACTGAAGCTAAAATGCGTTTCGACCTGTTTGGTAGCTACGATAAGCAGGATTATAAAGGCACTGAAGGCTCTGATCGCAGAATCAAGGAATACGGTGCAGCCGCGTTCTATCGCTTTATGCCTAAGACAGATCTCGTGTTTGAGGTTAAAGACCGTCAACTTGGTTATACCAATGTGACTGCTGGCGCAGACAATAATCCTGATTACGATGTTCTCTCTTACCTGCTGGGTCTGAACTGGGAAGCTACCGCTAAAACCACTGGTTTCGCTAAGCTGGCTCGTCGTGAACGTACTGCTTCAGGTATCGATAAAGAAAGCTTTAACGGTTGGGAAGTAGGCGTAAGCTACATGCCTGTTGATCGTTCTGTATTCCAGTTGTCTGCTAACCGAGATTACGGTTTAGAATCTGATAATCCAACATCTGCTGCATTCACCAAGAGTACAGCTACTACACTGAGCTGGATGTATAAAGCAACATCCAAGATTACAACCAGTGTTGCATATACCCTGACTAATGAAGATGTTGAGGAAGCAGGCCAGGTCCAGAAGGAGCGTACTCTAAAAGATTTGACTTTGTCTGCTGACTGGAAAGTAAAGCGTAACGCGACTGTTTCTCTGTCTTATACAAACAGTAAGCGTGATGAAAAAGCCAAGGCGGGCGATCCTGATGATGCTACAGACTTCAAGCGTAACGTCTACATGCTGACGGCCGAACTGGCTATCTAATCAAGTCATGGCTTGGTTTGAGCAGAGCCTGGAGTATAATGCTCCGGCTCTGCTTTTTTATAGATAAGGCAAGAGCGTTTTTCTGGTGATTTCGTGCTGAATCACCAGAAAAGCTTTTTTGCGAGTATGGCTGGCTGGAAGTGGTCGTCTTCTAAAAGTTTAGGTGTATGAGTGATTCAGGATGATCGGGTTGGAAGTAGGCAATGATGTATTTAGTTAAAAGCTGGCGTGCGCTGCTGGCGGTGCAGATGTTGATGTTGACGTTGATATTGTGTTTTGGTGCGGCAAGCGCCGGAGCAGAAGGACTTAGCTTTTCAAAGTATCGTCTTAACTCTGGCGACATGATCAGCGTCACCATGTTTGGCGAAGACGATATGTCGGTTGAAACCCGCCTCACTGATGCGGGCACTATTCCTTACCCTTTTCTGGGTGAAATCCGTGTAAAAGGCATGACCGTTGGTGAGCTGCAGCATTTTCTGACCAGAAAGCTGAAGGGCGACTATTTTATTGACCCCAGAATCAGCGTGACAGTCACTGAATATCGTAAATTCTTCGTCAGTGGTGAAGTGAAATCTCCCGGAGGTTTCTCCTTCGAACCAGGGTTGACCCTGGAAAAAGCCATCGCGCTTGCTGGCGGCTTTACTCAGCGAGCCTCCAAGGACAACGTAGTAGTGACTCGTGAAGATAAAGGTCGTTTGAAAGAGCGCAAGCTGAAGCTGAATGAGTCAGTGTTGCCTGGCGATATCGTCAATGTGAAAGAAAGCTTCTTCTAATCTTCTGTTGGTCAATCATTTGGCCAGCTCGTGATGTTCATTAAAGCAGGCTTCTTTGCCCGGCGCGTTCGGGTGTAAGAGTCTTTGGTAGTTTATAAATTTATGTCTACTGATTCTACGATGCAGCCTGTGCACCAGGCGACGCAAGATGACGATGTGATTTCCCTCAGGGAAATCTTTCATGTTCTCACCACTCATAAATGGGCCATCGCCGGATTTACGGTGGCGGTCACTTTGCTGGCGGTGTTGGTGGTGTTTTCCCTGACGCCGGTTTACCAAGCCACGGCTGTACTCCAGATTGAGCAGGAGCAAGCCAAGGTCGTGTCCATTGAAGAAATTTACGGACTCGACAGTGGTGGCGACAGTTACTTGAACACCCAGTTCGAAGTGTTGAAATCGCGCAGCGTGCTTGAGAAAGTGGTTGAGCGCCTTGATTTGCTCAGTAATCCCGAATTTAATGCGACCCTTCGTGAAAAAAACCCTTACGCCGAAATACTGAATTGGCGTGGCTGGTTTGGGTTGGAATCTCCCGTGGTCGACGTAAGCGACGAACGTGTGCTCAGTGATACCTTGGACCTGCTTGCAGCCGCTGTCTCTGTTCAGCCAGTGAAGAAAACCCAGATTGTAAAAATCAATGCTCTGTCAAAAAGCCCGGCTCTGGCGGCAGAAATAGCCAATGCTATTGCCGAGTCGTACATTGAAGCTTATATGGAAGCCAAGCTCTCTCTTACACTGACCGCCACAAGCTGGATGCAGGAGCGTTTGACCGAGCTGTCCGGTAAGTTGCGTGATACGGAAGGAAACCTTCAGGCTTATCGGGAACAAGAAGAGTTGGTTGACCTTCAAGGTGTACTGACCATTTCCAGCAATGAGCTTAAATCTCTCACAGAGTCACTGGTTCAGGTGCGCAGAAAACTGACCGTATCCGAGAGTATTTATCAGCAGATCAAGAATGGCAGCCTGAAAAAAGGCCGGGGCGTTGATTCTATTCAGGCGGTGTTGAGGCATCCGCTGGTACAGGGTCTTAAACAGGAAGAATCCAAGGTTCAGCGGTTGGTGAAAGACCTGTCCCGTCGCTATGGGCCTAAACACCCTAAAATGATTTCTGCTCGCAGTGAGCTGGAAAGTATTCAGCAGAACATCAGTGGCCAGATCAATAACATTATTGACGGTGTTGAGCGTGACTTTGAGCTTGATAGAAGCAACGAGAAAAGCCTGAAAAAAGCCGTGGCTGAAGCAAAAAGCCGGGTTCAGGACATTAACCGCAAGCAATTCCGTTTAAGAGCCCTTGAGCGGGAAGTACGCACCAATAAAGACTTGTACGACGCCTTCTTCAAGCGTATTCAGGAAACCAGCGCCACCAGTGACTTGCAAACCGCTAACGCTCGTGTGGTAGACAAAGCGTATACGCCTAAAAACCCGGTGAAACCCAAGAAAAAACTCATTGTGGTTATTGCCGCGTTGTTAGGGTTGATGGTGTCTTGTGGTATTGCCTTCCTGTTAGAAATGCTCAATAACACCATTCGCAGTACCCGTGATATTGAAGACAAACTGAACCTGCCGGTGCTGGGTGTACTGCCCAAGTTGACCACAAAAGAATTGAAAAAGGGTGCCGCTCACCGGCTGTTTCTGCAGAAAGATTTACATGGCTTTGGTGAGGCTGTTCGTACTATTCGAACCAGCATCAATCTGACCGCTATGGATAAAGAGCATTGTGTTTTTGCAATAACCTCCACTGCGCCGGGCGAAGGTAAGTCTTCCGTGGCGTCTAACCTGGCCCTGGCTTTGGGGCAGTTAGGAAAAACCTTGCTGGTTGATTGTGATCTTCGTCGCCCGGTAGTCGGTAAAAACTACGGCGTTAAAGGCGGCTCTGCTGGTATGGCTAACCTCTTGGCCGGAACAGCGAGCATTGGTGAATGCATTCACAGTGCTGATGGTATATCGGTTATTCCCTGTGGGCAGGTGCCGCCTAATCCTCAAGAGCTGCTCTCTTCCGACCGCTTTGCGGTATTGATTGAGCAGCTAAAGCAAGACTACGACTATGTTGTGATTGACTGCCCGCCCGTACAAAGTGTGAGTGATGCACTGACCATATCTCGTTTGTCTGATGGACTTGTTTACGTGATAGAAGCAGGCCGCATTCAACTGGGTGCGATACAAACGACGGTTGGCCGATTGTTGCAGGCTCGCGCACCGATAACCGGTGTTGTGCTGAACAAAATTGACCCCACCCGCAAAGATTCTTACGGTTATAATCAGGGTTATTATGACTACCAAGGGTACGAATCCAAGAGCTAGTTGAATACCTGAAAAAAGCCGCAATAGCGGCTTTTTTTTGATCAAAAACAAATCAAAAAGAGATGATTTATTTTTAGTTTTTTTCAAGGTATCCAGTTGATTTAATTGAAGTAAGTAACTACGTGTGACAAGCTTCACAGAAAGGTATTAATACTGGTGTAGCTACTTTATAATGCGCCTCCGTTCTGATATCGCATAAAGGTCGTGTGCACATCTCCTGCTAATCATGTTTGCTATTAATAGCATGCATTCTCGCTGTTCCGAAATGAGCGATAAATTCCGGTGGGCGGTAGCGTGTCTGGAGAATCAGTTATTAGTTGTCAGTTATCAGTTGTTAGTAATCAGTTGTTAGTAGTCAGTTGTCAGTAATCAGTAATCAGTAATCAGTAATGAGTTGTCAGTAATGAGTTGTCAGTAAGGATAAACGAGCTACGCTCGCAACTGCCCACTGCCCACTGCCCACTGCCCACTGCCCACTGCCCACTGCAGGGAAAACGCATGAAACCCCTTGGTATCAGTAGACTATAGTCAGATTTCAACTTCTCTTATTCATACGTCTATGGTCATATATGTCAGCAATGACAAATATGAGCCTCTTTGAAGTGAACGCAACCAGTTTGATTGAACATCTTTCTATTCTCACCGATCTTCGCCAGCCGTGGAAAATTGACCATAAGCTGACCGATATTCTTTTGCTTATGATCTGTGCAGTCATCGGTGGAGCTGAAAGCTGGGAAGAAATTGAAGACTTCGGAAACGCTCGAGAAGACTGGCTTAAAACCCTGGGAAGCTTCGATGAAGGCATTCCTTCTCACGATACTATTGCTCGTGTTGTCAGCACTGTCAGCCCTAAAGTATTCCAGAAATGCTTTGCCAACTGGATGCAGGATTGCCATGCCGCAACCCGCGGAGCTGTAGTTGCAATCGATGGGAAAGTGGCCAGAAGCTCTTACGATAAAAGTCGAGATCGTGATCCTATTCATATGGTGAGTGCTTTTTGTACGGCAAATAATGTGGTGCTAGGTCAGGTAAAAACGGATACCAAAAGTAATGAGATAACGGCCATCCCTGAGCTCCTGAAACTACTGGAGATCAAGGGCTGCATCGTTACTATTGATGCCATGGGGTGTCAGCGCGCTATAGCTGAACAAATCGTTGATAAAGAAGCTGATTACTTGCTGGCTGTTAAAGGCAACCAGCCAAAACTTCATGCAGCCTTCCAAGATCACTTCTCTATGGGCAGCATTCTGGGAGGCTCATTTGACTCCTCGTATGAAACGAAAGAGAAAAATCGTGGCAGACAAGAGCATCGGATACATGTGGTTAGCGATATCTTTGATGAGTTTGTCAATTTCTCTTTTGACTGGAAAGGGATGAAAACTCTGGGAGCGGTCATTGCTTTCCGTCAGGTGGGAGAAACGCTTCAAAACCTGGAAGACGTAAGTGTTCGTTACTACATCAGTTCAGCAGAGTTAACCGCAGAGCAACTGGCAGTAAGTGTCCGCAGTCATTGGGCAATCGAAAACAGTCTGCATTATGTACTGGATGTCGCTATGGGCGAAGACGCCTGTCGGATCCGTCGAGATGACAGTGCTGAGGTACTCGCAGGTTTTAGGCATATTGCTTTGAACCTGTTAAAAAACGAAAAGACTTTCAAAGGTGGTATCAAGCGCAAAATGAAGAAGGCTGCTTTGAGCACACACTATATGAATACGATCCTGGCGGGTGTTCCGCTTTTATCGAATATTGATTGAAGCTAGTGCTGACGAGGGGTTTCATGCGTTTTCCCTGCTGCCCACTGCCCACTGCCCACTGCCCACTGCCCACTAAAAACTATCAACTGCACTAACGTATGGAATTGATTAGCCCCTGAAGCATGGAAGACAGTTCTTTCAATTCAGCGATCCAGCTTAAGCCTTTATCTTTGTTGATGTAGCCAATTTCAATGCCTATGTAGGCTTGTGTTCTGGCTTCGGCGGCTGAACCTCTTGCAACGGAGAGAAAATACTTGCGCTCTTTTTGGCTTGTTCGTTCCATGCCTTCCGAGATGTTACTGGGGATTGAAAGAGCAGAGCGGGTTATTTGATCTTTAAAACCAAAATCCCGTAAGTGGCTGGTTGTTTTGTAGATATCGACGCATAAGCGGGAAGAGCGTTGCCAGACGGCAAGTTTTTCGAAGGACATATTTTTTCAGTTATTAGTTATTAGTTATTAGTTATTAGTTTTCAGTAATCAGTAATCAGTGGTCAGTTATGATAGACGAGCTATGCTCGCCCTGCCAACTGCCAACTACTTCTGCTAAGCCGGTGGTGCTGTTAGTATCGATAGGTAAAACCAAAAGCTTTTCACAGTAGAACCCATTATGACCCCAAATCAAGAAGACATTCGCTGGCTACAACGGTTTGATAACTATCAGCAAGCCCTTGATACTCTGCAAGACGCGGTCAATCTGTCACAGCAAAGAGCACTGTCCAAACTTGAGCAGCAAGGCTTGATACAGGGGTTTGAGTTTACCCATGAATTGGCATGGAAAACCCTCAAAGATTTTTTTGATTACCGGGGCGTCAGCGGTGTAATAGGGTCAAGAGATGCGACAAGAAGTGCTTTTCGCGAAGGGATCATAGAAAATGGCGACCTTTGGATGGAAATGATTAAAAGCCGTAATCTCAGTTCTCATACCTACAGGGAAGAAGTCGCTAACGAGATTGCTCACAAAATCATCCATCAATACTGTGCAGAGTTTGTGAAACTGAAAAAGACTATGGCTGACTGGCGAGATAAAGGCTGATGGACACACAGTTTGGCCTCAAAGCAAAAACCATTACCGCCATTCGTGCCGTGTTTGCAGCATTTCCACAAGTGGGGAAAGTGGTTGTTTATGGCTCAAGAGCCAAGGGCAATTACAAGATAGGCTCTGATATTGACTTAACCCTAATGCCCTCTAAAAGTAACCAGCTTGACCTAAGTGTGCAGCTGAAAATTGAAGATGCATTAGAAGAGTTGATGCTGCCTTATCAACTGGACATTTCTATTTTTGACAGTATCGAAAACCCGAAATTGGTTGATCATATCCAGCGGGTTGGACAGGTTTTTTATGCTCAGGTTGAGGGGTGAGTGTTTTTAGTTTTTAGTGATGAGTTTTTAGTTTGAAGTTTTAAGTGGTCAGTGAAGAGAAACGAGCTACGCTCGCAACTGCCAACTGCCAACTGCCAACTGCCAACTGCCAACTGCCAACTGCCAACTGCCAACTGCCAACTGCCAACTGCCAACTGCCAACTGCCAACTGCCAACTGCCAACTGCCAACTGCAAACTGCCAACTGCCAACTGCCAACCACTAACTACCAACCGCCATCTTCTACCTTCTAACCACTTACTACCAACTACATCCCACCCTCCACATACTACTACATCCTCACACTAACACCCAAATACTACC
>SIHQ01000033.1 GCA_004762125.1 Oceanospirillales bacterium | reverse complement strand
TTCTTCGTTCAAAGGCGGCCCAGTTGAGTGTTTCAGTGACAACAATCCCCATAATCAGAGCGGTCAGGACTGTTTTTTGGATCGTTGTGAGTTGAGCAGAGGGAGTAATGCTTTTCAGTGAATCGCTTAAAGAGTCCAGAAATACAGTAACAACAGAAAGAGGACGAATCAGCACTAACGACACTTGACGGTTATAAAATTGAAATGCAATCTTACCCTGTCAGTCTGCTGTTGTGTCGTTGATCGTATCTCGCTGGGCTTGATGCAGGAGACGCAGCAGTAGTCTGGCTTTGGTATTCACATCAAAGATATTCTGTCAAACGCTAAAAACTGCAGCATCGAGTATCACAAAGAAAAGGCTAGCTATTCAGCTGGCCTTTTCTGTATTTTCCTCTCTGCAATCATTCCTATATTTTACCTGCATGACTCTAACACTATGTTGTTGAAAACAAAAAATCATAGTTAGAGCGCTACGTTTCTAGAAGCGTTCTGGTACTCAATATACTTATAAAACCGCAATGCCAGCCTTGCATTAACGCTATACGTCCATGGTCATGTGCGATAGAGCCCGAAAACAGTCCGTGTTAGCATGAATTACCTAAAAAAATAGAGCTCAGTGCCTTTGTCCGTGCAGTAAGTTGTATTGGCTACTTGCTTGTCACAGGGATTTACTTGCAATGGCACTACCAAAACACTGCTGCAAAGCCTTGAGTGCGGCTTTGGCTGGCTTGTTGTTCAGCCAGCTAGGCTGGTCAATGAACCTGCTGGACGTGGTTGAAAAAGCCCGTCAGCATGATGCTTCCTATCTTGCTGCTACTCACAAGTTCAGTGCTGATTCTGAAACCTATCGTCAGGCTCGTTCCAGATTATTGCCCACGCTTTCCTTTCAGTATGAAAAACGAACGACGGATCAGAGCATTATCCGGGCAGACAACAGCGTCTTTGCAACGGGTAATGACAAGTTTGATACGACCACAGAAGGACTGACTCTTAAGCAGCCACTGTTTGACTGGGAGCTTTGGTCACGGTTTCAACAATCGAAATCGACGATCAGCAGGGCTGAGTCTGAATTGATGAAGGCTGAACAGGATCTTCTATTAAGAGCTGCTGAAGGTTATTTTCTGGTACTTGAAGTGGATGACCAGTTAACCACCATCAAGGATGAGAAAGATGCCTTGAAGCAGCACTTTGAAATGGCTGCGAGTAAAAAGAAGGCGGGTCTTGGACGTTCAGTTGATGTCGATTCAGCAGAAGCCCGCTATCTCGAGTCACTGGCCAGAGAAGCTGAATTAAACAGCCAGCTGGTGGACACCCGCTATGCCCTGGCAGAAATTATCGGAACAGTGCCAGATACGCTCGACTTTCTTTCAGAAGCTGTAGTCTATCAGCCACCAGAACCCGTGGACTCGGACACCTGGGTAAAAAGCGCTGGAGATCTTAACCCTGCCATTCTCGCCTTGAAGCATGCCTTGGATGAAGCCCGTCAGGAAGTCAGAGCTCGTAAGTCAGGTCATTATCCTACGTTGAACTTCACCTATACCGATGGTAAGCGGGAAACCGGTGGTTCCCTGTTTGGCGGTGGTAATGAGCTGAAAACCAAGGAAATGGTGTTCACCGTAGATGTTCCTATCTTTCAGGGTATGTACATCAGTTCACGAGTAGAGCAGGCGGTACAGGATGAATTCAGGGCAGAAGAAGAGCTGACTCGTGTACAGCGGGAAAATGAACGCTCGGTGCGGGATTCCTTCCATAAAACCACAGCATCCATCGTACGAGTTGATGCCCTGCAGAGGTCTGTTGAAGCTCAGGGGCGAACACTGGTGATGAAAGAGCGGGGTTATGCCTCGGGACGATTCAATCTTCTGGAAGTGCTGGATGCTCAAAAGGACTTGTCTGCAGCGACTCAGTCCCACACCAAAGCCAAATATGATTTTGTACTGAACACACTGCGACTGAAGCACGCCGCAGGTCAGCTGTCAGTCAAAGATATTGCAGCAATAAACAGTTGGCTAACCGCCAGCTGAAAAGAGCAACAATAAAAAATTACCCTTGAGAATCAGCCGTACAAGGTGACCCAAACTCCGCTTTCCCGTCGGCCGGACAGGAATAAAGGAATTTAAACCATGCTGGTACTTTTTCGTCGAGTCGTTCAGTCACGCTACGCCAAGATGCAGGAATTGCGTCGCTATCTCTGGAACAGTCGCAGTCGCAGGGCGCGGCGCAAGAATCTCTATCTTGCCGAGCAGATGGAGAACCGTTATCTGCTCAGTGCTGATGCGGCACCATTGGCCATGGACGAAGTGCTTCGCTCTCAGTTAAATGATGTCGAAGTGGTTGAACAGCTGGTGAACACGGGTCTGGTTGAACATGCAGCCAATGACAATAAAGTTCTTCAGATCATTCGGGAGCAGGAATCACAACTTGATAATGAATCAAGCAGTTCATCAGCAGAACCGGCCTCTGCTGATGGCGTACAGCCTGCGCATCAGGACTCAGAGATACCAGCCTCTGACTCACTGACGACCGCAGATATCCGACTGCTTCAGGAAATCTCCGGCCAGCAGTTGGTGATGATTGACCCTTCTGTTGATGATGTAGAAATCATTTTAAGCCGCTTTATGGGTGAAGACGTTGTTGCGAATCTTGAGTGGCAACTGAACAGTTTTGGTGAGTTCCAGTTACAGTCCACAACGGTAATCAGCCCGCTGAATGAAAGTGATGCAGAGCAAGCCAATTCAGAGCTGCAGGATGATCGAACTAGAGATAGCTTAATTAACAGCCAGATTACTCTGGTAATCCTTGATGCCAATGAAGACGGTGTCACTCAGCTCAGTAAGATTGCTGATCAATATCAGGGGATTACGGCGCTTCATATATTGAGTCATGGTCGTATGGCCGGTGTTCAACTGGGCAATATACAACTCGGTAACAACAACCTTGAACGCTATCGCCGTGAATTAAAGAGCCTTGGGCAGTCCATGTCAGCTAACGGCGACATTCTGCTCTATGGCTGTAATGTTGCACAGGGCGAACTGGGTATTCAGTTTGTCGATCGGTTAGCGGGTGTTACTGACGCTGATATAGCGGCTTCTGATGATTTAACCGGTAATCGGTTTATTGGCGGTGACTGGGCGCTGGAGTATGAGGCAGGTGTTGTTGAACTCAGCGCTGAAGAGTTTTTTGCGGCTAATGCTCCTAAATATGAAGCAAGCTTGTTGACCGATACCGACGATGGCAGTCAGTCGGTGGAACCTGGTGATCTCAGCAAAGATCAAATCAAGGTATTGAATAAGACGACAGATACTCTTGATGTTAGTCAGATCAATCAGTCTCTTTATATTGAAGTATTTAAAAATAACAATATCTCTGTCAGGAAAATGAACGCCGATGGTGATGCTGCAGGTCCACGATTAACTCTGAAGCGGGAAGACAACCTTAAAATCGAGAATCTGGTTTTAGGTGGCAGCAATAAAGATGTGACTTTAGTTCTTCATAAAGGTGCCAATTTATCGGGTACTTTGAATAAGTTAGGAAGCTGGTCAGGGAAGCTAAACCTGATGTTTGAAGGTGGAAAGATGAAGAATCTTAATCTTTCTAACAACAGGTGGCAGTTCAGTGGGCGTATCAGTAGCTTTGATTCAGCCTTAAAAGAAAATCTGTCGGAGATTACCTCTACTGACAGTGCGGATGTTTATAAGGCAAATGATGCATATAAGGTAATAGTCAGCGCAATGGCTGGTGATGACTATTTGACCGGAGGTGATCTCACCGATGTCTTTGATGGCGGCACGGGCGATGACGTTCTTAAAGGGCAGGAGGGCGAAGATCAACTGTCAGGAAATGATGGCAATGATCAGTTGTATGGAGGTTCGGGGAAAGACACTCTCTCTGGAGGTACTGGAGGCGACTACCTGGAGGGTGGTGAAGGTAATGATGAACTTGATGGAGGGCAAGGCCAGGACACCTATGCCTATACATCAGTGCAATGGGGTACAAATGAAACGATCACTGATTCAGATGGCCAGAGTTCTCTTGATTTCAGTAAAGTAAAAGCACCACTGAAGGTTGTTTTTGACACTGATGGAAAGGTAATTGTTACAGCAGAATATGAAGCGCCAGAACAACTGCATGATGGTATTGATCTCGCTCAGGGTGAATCTCCGGTTTATCTTAATCTGTTACAGCTTCCTGAGTTGGAGTTTGAGGGACTTAAGGTAAAGGCTGTCAGTCAAAGCGATTTTGATTTCTATATAAAAGTGGGTGATCAGCGTAAGCAGATCGAAGTGTCAGCACTATCGATACTAGAGGTTAAAAACAAACTGATTGAACTGCTTGAGGTAGAAATATCTATTTATGATGACCTTTCGGTCAAAAAAACCATAAATAATGTTCGTGTTTCCTCTCCAGCTGAATATCAATTACTGGCCTACAAAAAAGATGATGGTAGTTGGTCTGAAGGCACAACTGATCTGTCTATAAAGCCTTTACTGCCAGAACTCAGGGCGCTGGATCCAACTATTGGGTATGAAGATAAGAATAAGTGGCAGGTTGAGGAAACAACTCTTACTCTTTCTGTGGGAGACTTTACCCATAGATCACCAAACAGTGAATTCGAAGAATCGGCTATTTCGATCACTTTCTTTTCTGACTCTAAGTGGCGAGACGGTTTTTCCGGGACCCTGAAACAGGTCAGAGAAGAATGGTCTAAAGAAGTTTATGGGCAAATCGATCATGCTTTAAAGTCAGCAAAAGCGGCGAGGCAACTAACTGATTCGATTCGCACAGAGTTAGACCAGTTCTTGATTAATCAATGGCTCAACGGCATCAAAGGTTCCGTAAGCAGCCAACTCACCAGTATCAGTGCTGAAAGTGTTAACATCAATTTGGTACATAATGACAATAAATTTCAGCTGGAACTCTCGATTACTGATCATAAAGGTGAGATTGCTCTCAGCCAGCAATCGTTGCCTGACGAACTTTACCAAAAACTGGTAACTCCTCAGAAACTGACAGTAAATAAGCCGGATAGTAAGCCTGCTGTCAGTCGATTCCTTGCTCCTGAAGATGCGAATGCACCTGTCACTTACCAGATAAAAACGCTAACGAATGATCTGACCATTGTCGCAGACAGTGTTAATTCAACGCTTGATCTCAGTACTCTTACAACAGAACTTGAAATTGAACTTCATGGCGATGGCGAGATAACGGTTGTTCAGGGGAAGGAAGCCGATAAAGTTACGTTAAAGGCAGAGGGCATTGATCAGCTGATTATCGGTAACAGCAGTAGTTCAGGTCAGAGAACTCTTATTTTGACTCAGGAAGGTCTTGGTTCATTCGGTAAGTTGAACGGTGTTGCTGGTCATCTTGTGTTAGCAGAAGGATTTTCTGACAGGAATTTGAAAATTAATAACACAGCAAACAGTTGGAGGAATACTGATCCATATACGCTGGTTATGCTGGGGCTTGACCTCCCAGGTCTGAAAGAATTTAAACTTACCGCTATTGACTCTGTAACGGTCCAATCTGGTTTTCTTGGTAATCTCGATGTCGCTGGTATTGCAAATGTCATAACTGCTTCTGGTGAAGATTATGTTCTGGGGAGCAGCTCGAAAGACAGTATTTCTACAGGAAAGGGGAATGACAGTCTTGATGGTGGTGGAGGTGACGATACGCTAAATGGTGGTAAAGGCAGCGATACTCTGAATGGCAACAAGGGTAACGACACCCTGACCGGTGGCAAAGATAGCGACACTTATCTCTTTACCGAATCGGATTGGGGTAAGGATACCATTGTCGAGAGTAAAGGCGAGGGAGAATCCGACCATATAGATTTCTCTCCCCTTGATGTAGGGCTTACACATGTCATTAGTGGCAATAATTATTATGGGTATACCGGTGAAGACAGAGTCAGTGGTAAACAGGCGCAGCTAACGGGTTGGACAGCGTCCAAAGGTGAAATCGAGTTTAATCCAAAAACGGATATTGAAACTGATGCTAGCCGGGTATCGGTTGAGGATGAGAACTTCCAGTTTATTGAAAAGCTGTCAGTCTCAAAACAGCAAAATAACTTCTATTTTGGCAATGACTGGGGGCCTTCGGCTTATTGGGGGAACGTGGCCGGTACCCTTGCTGGAGGCCTAGGCAGTAAAATTGCAGAAAAATTGGGAGCACTTTCTGACCGTACGCTTGAAATAGACACCAGTATGGCCACAGGACTGAAGCTGGACTTTCGTCAGGTGACCGATCAGTTAATATTCAGCTTTGAAGAAAAAGGCGGTGTTGTTTCATTGCTTGTAACCAAAACTGATGGTTTCTCTATTCCTTTTCTTGATGCAGAAATCATTAAAGATGGTGACATTAAACTTAACGTAATTCGTTTCACTCATGTGGATAAGAACACAGTTATTTATGGTGGCCGAAATGCTAATACTTTCAGTATTTCTGATGGAACCGAGTTTAAAGGGAAGTTGTATGGTGGTGAGGGTATTAAAGACTGGGTCAGTGAGCTGATTGATGGAAAACCGTTATCAAAACCGGATAATTTCCAAAGGCTAAAAGAGCTATTCAATACAGTCAATAATGTTCATGGACTATTAGGCGGCGAGTTACCAGAGCTGTTTGTCAGTAATACTGTAGATCTGTCAGAGATCAGTAAGGCAGATATCAAACCTGTCAAGCTTGAATTATCAGAAAAAGACCATGGTGGCGTGTCAGAGGGTAGCCAGTCGCTGAACGGCTTTTCGGGTATTGTACAGAATATAGATAGTGTCGTTTATGGAGCAGGTTTCAATTATATAAGTGGCACAGACGGCGGCTTTACCAAGGTCATAGCTGACAAATTGAAAAATCCAAGGAAGGTTGATTTCATTCAGTCACTGAAAGACGCTGGCATAGATGGTTTTACTGATGGGGGTGAAAAATTTAAGGTTACTGGTAACCTTCTGGCGGATTTGTTCGGCAAGCTTAGGTTGGAAGATAAGTTTGACGATTCCCCTTGGCTATACAGCCAGGTGAAAGCCGCACTTGGTCCCTGGATTGATGGCACGGTAGCTCCTGGAATTCATGTGTTATCCGGGAAATCTGGAGGTGATACCTATAGTTTTGAAGGTGTTTATGGTGCTGGGCTGGTTTTGGAAAGGCCGGACCTGGTCGTTGATGATTTCAGTCAGCCGGAGGGTTTCGATACCCTGGATCTATCAGGTTCTAAGGCCGACGTGGTGGTCGATATCTATCAGGGCAAGCTCAGTAAGATTCCCGGTATTGAAGATATTCTGGAACAGTTCAAGCTACCTGATTCCGATGATGCATTTCTGGATGTTGAAACCAATATTCTGATCGTGCGTGACAACAGTATTTCCTCACAATTGAGCCAATATACTCTTGGTGCGATTGATACCAGTGAAATTCTTGGAGATAAAGCAGGCAACCTGCTGATTGCTCTGGATATTGAAAATCTGGTACTGGGGGAAGGAAATACTACCCTGCGTTTTCATGGTGATGCCAAGCTACAAGGTACTGTGTCAACTCACGATGATGGTAACGTAACCCTTGATTACAGTCAGTATGAAGGGGATTTGAGTGTTGATGGTGAAGCCGGGTTTGATTTTGAACTGATTCCAGAAATTGAGATCATCCCTGATTTTAATATTGGTGAACTTAAAATTGAGGGTATCAGTTATGACGGCATCAGTTATGGCGAAAGTGCTAAAGCTTCGGGTATAGAAGGAAACCGGTTTCTGGGATTAACCCAGGTGAGCACTTGGCTGGAAAAAATGGGTGTTGATACACCGGAGAAACTGTCTGAGTTTTTACCTGAAAATAATGCCATCTCCAGTATTGACCGAATCATTCTTCCCGAAGGGAGTGATTTTGGTGTGCAGAGTAGTGATGCCCTGGACACAGACAATGACTGGTTCGAGTCTGCTGTAATTCCCATCGAGGTTATGGCTGTCGGAGAGCAAATAGAAATTTCATATACTGCCAATGCTGGTGTCTGGCAGCTCTCGCTTGATGATCGTTTAACGAGGCCTTTGGCCGCGAATGCTACGGCGGAACAAGTAGAAGATGCTCTTGTACAAGTAAATGAATCTGATTCCGTTATCAGTGTTGAAAAAACAGATGAAGGCTACCGAATTTCAGGAATTGCTGAATCTACATTATTGGCAAAAAATGACCATATAGACCTGGTTGGGATGACGCTTGTTGAAGCCAGTTCAAGTACTGGCTCACTTACAGCCAGAGACTGGAGTAATAGTTCGTATATTTTGTCGGGTTCAGGGTCAATGACTTTGAATTTGGCTGGCAAAGAATCAACTATTGATTTTGATATTGATACAGATACAGATGCAGCAATAATAGAAAAGATTAAATCTGGTTTTGAAACCCTGACACGCCCTGATCAAGTCACTGTGACTGATTCTGGAAAGGGTTTCTGGATCATCGATTTAGCGGGTATTTATGACTCTGGAGAATTGGATGGTGTCTGGCAGGGAATCAGTGGCAACCTGATCAATATCACAGGGTCAGGATCTAGTGCGGGTTCTGTAAAGGGAGTAAATAATCTTGCTTTCAGTAAGGGTAACCAGATTGTTTTTGGTGCGGGTGAGAAAGGTCAGGACGGTGAAGAAGATACCGTTTTTAAGGTTTATTATGGAGTTGAACCTTATTCATTAGCCAGTGAGCTGCTAAAAGGCGAAGCTAGCTATCAGGGTCGAAAAATGTTTGTTGGCAGCGGTGAGTACAGCGCTGTTGCTCTTGATAAAGCATTGCTGGCTGAAGACACTGATCTGAAGATTACCCATCATGACGGTGTCAGTGTTTACAACCTTGGTTACGGAAATTACCTGGTTGCTCTTCAAGCCGAATTAGCTGAACCAGAAGATGATGAACTTTCATTTTCACTGCTGAGTAACTGGTCGGCCTCAGCCATCGAGGTAGGTCATGAAAAACTGGCCAGTGTTCTTGGAAGTCTTCATGTTGCCGAAATGGGATCTGGCTCAGACGTCTTAACAATCGAACAGGCAAGGGTTGTCTGGGAAAACGCCAAAGATCCATGGCAGCAGGCCGGTATTGAAGAAAGCAGGCTTGCAGAGCTAACGTTTGAGATTAAAGAACTTGTGGGAACGGAGCTGGCTCAATTCAACCCCGCAGAAAAAACAATAACTCTTGACAAGAATGCTGCAGGCTGGGGTTGGTATACCAGTGCAGAGGTTCCTGAAACCGATAATAATCAGATTGATCTACTGTCTGTATTATTACATGAAATGGGTCATGGTCTGGGCCTTCAGCATGAGAAAAGTACGGGGCTGATGAGTGAAATGCTGACCACGGGGCATCGGCATTCTGAAGCTCTCAACACGGTTGTTGAACGACAGACTGCCAGTGAGTCAGGCCGGTTGCTATCGGGTCTGGAAAAGGCCGCTGATTCCGTCGCTAGTCTAAATAATCAGTTACTTACCGAATTGCTGGAGATAGACCTTCCCTTTGGTTCTGCGAATCTGTCCGGTTTGATCAGCGAAGCTCTGCCAGACCTGCAGCTGGATAGTTTGCTTAAAGACAGAATCACGGCTCTGAAACTCAGTCTGGAGAACTATTTTACTATCCAGGTGGCACCTGATGTTGATGGGCTTTTACAGCATCTGGCGGATGATCCGGGAATAACCGGTATCCATGTTGAGCGGGCCAGTAGTGGAAGCCATGCATTTGCGGTCAGCATTGATTTGGTGACCCTTGCTCAGGAGTTAAGTCTTAATCTCGATAACTGGCAGCTGGAAAGTCCGGGAACAGGGCTTACCCCCCTGGGACTTGATCTGAGTATCAATAGTGACCTTGCTCTGCCTTTATCTGCAGATATTACTTTTGATTTTGGTTTCGGTCTGAATTCGACAGGTGACTTCTATTTTGACAGTCCCAATGTTCAGGTGGGGATATCTGTAGGTCACGATGCGTATTCTGTCACTGTTGATGAATCCGAAGGCACCCTGAACTGGAATTCAGAAACAGGGGCTGTTGTTCTTGAGGGGAATCCGGTTGATGAAATTTCTGCCGGAGACATTCTGGTAGTAACGGATCAGACTGGCAACAATCAATCCTATGGTGTTAAAGCCATTTCTGACTATGACTCTGTACAGAATCATACGACATTGATACTGGTAGGGCTGGATCCTGAAGGGAACCTGGAGAACGATGAATATGCAGCTCTCCCTGCAGGAATAAGTTATGCAACAGTCAGGAAGGCTTTTGATCTGGAAGTAGAGCTGGGCATGTTTGGCCTTCAGGTCAATGACGGTTATATCGATTTTGATACTTCTGTAACGCTGGGTTCCGATCAACGTTTGGAGATGGTCGATTTCGAATCAGAGAAGCAATTCGATACATTATCCAGCACCATTGACGGAGATATGGAGTATGCCGTTTATCTGCCCGTACAACTGGCAGGGGCTCTGTCTGGCTTGAATTCCAACACAGGTTATATCACAGCTTTTTCGAATCGCTTGCCTGACAATGCAGGGTTCAAGGAGCTGGTTTACTCAATCCCCGGAACTATTGACGTTTCAGGGTTGGATCAGTTGCTTGAGATGCAGAATCTCTCACTGGATATGATCTTAACGGCGTTAGAACAGTTACTGGATGAACTGGTTGGTGAAGATAAACAGGTCTCCGGGATAGTTGGCAGTGACGGCAACCTTGATGTCTATGAGCAGGTCTGGGAATTAGGTGATGATCACCCTAGCGAGGATTATGTAGTTGTTACTGATGATCAGGGTGATCCAGTCAGTCAACAGATATTAATTGATGGCCTTCAAAGCTTGCAGCTCTACCAATGGAAAAATAAAAAAGAAGACATTATCTTTTGGGGAGCCCTGAGTGAAGCTGATTCTAAGTTGCAGAAGTATGAACTCTTATGGGTGGAGCAGAAAAACTACTCAGAAAGTGATTTTCTGGATCTGGAAAAAACAGAAAATGGCTATAAACAGTATCAACTGAAAACAGGCTCTTTGTACGACGATATACCATTATTGGGTGTCAGTGTTGCCGATGTGCTTGGCAGTGGCTCTGTTAGTATTGCTGCAGCCCTGCAACAGGCTGTCAGTAGCGTCAGGGTCTCTGCCAGTAATATTGGTGAATTGACTCAGCACTTTAATGCTGAGCTCAGATCTTTGCTTGGGCTGGATGCAGAAACCCAACCACTGGCTCTCAGTTATGAAGACTCCAGTCTGGCAATGGATTTCAGTCTTTTATGGGAGACTCAGAGAGCTTATCAGCTTGACCTGGACCTGGATGATTTAGGCGCTGACCGTTGGCTAGGAGAGTTCGCCACACTGGTCGATCTCGAAGCGGAATCCTTGTTGCAGTTGAATGCTGAAGCTGGACTAGAGATTGGCTTTGACTTTGATCTATCTGATGTAACCCAGCCTGTATTTTCTGTTGATTCAGGTACAGGTATTAGAGCAGAGATCAGCGGAGGCGCAGATTTTGAAAAAATCAGGCTTGGGCTCGGAGGTCTCGGTTTCTCATCTTATGAAGCAGGCGCTAATGTAAACCTTGGATTTTATGCCGACCTCGGCAAGGAAGGTGCTGATGATACTAATGGTCAGGCTGGCCTGCAACTGGATGAATTAAAAACTGCCTTTCAGGCAGAGGCCTATGGTCAGGCTGGGCTGGAGCTGCCTCTTTATTTTCCTGTGAAAGCATTGCCCTTGGGTGGCACCACAGCAGATCTTAATGGTGATGGTATTGCTGATCATACGCTGTACAGTGAGGCGGCTTTCAGTTTTGATGCGGTAAATGGTCTCGATACTGATTATTCCTACCAGATTCCAGAATTTGATCTCAAGTTAGACAAACTGACACTTCTTTATCAGCTTCTTAACGACCCGGGTACTTTACTCACAGGTCTGGGTGAATTCTTTACTGGTCTGGATACAGTTGCTAACGCTTTGGGCAGTATTGATTTGCCCTTGGTTGGCAGCGAGCCATTCGAACGTCTTGAAAACAGTCTGTCGGGCGTGCGCGGTGCTGTTATGAACGCACTGATTAGTGCACCTGCCGACTATAAGGATGTAGCGAGCGACGATGGTAAAGTTGCTCTTCAGCAGTTGCTTGAAGAAATGCAGAATAGAGGAGATCAGGTTTTTGATGTCGTTATCACCGCTATTCAGAATGCACTTTTTGATGGATTAAAAGATATTGACAGTGATCTGTTCGGATTTTTGGTGCCAGTGCTGGATGATAATGGCCATGAACAGTATGACGACAATGGAAAGTTGAAAACAAGCTCTCCTTCTACTTCGGAAGATATCCAACTAACACTAAGTACTGAAGGACAACTGTCATTTAATATTATGTTTGGCGGTGTACTGGTTGGCAATCGATTAGCTGACGGTACAGTAAATTCCGCTGAAATTGATATCGACTTTATGGCCGGTATTCCAGGCCTGGGTCTCGATATTGAAGCCAAAATCAACACCGCTATCGATTATCTAATGGGCATCGGGCTGGGTATCGATGGTGGTGGTGTTTATCTTGATACCAGTGGTATTAACAGTGCAGGAGAAGAGATCACTCTTGATGTGGTCGCTGAACTGGATGCTAAAGGTGATAAGTCTGTAGAAGGTAAACTGGGCTTTTTGATAGTAGATGTATCGGGCACAGCAGGGTTGAGTGGTCATCTTGGCATTGATCTTCAGGACGAAAATAACGATGGCTTCCTGCGCAGTGATGAACGCCTTGAGCTGATAATGAACGCCAATGCCGAGGCACAAGCTGACCTGTTCGCAAAAGTACAGACACTGGCAGGAGCTATTATCCCAGCCATTGAAACGGGCATTAACTACAACCAGATACTGGGCGATGCCCGCTGGAACAGTAATACCGGTTTCAACTTTATCACCGGTTCACCGGAAATCACTCTCACCGATGTTACCCTTGATGCCGGCACCATTTTCGAGGGCTTTCTTGGTCAATCACTGGATATTATCAGGGATATCATTGAACCTATTCGTCCAGTGGTGAATCTGATGACTACCGAAGTGGACATGGGAGTGGCTCAATTCCAGCTGATTGATCTTGCCTACCTTCGAATGCCTGCCAGTGTTGTTGATACGGCCAAAAATGTGATGAATGTCATGAAAGCGACCATTGAGTTTATTGACTCAGTGGACAGTGTTGGTGGTGATATCAACTTTGGTGACTTTTATCTTGGCGGTCGTTTCCTGGAAGATCCTGATTCAGAAGTGTCAGAAGAAGAAATCAAGTATAAGAATGGTGATAAAAAGTCCAAACCCACAAGCACTGAAGATAACAGTTCGGTGACTAATGGTCCTAACCAGTCCGGGCTGGATGGCAAGTCCACTAAAGGCACTAAAGCGGGCACCGGCACAGGATCTTCAGAGAAACGCTTCAGAATCCCCATACTTGATGACCCGGCCACACTGCTCGGCTTTTTGACCGGCAAAAACGTTGACCTGTTCTGGTATGACCTGCCTGACCTTGATCTGGAATTTAATTATGAAAAATCCTATATAGTCTTCCCAGGACTGAATGCTGTTATTGGTGGACTTGTGGGTATCGAAACCAATTTTGATTTTGGTTTTGATACCAAGGGGTTCAGTGAGTTTCAGGATACCGGTTACGATCCAGCCCAGTCATGGAAAATAATGAATGGTTTCTATCTGGACGACCACGGAGCTGAAAACAGTGGTAATGATCTGGATGAAGTTGAACTCTCCGCAAGAATTTTTGCCGGTGCCTCGTTAGGTGCTGGGGGCCTGATTGAAGCGGGCGTAATGGGTGGGATAGAAGCACTGATTGGCTTTGACCTGAACGATAAATTGTCGGAGTTTATGAATGGTTTTCCGATTGGAGATGGCAAGCTCTACGGCAATGAGCTGATAGAAAGAATCAGCCATGGTCCTCAGTGTCTTTTCGATGTGCATGGTGAACTGTCCGTATTCCTGGAAGCCTTTCTTTGGATTGGACTAGATCTGGGTCTCACAGAAATTACTATTTTTGAGGCCAGAGAGCGATTTGTTGATGAAATTCTGGCTCAGTTCAGCTGGGAATGTGTGCATACCGCACCGGAAAAACTGGCCAGTCTTGATGACAATACCGACACCCTGACTCTGGCATACAGTGGCAGTGATTCCGGTGGCGAGCATAACTACCGGGTGTTTGGCTCTGACACCAAAGATGACTGGACACTGGAAGGGCTGTTCCGACTGGGCTTGATTGATTTTGAATACTATACCTCCGGAGAGTTGCAGACACTGGCGAATAAACTGGAAGACTACCGGGGAGAAGAAGCCGGTGTCATTTTTGTCAGCACAGGCCAGAGAGTGGAAGTCTATCGGGCCAGTCAGGTTAAGACACTCAAGGCAACGGGTACCGATAAAAGCGACAGCTATCGCTTGACTGGCCTTGAAGGGTTTATTGAAAAAATTGATTTCTCCGATCTGGGTGAGGGCAATGACCTGGTCGAGATCAATCTGTCTGGCCAGCTACCGGCAGATACTTCCCTTACTGGCATTATGGATATTTATCTGAATGGCGGCCTGGGGGGAGACACTCTGGTGGTCAATGCGGGTGGTTCAGGTAAAACGGTCGGCCAGATTATTCTGAGGGGCGGAGCAGATGCTGACCGCCTGCGGGTTGCCTCTGCGATTGAAGCGGGCATAACCATGATTGGCGGTCTGGGTAACGACACCCTCAGACTGGATGGCGAAGATTCAGGTTATGAACAGTTTATAGCTCTGGGTGGTAAGGGTAATGACGTAATCTTCGGTGGTGCAAACGGTGACTTTATCTTTGGTGATGACAGTGTTTCCAGCAACAATGTTCATGCACTTACTCAACTGTTAGCTTCAGGCATTGACCTCAAAGAGGGCAGTAATCGTGAACTGGTGTACAAAAAACTGGACAGGGTAATCGACCAGCTGGGTGGTATGGATACTATTGCCAGTTACGGAGGTCATGACTTTATTGATTCTGGCGATGAAACGGTCGCCCCTGAATTCAACAATGTAGTTACACCCTATTACCGTCCTGATGGTACGCCTTTTGACACTGCTGATTATGATGCCAATGGTATTTTGAAAGACATCAGTCAGCCTCACATTCTACAGAACCGTCACGGTGACTTGGTTATGTCGGGTGACGGTAATGACCTTGTATTTACCGGCTACGGACAGGATGAAGTACAGGCTGGAACAGGGTTCAACCGGGTCGATACGGGTGGTGATGATGACATCATTGATGCCCGTGAAAGCACCGGTGAGTTTTTTGCAGGTTCAGGTGATGATCTGATTCGCTGGGATTATGTTCCCGGCAGTAACATGACTGTTGATGGTCAACAGGGTGATGACCGCCTGGTCGCTACATTAAACGACAAAGCAAGTAAGATTGATCTGTTAAAGGCATTGGACAGCTCAACTGCACAACTGAAGATTTACGAAGACAAGACAAACATGACGGTAGCCGATGTACTGGCTCTGACCGGAGTTGAAGCTCTGTCGCTGGCCATGAAAGGTGGTGATGACGCGCTTACTATCGGTGACCTGATTGACACAGACCTTCGGGCTGTTGATATTGATGCCGGCTCGGAACTTGAAAAAATCTGGCGACCTGACATTGACTCTGATGGCAATAGCAGCCCTGTACGAGTCGATAACCAGCAGCAATACCTTCCTGTTCTTCCTGACAGTGCTACTGATGTTAAGATTTTTTACGGCAGTGATGAAGTTGACGTTAATGACTACTCTATTGCTGGCTTGACTGTAGCCTTAAAAGCAATGAGACAGGCCTCTGAAGAGTCAGACTTAAGCCTCACAGCTTTTCAGCACCTGGGTGAAACTCGCTTCACCCTTGGTCTGGATGCCTTCGGTTTCACCAGTAATGATGATGGAAACTATTCGTTGCTCAGAGTGCAATATACCGATTCAGGTGTGACAACAACGGTTTACGCTGAACATGCGATTACCACAAGTGGCATGGATGCAAAAGCAGAAGAATATTTCTACCGTCCAGCACTAAGTAGTGGGGAGTATCGTTTTGATGAGAACGGCTTACCCATTCTGGAAGATCATATCGTTGCCAGTGAATTATCAGATGCTGATAATAAAGTTCAGGTTATCGAAGTACTCGAAGGTCTGGATAAAATTCGCCTGTTCTACGGCTACCAGCCAGCAGAAACTATTGATGGCAAGCCTTATGTAGATATTCATGCCTGGATGACCAGTGCCGAGATCCAGCAACTGATTGAAACCAGTTTCTTTGATGGCAGTGCAGTACCCAATGTCTTTGTGACTGATCTGGATGATGGAGAGGGCTGGACGCTTACCTTCAATGGGAACGGTTCTGAAAGCGTTGGACAGTTTGCTTACTATTTCCAGACTCAGGCATACACCGGAGAACTGCAAAGACAGGCCGACAGTACGACACTGGACACTTTTTTGCGGATGCAGGAACTCAATAGTGGCCAGTGGCAGTACCAATTTAACGATGATGGTAGCCCGAAGTTGATGCGGCTGGCTCAGCAGGTAGAAAGTACCTTTATGTGGCAGGATTGGATGAAAGCAGCATCCATCCAGCTTGATACTACTGAGCTTGGTCTTGAGTCTCTATATCAACTGATAGCGTCAACCAGAGAGTTCGGTACATTACCAGAAGATGCGGGTCTGGAACAAAAATCGGCTTACTGGCAACAGGCTACTGTTGCCTTTCAGAGTCTATTGAACAGTGTGGAAAATCAGCCAGTGATGCAGGTTGAACTTCTTGAAACCAGCACGGCAGACCAGCCTGTATGGGAAATTCAGGAATGGAGCAGTGCCCGTTATGAATTCCAGTATCAGACAGAAAGTTTGAATCCAGGTGCTCATCAATATCTGCATCTGTTTGTAGATAATCAGTACAAAACAATTGATCTGGCTGGCTTCAGTCAGAATGATCTCAATATTGAGTTGGTGGCACAGGTTAAGGCCTTGACGGGTATCAGTACAACCATTGAGTGGCAGGGAAATGACAGCTTGGTACTCACATCAGACAGTCGTTTGGACAGTGTACTGCAACTGACTTTTAATAATCTGGTCGAGCCAGAAGCATTCATGACTATTGCGGCATCTGACCCGGATGAAATGCCAACACATTACTATGCTGGTGACCATTCAGTCAGTTTTGCTCAACAGACTGAAGTGGCACCGGAACAGTTTACTGCTCTATCAACGACAGTTATCTTGCATGTTGACTGGCAACAGTCTGAATTATTGACTGATGATATCAGTGCCTCGATTGATAATCCTGAAACGCTTTTGAGCTCGTTGTTTATACCCTCTGTTCCTGGCAGTACAGGTCATGAGCTGAACGGTGTGTCACTTGACCTTTCAGCTCTGACAAAAAATGATATATCCAACGCTTTTGAGAATCTTTCAGAAGACCAGTTTGAGATTCAGAGCAAAGACAGCGGCTGGGTTATTCAGTTCACCGGAGAATCTCCAGCTGTTGCTGAATTGACCTACACCCTGAACACCCATAATTTATCAACTCAGCTGGAAGCTTACATACAACCATGGTCTGTTCAGAAATTGAGCCTGCCTACAGGGATTGATAAGGTTTCGCTGAGTTATCACGGCAATAATTATGTGTTGGATCTCTCGGGGGGAGATCTGAATTTTTCTGAGATTCCGCTACTATCAAGCGCTGAAATAACGTCAGTCAGTAATGACTTTGGAGTGAGTGATTTCGTCATACGGTTACCCGTTGGCTTTGATGAATATCATCCAATCACGTTCACAGTAGTGACATCAGAGGTTCATAAGGCAACGATCAGTGGAGAAAATGACAGCCAACAGAGGCTGTCGATACCTGAAACGGGAATACTGGCCCTTACTGTTGCCAACGAAACCGTTTATGTGGATGCCGGCGCAACGGTGGAAACGGTCAAGTCTGCACTGGAATTACTGCCCAGTGTTATCTACGCAACTGTTACTGTTGAAATCAATGAGTGGAGTATCACCTTTGAAGACCCAAGGCATGAGAGTGGTACTGACTACCCTCAATTACACTGGCAGCTGCTGACTGATTTATTTCTGGATCCCGCATCTGCAGGCACAGTTGTAAAAACGATTAATCGGTTATCAGAACAACAATGGCAACCGGAAAAAGGCAGTGATGGTCACCAGACAATATATGGCTATGAAACCAGTACTGATACTTCCGGTGTGTTTTACAGTGCCTTCCAGACTGTTGAGAGGCAGGTTCCCAGAGCAACACTGAAGGATATCTGGGATTACGATAATGATGGCAACTTGGTCAGAACCGGAGAGCAGGACTGGTTCCTGGACCCCCGGTATATCGTTGACCAAAGTGCCGATACTATTTCTATTGAAGGCTCCGCCCAGGACGATTATTTTCTGATCGGCAATCAGGTACAGAATCGTGGACAGGGTGAAGCGGAAGAAGTTCATTACGATGTGATGCAGGTCAGCCACAGTCGCCAGGGCCTGGCATCAGAAGCTAATAAGGATAAAGACCTTGATAAGGTCGTTATTAATATCAGATCCCTGACCTTCAGTAACAAGATCAATGATCAGGTTACTGTTGATGCCGGAGACGGCAATGACACTATCATTGCTGGTCTGGTGCCAAACAGCCCGGAAGTCGTCAATGGTAAGGATGTATTACAGAGCCAACTGCTTGAAACCCTGAACCTCACTGGCGGTGAAGGTAATGACTGGATTGTTGGCAGTGCCTTTACTGATCGTATCGATATGGGCAGCGGTCAGAACAGGGTAACAGGCAATGAAGGTGAAGATACCTTTTTTGGTATTAAGGATGAGAATGCAGACCTGTTGATTGAATCCAGGTCGGGTTCATTTGTTCTTGATGATCAGACTCTGAAAATAACTTATCAACAGAAAGTCAATACTGCTGAGGGAGGAGAAACCTCGGTGGTTGATACACAGGTTTCCGAATCAGAAAATATGGAACTCTTTGAGCAGTTTATTCTCTATGGAGGCGCCGCTGAAGATCGTTTCTCAGTAAAGGATTTTACCAAAGATCTGATTCTTGATGGTACAGAAGGCGGAGACTATTACAGTGTTACCCTCAGTGGTGACATTGAAAATGGCTCAACGGTCAGAATATCTGACAGTGGCAGTGCCGGTAGTGATCGTCTTGATTTGAACGGCTCAATGGCTGACGACACACTTCACCTGGATGTTAAAGATACAGGTGCTGAGTATCAGTTGACGGTCGAATCACAAAGCCAGCCTGTCTCGTTCAGGTATGGCAACGATGTTACAGAGCCGGTCAATCTTGATCTGGATGTTGAACCTGAAGTGTTGCTGCTTGAACAACGACGACTCATTGAAAAGTCTCTGGAATCATTGTCTTCTATCAGGGATGTCATGGTGTCCGGTGAAGGTACTGAGCAGAAACCGTGGAAACTGGTGCTGGTTGATGCTGATACTCATGATGATCAATTCCTGCCTCTGACGTCAGCGAATACAAATACAGTCGTTAATGTGCTGAAGTCGGCTTTGGTGGAAAGACTTCAGGAAGGTGTGGCTGATCGATTACTGGCCGGCGCTCCCAATGTGGATGCAATGTTTGAAAATCCGGTTAATGAGCAGCAGCTGTTTTTTCACAGAGGGGGTTGGCCTGCCGATCTGAACGATCTGGGATCCCGCTCTTTTATTTTTGAATACAATGATGTTCAGGCATCTTTTTCTTTTGATGCCACTAATCTGCCTGCGTCGCAGTCACTGCAACTCGAAGAATTCAGAAAACAGTTAGAAGAAGCTGTTCGGGCACTGGATAGCAAAGCTGTTGTTTCAGGAACAGGTAGTGAGCAAAATCCGTGGATTATCAAGCTGATTGATGCAGCAAAAGATAAAAACGGCAACTTTTACCTTCTGAGCCTGAAAAACAGCACAACTGTTGAAATTGACGGTCAGACCATGGCTGTATTCAGCAATCCTGCTGATCTTGCCGATGCCGCTGCTCAGACCAGAGCAGCAGAAGACCTGAGTACAATAGGTGACTTTCAGCGGGTATTTTATAACTTTACCCTGGAGCAGCTGTCGATCCATGGCAGAGAAGGTAATGACACCTTCATCATAGACGACACACTGGCGGCACTGAAAGTCTATGGTGATGAAGGTAATGATAACTTCCTGACTGGCAGGGTATTAAAAACCCGTACTGTTGAAACCAGTCAGGGGTTGGTGGAAGTGGTGGACAGTCGTGACCCTGATGCTCCGGGAATCACCAATGGTGTCAGCTATAACACGGCTTTCTACGGTGGTTCAGGTGATGACTATTTTGAAGTTAATCATAACAAGGGCATCCTTGACCTTTATGGAGAGTCCGGTGATGACACCTTCTTCCTGAAAGCTCACCTGGAACTTAACCCGGCTGACGAAAGTGAAGCCAGAGAAAAAGAGGGCGGACAGCTGACGGTTGGCGCGGGTAATGAACAGGGTATTGTCGAAGAAGATGATAAAGACACCCTGATTGATTATGTCGAAAACAACAGGGTCAATATCTTTGGTGGCAGTGGCTTTGACTCTGTTGTTATAGCCGGTACTTCATTTGCAGACCAGTTCTATATCTATACCGATGAAGAAACTGGGCAACAGCACCTTTACGGTGCCGGCATCAAGCTCGACAATATTGACGGCATTGAGCGACTAGCACTGGTCACCGGGGCAGGTAAAGATGAAGTCTGGTTGTATGGACTGGATGAGAAGCTGAGCCTTTATCTTAACCTTGGTTCTGATGATGATCAGGTTTATATAGGTGGTGAAGCACAGCAGTTTGAAGTCACCTATCCGGAGTCTTCAGCGGTCTTTACTGTAGGACAGGAAACTCTGACTGAAGTTCTTAAAGATACATCCATATCCTATGACAGCATTGCTCTTGTTAAACGTGATTTTTTCTCAACGAATGAGGGAAGCCTTCCGTTTAAAAAAGCTCAGGAAATGTTCCGCAGTTTTCTCACAACCTGGTTCGGTGGTGACTTCTCTCATGTCGCTATTTCCAAGGCGCAATGGAAATTGCTGGAAACTAACCTGGCGACAGCTCTCTTCCACTTTAACCGGGCTATTAACAGTTCCGGTGCTGCAGATGCAATAAAATATGGTATAGGCAGCTTTGAATCTTACCAGACAGATACAAGAGATATTCTGTCTCAATTCTCCTCTCTTGATGGATTGCACAAACAGTATTTTGGTTCTAATTCAGGTCAGATCAAGGGGCAGTTACTGTCCGATCAGTTAGCAAAAATGCCGGAAGAGCTTTCTCTTGATGGTGTTATGGCTTTGATGAAAGGTGGTTCAGCATGGATCGATGAAGTTGTCGATAACCCGATGAGCCTGCTGTCGATAGATGACCTGTTGTTTGATCGATATCTCAGGGACGCCTTAGCCTATACGCTTTATGGTGATCTGTTGCACGGACACACTCACTCACCAGTAAATCTCGAGGGAGACCATGTCTGGACCAGCCAGATTACAGACACTCAGGGTTACAGTAACGGCTTTATGAAGCACGTTGATGGTTTCCATAACAGTAAGGTGCAGTCCGTCTGGATTCCCTATGACAAGGTGATAGGTGCCTATGGAGGCAATGAGACAGGTGGACGCCTGCTGATTGATCTGTTGTCTCTATTCTATTCACCCGAGACACTGGACGATAAGCCTTATAATGTTGTTGAAACCTGGCAAACGCAAACAGTTGATGGTCTGTCATCCTATCGTTTCGATGACCTTACTGCCCGAACTGAAACCCGCTGGATGGCAGCCAGTTATGATATGGAAAAAATTGCCGGTGTCGTACGTATTGCCGGTGCAGGAGGTGACGATACTGTTACCGTCAATGCCCGTTCTGATGTTGCTCTGAATGTTGATATTAAATCACAGACTCAGCACCTTGGTGATTTCCGGTTTAGTGGGGATCCCATGTTGAGTACTTCAGTGTTGAACGCACAGAGTTACGTTGCGGATTATGATGGTGATTTGCAGGCAGCAGAGTATAGAGCGCAACTGAAAGTTATTGAAGATGCAAAAGCTGAACAGAAACAGTGGCTGCAAGAAGAGCATTCTATATCTGCAGAAGGTATATCCGTCAGTAATCAACAGGTACAGGATGCTTTGATTCGAGCGCATAAAGAGACTGACATCAATATTATTAACCAGCTGCTTGATGGTTCTTTATCAAGCTTTCAGGTTGAGTTATCTGTTGATCAGGCTGTTGGAGGTGATGCTGGCATCAATCTGACGCTCATTTCAGTGCTCGAACAATTGAAAAGCGCCTGGCTTGCTGTCACACCCACAGAGTTAAAGGCTGAAGCCTGGTATCTCAAACTGGGCAAGACGATTGACCAGGGATTTTATCTGGTTGCTAATGGCGAGACGAACCCTGCGGTTGGTTATGATTTCTCTCTGGATACCATTGAAAGTCAGCTGGCAGAACTGGAGTTGATAGTAAAAGACAAGTCACCTTTAACTGAGCTGGTTTCTGCGCTGAAGTCAGTCAAAGATTTCATCACTCTCGCCAGCACTGCTGAAGAACTTGAGATTAAAGGTCACACGGCAAATATAAACTCAGACCTGAAAGTATACCGTCAGAAAAACTATGATCTGGCGGGTCGCGAGTCACAACGTTATTACTGGGACGGGCTATGGAGTAAAGCAGACACCTCGCTGGAAAGTGACTGGCTAAAGAGTTTGGGTGTATTTAGCGGGCGCTTAAAACTGGAAGATCCTCAGCTACAGATTCCTGCTGTCAAAACGTCGCTGGCCAAACTGATTGCAGCGGTACCGGGTTTATCATCTGACATTACTCTGGGTGAAGGTTTCAGTACGGATCAACTGAAAGGGCAGGATATTGAACTGCTTAAAGAATACGCTCGTCGTCTGGCAGAGTTGAATCAATCCTATTATAGCTACAGTTTTTTCTCTACAGCTGAAGATGGCAGCAAACGTCTGGATTCGGTGGCTATTAACCGGCTGAAGGGCGGCGTTGAGCATAGTGAAGTAATTGAAGAAGAAGGCTACCTGACAGCGTCAAACTGGCAGAACTATCTGAATAAGTTTGACGCTTCTGTGACTGTGGGGATGGAGACGGATGGCAAAGGGCAAGTGGTTTTCAATTCATCGAACGTCGATCAACTGATTAGATCTGAATATGGCTTGAATCAGGACAGCGTTGATTTCAGAGCACCTGTTGAGGACGGCACTCTTGTCGGTCTGGACGGTGGAGGTAAAGCATACTTTGATATCATCACTATCAGCGACAGTGATGGTTTCTTTATTCCACTGTCGGTGACACTCAGAGAAACAGTTGAAACCACTGCAGTGGTCAGTAGTGATGATGTGGCTCCGGTAGAAAACAGTAATGAAGTCAGCTACGACACCATTAGCTTTGAATCTTCAGGGAGCAGCCTTAATCATGGTTATTGGCTGGCAGCCATTGAAAACATTAACCTGAATATCAACAACACTGATGACCAGTTGGCTGATACGGTTGTAATGACGGACAGCAAATTTATTGAGAATTTGACTGTTCAGACTGGTGCAGGCAATGACCAGCTGAACATTACAACGGAAGGTCTGACGGGTTCACTCAATATTGATACAGCGGATGGTAATGATCGGGTGACTGTTTCTGCCGTTGATGGGACTGGTCTGATTAAGGTTGATGCAGGTTTGGCTGATGACAACATAACGCTCAATCATGTCGGTGTTGTTGGAAGTATTAACCTTAAAGGTGGTGATGGCAGTGATCATTATGAGCTGAATATCGCTGACACGGCTTTAGGGCATATCAAAATTGATGAATTTTTCCAGAATACGTTAAATACCGTTGAGGTGAATTCGGAAGATAATGATGATTCCTTCCTGTTTCGTAGCAATCTCCTCTATCGATTTGATGTCGGGCAAAGAATTGAATTTGACGGCATCAGTGATTTAACTCTGAATACTCACGGTGGTGATGACCGTATTGTTTTTGATGACACCAGCAGTACGGTAACCGTTAATGCCGGTGAAGGTAATGACAGTTTTCAGGTTGGGCAGATTTATAAATCACCCAGAAAGGGAAGTGACCATAACGGCGGGTTGTCGTTGACCGACCAGTTTGTCACAACGTCCACGACTCAGGGGTATCTCAGCAGAGGCATCAGCCACACTATTGAGCTCTTGGGTCAATCAGGTAATGACAGCTTCACGGTTTATAGTAATCAGGCCGAACTGTCATTGTTTGGTGGCGCTGATAGTGACCGTTTTCTGGTTCGCTCCTTTGTTAAAAAGGGAGACCCCCTTGCACCTGTAACTAACGTTAATGGTGAGGGTGGTATTGATGACATTCAATACACAGGTAATGCTAATGTTGCTATCGATGGCGGCGACGGAGCAGATACGGTTACCATTTTAGGTACGGAGTTTTCTGACACCTTGACAATTACCGGAAGGAGTGTAACAGGTGCTGGCAGGGTTACCTTGTTTGATAATATTGAAACTCTGCTGGTGGACGGGCTTGAAGGTAATGACTATTTTATCCTGACAGATACGTCAACAGATCTCGATATCAGGCTATTCGGTGGCCTGGGCAGCGATACGTTTGATATCGCCAGTAAAGAGAATGGTCAGTTAACCGCGATAGACAGTCGTATATTTATAGAAGGTGGTTCTTCAGGTGTTGATACGGCATTGGCAACCGTTGCGATGCTAAAGGAAGAACGAAACCTGCCCATTTTTAATGGTTCTATCGCAGAAGTTATTAATGCGATTCCTTCAGTGATTGTTGCCGCTTCGGTGATGTTTAGAAACGATAAGGGCGAAGAACAACAAGGTTTTCATTCAAAGATAAATTCTGCTCTCTATGAGCTGGTTATTCTTCGGGAAGGGAAACCGGATCTGATTATGGATATTGGCTCTGTCGATGATCAGACCAATACCATTACAATGTCTGGTTCCTGGCCTGATGATGACCAACCTTCAAAAGGTGATCGTTTCTTCTATCGTCCGGTTAATCTTAATACCCGTGTCGATGAGAGTGCTCAGATTGATACCATCAATTTCAATAACCAGAAGGATGCTACCGGTCAGAGTGGCACCTTAACGGACAATCAACTGTTCGGCTTTGGAATGATGAACGGAACGTCTACAGGTGGTGTGTCTTACTCTGGCACTGAAACCGTTAATCTACTTTTGGGTACATCAGACGATGAGCTGACAGTTGAATCAACCCATCGAGGCAGTACACATATTGAAATGGGCAGTGGTAATGATAGTGTCCGATTTAAAGCAGTGTCTGGCAATACTCTGGTTAGATCAGGCAGCGGTGATGATCTTGTTGAGTTAGGCAACGATGATTCATTACTGAATGATCTTAATGAAAACCTGATCGTTGATGGTGGCACAGGCAGTGACAGACTGGTTGTTGATGACATCGGAGAGACCGTTGATGACACTGGATTCCTGACAGCAACCACGCTCACTGGTTTAGGCATGTCAGCCAGCGATTTGGTGCAGACAAGTAAGCAAACAGTTCAGACACTGCTTGTTGATGCCTTGTCCGGAGACTTCCGATTACAGGTTTCAGGAAATACAACGAATACTATTTCCCATAATGCCTCGGCGCAGGTTATTCAGGATGCATTAAGTCAACTTGTTAATCCCTACAAAACAGATCCTTTATTGCCCGCAACAGACAATGTTTCTGTAACGGCTATAACTGGTGGGTACATAATCAGATTCCAGGGTAGTGCTGTTGGCCAGAGGCTGGATGTAATACCTGAAAAGAACCTGGAAGGCACAGCCGGGCTAAGTAATACCATTGACGGTTTAAGCTATTTTGGCATTGATCGCTTTGAGTTGAATTCTGGTCAGGGTAATGACGTTATCAATATCAGGGCGAGCCATGAAACCACTGATTATTTTGTTAATACTGCTCAGGGCGATGATCAGGTTCATATCAGCTCAACGGCTGATAACGAGTTTAGTAATCAGCAGCGATCAGAGGGTGTTCTCGATGATGTTGCCGGAGATATCACTATTAATGCAGGTTCAGGCAGTAATGCTCTCTATGTCAGTGATTTTGACAGCACTACTGCGGATAACAATATCGAACTATCGGATGGTCTGATCCGAGGCTTGTCAGAGGCGGATATTTACTATGATGCCACTGGTGGTAATTTCAATAGTGACCTTGTGATTTGGACCGGCCAGGCGGCCGATCAGGTCACGGTCAGCGGTGTCGAGAAATCAGATCAAACCATTACCACGCTCTACACCGGTGCAGGCAATGATGATGTCACAGTGGCCGGTAATGATGTTAATGAACCCTTGTTTGCTGGATTGCCAGAAGCGGATGACCGACGACTGCATATCTGGTCAGGTTCCGGTGCTGATATGGTTGATGCATCTGCAGCAGCCCTTGCTGTTCGAGTCAGGGCTGGCAGTGGTGAAGATATTGTTAAAGGCAGTCGCAGTGATGATGTCCTTCACGGCGGTGGTGATCGAGACATTGTTTTTGGCAACGGAGGCAGTGATCAGATTTATGGAGAGGAACCTGGCAATGTAACTGAGAGCGATGATGTGCTCTTTGGTGACGAGGGCTTTGTCACTCTTCAGACCGCAACCGGCATTATTACCGTAGATAGTGTCCAAACCAGTTTAAGAGAATTGCAAACTACGGATCAGCTTCAGAGGATGGAATCATCAGGCACGGTTACCGGTGATAATACAATTGATGCAGGTAATGGCGTCAATTATGTGATTGCCGGAGATGGCAGCGACAATGTAATCACTGGCAGTGGTATTGATCATATTCTGGCTGACCATGGTTATATCGAAGTGACTGCCGGTGGTATTCAGATGAGTACACTGACACCTGAACTCGGTGGTAATGATGTTATTAATTCCGGAGCAGGAAGTGATGTCATCATGGGCGGTAACGGTCAGGATCAGCTGAACGGTGGTGACGGTATTGATGCGATCATAGGCGATCATGCAATTTTAACCACCATCAGTGGTAATCGTCGTTTTGATGCTATTGATCCTGCGTTTGGTGATGACGATCAGCTGGATGGCGGTGCCGGTAACGATATGATGATTGGTGGTGCCGGTACCGATCAGTTTACAGGGCTGTTTGATAACGACTCCATTCTCGGTAACTTTGGTCAGATCACAGATTCCACTGATTTCTCCGGCTTTGTAGTATCAACAGATCCGGCAAACCGTGAACTTATCGCCAGTATGATGTTCGAGTTGTATAACTTCTCCATGTTTGACGGGCAGGGGGGCGGTCTTTCACCCTTTACTGATACGGCTTTGTCCTTAAGGCCAGTATTTACTGACAGACCTGTTCGGGACTTAAGCAATGAAGAATTGATTGAGTTTCTGCGAAGTCTGCCTGTTGACCAGTCGGCCAATGGTTCTGCTGGCAGCAACGGCCAGGCGACGAACACACAGGCTGCTACCGGTAATGATCTTACTGATCTGGATGCCTTCCTGGAAGGGTTGGAAGCTACTGCTGCCGGTAATCCGAACCCTGATAATGACGCTGAACCTGCTGTTCAGGCTGAGCCGGAAAACAGTGGTCAAACTCCTGAGGAAGTTGAAGAAAATAAAACAAAACCATTGCCGTCTTCTTCGCCTTCTTCTCCGTCCTCTTCTAAAACTATCGACAGTCAGGGGGTTGATGAACAGGCCGAGCTGGATGACAATGAAGAAGACCAGAAAAAAACTGCAGCTTTATTGCTGGCTGTAGCGAGTACCAAGGGCTGGCAGTATCGAAATAGAAAACAGACAGCTACTGCGAGCCATATTGAGTGGAACCGGCAGCAGAAATATTCAAGCTGGGATCGAAAACACTGAAACACAATAGCAAGAGATTATTAGTAACGTTGTAGAGCAGTCTTAATCTCTGAAATGGAATTCAGGCACAGTCGCCTGTTAGAAAAATAATAACAATATCGTCAAATGGATTGACCAGGAGTTCTACCATGGCTGAACGTAAAAGCAATGCGCCTTCTATCCGCTGGGATGACAGCAAAATGCGCAGCAGCTACGCCAATGTCTGCAATGTTTCCAGCACCCGTGAAGAAGTGACCCTGCTTTTCGGTACCAATGAAGCCTGGCGTCAGGGCCAGAAAGAAGTGGCTATCTCTCTGACCGATCGAATTATCCTCAGTCCTTATGCAGCTAAACGGATGCAAAAACTGCTGACCAGTGTGATTGACGAATACGAACAGCGTTTTGGCACTCTGGGCGAAGCCACTGCAGCACCTGAGCGGGAAACCGTAGCGGAAGAATCCTGATTTCACTGGGCAACAACCCTTTGAGTGAGTAGCAGAGTGAATTCGCTATGAGTGAACAGCTGGACGCTGTAACCAGCCAGTCTGGTGAACAGGGTACTAAAAGACAAAACCTGATAGAGCATTTGCTGGACCAGCAGGACGACAGCTGGTTCAGTTACTGGCTTGTTTATCTCAAACAGCAGGTGCTTTTTTCCGAGGCCCTGTTGCTGGCTGATGAGAAAGACCTGTGTGAGCCGAAACCGGTGGCTGTCTGGCCGTCATCACCTGGCTGCATCGAAGAGCTGTTGGAAGCCGCAGAAGAAGCAAAGCAGCGTCAGCGATCGCTATTGACCCCCCTTGATGACCAGCGTTTTATCGCTGCATGCCCGTTGATGAATGAATCCACGGTCATGGCTGTGATTGCTTTGGTGTTGCCGGTTGAGTCAAAAGAAAAAATGAGCAGCGTGCTTTCTACCGTGATGTTCTGTTCCGGCTGGCTGGAGCTGCGACTCAGACGCTCACTGAACCAGCAGCAGTCCAACCGAATTGCCCGGCAGCAACGGGTCTTTGATGGACTGACGGCTATCAATGAACAGAGGCAGTTCCAGTCAGCAGCGCTGGCTTATTGCAACATGCTGCGCAGGCAATTTAATTGTGAACGGGTTCTGCTGGCCTATATAGAGGGTGAGCGAGTAAAGATTGCCTGTCAGTCAGACTCCAATGAATACGTAGAACGGTTGGGCGCTATGGACCTTTGCCGTAAAGCAATGGTTGAAGCCCATGAGCAACTGGAAACCATTAGCTGGCCGGTGCGAAGTGATCGTCAGCAGGTGACATTAGCCCATCAGCGACTGGCTGAATTTATTGGTCAGATGTCCGTTATGACGGTGCCACTGATTGATCGTGAATATTGCTACGGCATGGTGCTGTTTGAGCGCACTGTTGATAGATCGTTCACAGATACTGATCGATTAACGGCTGAACCACTCTGTAATTTTTTGGCTAGCATACTTGAACATCAACGTCAGGCTCAGCTACCGCTCTGGAAACTGCTGGGTCAAATCTTTCGTAATCAACTGTCCCGCTTCCTGAAACCCGGTTATCTGGGGCGAAAGCTGACAGCGATTACAGGCCTTTTGCTGGTGGTATTCTTTTCTCTGGTGAAAGCGGACTACCGGCTCTCTTCCGATGCTGTGCTGGAAGGTGCCGAACTCAGGGCAGTCGTAGTTCCTTTCGATGGTTATCTTGAACAGGCTTCAGTAAAAGCGGGTGACAAGATTGATAAAGGAGAAGCTATCGCCAGTCTGGACAACCGGGAACTCAGGCTGCAACGGCTGAAGTGGCTCAGTGAGCAGGCCCAGGCTGCCCGTCAGTACGAGGATGCTCTTGCCCGACAGGACAGAAGTCAGGTTCAGGTGTTTCGAGCTCAGAAGGAAAGGGCTGGTTCGGAACTGTCTCTGGTTGAGTTTCAGCTGGCTCAGGCCAGTATGACAGCCCCTTTTGATGCCATCGTAGTGTCTGGCGATCAGAGTCAGCAGATAGGTTCAGCGGTAAGGCAGGGAGATACCCTGTTCGAGCTGGCACCGGACGACCGTTATCGTTTAACCCTGTTTGTCGACGAGTTTCGCATTCAGGATATAAAACAGGGCCAACAGGGAGAGCTGCTTCTTGCCGCCATGCCCGATCAGAGTTTCCCCTTTAATATTCAGCGAATGACCTATATGGCGGAAGCCAGAGAAGGCGCCACGGTTTACCGTGTTGAGGCTGAGCTTGAAGAAGGGCTGGAACAGTTACGACCCGGTCTGGAAGGTGTTGCCAAGGTGAATATTGATCGTCGTTTTCTGATCAGTATCTGGACTCGTTCAATGAGTGACTGGCTGAAGCTGCAGTGGTGGCGACTATGGGGTTAACCGTGGTCATTAATACAGTCATGGAGGCGGGTTAAATGTCAGCCATACTCTTCTCCCGCGACTGGCACCGTGTTGCTCATCTGAAACCGGTTCTCAGGCATCATGTTGAAATACACGTCCATAGTTATCGTGGTCAGCGCAGTTATGTGTTGCAGAATCATCTCAGCGGACAGTTCCGACGCCTTACTCCACAGGCCTATTTGATTGCCGGTTTAATGGACGGCTGTCGGACGATTGAAGATATCTGGCAACTCGCCAGTGAACGGCTGAAAGATGAACTGCCGACCCACGAAGAACTGTTGCAGTTAGTCGGCAGCCTCTATCAGGCACACCTGATACGAATGGATCTGGACGGTGATGCGGCGGAACTGTTTCGTTCGGGGCAGGAACGGCAGCGAAAGAAGTGGCTGGCAAAGCTCAGATCACCCTTATCGGTTCAGATTCCACTCTATAACCCCAATGCTCTACTTGAGCGCACCGGCTGGTTGAGCAAGCCTTTTTTTAACGGCCTTTTTGCCTTGATCTGGTTTTGCATGGTGGCGTTTCTTGCCGTCATGGGCTGGCGTCACTGGGATGAACTGACCAGTAATATGGCGGATCAGGTTCTGGCGGCTGATAATCTGATACTGCTTTGGCTGATCTACCCGTTGATCAAACTGCTGCATGAGCTGGGGCATGCATACGCCATTAAGCGTTATGGCGGTCAGGTTCATGAAGTCGGTGTCATGTTTCTGGTGTTCTTCCCTATGCCTTATGTGGATGCTTCGGCCTCAACGGCTTTTGCCAGTAAATACCAGCGTATGCTGGTAGACGGCGCAGGTATGATGGTTGAACTGTTTATTGCCAGTATTGCCATGCTGTTCTGGTTAGGTGCAGAAGAAGGCTTACTCCGATCCATCGCCTACAACACCCTCTTTATTGCAGGCGTTTCAACACTGTTGTTTAACGGTAATCCTCTGCTCAGATTTGACGGTTACTACCTGCTGGTGGATTGGCTGGAAATGCCAAACCTTGGGCAGAAAGCAAATCAGTACTGGGGTTATCTGGCCAAACGTTTTCTATTTCGGGTCAAGCAGCTGGAATCTATAGCGCACTCATTAACTGAAAGCTTGATCTACACACTCTATGGCGCAGGAAGCTTTGTTTATCGGTTGTTTATCTCTATTACCATCGCTCTGTTTGTCTCTCAGGAGTATTTCTTTATTGGTGTGGTTCTGGCGATCTGGTCAGTGGGCATGGTCTGGATCTGGCCTGTCGGCAAACTGTTGTGGCAAACCTGGCGGAATCAGGAGCTGAAACGACAGGGGATATCGCCTGTATTGGTCTTGCCTGTAATGACCCTTTTTCTTGCCGGATTTCTTTTCCTGGTAACTGCACCCCATACCGCAACCATTGATGGAGTGGTTCAGACTACGGAACAGGGGCGTCTGGTCATAAAAGAGAACTGCTTCTTTGATCAATGGCACACGGCCAGCAGTGAGCAGATTCAACCGAAGTCTCCTGTTCTTGATTGTCTCAGTCCTGAATTGAGTCGGGATATCGAAGTCAATCAATGGCTTTACAGTGAAACCCTGGCCCAGCGTCGTGAAGCCTATGGGGACGCTGTAAAGATCAAATTACTTGACCAGGAGCTTCAAAATATACGGCAGACACAGGCAGAGCTGGAATCAAGAAACCAGGCTTTAACCCTGACAGGCAATGCCAAAGGCACCGTAGCATTGCTGCAATCCGGTGATAAGTATGGGCAATGGCTGAAAAGGGGGGATGTGGTGGGTTATATCGTGGCTCCGGATACCCTGTTGATTAAAGCCATGTTGCCTGAACATCAGGTTGAAACCATGGAACAGCCCATCGTTTCAGCGACTATACGCAGCCGGGTAAACTTTGACCGTGAAATCAGTGCCAATCGCTGGCTGCTGACACCGTCCTCTTCGAGAGAATTACTGAGCCCTGTTCTGGCTGAACAGGGCGGTGGAACCATTAAACTCAATGCGGCCGAACAAAATCAGACGCTGGAGAATTACTTCCATCTTCAGGTCTGGACCGATGAAAAACTGGAACCCATGATCAATCAGAAAGTGCTGGTGCAGTTTCAACTGCAACCGGAACCTGTTGGTTACCGGCTCTACCACTATTTACGTAGAAACTTTCTGTCGTATTTTAAGGTTTAGGGGGGGGGCGAATCTTTGTTAATGACCCGTAAACCTCTGATCAGAGGAATAAGAGTTGAACAGTCACTGATTCAAACCAACTGGCTTGATCGTAGCCTGTTAAGAAGCTGGTCCTGGTTAAAAAGAGTGTGCCGGCGCCTGGTCAGAATGGATCAGCGATTTGCCAAAAAAGTGATTTTAAAAAATGAAACGCTGGCATCTTGCAGTGATGAAGAGCTTGTTCAGTATCGCCAGTCACTTCAAGCCAGATTGAAAACAGCCGCGGTCAATCGATCAATATTGATAGACAGTTTTGCCCTGATCAGAGAGGTTTCTGGACGGACGCTTGGCATGCGCCATCATTCCACCCAGATCAGAGCATCGCTCTGTCTGCTCAGGGGAGAAGTATCAGAAATGGCTACCGGTGAAGGCAAGACGCTGGCAGCAACTCTGGCATGCGCGACTGCAGCACTGGCTGGCATTCCGGTGCACCTGGTAACGGTTAATGATTACCTGGCCGAGCGGGATGCGGAAGAAATGCAGCCTTTGTATGAAGCCCTTGGCCTGAGTCTGGGAATTGTTATTCATGGCATGGAACAGCCGGATAGGCGACAGGCCTATGATGCAGACATTACATACTGCAGCAATAAAGAGCTGGTGTTCGATTTCTTAAAAGACCGTATTGCTCTTGATGCTGGAGCAACGGCGGATCCGGCCATGCAGCTTGGTCTGTTGCAGAATGAAGGTTTGGAAAGCCGAATCATGCAGCGAGGTTTACACTTTGCCATCGTTGATGAAGCGGACTCCGTTTTTATTGATGAAGCAAGAACCCCATTAATCATTTCCGGTGAGGAGAAGTTTGGCACCCTGGAAGAGCAGCTGATCACACAGGCTATGAATATGGCCAAAGGGTTGTGCGAGGGAAAAGACTTTAAGCTCAGTGAGCACTCAGGTATTCAGCTGACTTCACAGGGTGAAAAGCACCTTGAACAAATTTGCACAGAGTTGGGTGGTCTATGGCAGGGCAGGGAGTATCGTCAGGCTCTGGTAACCCAAGCCTTGTCAGCATGGCATAGATACAAAAGAAACAGGGATTATATTGTTAACGAAGAAGGTGAAGTCCAGATTGTTGATGTCTATACCGGCCGGGTGACGCCAGGTCGCAGCTGGGGGCAGGGTCTGCACCAGATGATTGAATATAAGGAAGAGTTGGAACTGACTCGCCCCAGAGAGACTGAAGCCGAGATCAGTTATCAGAATTTTTTTCGAAAGTACGCCAATCTTGCAGGGATGACGGGGACAGGTATTGAGGTACGTAAAGAGTTGCTGTCTGTCTTCAAGGTCAATTGCACTTCTATTCCCCAGTTACGTAAAAATCGACGTCGACGTACAACGGTAAAAGTGTTGGCAAAACTCGAGACAAAATACACCTGGGTAGCCGCACAGGTGGCAGCGCTCCATCAGAAAGGGCAGCCCGTACTGGTAGGCACTGCAACGGTAAAGGCATCGGAAGAGATAGCTGAAGTGTTGAACCGGCAGGGACTGAACTTTCAGTTACTGAATGCCCGTCAGGACAAACAGGAAGCCGAGATCGTTGCCAGAGCGGGTGAAGCTGGAGCTATCACTATAGCGACTGGAATGGCGGGCCGTGGCACGGACATCAAACTGTCTGAAGAGGCACGCAAGGCTGGCGGTTTGCATGTCATTATTACTGAACTCCAGGATGCCTCACGGATAGATCGGCAGTTTGTTGGTCGAAGTGCCCGTCAAGGTGATCCAGGAGAATTCAGCCTGATTTTGTCCCTCGAGGACAGCCTGTTAATCCGTATGTCTAAACCCGCTACTCGCAAGCTACTTACCTCTGTAGTGGCTGTGCCCGTCTGGAGAAACAGGCTTGGACACGGGTTGTTAAGAGTCTGTCAGTTAAGGCTTGAGCATTTACACCATAGCCAGCGATTGCAGCTGATTGAATCAGACATTAAAAGGCAGCGAATGCTGTCGTTCGCCGGAAAAAGTGAGTACAGCATTTGAAACTACGATTGTCTGTTTTGTTCTATAGCCTGATATTTTCATGCCTCTCTACAGCATCAGAGACGTTCCAGCCATCAGAGATATTCCAGCTAGAGAGTGTACTGGGCTGTCTGGTGGAACCCAGTCGCAAAATAGCCGTCAGTAGTCCGATACCCGGAGTATTGGAACAGATGAGAGCCAGGCGGGGTGAAACGGTTAAGAAAGGGGAGTTACTGTTTCAATTAAGAGCGGGAGTACAGGCCGCTACCGTAGAACTGGCAAAAGCCAAGGCTGAATTTGCCCGAAGAAACCTCAAGCGAAATACCAATCTTTACACCGAAGAAATGCTGTCGGAACATGAACGGGACGAAATTGAAACCGAGAGCCTGATTGCCCAAAAGGAGCTGCAGGTGGCCAGGGAAGAGCTGGCGTTAAGGAGGGTAAAAAGCCCTGCAGCGGCCATTGTGGTTGATCGTCACAATGAAGCCGGAGAGTTTATCAGTAATGAACCTGTGTTGAATCTTGCGGTATTAAACCCACTCAATGTTGAGCTTCTGATCTCATCTGAAAAGTTTGGTCAGTTCGAAGCAGGAGATACACTCAGTCTGCTTGTTCCTTATGCGCCTGACGGAGAATATAAAGCCAAGATCACGATTGTAGACCCTATTATTGATCCATCGAGTGCTACCTTTCGAGTGCGGGCTTCACTTGAAAACCCAGACCTGTCTATCCCTTCTGGTGTGAGTTGTACTTTAGCTATGTTGCCTGCGGGTAATAAGTAGGCTGATGCTGTGATTTAACCCACCCTGAGAAAGTACAGTGTTTCATAAGCAAATTAGCTATTGAGTTCATAGTTGGTAGTTCTGTCTCTCTATCAAGGTATTAACCCTGTCTCTCGAGCAACTGGCTATTATTCAGTACGTTGATGTATTGATTGACGGTAAATACGAAGACGATAAGCGTGATTTGTCGCTAGCTTGGAGAGGCAGTTCAAACCAGCGGGTAATTAAATTGGATAATGGTAAGCCTGATTACTTAATTCATTAATTTTATTGATCTGCAGTTTCATATTGCTCGTCATTTGTCGATAAATTAACCTTTAATACTGCTATTTTACCAGTACTTATGTGTTGAATCGAATAACGCAAAACATCACTTATATCTCTCGCTGAAAAACTTAAAGCACTGTCCCCTGAATATAAAGATACAGTTACTAGCTGATTTTCAGACATTTGAGGATGAAGCTCTACATAGCTATGTATTAAAAGCGATAGAGATTTAGTTCCTATTGTACTTCTTCCTGAAGAACCCTAAACATTGAAACGTCATTTTCTAAAAAACACAGTTAATGTATTTTACTCTATCTTTTTTATAATTTGAAAACACAGCACCCTCTTCCATGTGTATCCCTCATCACTCTTCCATAGCTGCTTATTTATTTTGAATACCTTGTTTGCTAATTAATTGATCATAGTGAGATAAAAACCGAGGGCCATAAGTAGTGCACCGAAACCAGTCACTCTAAGATTACTCGATGCCTTGGATGCTGGTGGGTTGAGGGGTAATTCTGTGTACGCTTCTGGACAATTACTCAAGTAGTCCTTCCCATTATTGTTCACTAACTCTCCAAGACATCCAACTTCACTGGGGCTACAAAAAATCTGTTGATCTTCACAAAGGGTTTTGGGGCAACCAATAATTCCAGCTACTGCGTCTGTATTTTTATACAACGAACCGTAGTGCCATACACGCTTTTGGTAACCCAAGTTACTTTGGAATGTACTTCCGTCATTATCAAAAAATAAGTTATAAAACATAGTTCCGCCCCCACCCCTGTTATCTACAAAGGCTATAGGTGCATTTTCAAATTCGCTGCTTATGCTGATTTTCAGGCCAAGAAAATTACAGCGGCTACCCCAAAGACAATAAATAGCGGACATTCCGCTTAAGGCTTCACCTTCAAGTCTCAGAGTAGGCAGTAACTTTTGATCATTATTGAGCGGTAATGTTTGGTTGCCTTCGTGGAGAATATCTTGATCAGTTTTTACACCATCGGTTGTGCTGTTTTGCTTACTCTCGAAACTTTCATTTGGACCTAAACCTAAACCTAAACCTGAACCTGAACCTGAACCTGAACCTGAACCTGAACCTGAACCTAAACCTAAACCTGAACCTGAACCTGAACCTGAATCTAAATCTAATGGAGTATTCAAACCTATTACCGTTATAGTGTTTCTCTCAGGAACAGCAATCGGACGATCGATCAAGACAGGACCTTGGTTATCTGCGATAACAATGAGAATGTTATCGTTATTTGAAAGAGCGTTTCGAAGAACCTCGCTCTTTGTCGCACCGTTAATAACAATAGCCTTACTAAAACCATATTTTCTGAATGGATCATCCACAGGAATATAGTTTTCAGGGCTTATGATTTTATCAGGTGAAGCTAAAAGTTCATGAATAAGAGCCTCGGGTAAGGAGGCTGGCGGCCGCTCAGCGTCTGAACTACCCGGGCATATCAATTGTGAATGTAATGGATTATCTACCGGTAGCACTGTGAGAGTGAAAGTATTGGTGTTGTCGTGATAGGTATCTAAAACCCCCAGTCGATATTGATCCAATTCAGGCAGTACTGGGGCAACGTGCAAATCCGTAAAATCTACCAAACATGCCCACAGAGGTAAGCTTTGCCAGTAATAATGCCAGCCATTAATATCCGCATATGGAATTGCATTACTTGGTAAGGATTCAGGCGCTTTTACAGTAATTGTTGATCCAACTGGTGCAGAATCTGAAATATGAGTTGTCTCGGCGTTACTGCGTAATGCGATAAATACCATCAAAATCAGGGCTGCATGATATTTTTTTAACTTATACATATTGAATCAATCTTTTATCCAGAAAATAGTGCGTTATTCCACCTAGGCTTATCCACATTGATCACGCAGATCAATACTCAAAAACACAATCTAGAAACTAGGCATAAAAAACTATTCCGTCAAAATATTTTTGACTAATCTATTGATTAGTTCAGTGTCAATTTATTACCTTACTTCTCTAAAAGTCTCGTTAGGTGCTAATTAACTCCCATTTTAGCAATCGCTAATTGATAGCCGTGTTGCTCTATAACGCCACAATCATTTATTATATTGTTGTAACAAATAGATTAGAAAAAAGGAAAAAATCATTTCTAATTCAGAACCAATAAAAATAAGGTGCTAAAGTACTTAATTATTC
>SIHQ01000032.1 GCA_004762125.1 Oceanospirillales bacterium | reverse complement strand
ACCACCACAACCTCCCAAACCCATTCGTCTATTGGGTACGACTTTCACGGCCACACAACCAAAAGCGTCAGCAGATAACAAACCCAAACTCTTACGACTGCCTGCAGGCAGCCTGCTTTCAGGTCAATTAATTACGGGTTTAGATGTACCCACAGGACAAGGCGCACGGAGAGAACCTTATCCGGTGCTGATCCGGATTAATGCAGCGGCCATTTTACCGAATCGCTATCGAACACAGGTACGTGAGTGTTTTGTATTGGCTTCTGGCTATGGTGATTTGAGTTCGGAACGGGCTTATTTACGCAGTGAAACCTTGTCGTGCATGTTTAAACATCAGGGCAAAGAGCTCGTGATTGAAAAACCATTAGAAGGTTATCTGGCCGGTGAAGATGGCAAAGCCGGATTAAGAGGCAGACTGGTCAGTAAGCAGGGACAAGTCATGGCCAAAGCCGCCATGGCTGGTTTTCTGGGCGGTGTCAGTGAAGCCTTTGATATCAAACCCACACCCGTATTCCCTGTGTTGCCACAGACACAAGGCGGTGCCATTCAATCACCGTTTCAAACCAGTTTGAGAGGTCAGGACGCGTTGCAAAGCTCGTTGGTCAAAGGCAGCAACAAAGCATTAGAAAAACTGGCGGATTTTTATCTGAAGCTGGCTGATCAAATGGTACCGGTCATTGAAATCAGCGCTGAACGCCCTGTGGATTTGATTCTGACACGAGGACTGAAACCATGAACACTTTGACAAAACAGGCGTTGTTTGTTTTTTGTTCAATGCTGTTGATACAAGGCTGCACAATATTAGGCGTTGGCGAGAGTGAATACGCCTGCGATAAACCCGGTAAAGGCGTGTGTAAATCTGCACGACAGGTCTATCAGGATATTAGCGACAGCGAGCACAACGTGCCTGTACCTAAAGCTCAGCCAGCAAGTCAATTCGATCAAACCATGACTGCAAAGGAGATCCCCACGCCACAACGATTACCCGCACATATTCTCAGAATTTGGATAGCGCCCTGGGTGGATAAGCAAGGTCACTGGCACAGTGGTGGCATTGTAATGTCCGATATTTATCCTCGGGAATGGCAGTCCGCTACACCCTAACAACCCTCTGCAAACCAATAACCTTCCAACCTCTTTTATTTTTAAAGGTATTCATCATGACTCACTTTTTTACTGCGTCTGGTTTTTCAGTGGGGCTATGAACGAGGAATGGTAGTGATAAATCCTTGCAGAGGCGTGTCAAAGTTTACCGAAAAACCACGAGACAGGTACATCACCGATGAAGAATATCTTTTGGTTTATAAACACGCCATTCTTGCCGTGCGTATTGTTATGGAGATTTCATATCTTTGTGCGGCTCGAATAAGAGATGTACTCAGTATCGAGCATAAAGATATTAGAGAGCAAGGGATCTATATCGAACAAGGAAAAACAGGAAAAAAACAGGAAAAAAACAGATCAAAGAATGGACACCAAGATTAAGATCTTCAGTTGCATCGGCTAAAGACTTACCTGGAGTTGCTTCCGATAAATACCTGATCAATACCAAAATTGGAAATCGATACACTTATGATGGTTTTCGCTCTCGCTGGTCAGCGGCTAGAAATAGTGCCAGAAAAGAAGCAATTGAATTGAAATGGCCAGAAGAATTGAACTTCACATTTCACGATATTAAAGCAAAGGGAATTAGTGATTTCGAAGGAACTAGATCAGAAAAACAATTTTTTTCAGGACATGCTTCAGCAACGATGATGGATACATATAATCGTAAAATCGTAAAATCGAGCTGGTTCCAACTGTTAAGAAACCATTAAAAACGACAACAGTAGTTTAAACTCAGTATGAATTTAAACTACTGTATATTAGGCGAGATGTTAGGCGAAGCTAAACAAAAAACCTTAGGTTAGCATGTATTTACACTCTAACCCTTCTCTAATGATGGTGCCCGGACCCGGAATTGAACCGGGACGACCAGAGGTCGACAGATTTTAAGTCTGTTGTGTCTACCAATTTCACCACCCGGGCGTACGATTCATTCTACAGAGAATGATCGTAAAAAAACAAGCAGATCTGCCTGTTTTCAACAAATGGAGGCGAGTACCGGAGTCGAACCGGTCTAAATGGAGTTGCAGTCCACTGCATAACCGCTTTGCTAACTCGCCTCGTATTCTCAGAGAGAATGTTTGGAGCGGGAAACGAGACTCGCTTCTTTTATAAGAAGACGACCCCAACCTTTTTAAAGATTACGTTCACACTCTTTAAACTGGAGCGGGAAACGAGACTCGAACTCGCGACCCCGACCTTGGCAAGGTCGTGCTCTACCAACTGAGCTATTCCCGCTTCGCTTCATTTCGGTTAGGAAGAAAGTGTTTCGCTTTGCTTCGTGTCCGTTGAAGATGTTGCGTATTCTAAGAATATTTCCGTAAGTGTCAATAGTTTACAGCGTTATAACGTAAAAACTAATCCGACTGACTTGGTTTGGTAAAGGGGCTCAGGTCTGGCCAGGCCGCTTTCAGGTAAACATACATAGACCATAAAGTCAGAATGGCAGAGGCATAAAGTAACGCAATACCGGCATAACCGAAGAAGCCATTCAATGGAGATGCTGAAAACAGCAACATGGTAATGGCCATCATCTGAAGCGCGGTCTTCATCTTACCGATCATATTCACAGCAACGCTGGTTCGTTTACCTAACTCAGCCATCCACTCTCTAAGCGCCGATATAACGATCTCACGACCGATAATAACCATCGCTGGTACTGTCATCCAGAATTCCCTGTAATCCTCCACCAGCAAGCAGAGAGCCGTAGCCACCATGATTTTGTCTGCTACCGGGTCAATGAAAGCACCAAAAGCTGTGGTCTGGTTCAGTTTTCTGGCCAGATAGCCATCAAACCAGTCAGTAAAGGCTGCAACCATAAAGATCAGTGCACACACCAGAGCTCTTGATTCCAGCGGTAGATAGAAAACAACCACCAGCACAGGGACAAGAACAATTCTCAAAAGTGTCAGTAAATTAGGGACATTCATACAGTCTAAGATAAACCAGTAAATTTAAGCGCATACGGTACACAGACACCCGTGCATGTACAAATTGCTTTTTGATTAGTTCATGCTAAACCCGCAAAATAAAGCGTTTTTAGCGGTTAATGTGAGTGCAGGTGCTCATAAATCTGACTGGCCAGTTTCTGACTAATACCTTCAACTTTTGCCAGTTCATTAATAGGTGCATCCATAACACTCTGTCGACCACCGAAGAATTTTAATAAAGCAGATCGTCGTTTGGCACCTACTCCAGGAATATCTTCAAGGGTGGATCGTTTTCGAGACACCTGTCGACGCTGACGGTGCCCTGTAATAGCGAATCGATGGGACTCATCCCTAATGTGTTGAATCAATAACAACGCGGCATCATGCCCATCAGGTGCCAGCTCTTTACCTTCAAACAATAACGTTTCCAGGCCGGCTTTTCGAGTCACACCTTTAGCCACACCTAATAGAGGAATATGTTGCAGGGACAACTCAGCCATAACCTGTTCAGCCATGGATAACTGCCCTTTCCCGCCATCAATCAAAACAACGCTGGGTGTTTTGTCAGGATTGTCTGCCAGCTTTTCATAACGCTTCAGCAGCGCTTTTCTCATCGCTCCATAATCATCGCCGCCCGTGATACCGGTAATATTAAAACGTCGGTATTCACTTTTCAGCGGTCCTTCCTTATCAAAGACCACGCAAGAAGCAACTGTCGCTTCTCCCATGGTATGACTGATGTCAAAACACTCCATACGGGAGATAGTTTCTTTGAAGCCCAGCAAGTCAGTTAATTCTTTCACACGCTTTTTGATATGGGTTTTACTGGCCAGCTCTGTCTGCAGACTGATGATGGCATTCTTTTCAGCCAACTTTTGCCAATCAAGCCGCTCACCACGAACCTTATATTTCAGCTTTACCGATTGTTGCGCAAAGTTAGCAATACCCTGCTCCAGTAGTTCTATATCATCGATGATGAATGGCAGAATAATCTCGGCTGGAAAGTTTCGGCTGGCCGCTAGTTTAATGTAAAACTGCCCCATAAATTCCGAGAGATAACTCCTCGGCTCCGCTTCCAGTCTGAAGTTAGGGAAGTAACTTTTGTGCCCGAGAAGACGCCCTCCCCTGACAAATAAAATATCAAAACAGACTTTGCCCGAGACTTCTGAAAAACCAATAATATCAGCATCACCGCCGTCACTGTCTACAGATTGCTGCTCCTGAATATGACGAAGTTGATTAATCTGATCACGGATCTCTGCGGCCTGTTCAAAATGCAGATCCTCTGACTCTTTTTCCATTCGCTTGATTAAACTGCGAATCAGTTCTTGGCTTTTACCGTCAAGAAAACTACGAGTGTCCAGCACGTCCTGAGCATATTCTTCCTGATTCACTTTCAAAACACAGGGAGCTTTGCAGCGATTGATCTGATGCTGAAGACAAGGACGGGTTCGGTTACGAAAATAACTGTCTTCACACTGGCGCAATTTAAACACCTTCTGTAATAAATGAAGACTGTCTCTTACGGCTGAACCACTTGGGTATGGCCCATAATAAGTACCCTTCTTACTTTTACTGCGACCACGGTGATAATCAATGCGAGGAAAGTCATCATCTGTAGATAGGAAAATGTAAGGGTAGGACTTATCGTCTTTCAGAAGAATATTGTATTGCGGCTTTCTATCCTTGATCAGGTTCTGCTCAAGCAGCAGAGCTTCCATCTCAGAGTTAGTGACCGTGGTATGAATACTCTGAATACGGTTGACCAACGCCATGGTTTTGGTGGTCAGGCCGGTAGCACGAAAATAACTGGAAAGGCGACTCTTCAGATTCTTGGCTTTGCCTATATAAAGGGTATTCCCTTCACTGTCCCGCATATCATAAACACCGGGACGAGTCGGTGTTTCGGTAAGAAAGGCCTTATGATCAAAGCGTTCAGGCTGATCGCTCTTTTCCATGAACTTCAAAATCCAGAAAGGGTGGTTTCTGCCAGTATACTGCAGCGATCAGGACAAACAACAGAGGCTTGGTAGTTTAAGCAGCGTCAAACAGAACCAGAGTTAAACAGCAGCCAGGCTTTGACCAGCATCAACGAGGCCATGACGAATAGCCAGATGAGTCAATTCCACATCACTTTTGATGTTTAGCTTCTCAAAAATCCGGTAACGATAACTGTTAACCGTTTTTGAACTGAGACAGAGTTTATCTGATATTGCCTGAACTTTTTCACAGCTCACAATCATCAGAGATATCTGCATTTCACGGCTGGACAGTATTTCGAACGGTGAGCAGCTGGTAGGCTGCAGGGCTTTAATAGCCATCTGCTGGGCAATATCAGGACTGATGAACAGTTTGCCTTGAGCAACGGTACGAATGGCCTTGACCATTTCTTCGATACTGATGCCTTTGGTTACATAACCTGATGCACCGGCTTCCATTAACTTGGTGGGATACAGTTCATCGTTACAGACAGTAACGGCAATAATGCGTGTTTCAGGGAAAGATTGAGTCAGTTTACGTGTGGCTTCAAGTCCACCAATGCCAGGCATTCGAACATCCATTAAAATGACTTGAGGACGTTCTTTTCGGCAGAGTTCGATGGCTTCTTCACCACTGCAGGCCTCACCTACAATCAATAAACCATCTACATCAGACAGCATTCTTGACAGTCCGGTACGAACTAAATCGTGATCGTCAGCAATCAGTAATCGAATCATGACACACTCCAACCTGAACTCTTATGATTCTGACATCGAGCTTTACAGCAGTATCTTCTTCAGAAAACAGACTATTCCAAATAGTAGTACCATATTATCAAAAAAGCCTGACGGTGTCGTCAGGCTTTTTACGCGAAGAAAACTAAACCTTTACAGTTTACTTTCAAGCTCTGGCACCGCATCAAACAAATCGGCTACCAGTCCATAATCGGCCACCTGGAAGATAGGAGCGTCTTCATCTTTGTTGATAGCAACAATGACTTTAGAGTCCTTCATACCGGCCAAATGCTGGATAGCACCGGAAATACCTACTGCAACGTACAGATTCGGTGCAACGATTTTACCCGTCTGACCTACCTGCATATCGTTCGGTACAAACCCTGCGTCGACAGCCGCACGAGAAGCCCCCACTGCAGCGCCAAGCTTGTCGGCCAGTGTGTAGAGAATCTCGAAGTTCTCACCGTTACCCATACCACGGCCACCGGAGACGACAATGTCGGCACCGGCCAGTTCAGGACGATCAGATTGAGCGACTTCTTCACCGACAAACGATGAAATACCAGCATCATGAATCAGCGACAACGATTCAATAACCGCACTGCCACCTTCTGCAGCCACCGGATCAAAACCGGTAGAACGAACAGTGATTACTTTTACCGAAGCATTGCTCTGCACAGTAGCGATAGCATTACCGGCGTAGATTGGGCGGGAGAAAGTATCAGCACTTTCTACGCTAACGATTTCAGAAATCTGATCAACGTCCAGCAGAGCAGCAACTCTTGGCATAAAGTTCTTGCCACTGGTGCTAGCTGGAGAGAGAACGTGACCGTAGCTCTTGCCCAACTCTGCGATCAGCAGACTGATGTTTTCAGCCAATTGGTGCTCATAGGCAGCGTTATCCGCTACCAGAACCTTTTCAACACCTTCCACTGCAGCAGCAGCTTCGGCTACGGAACCACAACCAGCTCCGGCTACCAGCAGGTGAACATCACCACCCATTTTGCGTGCAGCAGCAACGGTATTCAGTGTGGCTGAACCCAGGGCTGCATTGTCGTGTTCTGCAACTACGAGAATAGCCATTAGATTACCTTCGCTTCGTTCTTCAGTTTTTCGATCAGTTCTTCGACACTGGCTACCTTGATACCTGCACTGCGTTCTTCAGGTGCAGTGACTTTAACAGTAGTCAGTGAGTTGGTAACTTCAACACCCAAATCAGCTGGGGTTTTAGTATCCAGAGGCTTACGCTTGGCCTTCATAATGTTAGGCAGTGAAGCGTAACGTGGCTCATTCAGGCGCAAGTCCGTAGTGACAATAGCAGGCAGAGACAGAGAAACTGTCTGCAAACCGCCGTCTACTTCACGGGTAACACTGGCTTTGCCATCTTCAACGGTTACTTCCGAAGCAAAAGTGCCTTGTGCCATACCACTCAGAGCAGCCAGCATTTGACCTGTCTGGTTGTTGTCACTGTCGATGGACTGTTTACCGAGAATAACCAGGTCTGGCTTCTCTTCGTCCACAACAGCTTTTAGCAGCTTGGCCACGGTGAGTGCGCCCAGCCGTTCGTCAGACTCAACCAGAATACCCCGATCGGCACCTAGCGCCAATGCGGTTCTAATCTGTTCCTGACACGCTTTTGTGCCCAGCGAAACGGCAATAATCTCAGTAGCGATACCCTTCTCTTTCAGTCTTACTGCTTCTTCAACAGCAATTTCACAGAATGGGTTGATGGCCATTTTCACATTGGTCAGATCAACGTCACTCTGATCCGCTTTTACACGAACCTTAACGTTGTAATCGATGACTCGTTTTACGGCTACAAGAATTTTCATGGGTGCGCAGCCTTCCTTATTCTTACTTTGACTGGATCATGTTGATGTTAAAGCAGTGCTACAAACGACTATGAAGAAAAATGAAAAACGACTCTTAATAACCACTCTTGAAACGAGCATTGATCACAATTGTTATCATGGTTGCACAGCGCTGCGAAACAGCACTCTACCACCACGTCAATAAGGGTTCAAACCTGTGTTTGGATTACAGCCACGCTAACTAGGCGCAACGAACTATGTATTTAACGCAGGCACTGCATACACTAAAGATGCCTTCTATCGTGTGATTTTCTGTTAGCACTTTATGGTGATAAAGTGCCCTACAGGCGGCTTTCAGCCTTATATTGCCAAAGAATCAGAGCGAGATGGACTGACGAAGACTGGTGATTTATTCCCAAGTCGTTATAATGCGAGACAATATTCAAACACTCGTTTGATTCAAGTATCCATCGATATGCGAATATCCTGTCATTCATGACCGCCTGTGCATGAATGACGATATAAAATAATAACATTACCCAATTACCCGGCAGAGGGAGGAAATCCATCATGGAACGCGAATCTATGCCATTTGATGTCGTCATAGTAGGCGCTGGACCATCAGGTCTGTCTGCCGCATGTCGTCTTATGCAAATGTCTCAAGAATCTGGCCAGGAGCTCAGTGTCTGTGTCGTTGAGAAAGGCTCCGAAGTCGGTGCCCACATCCTCTCCGGAGCAGTTTTTGAACCGACCGCACTGAATGAACTGTTTCCTGACTGGAAAGAAAAAGGCGCTCCTCTGAACACCGAGGTAAAAGGCGACGACATTTTCTGGCTGACCTCAGAAAAAAAATCGATGAAAGTGCCGGGGCTCTTCGTGCCTAAAACCATGCACAACGAAGGCAACTACATCATCAGCCTGGGTAATCTTTGCCGCTGGCTGGCTGAACAAGCAGAACAGTTGGGTGTTGAAATCTTCCCGGGTTTTGCTGCCAACGAAGTGCTCTTTAATGAAGACGGTTCGGTAAAAGGTATTGCTACGGGCGACATGGGTATCTCCGAAGCCGGTGAGCAGAAAAACAGCTATATGCCGGGTATGGAGCTCCATGCCAAGTACACCCTGTTCTCTGAAGGTTGCCGTGGTCATCTGGGTAAAGAACTGATCAGTCGTTTTAATCTGGATGAAGGCAAAGATCCGCAGCATTACGGTCTTGGTATTAAAGAACTTTGGGATGTTAAGCCAGAAAACCACCAGCAAGGTCTGGTTGTTCATACTGCAGGATGGCCATTAAGCGAGAGTGGCTCTACCGGCGGTGGTTTCCTTTATCATATTGAGAACAATCAGGTTGTACTGGGTTTGATTACAGACCTCAGTTATTCCAACCCCCATGTCAGCCCTTTTGAAGAATTCCAGCGCTATAAGCAGTCTCCTGTCATCAAGCAATATCTGGAAGGGGGTAAACGAGTGTCCTACGGTGCTCGTGCGCTAGCCAAAGGCGGCCCTCAATCCTTACCGAAAATGTCGTTTGCCGGTGGTCTGTTACTGGGTTGCGATGCAGGTACACTGAATGGTGCCAAGATTAAAGGCACACACACGGCTATGAAGTCGGGCATGCTCGCGGCAGAAGAAGTGTTTGCTTCTATTAAAGGCGGTTCCGAAGGGCGCGAAGATCTAACGGGCATCAATAAAGCCTTTGATGATTCCTGGGCAGGCAAGGAATTGCATGACCAAAGAAACTTTGGTCCGGCCATGCACAAATTTGGCAACCTTATTGGCGCCGGTTTTTCCTTTGTCGATCAGAACATCTTCGGCGGCAAGCTGCCTTTGACCCTCCATGATAAAACACCTGACCATGCTACTCTAAAGTTTGCGGCGAACAGTCAGAAGATTGATTATCCAAAACCGGATAATGTCATCAGCTTTAATCGTTTGGATTCTGTTTTTCTGTCCAATACGAACCACGAAGAAGATCAACCTTGCCATCTTCGCCTGGCCGACGCATCCATACCGTTGAAACAGAACCTCACACAGTTTGATGAGCCTGCTCAGCGTTACTGCCCTGCCGGTGTTTATGAGATTGTCGCCGATGAAGAATCAGGTGAGCAGACATTCCAGATTAACAGTCAGAACTGTGTTCACTGCAAAACCTGCGATATCAAAGACCCTGCACAAAATATCACCTGGGTGACACCAGAAGGTATGGGCGGTCCAAACTACCCGAATATGTAGCTTTATTGAGTGTTCACAACCCCTCTTTTCGAGGGGTTTTTTATGTTTGATAAAACCTGATATCAGTACTAGCTTTCAGTCAACTTTGATGTCTCTAGAACTTATCAGGCTCATTCATCATGAAATACTCGACAAAGCCAGCTGCAAAGCTGGCACTCCAGTCTCTTATTCTTCTTATTTCTCTCAATACGGACATTCATTTTGCTGTTGCTGCAGACTCTCAAGCTGATGCAAAAAAAACTATGGAAGCACAGTTAAACAATAATAATAAAAAGGATGTCTCAGACCAGCCGAATAATAAGGAAGGCAGTCCCACTACGGAAGAAGAAGCAAAGCAACTCTCTCCCAGTGAAGAAGACGATGACGATCAAGTAAAATCTAAAAAATCAGCGCCATCATCACTACCTTTAAGTACTGATAAGTTCCCGATAGAAGAAACAATCCCATCTCAAACAAGTCGAGCTCTTTTAAGCCCAGTCGTGAGTGGACAATCATCACTACATTCTATAATCACTACTGCTCAAACTGCTCAACAACAAAATTTTGCATTAGCTTTCCAGAGTGTTGAGATCACTGAAACAGAGGATGAAGTAAAAAGCAAAAACCCTGAGCAACAACTCAAGAACAGGTGGTGATTACTCCTATCAATGGATTGAACGCTTTTACTAACACAGAAAACCCTAATCAAGTTGTTCTGGATATATCATCACCTTTCAACACACGCTCAGGGGTCATTGAAAGAATTCAGGCTCTGCATCCACAGTTGATTTTCTTTATCATCCCTTTCTGAGCACTTCTGCTTGCAGCGGGGGAAAAACTGACAAAGATACTTTGCCTTTTCGTGTTCCGACAAAGACGAGGTCGGAAGGTGTATCCCAGAAAGTCGAAACTTATGTGCTCATGCTTACCTTTTCGAGAACCGTCTTTGCAGTACACAATTTTGGTTTTCGTTGGGTGTAATTCAAGTCCACACGTTTCAAATCTTTCTTTAAGCGCAGCCAACATCTGCTGAGCCTGTCGTTCACTATTACAGTGCACAAGCCCATCATCTGCATACCGGCACCATTTCACATTTGAGTGGTATTTCTTCATCCACTTGTCAAAAACATAATGCAGAAACAGATTCGCTAACACTGGTCTAATAACACCTCCTTGCGGAGTACCTTGTGTTCGCTCAACCTGCTCCCCATTTTTCATAACCATGGGTGCTTTTAACCATCGCTCTATGTACAGCAGCAGCCACTTGCAGTCTGTGTGCTTACGTACTGCTTTCATCAGCAATTCATGTGAAATGTTATCGAACAGTCATGTGTGATTTTACAGGTTTTTAATCTTTCTTGTTGGTCAATTTATGATCATGTTTTTGCCCTGGTATATATCCAGGGATGCCGCTGCTGGTAATGAAGGTCAGATGACCTACCCGGTGAGAATTAGCCTGACTAAGACTCAGCTGAATATTGACGGTCAATTAAAAAGCATTCAGTCAGGTATGTCTGTCTCGGCAGAAATCAATACAGGGCAACGCTCGGTGTTGGCTTATTTCCTTTCCCCGCTGAGGCGATACAGGGATGAATCCCTGAATGAACGATAATCGAATAGCGTGACAGCTGTTCACACTGACGGTGTCTCTGAGTTAAAGTGCTCGCATTATTAAGAAAAAAAATAAAGAATACTTATGAAATTTGATTCTACCAGTAGCTACATCGCTACAGATGAACTAAAAATCGCTGTCAATGCTGCAGTCACTCTTCAACGCCCGTTGCTCATCAAAGGCGAACCCGGCACTGGTAAAACGATGCTGGCTGAACAGGTCGCGGAATCTCTGGGCAAGCGACTCTTACAATGGAACATCAAGTCCACCACAAAAGCTCAGCAGGGACTGTACGAATACGATGCTGTCTCGCGACTCAGGGATTCACAACTGGGTGATGAAAAGGTTCATAACATCAGCAACTACATTGTCAAAGGCAAACTCTGGGAAGCCTTTGAAGCCGAAGAACAAGTGGTTCTCTTGATCGATGAAATCGATAAGGCTGATATCGAATTCCCCAACGACCTGTTGCAGGAACTGGATAAAATGGAGTTTCATGTTTATGAAACCCAACAACAAGTGAAAGCAGTACACCGCCCGATTATTATCATCACCAGTAACAATGAGAAAGAGCTTCCGGATGCCTTCCTGCGACGCTGTTTCTTTCACTACATCCGTTTTCCGGATGCAGCAACGATGAAAGAAATTGTTGATGTTCATTATCCGAATCTTCGTCAGAATTTAGTGTCAGAAGCCCTGCAAATGTTCTTCGACCTGCGTGATATCCCGGGCTTAAAGAAAAAACCATCAACCTCAGAACTGATCGACTGGTTGAAGCTACTGAACTCCGATGATATCCCTGCAGATGTACTGCAGAACCGGAACAGCCGCAGCGCTATTCCTCCACTTCATGGGGCTTTGGTTAAAAATGAGCAGGATATACAGCTGCTGGAACGTCTTGCCTTTATGACCCGACGCTGAGGGAGGCTGATATGCTGACCAGTTTTCTGGGAACAGTCAGAGCTTTCGGTGTGCCAGCCAGCACAAGGGAATATCTGGATCTGCTCAATGCCATGAAACATCACGTGGTTGTAGCTGATAACGAAGCCTTTTATCACTTGGCCAGAGCTCTATTGGTCAAGGATGAACGTTGTTACGACCGCTTTGACCGAGCCTGTCAGGCCTTCTTCGAAGGTATTGAGTCCATAGAAGATCTGCTGGAAGCCGCCATACCAGATGACTGGTTGAGATCCGAATTCATCAAACAGCTGACAGATGAAGAGCGGGAAAAGCTTAAGTCTCTGGGTAGCCTTGAAGAGCTCATGGAAACCCTGAAACAAAGACTTGAAGAGCAGAAAGAACGACATGCCGGTGGTAATAAATGGATCGGTACCGGTGGCACCTCTCCTTTTGGAGCCTATGGCGAAAACCCTATGGGGGTTCGCATTGGTCAGAAAGAAGGCCGTAATAGCAGTGCCACCAAAGTTTGGGATAAGAGAGAGTTTCAGAATCTGGACGACAATGAACGTCTTGGTTCCCGAAATATGAAAATGGCACTTAGACGGCTGCGTAAATTCGCCCGTCAAGGAGCCGCGGAAGAACTGGATTTGGATGATACCATTCAGTCAACCGCCAGTAGAGGTATGCTGGATATCAAGCTGGTTCCGGAAAAACGTAACTCGGTAAAAGTACTCTTGTTTATGGATGTTGGCGGATCCATGGATATGCATATTCGTATCTGTGAAGAGCTGTTTGCCTGCGCCCGTTCCGAGTTCAAACATATGGAGTTTCATTACTTCCATAACTATATCTATGAACATCTCTGGCAGAATAACGCCCGCCGCCGCAGTGAACTGATCCTGACCCAGGACATCATCCATAAATTTGGTAAAGATTATAAAGTGATTTTTGTCGGCGATGCAGCCATGTCACCTTATGAGATCACTTCTTCCGGAGGCAGTGTAGAACACTGGAATCAGGAAGCCGGCCATACCTGGATGCAGCGCCTGCTTGATCATTTTGATCAATGTGTCTGGCTCAACCCAGCTGAACAGGATAGTTGGCACTACACCCAGTCCACTGAGATTGTTCTTGAACAGCTTGAAGGCCGTATGTTTCCTCTGACAGTTAAAGGGCTTGAACAGGCCATGAAAACACTCACTTCTAACCGATAACCTTCATTTTTCAATAGCGCAGCGATTAACAGTGGCACCAAAGCTTGCTTTGGTGCCTGCATTGCTGATTTTTTGGGTTAACTCTTTGTGTGAGGTAAATCGGATGATTTTAATTAAAGATTAATAATATGATTGTATAATATATGAAATAATGGAGCCATTAACACCATCATCAATGAGATAGGCCAATCAGAGGGAATCAATAATCCTGTCAGCGCAGTGATACCGATAATAACTACCGACTGAATACGAAAACCATGAAAATAACGGTAAACGCCATCGGATTTATATAACTCAGGGACATCAATTTCCCACTTTCGATTCATTAGATCCACCAGCATGACACCGGTTATAGGTGGGAACAGCCAGGTCAGTAGCGTTACGTTGCCGAGATAGTTTTCTACGATGGTCGGAAAACAGCTCAAAGCGATAGCGACCAGGCCGATCAGAAACGTACAACGCTCTCTTGTCCATCGTTCAATCACATGATTAAGCGACAAACCTCCGCTATAAAGATTGATGATATTGATCGTCCAGTTATCAAAAACAATCAGTAACAGCAGAGCGGCAGCGGCTATAGGGCTAGCCAGAAAAATCATTATATTATGAAACAATGCACTGGCTGTCCCCACTGTCAGCCAACCTGCATAGGCACCCATAAACGACCCAAGGCTTACTCCCAGCATTGCTCCCGCCAATGAACCCAACCACAGTTTTTTCAGGGAATATTGATAGCGCGTAAAATCAGCCGCATCGGTAATAAGCGATAGCATTCCGAACAGGATGCCATTGAACCAACTCATCATAAGCAACCAGTGGGCATCAAACTGAAACTCAATAGCAGGAACAGCCCAGTCTGATTTCTCCATCAAGGCATACAGCAAATAGAAGATGCATATAATCTTGATCGGAAAAGCATAAGCAAAAACATTGCGCAGCCAACCATAACCGACCAGTGCAACCAGCAACTGAAGAGTAGCGAAAAACAGAGCAATGGGTATCAGTGGTACAGAAATACCAAGCCAGTCGAGCACAGCCTGAATAGCCAGGCCACCAGCTAGAATTTGAAAAGCAAACCAGTAAATAGAGCAGATAACCCTGAGCGGAGAAGTTAGAAACCGCCCTCCCCTATAACCCAAACTTACCCGACAGGCCATCTGCCCGGTAATACCATAATCCACGCCTATTCGAGCTAGCAGCAGGAGTAGGGTTATACCTACCATCACAGCCGAACATTGCACCAACATGACTTCTGCTACTGACAGCCCGTCAGCCACCCCCATAGCGGATGTTAAAATAGTGCCCGGATTAATCAGATAATTCACCATAATCAGAAAGCTATCCTTTACTCCCGCTCTCTGATCCTGCTTTTCAACAGGTTCAGTGCCGTAACGATCAGTGGCTCTAAGATTAATTAAATCAGGTTTATACAAGGAAATGTCCTGAGAGAGTTAATCTCAGGTAGACCGTTATACGCTCAAAGAGTTCAGGAACGTTATTTGTTGCAGTACCATCGATAGTTATATCAAAACGGGGAGTATTAATGCCGGGATCAAGAATGATTTCTACGGTGTAAGCATCTGATGCACGGGCCTCCGTAAAAAACCGAAGGCCGGATTAGACATGACCTAACTTGCACGGACCTTCAATGATTGCGAGGGTAGAGCTATTTAAAAGTTTAAATCAAACTCTGCACTAGCGTAATCATCCAGATGGTTAACTGAGCTTATGTTTCCCTTGTGTTTGGTCGTTGTTCGATTTAAATAATTGTAAGTGTTGCTATCACTGTCTCCCAGTCCGAAGTAAAAATCGTCACTATCCGGGTTGGTCGTTATGCGAGTGAGATAACCTTTTGTACCTGTTGTTGTGTACATGTCAGTCAATGTAAGTTCACCATCATCAAAGGCTAGTAGTGTTGTGTCTGCACGGGTTATGGAATCTACAATTTGACGCCCTAGGCTTTCAGCACTTACAGCGGCCATGAACGACATTTCAGTTTCTGTCATACAGCCTACGTGGGTTTCCAATTCATTGAATAACGCTTTTTTAGGAAGGCCTTCAATGCTGTAATCAATAATGTATGATGTGAGCTTCAAAGAACCAAGATTTGAGGCAGTACTGTCGGATATTTTTACTGCCTGATAGTCGCCATCTAACTGGGAAAATGAACCTTCTCCGTCATCAATATCTATATCAAGAGTGACATTCATAAATCTATCGCCAGTATCAACGACCTCTTCAAAATCCATCATAAAGTAACCGCCCTCCCCCGAAACCATAACTTCAGGTGTGAGACCGTTATAAGGAAACCAGTCATCACCAAGGAAGCATAATCGAATCTCGCTTTCTCCCAGTGTAGAAGTATTGCGGATAGTGAAGAACATGCGACGATTCCCGGTTCCACTGTCTTCGTCTGTTGGTGTAGTAACGTGTAAGGTATCTGTTCCTACTAAAGCCCAGAGTCCGTAAATGCTGTTTCTGTTGTAGTCACGGCCGCGATAGTTACTAATATTCCAACGATTGTCTTCACCGTTTGTAATGTCATCTTCATCATTTCTGTTGACGATATCAATTGGCGTTCTGCCAGAGTCATTTTCGTCTGCTGAAGTATCTGAAATGTTGAACTGGCTTCTGAGCTAGAACCCGACCCAGAGCTTTTACAAGCCGTTAAAATGAATAGAGTACATACGATAAACGTAATTTTAATTAGAAATTTCACAACACTTCCTTGTTATTTTTATATAGGTAAATCCGTTCCTATATAATGATATTAGATGCACAAAGACTTTTGTTTTTTGATGTCACCTACTTTTTATATAAGCAGGGAGCTTAATGCAAGTTAAGCAGTAATTATACGCTAAAGCGGAGTACTTAAACTGGGTAATTTACGTCTGTACTTGCTCCACTTTTATCCCGCAAGTGGAACAAGTACCCAGCACGCAGAGCAAAGCTGAAAAATTAAGTAATCTCAGAAAAGATTAAATTTTAATCGATGGTCACTGAGACTACCCAACTGAGAAAATAAGCTACCTCGCCTGAGTCGAAGGACATAGATGCGTTTGAATTGAACTGATTCCCGCATTGGGAATAATTTTCGCAAAAACATAGATCTCTTCGCTAACACCGATAGGCTGCTTACATTCTCTCCCTTCAGTAATAACGTTTTTGCAGGTTGGCTCATCAGGAAGACCTGGTTTCAACTCCCGAACAGGATCGACAGAAATCTTATATTTGATACCAGCGGGAGCATTAGTAGCAAACCAGTAGTAACTGGAAAATGCGGGAGCCAGAGATGCTTGAGCGCATTTTTTTTCTCCATAGGCGCCTATAGTCACATCATATTTGTAGACAGATAGCCTATCGCCTCGTTCTGGATAGATTAGATACTCATTGTATTTATCATAATCATCAAAAATATATCCGGAAATGACTTTATTATTGGTTTCTTTGGTATCTGTGTATTCCATACAAAGTTCATAATTCAGCATTGATTCTGCCATGAGATAGCGACGGAAAAATCCCGTATCTGCAGTGGCTATGTCCTGATCAATCCAGACCGTTTCAAACCCTGGATCTGTTTTTACTGAGTAACTTGGTGCTTTATTCAAAATATAAACATCATTAAAATGAGCAGAGTCCCCTGATTGAAGAAATTCCTTGACATTAATATCACTGTATTGCTGACCAGAGTAATGACCTAGAAGAATCGTGTCATTTGCGAAACCAATTTTATTCGACGGGTTACAGGCCTCTTGACCCTTCTCTGCATCCGTGACTAGTTTCGAATAATTTGCTTTCACCCATTCGGGCTGACGATACAAAGTCAAAGATTTCTCATTGGTGTTTTCTTCTAGAACAAAGCTAATCCTTGAGTCAGGGGTAACAGTGAAATAGTTCTGAAACTCATTCAACAATTTTTCATCATTCTGACGTTTATCTTCTGGATAAAACGTAAACCCGCCCTCAGTAATAACGTTAAAAGGATCGAACTTCATACCAGCATTCAAAGACTTCAATACGCTTAGATAGGATAAGGAATCCCAGTTGCTTATATTGTCTTTGTGAGCCGATAAGTAATCAGAGTAATGGCTGATATTCAGATACCTCATCATAAACGTTGGCCAGAAATTAGTCACAGAAATTTTTGCCCCCTCTTCCAATGATGCCAATGCCACAGGACTTGCTGATGCATGTTTCTCGATAGTTGACGAGTTGTACGACGGAGCAGCCATAAGCTGGAAACTAGCGAAAGTTATGACAGGAAGAGACAGTGATGCAAAAATTAGCCTAATAGTTTTCATGGTGATTTACTGCAGTATCTTAGTGAAAGAATAAAGAGAAAATGATCTTCTGTTTATTTTAGAAGATGAGTCAGCGTTTGCTTATAAAAGCATTGAAAATATTGATATAAATTATTAGGGTCCCGCTTAACTCATCTGCTTTTAACTTTGGCGAATCAACAGTATCAATTTCCCCAGAAGCCATTACTGGCACTGAATGTTTGAATACCGGACTCTACAGAAATTACCACTACCCTAAGAACCAAAACTGTATTTAATTTCTGCATATATTCAGAAACCTGATCGATTTTTATGGTCTACCCTATTTTTACTCAATTATAGGTATCACCATGAAGCAAGCTAAAAGCGTATTACCCGTAGCACTGATGTTCAGTAGTCTGGCATTGGCTCATGAAGGTATAGATGTTGAATTAAGCGGTACAGAACTTTTCAGCCCTCATTGCTCCTATAGAGTTTACATTGATGAACTGAAGTCAGGTATTGAAGCCACCAGCATTACGGAAAATGAACTAACGATAGCCGTAACCGTTGATACTGCCCGCTATACAAACAGAGATGAAGTTATGTTGCGAACGATCGAACTGATTATTCCGGCGGAAGATAAAAAATCAGCAACAACATCCCGAGACGTTCCTTCCATTGAAACTCTGGAAACACGTCAGGCAATAAATCCTGAGTTATATACCGGTGGTATTCCATCAGTAGCAGGAGAGTATCGCCAGGCTCTTTCAGGAAAATCCTACATTTACAAACACTCGTGCAAACAGAAGTAATGATTGAGGAACCGACTCTATCGGTCGGTTCCCTGTTTCAATTATTTCGAATAGTTGACTTCAAAACGGATTGTTTTCTCAGAGCCTGCTGGAACCGTAACCACTAAAGTATTGCGGCTCTCTTTTTCAGCACCTTCGATATCACTGATACTGACCAATGAATAATCCCTGTCTACCAACAACAGCTTAATGGCTTCCTTGTTGTCATTTTCTACGGTCATCTGCCAACTGCTGGTGATTTTATTCGCATTTTGTTGCTGGCTGACCAGATTTCTTTTCAAACGAACGGCAAGCGCCTGTCCCACAGGAATCACAACCGGATCGCCTTTAATGGTTCTGGGAATATAACTCTCACCACTGATCAGAAGCGCACCGGCGTCAGTCTTGTTGTAGATTCTGACACTGCCTTCCGGGAAATCTCGCTCTGCTTTAAATCGGTAACTGAGCGATGGTTTTTCCTTCTGCTCCTGTCCGCCTCTAAATGACCGTCCATAAAAATTATACTGATAGAGTTTTTCAAGCTTAAGCTGGTCATTTTTGTAGAGGGACACCTGCTCCATGGAGTGAGGTTTCAGCCGAGTGCCTGCCGGCATTGATGTAACCAGCATTTCCCCTTCACGTATAGGCTCAGATCCCGCACGACTGCTCTTCAAGGCCATCATTTCACCGTCAAACTGACGATTAATGGGTGACTGGCCAGTGTCCCCGGAAATCAGGTACATCTTTGAATCGCTGTAATCAATAGCGCTGTCATTGAACAATAACGATGTCAGTTCCATTCTCGCTGATTTGTTGTCGTTAATGGTCATACGATACTGGTTGGAGTACCTCAAACCTGAGCTGATATAGGAGAGCCTGAGAGACCCTGTATCTGAGTTTGTTGCAAAACGCCCCATAAGACTGGGCTGAAAATTAGTCGCCAGATAAGATTCCTCTCGTGCTGCAAGCCTTATTCCTTGAGGGTCACTCCAGTCCACGAGATACTGCCTGCCATTGGTTCCCTGAACCAATCCAAGACCGCTGTCGTAAGATGCCAGAATGCCCTGAACGGAAACGTTCAAACCACCGCCGATCAGTTCTACCTGTTTACCCACCAGATTGTGATAGAGACGTTCACGTTCCAACCCACCTTGTTTCCAGGTCAAACTCTCTGGTGAATGCCACTGCCCTCCTATCTTGAGTTCCATTTCGATGCTGTTTTGCAGCCAATGCTTGCTGATGCCTGTAAGGGTAATCTGTCCCTTGTCATTAGGCGCTATATCAAGCATCTGATTAACCAGAGCTCTGTCACTGTAGATGGACAGTTGACTGCTCTGAACATCCCTAAGATTCACCAGCCCCGTCGATGACGCCTGTGCCATTGCCACTGACAAGACTGACGCTGCTACCAAGGCCTTGCGACTGCCTTTTCTCAAAACCCTGTCCATAGTAAACCTCACATAAAATCAAGCTGTGCGATTCAGAATGAACAGTTAGTCTCAAAAAATCAATAGAGCGCTATAGAGGTTGTTGAGGCTTTAGGCCATTAAAACTGTTCTGCCTTTCGCCGAAGGAGCTAATAGGAAATCAACGCCAGGAAAGGCCAATGAAAAGTGGAATCATCTGTTTATTCCTTCTGATTACAGCCATGCAGTCTTTGGTCGTAAACGCTGAAATCATTACCACCTGCCCTAGCGGCATGATTTATCAGGATCAGGTTTGTTATCAGCCCTGCCCGGAAGGTTACTTTGATAATGGCCCAACCTGCCGTGGCTCGTGCCCCAACGGTTACAGCTGGGATGGCCTGACCTGTTCAGGAGGCTTCCTGGGCCTGGATGTTAAAATACCCAGTCTGGTGACACGGAAGACAGGGTTGCCCAGTATCTGTTCCAGCACCAATATCAGAAAACCTGTCGTACCTGGGGATAACAGCACTCCCTTTACCCTGATTTTTTCTTCCGACCCACAATACCCCTGGTGGCGTGGTGCTCATGATCCAGCGTGCAGCAGTGAAGAGTGTGTAAAAGAAAAGAGTGCTGGCCTGATTGCTGATCAAATTCAGTCCATGAACAATATGGTCAATGTCCGTTACAACAACGATGGTGAGACCTTTATCGGACTCTGGCCGGAAACCGAGAATATTCCAGCCAGTCGCAGAGGTAACACCATACCCGATCCTAAAGGAGTTGTTGTCAACGGTGACCTGACAGCCTTCTGGCATGGGTGGCAGGTAGAGAAATACATGTCTTTTTATCATCGAAATGACGCTGACCCATTAAACCCTCATAATCTAAAACTCACTTTCTATCCCGGGCTGGGTAACCACGATTACGCGAACAATAAAAACGACTGTTGGTGGCAGAGAAACTCAGAGTATCTGGTGGACAAAACTAATGGTTGTGCCAGAAATGCCACTCACTATATTAAAAAACTGGTGAGCTGTGATCTTGCCCCGAATTTTCCGGCTAAAACCATCACTGGTTTTAATGAAGAGAGCCTTGCTTACTCGTGGGACATTGGCAAATATCATTTTGTTCAGCTTCATAACTACCCCAGCTATACCTACTCAGAAGTTAATATTAGTGATTCTTTTGAATGGTTGAAGTCAGATCTCGAAGCTGCCCACAACGCCGGTCAACGTATTGTTCTCAATATGCACGACACGTACCTCGATCTATACAGCCTTGCTTTCAGATCAGCCATTGCAGACAAAAATGTGGTGGCCATCTTTTCAGGGCATATCCATGAGCTGAACGGTTATGTCAATTCACTCAGTAATGGAGATCAGTCAATCCCGATGTTCAAAAGTGGTGCTTCAGAATACAGCACACTCTTGCTGGCTGAGTTTGCTGAAAGCCATCTTACCGTCGCGGTGATTGAAACATTCGATGGGGTTCCTATGTTCAGAGATCCCGAGAACAGCTATAAGACCAGAACGATACTGTTTCAATAACATCTTACTCAGAAATAGTCATAAAAAAGGGACCTATCTATGATCCCTTTTTCCATATTAAACACTGTACCATCACTATTCTTTAGACGTGGCCGTGTACTAACTCGAGGTTGTCGAGTGAAATAGAGAGCTATCTCTACTCTCTCCGGCAGATGCTGCTGGTTCAATCACAACCTTAGGTGTCTCTGACTTTTTGGCCCCCTCTGGAGCTGACTTGATCTCATCACCTGGCAAATCACACAGTGGTGTATTTTCATCGTGTAGACTTTGTGAATAGTCACTGTAGTAATTAGAGGACTTCTGCCAGGCTGGAGTCCAGAGCTGATAGTATTCCAGATCCTTGTTCTCCTTCTCGGTCAGCTGCTTACCACTCATGGCTTTGTTGACCAGCTTGTCGACCAGTTTACGTCCTTTCGCTGCTTCTTCAGACATCAATTTTTCAGGTGATGACCTGAACTGATGAAAAGCCGTTGAGACAAACTTCCGTATACCGTTGCTAACACCCAAAAGAAGTGCACCGCCCAGACCGAATTTAAGGGCACCCAAACCAATAGAGACACCAATGGCAAGGGCTGATGGCGGAAAGCTCATGGCACCAATAATCCCGACTACGGCACCGGCAGTAGCGCCTATGGCAGCCCCTGCTAGGAGGCCTTTTTTAGCGCCAGTCTTGAACCCTGTACCAAAGCTTTTAATGGCTTTCCCCAGCTTCTGCATTTTACTGAATTTAAACTGAGCTCTGATCTCTGATGGTGGCATCTGATAAACATGCCGAAAGTTACTTACACCCGTATCAGGAACCTTGAGATCGCCTGCTTTATATTCGAGCGGTGGGATATAGCAGTTAAATGATGGTTTAATTCCGTTCATGAGACACTCCCTGTCTTTAAGTCTTTAAGTCTTTATATTTATATTTGATTTGCAGGGAGTTTACTGAGTCGGAAGGGGAAACTGCATAACAGCTGTGTCAGACATGCTAACAAAAAGAGGAACTTGGCTGACTGGATTAGATCAACCAGCCAAGCTATTGATAATTAATCGATTTTCCAAAAGGGATTTGTTGCATCAAGATTAATGGCTTTACCAAATCCCGGTACTTTTAACGCCTTGTCAGTGTATTCCAGGTCCTCTTCAGCCAATACACCCTCGCCAAATTGATAGATAGGATTCGCATCACCACGCAACTGTTTCTGTTCGTGCTCCTGCTGTTTGGCTTCTATCTGCTCACCTTTGTGCTTCCAGCCCACTACAGCCTCTTTACCGTGCTTGGCCACCAGCAACTTCTCTGTGACGTCAGGGCTCATGACTAAAGCTGTGGCATTATTGCCACCAAAGCCTTTGGCATTGATCAGGGACATATCCATAGATCCGGCCACTTCATGATGCTTCTGAAGAATATCCAGATGGCTATGATGAACATCCTCGGCAATGCCTTTAATGGTTTGTATGCCCGGAATGATGCCGGAATGCCAAACACCCAATGTCGACATCAGCTGATCACCGGCTGCCACTCCAATGGAATGACCTACATAGCTTTTCACAGCGGCTATGGGCCACTGTTCCATACCAAAGACTTTCGCCGTCTCATTGAGAATATGAGATTCAGTGACACGATTCTGCGGTGTACCAGTCCCGTGGGCCTGAACGAAGCTCCGCTGACGAAGGGCTTTTTCACCCAGAATCGCTCTGCCCATGGCAGCGGCTCTGGCTACCGTCAGGTAGTTACCGGCTCCGGGAGCAGAGATGGATTTCTTATAACCATCTGCATTCACAAAGACATCAGCTACGGAACCCAGAATAGAAGCGCCATTAGCCATAGCCAACTCATCGTCCATCAGCACAAAGTACTGAGATGACTCGGCAATAGTAAAGCCGGCATTGTCTGCGAAAGGTCGACAGGCTTTGCGCCAGTCAGGGTTATTACCTTTGGCCAGACCGTCCAGTTTACGCAGTGCGTCATCCGTAGCCAGCGCTCCCATGGTGGTGTATCCATCCATGATTTCCGGTGTGATGGGTGCTTCACTGTTACCGACAATCACAAGGCGGCGTCTGCCACTGCGAATATCGTTAACGGCCAACTGCAGGTTATAGAGCAGAGTGGCACAAGCGCCCATGGAAGTACCGGTGTTACCCAGAGAGCCAAGAATGTAGGCATTAATAAAATCAGCGGACATTTCTGCGAAACCCAGTGGGCACTGCTTTGACGTCACTCGTTTGCCCATCAAACGGGCTTTCATCATGCCGCCATAGCCGTTGTAATCGAGCTGACTCATGGCACTGCCTGCATAAACAGCAATTTCTTCCGGTGCCAATTGCCCTTTCAGATGATCCCAATCCAGACCGGATGACTGCATGGCGTCAGAAGCACCAAAAACGGTCATAGCAAGGGATCTTGGGTGGTGACGAGACTGATACAGTTTATCTGGATGAAAACCGGTAGGCAGCTGTCCAGCGGCATTAACAACGCCTTCACGGGTTGAAGGCAACATAAGAGGCTGAGCATCACTAAAGGTCACACGAATGTGCTTACCATCAGCCAACTCTTCAACTTTCCATCCAGCTGGCATGGGCGAGGGCAATCTGCGCTTGGGCAAAATCAGCTCAGAGCCTTCACCGGCCTTAAGAAGGTGATGGTAATCCAGAGCATTGTTATTAAACAGATTGCCTTCCAGCTGACGAACCAGACTGCCAGCCAGTATCTTTTCTTTGGGTGCTGAAGCATCCAGACCACGAATCTGGGCCAGTGCGGCCAGGGTCTGTTGCTGTTTCTGCTGTCCCAGTTGATCGAAGACCAACCGATGATAGCCATGAAATCCGGAAGTCCGGCCTGCCGGGCTGATACCGCCCTGAGCAACAATTACGGGGAGACGTGACAAGGTTAAGCTACTCCAGATTCAGCTAACGCGGCGTAAATAATACCTATGACCCTCTTTACCAAGAGATATTTTCCAGAAGGCAGGTTGCCGCGAACAATAAATAGTCTTGTGGCTAGTGTAATCTCGCTGTCACAAAGCAACCTGTGTATTTTAGCCATTAAGGTGTACTTTATAGCCATAGTAACATTTCATCACTAATAATAGGCACGATCGTTTTGAGCCAGACACTGGAAATCAACCGAGTATTGATCCCTTTGCTTGATCATATGCTGACTACAAGTGTCAGCCTGCCTTTGGAAATGATTGAAGCCGGACTGACTTACAGCAGGCTCGATAATCGCCGTCTTACCATTGAGACACTGCTCTGCGCTGAGACCCATAACTCGATAAAAGCCACCGGTGGTATCACATTGTCACCGGAACTGATTTTTGGTGACGCGGGTAAAGCGGATTTAGTGATTGTTCCCGGTCTCTGGCGTAATCCGTTGCCAATAGCGAAACAATCCAGAGCTTTTATTCAATGGCTACAGCATCAGTTTGAACAGGGTGCCACTTTCTGTGTAATCGGCACCGGTGTGACCTTTATGGCAGAAGCGGGTCTGCTGGATGGGCAGCCTGCAGCCACTCACTGGTACTTTCTTGATCGATTGAAAGACGAGTATCCAAATGTAGATTTCAAACCCCATCACCTGATCACCCGTTCCGATCGCATTTTTTGTGCGGGCAGTGTGAACTCCGGTGCGGACTTGATGGTGCACCTGATCAGCATGGCCATGGGAGAAAAGGTCGCGCACAAGGTTGAACAACAGTTTTCCCATGAAATACGCCGGCCCTTGGATCAGATACTCTATTCGAGGGAACAGGCCAGCGTTCACAGAGACGAAACCATCATTCAATTACAGGACTGGATGCAGCAGAGCTTTCAGGAAGACATTTCACTGGCTCGCATGGTCGAAGTATCCGGTTTAACTCAGCGTACACTCAGTCGACGATTCAAAGATGCTACGGGGATGACACCTGTGGGCTATGTTCAGAAATTACGACTGAATATGGCCACCGAACTGCTTAGAACCACTGATTTAAGTATCAGGGAGATCAGCACGCAGGTGGGTTACACAGACCCTATTCATTTCAGCCGGTTGTTTCAGAAACACTTCCAGTTATGCCCTTCCGATTTCAAACGCAGCGTCCGAGGTAAGCTGTTTTATCTGAATCAATAACATTTCGTTTCAATATACTCACTGATTCACTACCCTGCCCGCTTTATACCGGACTGTTTTTTGAATAAGCTTTGCCTTTGAATTTTTATGGGCTCTCTTCTTTTCCAGGGCCTTGCCCATAACCCCTATTACTTTCTGGAGCTAGAGATGATCATCAAGCCAAGGATTCGCGGTTTTATCTGCACGACCACTCACCCGGAAGGCTGTGAAAAAAACATCAAGGAACAGATTGCCACTACCCAGGCCCAGGGTGAAATCACCGATGGCCCAAAGAGAGTTCTGGTCATTGGTTCTTCCAGTGGTTATGGAATGGCCTCCAGAGTGACGGCTGCTTTTGGTTCCGGCGCAGCGACTATTGGTGTTTTCTTTGAAAAACCAGCCACCGAGAAAAAATCGGGCACGGCTGGTTGGCACAACGCCGCCTCTTTTGACAAGCTGGCCCATGAAGCCGGTCTGTATGCAAAAAGTCTTAATGGTGATGCTTTCAGTCATGAAGCTCGTAGCAAAACCATTAACCTGATCAAGGAAGACCTTGGCCAGATCGATATGGTTGTTTACTCCCTGGCCTCTCCAGTTCGTAAACTACCCGACACCGGTGAAGTTATTCGCTCTGTATTGAAGCCAATGGGCGACACCTACACAGCAACAGCAGTGGATACCACCAAAGACACTCTGTTCGAAGCCACTGTAGAACCTGCTACCCAGGAAGAAGTTGACGCCACTGTTACCGTAATGGGTGGGCAGGATTGGAAACTGTGGATCTCAGCATTGAAAGACGCTGGCGTATTGGCAGAAGGCTGTAAGTCTGTCGCCTATAGCTACATTGGTACTGAGATCACCTGGCCTATTTATTGGAATGGCGCTCTGGGTGAAGCCAAAAAAGATCTGGATCGCGCGGCTCACGACATTGACAGCCAATTGAAAGACATTAATGGTTCAGCCAATATTGCCGTTTTGAAAAGCGTTGTTACTCAAGCCAGCTCCGCTATCCCGGTAATGCCATTGTATATCGCCATGGCCTTTAAGAAGATGCGTGAAGAAGGTGTCCATGAAGGTTGTATCGAACAGATCAACCGCATGTTCCGTGAGCGGCTGTACCAGAAAGACGGCGCTGCACCGGCCACTGACGATCAGAACCGCCTACGACTGGATGACCTTGAACTCCGTGAAGATATCCAAAAACACTGTCGTGATATCTGGCCGCAACTGACCAACGAAAATCTGACTGAACTCACAGACTACCGTGAGTACAAGGAAGACTTTTTGAAACTGTTCGGCTTTGGGTTGGACGGTATTGACTATGAAGCTGACGTAAACACCTTAGTACCGTTTGATGTGATTGATATTTAAATAATGTATGAGGCAGCAGGCTGTTGTTTCAGCCTGCGTTCATTAAAAAGGCTTCAATCAGTTTCTTCTGGTATAGAAAATCAAAATATCCGGCACCGTTTAAACGGTACCCAATAGGTCGCTGGAGAGAAGATTGTTCCTACACTCTCAGGCAATTGAATACTGCCCTGAAGAATTCAATTCTGTACTCGTTTATACAAATACACATTCATGAAATCTTCTTTATAAGCTTCCCCGATGATATCTGAAAAATCTCCCCCTTGTTTTTCCAGCATTTTGTATTTTTCATGATTTTTTTGAACAGATTCCCTAAGGCTGTCCATATTCTCATCGTCACTCTTGAATCGTTTTCTCTTATCTGGATGGAATAGTAATATCCAGCTTTTGTAATTTGATTTTGTCAATATACCTTGCTGATATAATTCTTTAATTACCACAGCTGTCTCATTAAATTTGTCATAATCAGTATATGAATAACCAAACTTTTGAGCTAGCGAAAACAGATTATCTTCAGTAAAATTATCAAAAGGATTATGCCCCACTAATCCCGTAGAGTAAGATTTTTTAAAAAAATCGGTTCTTTCAATACCTTCAGAGCTATAGCTATAGAGCTGTAAGCTATAGATCCTGTGTATACTCTTTACTGCTGTGACATAGCGTGCAGAGTCGCGCCTCATCAACTCATCAAGAAAACGATAAACATGCTGCTGGTTGAAAACTTCTTCACTTAATTTACCCTCTTTGAAATCACTGTAAGCTTTAGCAAACACTGTGGACATCTGTTTAACAATAAAATGACTTGTCACAGAGGGTGGTTCGGAAATCAGTATCTTAGATAGAATATCTATATCAACAGTTTCTCCCATAAGAGAGGAGCTATAGAGGAGGTTTTGAAGGTTCATCATTGGCTTGCTCACTGGTTCTTTGAGCAACTGGCATGTGTATATGGGATTTATAAGTATGAAATCAGAAATTGAGTCGATACCACTGATGAGATCAGCTAGAAGAGCTTCGTACTCAGGTGTAAATTCAATATAAACTGGACGTTTAACGCCATAAGAAGACTCATCAGGAACGAAATCACACTTTCTGGTATTTCCACTAACCAAATCCTTATAGGTAATGTTATAACCCGACTTACCTTCAAATATCTGAGTCACAGTTACAATAAAATTATCAGGATAACGAATGGAGAACGATTTATTATCTTTGGAAGGCTCTGTTTTTATAAATTCAAGAAATGTGACTGAGCCTTCTCCGGAAGGCTGCTCGACAATTCGATTCATATCATAAAGATGTCTGTTATCATCTTCTGAAGCCAAAACTTCCATAATATCAGGATACCTGAAGCCATCAGCGTGACCAAAGCCAGCCAACACAAATACACTGAGACAAATAATAAGGTTCGCTACAAGAGTTTCGGTTTTAAGGTGCTGTTTAAAAAGAAAATTATTCATAATTCATCTACTCCTTAACTAGTTTTATGCACACCTTGTGCGGTAAATATTTTATCTTTTTCGATGGTTATCTTTCCTTCGATAGTTATTTGGGTAAAAAGTTCCATATAGCCTGATTTACCTGATTGCCACTTTTCTTCAACCTGTTACACAAAAACTTCTGTATCTCAGGCTTGACGAGGACACTGATGACTAAAAACTAAACACAGAATAATGGTTTTAAAATCTTACAAGTCGTCTATTGCAACAACTACAAAGCATTTGTTTCTAACGTAATTGGGATTAAGTGGTAAAATGAGTTTTTCAAATATTGAAAAGAAAAATCATATATTAAATATACAAACACTGTATGAAAATAAAGTTACCTGTCTCGAATTATTTTCAAATACAAGCGGCAACTTTCACAATCTTCCTACTATGATTTATTGACCTTAGCATCAAGTCTGAACCAGATTTATTTAACTGTCACTAGGCCAGTGACAGCGGAAAAATTGAAAATTATTGACTTCGATACCTTCGATAATAGCGCTGGTATGATCCACCAGCTGACAGTCGAACCCCTCTCTTTTTATACGACCAGATTCAGGAATGTTTTTGTTATCCATCACGAGAACACCACGAGTATTTTTATCGGGCCTACCAAACCAGAAATCGAATTGAGTTACTCGATCAGAGAGTAACTGCAGCGGTATCGGGTGTGCGTACCAGGCAATTCGACTGGCTCTGGACCAGTTTCCGGAAAACAGTATGACAGGCTGATTAATTTCCTTCTGCCATTGTTCCTTTAATTCAACGGCTCGTTCAGCAGCTTGCTGCCAACCGGTAAAATCCCTCAATGCCGAAGCCATAAATGGGACTTTCGCCAAAGGCTTAAAGGCCAATACCCAGAAAACAAATATTATGAGAGCTACAGCGAAAACAGTAGAGCCCGCTGCTACGATTCTTAGCCAGAGTTTATGCCAATTATCACAGATCCAATTGGCTGATAGCGGTGCAAAAAGCGCCCAACACATAGCTGGCCAGTTCGGAAGAATAGTGTCACGGCCTGCAGACCAGCTGATCACCAGCATAGCGGGCCAGGCAGAATAGATAATCAGCCATTGTCCGGCATTATCGAATATCTCCCTCCCTTTTCCCATCGCACTTCCCACTACTCCTTTTATTACACTGAGGGTTGCACAGACAACAGCAATATAAGCCAGAAATGAATAGATAATGGCCTGAGCCAGCTGCATGACCAACGCTTCCTGAAAGCTCCATTCATCCAGCCCTACGCCTCTATTTAGCTGATAATTAAATGAAACCCAGTCATGTTCAGCATTCCAGATCAATACAGGAGAGATTACGACCAGTGAAACTATTCCTGCTAACCAGAGTGCTGGCTGCTTCAACCATCTCAACCCATGGAAGTGGCACATAAACATCAACAAGCCTACAGGCAGAAATACCGCCGTGTATTTACTAAGCCCTGCCAAACCCAACACCAGACCGAGCAGCAACCAGTGCCTTAAATGGTTCGACAGATGGATCTTATAAACAAGTTCCACGGTCAGGAGAGCAAAGACCATCAGTGGAAGATCAGGTACCAGACCCCAGCCCATAATTTGTAACATGGGGGCGCTGTTGATCAGGATAACTGCAATCAGGCCTCGAGCTTTATGCCCATCAGGAAACAGTCGCATGGCCACGCGCCACGCTAACCAGGAAGACAGAGCGAGAAGCAATGAAGGGATCAGTCGCAAAGTAAATTCGGTATAGCCAAAAGGTTGAACCAGCAATTGCAGCCAGCCCACCATGGGAGGGTGATCGAAGTAACTCAGCGCAGGGTAAAGGGCATAAAGGCCGTAATGGGCTTCATCAACACCCAAGTCCACCAGCGGAGCCATCAACCAATGAATGGTCAACACAGGCAGTACAATAAACCACGCTATTCCCTGCATCCAATTTTGCACCTTTGTCCTCCTAATCCATCACCTCCTAATCCATGACCACTTATTCAGCTGCATTAAAACCTGTTCATAATCTCTATGTATTCAGGGGGGGATTGATGTGCCTTTAACATGATTCACATATTTATACAGAGATTATGAGCAAGCTATTTACTGAAGATAAACACTATGGAACAGCAAGTCATCTTCAAGAACGTACTTCCTAATGGAAAAACTTAATTATCTCGTGATAAGCAATACTGCCCAGATAGACTCCAAATATCCCCATAACACCAGGTAGTACTGGCGGGGCCGGGATCGGCAGCTTAAGTGCACTGAACAGCAGCCCAACCATCAGGCCAGAGACCATGGCTAACAGAACTTCTGCCATTTTTAAAAATCCTTCGAGTAGTTACAACTGAAGAAATATAGATGATTGTAGAGAAAAGGAGAGAAAATCAAGAAGGGTAGATATAAAAAGGGCGAGTCATAGACTCGCCCTTTCAACCTGTAAACAGGATTTTATTACAAAGCAGCCAGAGAGATAAACAGGCCAGCCAGGGTCGCACTCATCAAGTTAGACAGAGTACCCGCAGCAACGGCTTTCATACCGAAACGTGCGATATCCTGACGACGGCTAGGAGCCAGAGAACCCAAACCACCCAGCAAAATAGCAATGGAAGACAGGTTAGCAAAGCCACAGAGAGCGAAAGTCATGATTGCCTGAGTATGGTCGGACAGAACCACAACACCGGCTTCAGCAGCCTTGACAGCGTCAATGTGATTTGCCAGATTACCGAAAGCAATGAATTCGTTAACAACGACTTTCTGACCCAATAGAGAACCAGCAGCCAGTGCTTCAGACCATGGCACACCAATCACAAAAGCCAGAGGAGAGAAAACATACCCCAGGATCAGTTCAAGAGTTAGCTGAGGCATACCGAACCAGCCACCTACCCAGCTCAGGAAATCGTTACCCAAAGCAATCAGGGAGATGAAGGCCAGCAACATGGCACCAATCATGGCAGCCAGTTTCATACCGCTTGCAGCACCTTGTGCAGCAGCATCGATAACGTTAGCCGGCTTGTCTTCCGCTGTTTCTTCAACATCGCTTTCATCAGGCGTTTCAGTCTCAGGCTTAATGATCTTGGCCATCAACAGTCCACCCGGTGCAGCCATAAAGCTGGCAGCAATCAGATATTTCAGTTCAACGCCCATACTGGCGTAACCCACCATTACTGCGCCGGCAACGGACGCCAGTCCACCTACCATTACGGCAAACAGCTCGGAATTGGTCATGCGCGCAATGTAAGGTTTAACCAGAAGAGGTGCTTCAGTTTGACCCAGGAAGATGTTACCAGCAGCAGACAGTGATTCTGTACGACTGGTACCCAGTGCTTTCTGCAATCCACCACCGATAATTTTAACGAAGAACTGCATGATTCCCAAGTAGTACAGAACAGACACCAGAGAAGCAAAGAAGATAATAACGGTCAGAACGTTAACTGCGAAGATAAAGCCAACCTGAAAAGTAGCCAGGCCACCGAACAGGAAGCCCATACCGGTTTGGGCACTCTGCATAATGGAGTTAACGACATTGGTCATCCCTTCCAGAACACTCTGGCCTGCAGGCACATAAATAACGAAGGCACAAACAAGCGCCTGAATGGCAAACGCACCACCAACGGTACGAACATTGATCGCCTTCCGGTTATCAGACAGCAGGAGTGCAATACTCAGCAGAGCTGCAACCCCAACCAGACTCATCAGTATGGACATGGATTTCATCACCTAAAAAATTTTATTTCGTGGGCATTATACTTATGCAAATTAATTTTCAAAGAAGGTAATCACCGCACATTTGACCACAGAGTATACTTTTTTTGATCCAGGACAATTGTTGATTTCGTAAGCGATTATACCTGCAGTGTTAGCAATTTTGCATAAAGTTCTTTTTTGTAATGATCGGGTCAAGAGCCAACAGAAATAGGTTCTATCGCAGATTTTAGTCAGACAACTCAATGTTTCCAGCCAATTATTACATCATTTGGCGATCAAAAATAAAGCTGACATATCCTAACAGTTACCCACATATTTATTCATAATTCCAGACATTTCTACAGTTTTTTGCACAACGTCAACTGTCGTTTTTTGAAGTAAAAAAACTGTATAATTACGAGAAAAAAACATTTCAAAATTGTTAAAATAATTACCTTTCTATCTTAAAATTTGTTTAAAAGCCATGGATCTGACTGATCACCAGCTGAAAGTTGCCCGTCACTGCGACGATCATGCCCTTTGTATTGCCGTTGCCGGATCGGGAAAAACGACCACTCTGGCGCACCTGATTCTCAATCTTCTGTCTACAGGTAATGACCCCAGACGAGTAATGGTCATGATGTTTAACAAATCGGCCCAGCTGGACTTTACCGCCAAATTACAGATCCTGACTGGACAAGGTCTTCCTGCTCCTGAAATCAGAACCTACCACTCTACCGGTCTGAGGCTCCTTAAAAGACTGGAACAATGGGGTGTTCGCAGTGGCTTTGATTACAACCCGCTTTCCGATAAGGAAATAGAGTTAAAAATTAGGGAACTGTTATTGAGGCTGGCACCGGATACATTGCAGGATAAGATTAAATCCGACACTGCACGGTACATAGAAGCGGCTATCAGCTATATAGAACAGATTAAATCCAATCTTTCCGATCCCGATATTGTTCTTGCTGACAGTGACTACCCGGACAGTCTGAAATTTTTCATCACACTCTTTGACGAGTTTGAGCAATGGCGTCTCGACAATCGTCGAATCACCTTCACAGACATGCTCTATGACACTGTGAAATTGCTGCAACAGCATCCTGAGCATCTAGTAAAAGTCAGCAATAAGATGCAATACATAGTCGTGGATGAATACCAAGACACCTCAAGCCTTCAACATTGGCTGACGCGTATGATTGCTGGAGAAAGAGCCAGAGTTATTGCTGTTGGAGATCCGGACCAGACCATCTATGAGTTTGCCGGAGCCAATATCAATAATATCCTTCATCACTTTGAAGAGGATTTTTCCAGCACCGGCACCGTAGATCAGCTGACCATGCCCCATACCTTTCGCTACGGTCACAGTATCGCATTAGCTGCTAGCCATCTGATCGCCAGAAATAAGGATAGAAAAGACGTCATCTGTCTTGCTCATGAGAAGAATTCTTCATCAGAAATCACATTGATTCAATCCGATCAGGATGAAACTAAAGTTCTCCTGAACGCCATCAAGAAGCAACTAGCGTCATCATCAGATCCCCTTGCTGTTCTGGTCAGGGTTTGGGCTCAAGCTGTTCCTCTTGAACTAGCGCTGTTATCAGAAGGTATTCCTTACCACAATGAAGGCCCTTCTCTCTTCGAACGACCGGAAATCACCTCACTGATAGCCGCTCTTGAACTGTCATCAGGCCAGTTCCAGTTTCTGGATGTTGATAGCAGGGCAAAACGCTTGAATCAACTCTTTATCCTCCCTCACCTTGGCGTTAAAACTCAGGTTATCAACGAACTCATTGCAGGTATTCAGATGCACAGTCAGGATATTGGCAAAGTTATGTCTAATAGTATTCAGTCATTAACTGGCATCAGTGATTATCAACGGAAGAAACTCTACAACCGAGCCAAAATTCTTCATAACCTTGAGCTTCATGGTAACCAGAAAACTCCGGCAGAATTGCTCCAGGATTATATTCGCGGGTCTGAGCTTAAAGAAAACCTGCAGTCCATGAGCCTGAACGAACAGAGAACTGAGGAACAATTACTGGCACTGGATGGTTTTCTTCAATGGCTGCGAGGTTCAGCGAGGTCATCGATAGAAGCCATAGAGTTAATCCGACAGTTGAGAGACAGAAAAAAACGAGGCAGGAAAAACAAAAACAAAGCCCAGTTGATCATAAGTTCCTGTCATCGAGCCAAGGGTCTAGAGTGGGAGACAGTAATGATTCCGGGATTAACCGCCAAATACTGGCCATTCGAGCGAAGTGATTCACTGAGTTCATCTGTTACGGATATAGAAGCAGAACGTCGTCTTCTTTATGTCGCTATGACCCGAGCCCGAAAAAAACTGATTCTGTTAAGTTGCCCCGGTAATCTTGAGCAAGGTCATCATAACTGGAACAACAGCAATCAACAGACCGTCAGCCGGTTTTTGAAAGAGATGCAGCTTGAACACAGTAAAGCGCTAGCTCTTAAACTCGCCACGGGGGATATTGAACCCCTTCAAAACTACCTTGGGGAACACGGTCTAACCCAACAATCCCGTCGCTACCTAAAAGATCTGAGCCCGGAGTACGAAAAACTTTCAGCAAATAGCCCTTCCCGTAAGGACATTCTGGCGAAAAGCAGGCAAGCCACGGTTAAAAGCCAAGATTCCGGCTATCGTGCTGCCAGAACAGTGTTATTCAAAACTTCAGGTTCATCCATGCCCTGGAAAGAAAACTCACGACTCAAGCACAGCATTTTTGGTGAAGGCCGTGTTATCGAGATGAGCGACAGTAGCTTTATTGTGTTATTTGACAATCAATACGGCGTAAAACGCTTTGCCTGCAGTGAGCGAATTCTGCACTTATTCGAGCCAGCCTGAAAGCCTTCTCACCCCCCTTCAGAAGTAAAAAACAAAAACCTTCAGGTAAATAGCTGACAGAGATCTATACTGACTGCCAGCAATTTATCACCATCTCGATTCAGTTTATTACGGGTCGATCTTGAGTGCTTCATCAGCTGTTTATGAGGTTTCCATGCTTGGTAGTCCGACCAATCCGGCACGCAGAGCACTGCTTAGTGGTAAGTTTGACGGTCAAACCAGCCAACCTGTTTACCCACCATGGTCGTTAGCCGAAGATCAGTTTCTTCAGCAGTGCAGCCAATGTAATCGATGCGTTGACGCCTGCCCTACCGATATTTTATCCAGTAAAGGAACGGGCTTTCCAGTGATCGACTTCAGTGCGGGTGAATGTACTTTCTGTCGACAGTGTCTCGACATCTGCCCCTCCCAAGCGCTGATGAACAAGCCTCAGCCTTGGTCACTGACGGCAACCATTAGCCACCGGTGTTTAACACTTGCAGGTATTGCCTGCCAGAGCTGTGTCGACATGTGTGAAGTTCGAGCGATCCGCATACAACTTAATGTTACTGGCACAGGTACTCCCTTGATCAATCAGGATCTCTGCACGGGTTGTGGGGCTTGCTACCAGGTCTGCCCAGCTAACGCTGTGGAAATCGATCAGCATCTTGAGGATACTTCTTATGAAACAGCCTGATGACTGTCCGACGAACACCTCTGAATACATCGTCTGTGGTTTGGTGCTGCTGTCCAGAGCTGAAGACTATCAGCAGCTGCTCATTCGCCTAAAAACAATCTCCGGACTGGATATATACAACAGCAGTGAAAACGGCCGCTTTGCAGTGACACTTGAAGAACTGCCTGGCGATTGCCGAATCACTGACCAGATCGAAACCATTCGAAATCTACCCGGTATTGTCGACCTTTCACTGGCTTACAGCCATACAGAGCCGATTTCTGATGTCCTGGCTGCTGAAAGCAGTATCGAACCGAGTCATTGCCATGAATAACAGCCGCCGTTCCTTTCTCAAATCTTCCGCCGCAGCTGCAGCCGCCAGTGCAGCAGGATTAGCTGTGACACCCGCTACGCAAGTGCTGGCAAAAGCAGGCAAAGATCACATCGACTGGGACAAAGCGCCCTGTCGTTTCTGTGGCACAGGTTGCAGTGTTCTCGTGGGCGTAAAAGAGGGCCGCGTGGTGGCCACTCAGGCTGACCCGGACTCGCCGGTAAACCGGGGGCTGAACTGCATCAAAGGTTATTTTCTATCAAAGATTATGTACGGCGCTGACCGTCTGACCACACCGTTGTTGAGGATGAAAAACGGCAAATACGATAAAGAAGGCGAGTTCACTCCGGTCAACTGGGACACTGCTTTTCAGATCATGGCTGAAAAATTTAAAAAGACGCTCAAAGAAAAAGGTCCGACAGCTGTGGGCATGTTTGGCTCTGGTCAGTGGACGGTCTGGGAAGGTTACGCCGCATCAAAGTTTATGAAAGCCGGCCTTCGCTCCAACAATCTTGATCCCAATGCCCGACATTGTATGGCATCAGCTGTTGGTGGCTTTATGCGGACCTTCGGCATTGACGAACCCATGGGCTGCTACGACGATTTTGAACATGCTGATAACTTTGTGCTTTGGGGCTCAAATATGGCGGAGTGTCATCCGGTACTCTGGAGCCGGGTGGCCGCTCGTGTGCTAGCGTTTGACCACGTTCGTGTATCTGTATTAAGCACTTATAGGCACAGATCCTGCGAACTTGCTCACCTACCTATCATCTTTGAACCGCAGACTGACTTGGCTATCGGCAATTTCATATGCCATCACATTATTTCAACCAACCGGGTCAACAAGGAGTTCGTCGAAAAACACACCCGTTTCCGAATGGGCGTAACCGATATTGGCTATGGTCTCGCTGACACAAATCCTATACAGATGAAAGCAGCAAACCCCAACGATGGCGGTTCAGAAGAAATAAAATTTGAAGACTTCGCCTCGTTCGTCAGTGAATACACCCTTGAGAAAGTCAGTAAACTGTCTAAAGTCAGCAAAAAATCCCTGCTGGAACTGGCAGAGCTTTATGCCGACCCTGACACCAAGGTAATGTCACTCTGGACTATGGGCGTAAACCAGCATACCCGTGGTGTCTGGATGAATAATATTCTTTATAATATGCATCTGTTGACGGGTAAAATTTCCCAGCCTGGTAACAGCCCGTTCTCTCTGACCGGCCAACCATCTGCTTGTGGCACAGCCAGAGAAGTAGGCACATTCAGTCATCGTCTACCTGCAGACATGGTAGTCACCAACCCCGAGCATCGGGCCAAGACAGAAAAAATCTGGAAACTCCCTTCTGGCACTATTCCGGCCCAACCCGGTTACCATGCGGTACTTCAGGATCGCATGCTGAATAAAGGCAAAATTAATGCTTACTGGCTCTTATGCAGCAACAATGTTCAGACCGCCCCAAATCTGAATGAAGGGACTTTGCCCGGTTATCGAAATCCTGAAAATTTCATCATTGTTTCCGACCCCTACCCTACCGTTTCTACGTCTGTTGCTGACCTGATTCTTCCTACCGCTATGTGGGTAGAAAAAGAGGGTGCTTATGGTAATGCCGAGCGTCGAACCCAGTTCTGGTATCAACAAGTTGATCCCCCTGCAGAAGCTCGCAGTGATCTCTGGCAACTCATGGAGTTTTCCAAGTACTTCAAGATAGAAGAAGTCTGGCCAGAAGAGCTGATCAGCAAACAACCGGAAGTCAGAGGTAAAACACTTTTTGACGTGCTCTACCAAAACGGTAATGTCGACCGCTTCCCTCTCGATCAGACCAACCCGAAAAAGAACAACTTCGAATCAAAACAGTTCGGTTTTTATGTTCAGAAAGGCTTATTCGAGGAGTACGCCACCTTTGGCCGTGGTAAAGCCCATGACCTAGCGCCTTTTGATGACTATCACAAAGTGCGTGGCTTGCGCTGGCCAGTGGTAGATGGCAAAGAGACCCTCCGTCGTTTTCACGAGGACAGTGACCCTTATGTCAAGGAAGGCAGTGAGTTTGAATTCTATGGTAAACCGGATGGTAAAGCTTGGCTATTTGCCTTGCCCTATGAGCCACCCCCAGAACAGCCTGATGATGAATATGATCTCTGGCTCTGTACCGGCAGGGTTCTTGAGCACTGGCATTCAGGCTCGATGACTCAACGGGTACCTGAGTTGTATAAAGCCTTTCCGGACGCTGTGATTTACATGCACCCCGACGATGCCCGTGAACGGGGTCTACGCCGTGGGGAAGAAGCCATGATTATCTCTCGTCGCGGAGAAGTCCGTAGCCGGGTCGAAACTCGGGGTAGAAATACCATGCACAGAGGTTTTACCTTTATGCCCTTCTTTGATGCCAATGAACTGGTAAACAAGCTGATTCTGGATGCGACTGATCCACTCTCCAAGCAGACTGATTACAAAAAATGTCCGGTGCGTATTGAAAAGGTTGCATGAACCCATTCAATACGACGATGACATTGAGGTTAAGCCAATGAAGTTGTGCCATTTCAAACACTGGTTTCCTTTAGCTCTGACGGCCATTGTATGTTGCAGTTCTCTTTCAACTCAGTCAGTGGCCGCTGAAAGCAATGAGTCCGTTGAATCACTGCGCGGACCCACGGCTATTTCGGAAGAAGCAAAAGCGCCTGCACTCAAGAAGTTCCCTAAAGAAAGGGAACTTCTTGACCTGAATTACGTTGGCCAGCCACCACTGATCCCTCACTCCATTCGCGGCTATAAAATCACCAACAATGACAATCGCTGCCTGCACTGTCATTCCTGGGACAATGCAGTCAGTGCCGGAGCTACGCGAATTGGTATCTCTCATTTTCGTGATCGTAACGGCCAAGTGTTAGCGGATGTATCTCCGTCACGCTACTTCTGTACCCAGTGTCATGTTCCACAGGTCAATGCCAAAGCACTGGTGCCGAATATTTTTGAACCTGTCGAGAGTTTGAAAACACCATGAAGCTGCCTCTACCTGATTTTATAAAGCGCTACTGGCAGCTTTTGTCTCGGCCAGTGGCTCTTGCTCTCTGGCTGATTCTCTCTTTTGGCTTTATTGCTGGCATTGTCTTCTGGGGAGGCTTCAATACATTGATGGAAGCCAGTAATACCGAAGCATTCTGTACGGGTTGCCATGAGATGGAAGACAACCCCTTTGAAGAGATGAAGACCACCATTCATTACAGCAACCGGTCAGGTGTTCGTGCCAGTTGCCCGGATTGCCATGTTCCCCATGAGTGGACTCACAAAATTGTACGAAAAGTGCAGGCTAGTAAAGAGGTGTGGGGAAAAATCACCGGTGTTATAGATACCAGAGATAAATTCCTTGATCATCGAAAATTCATGGCAGAACGGGAGTGGGCTCGAATGAAAGCCAATGATTCCAGAGAGTGTCGTAACTGTCACAACTTTGAATACATGGATTTCTCGGTACAGTCCAGCAGGGCTGCTCATAAACACAGGACTGCCCTTGCATCCGGAGAAATGACATGTATAGACTGTCATAAAGGCATTGCCCATCATCTGCCAGATATGTCAGGCGTACCTAATTGGTAACAGGAGAACTCTATGAGCACTTTAGAATCCATTATCTGGTACACGCTAGGCTATATGGCCATGCCGGTTATTTTTATATCCGGGTTTATCGTCACGGCCCTGATTGCCTGCTTTCTTATTGAGCGTATGCACCCTGAAAACTGAAAAGAACTCAGGGTATCGACACCTTTAGCTATCAACGAATTGTCTATCAAATAGACAATCAAAAAAGCATGTCTAGTGCTTCGTGTCTGCATTGAAATGGACAAAATCAATCCAGAAATGCAACAGTCTTAGTATGCTTTCCATGCTATAGGATTCTTTTCTTTCCTGTACGGAATCTTTCGTTAGCTGGTTTTCCAGATAACGTTCATTCATTTCAGCAAAGAGATCATCATACTCTTCACCGATATCAGGTAACTGGCACTTAACACCCCTGAAATACTCAATTACCTCAGTATCAGTAGATTCAGGCAGCTGACAATCAGCTGAAGGTGTTCCAGTCGCATGTATCATGTATGAAAAAAAGCCCATCATCCTGGAGCTCTCTGAGCCTTTCTGATCTGCAGTTTGCGATGTAAGTTCTCGAACTATGCGGTACAGCTGGTAATTGAATCTCAAATATCCATCGTAGGTCTGACTGGTTGGTGCAATGATTTCCATTAACGTCGTGTAATATTCCATTCCCTGAAGATTAGGCACTCGACTGATAAATTTCGGAAAGGGCAGATCCAAAGCAATATCACTCGCTTGATCATCCGCTGAATTATGGTACTCAGTCGATTTAAGCAGTGGACTGGTATGTAACCCCATTCGTTCTTCAGGCCGAACCAGAAGTTCAAACGTTGAAATAATTTTCGGTGAGATGGATCCTGTCTCACCTACTACCAGCTTCATGCCTTCCAGAAACTCCCAGTCAAAATCCTGCAAACTTTTAACTTTACTGTCAGGCCCGTAAGCAGGTTTTAACGCTGTCATCAGCTCCATATCAATATCATGAACTTTGTAAAATGCCTGCTGCAGATGCTTGGGCATAAACGACAAAATCATAATATGAAAAAAATCATGGCGGCCGGCAAGGTTTCCAGCAAACATATTATGGGGGTAGAGCAGATTTTCTGCAGCTGGATGATACAACTGAAACGGGTGTTGATTTGCCCCTCTCATGGCTCTGACTTCTTTCATATTATGAGCGCCAAGAGTCGGTACTATCCTGATCAGATCATCTTCTGCAGTCTTTGATGCTGATCGACGAAAATTATCAATCAAAGCAACTGGAGGGAAGACCATGGATTTGTCATCATCTCCGATAACAGCCGCAATAGGGGCTTCTTTATCCAGAACAGCTAGATAACGATAATTGAACTTGTGAGGGCCTACCTTATTTAGAGAGTCGTCACTGTCCAAATCTTTGAGACATGGTGACTTACAGTCAGGAAATTCAACGACGGTAAAATAACGCTGATAGTCTTTCGTGTTACTAAACGCTTCATTCATAAATCTCGAACGTAGGATATGGTAGTACTCTCTTTTTACTTTGTTTCTCCAAACTTTAACGTTCTTATCATTTAATGAATTAACTTTGATGCGCCTAATCACCGTGCCTGCCAAATAACCGCTTGGTTTTTGGTCATGGACCATTTCAACATAACCATAAAGGTCAAGGAAATCAGTCAACTCCAGCGTCTTATCTATATATCCGATCAACAGAGCATCAAAAGCATCCGCTTCCGTAAACAGAGCCGATTGCCAATTCTCATTCTGCGCATCCACCAGAAGAGCACTCAATTTTTCTCTGAGAATCAAGTGTCTATTTTGGAGTTGGTACAGCAGGTGTTCACGTGCCTGATTCGACAACTGCAGTCCAGAATCAGCAATGACAGATTGTGCAATCTCTGCTTCATAGCCACCAAAACGATTAACCAGATGATCTATCTGTTTTTGGCTACTGGTATAGATAGCAAGATCCTTATCCGCGATAACAGACGTGTCCTGGAGCTTTACTTGTAATTGAGAATCACCCGAATCAGAATAACCTGTCGGGCTGAATAGCAGGCAAGTGTTGAGAACACATGCCATCGAAACTGTAGAAAACTTCATTATTATTATCTCTAATACGCTTGACCAGGGTTATAGAGTCAAGTTGATCGTATTAGTTCAAATACTGGAATGGAGCCACATCAACCGCTTTTATGAACCTACGCAAACCTACTCATTTGCCAGTTCAACCCCACAGTAAAGGGTTAGAGGAGGACGACGTAGCGCCCTCCATCGGACTAGGAAGCTAAGCTTCGCCTTTGCGTTCCAGCTGCCAGAGCGACAGCCTCCCCAAAGCGCATACCAGTGCCGATCTCTCGCAAGAGTCGTCTTTTCCAACTAAAAAATTCACGGTAGTAAAGCATTGCCGATCCGGTTTTCCTTACAGGTGCCGGATGGGATACCACAACCCTATCTTTAGTCTGGTAGTCATTTCTTAAAGGCCTATCCCAGAAGCCTAAGCCTCTTCGTGCTATCACCAATGCTGCAGCGTGATGCGTGGATAAACCGTATTTCTCTTTGTATTTTACTGCCCCAATCTGCGAGGAGTACGCTGGATTAATCGTAATGCACTCCAGCCCCCGTTTGGCGCAGTTCACTTCGATCAAGGATTTGATTTTTTCATAAGCCAGCGATGAGAGCATTCGGGCGTACACCGGATTCTCTTTATGCAGCTGCCTCTTTTTCTGCTTAAAATCGAGCTTTTCAATAACCACCGGCTTTCTTGCCGCTTCGGCTATCGAAACAACTTCTTTCACGGCATCGCCAATAACAGCAAGGCGCTGATCGTTACACGGGTGCCATACTTTTCCCGCAACAACTCAGGCACCGCAATGGATACAGCGAAGTCATCACCCGCAGTCTTCATCTGGCAATTGCTGTTCCCCAGAACCTCATCATGGGAACCAACCAGCTTAATTTCACTGTGTCTTTTGTCCAGCCATTCTGCTTTCCAGTCTGCCAGACCACCCTCAGTACTGGCATCATGCCTCGCCTTGAACAGCTTTCTACCACCAAAGCAGATATGAGAATCTTTGTCGGATTTCATCCGCTCGATACGGCCTGACAGTCGTTTAAATCGACGTCTTTTCTGAAAGAGAGACTGGGAAGTTTTTGAGTGATCCTGACCGGAACGCTTTTGCCCGACCACCTTCTTGGCCAGCTTTGCAATATCGCCCTTCAGCGTATCCAGCTTGTTTTCGTCCTGAGCAATGCAGTTCTTTCGATTAGCCTCTTGCGACTTAATCTGACCTTTTAAATGCTGCTCGACGCCACGCATAACGCGATAAGGAAGGCGCTGGCCAGTGAAGACATGGTAGTCTTTTCGGGATTTACAGCGGCCGCTTTTCAGGGCAGCGTAGTACTGGCGACACACCTCACCAAACAGCACAGCATAGTCGTCCAGAAAGCATTTCTGCTCCTGAGACAACGACAGCTTGGCCGGATACGTGAGATAGGTTTCGCTCATACTCTGCTTTATGCAACTGTTTATATATACAGTTGTGCAACGTACACAAGCTACACGACAATCGCAATATTAATCAGGCGACAATGGTGGAAGATTTTAAGCTTTTCCTGTTTCTATGGCTTCTTTTTCCGTACAACCTTGCGCTAAACACTGTCATCAACTCAATAACATCGTGGCACAGCCGGTTTTCGAATGTCTCATTCACTTCCTCCAAAATCACTACTTCCGTCCCAAAGTAAGCGCATAGCTGGAAAATGATTTCACTACCAAACCGCAACAGTCTATCTTTATGAATCAAGACCAGCTTATCTATTTTGGACTGGCAGACCCTTTGAATCAGACGACGAAGACCCTTTTTACGGTAATTTAAGCTGCTGCCGAGGTCATCTATCACGTCGAAAGTATCGAATCTCTCCCCGTAATCAGCCAGTCTTTGCTTTTGGGTTTCCAGATCTTTTTTCTGGTCATGCGAGGATACCCGAGCGTAACCCACATTAATTCTGTTCTGCTTTATTTGGTCAGGATGAGTAATGGCCAGCACTTGAGAGACACTGTATCGACGATGACCACCGA
>SIHQ01000031.1 GCA_004762125.1 Oceanospirillales bacterium | reverse complement strand
AATCGCAATATTAATCAGGCGACAATGGTGGAAGATTTTAAGCTTTTCCTGTTTCTATGGCTTCTTTTTCCGTACAACCTTGCGCTAAACACTGTCATCAACTCAATAACATCGTGGCACAGCCGGTGGTAGTTTAATCCGCTACCCAGATCGTCTATTACCTCAAAAGTATCGAATCTCTCCCCGTAATCAGCCAGTCTTTGCTTTTGAGTTTCCAAATCTTTTTTCTGGTCATGCGAGGATACCCGAGCGTAACCCACATTAATGCGGTTCTGCTTTATTTGGTCAGGATGAGTAATGGCCAGCACTTGAGAGACACTGTATCGACGATGACCACCGATAGATCGACACTGAGGAACTAATTTCTTGGAAGAGTGCCATCGACGCAGAGTAGAAACGGCGACACCCAGCATGGCTGCGGCCTCCCCGACACTTAAAAACTGTTTCATTGTTATTATTTTTACAGCTAAAACTATCAATATATCAACAAACAGCAGGTAAATGAGTAGGTTTGGTCAGAAATCAGACCTACTGCTCTCTACCCTCTTACGCCTCGGCTGTTTTCCTTCATCAATGCCATCATCCCAGCTGAATCCCAGAATGCTTTAGCTTTAACCTTTTTAGGAGGGTTTTGTCCTAACTGCAGCACTCATATGGAAAGAGTTTGTTACACAGCCAGAAATACTTTTATTGAATACCAGAGCGCGTCTTGTCTCATCGAACAAAAAAATCAAAAGCAGCTTTCTCAATACAGTCATCGAGAGCTCTGGTATCCCAAAGATAAAAAGGAGGAGAAATCACCTCTGGTCATTCTCTTGCATGGCAGCTCCCACCCACACTCGAAGAGCATGTTCGAGCGAAGAGATTTTTGGCTTGAACAAGGTTACGCGGTAATGCTATTGAACAGCTTCAATAATCATCGGGTTATGGATTATTGTTTTGGCACAATTCTTTTCTGTACAGCCTATCAGAATGATTCTCTTGACCTAATGGACCTACAATCACCTACAGAATTAAAATTACTATCCGTGGACGCATTCAAACAAATACATAATGAAGTGCTGGGCGCCATAGCTAGCGCCCATTACTTATTGCCGGCAACCCGAGCTGCAGATCTTTACATTGCTTTGGATCATGCTAGTAAGCTGGATCGTATAGACCCAGAGAACATCCACTTAATTGGCTATTCCCATGGTGGCTCAGCCATTCTTGATGCACTGGCATTGGCGCAACTAGGAGAAATCCCTCCTCCTATGACGCAAACATCAAAAACACCTCTTTCTGGAGTACGCTCGGCCAGCGTTTATTATCCAAATTGCACTCCAGGTACATACATCTATCAATATCAATCAACTCCTAAAAATATACCTGTCTTCATGGCACTAGCTCGTGATGATGAATTTGCTAATCCTCGTTATTGTGAGCGCGCAGCAAATGCAATTAACTTTTATTCTATTACTGACACTTCTCCCATCAGTAGTAGCCCTCTCGTGACCCAAAAATATTATCCAGGTGAACATGCTTTTGATATGCAGGAGTATCTAGACGCTTACAATTCGTCTGTAGCTGACCAAGTAAAGAAAGACACTCTGAATTTTGTCAGTTACTACACGGCCACTTCAACACAATCTAAAAATGATGACTAATACCACATTTAGTGTTTAATAATCATTGAACACACAACACTTGCAATTGTTTCCTGAATCTGATTTGTTAAGAGTAATGGTCTACCGGATCATTGTATGATCAGAAGGATCTGATTCATGTCTGGTTCAGAGCTGTTTAAGGATAAACCGCTCAGGATAGGAGTTGTTGCGTCCCTGGCGACACTCACCGTATTTTCTGCGGAGGCTCTTCTATTGCCTCCGAAACCGCTTACTCTCAGTGCGTCTTGGGATTGTCAGGCAGGGCCAAACAGCCACTGGTTATGTCGCAAAGACCAGGCTGAAGAATATAATCAATCTCTTGAAACAACATCTATCAGTAGACCTGAAGAGAACTTGAAACCTGCGTTTGATTACTCTAACTATCGATCAGAAACGCCACCAGAAAAACCTTCTTACAGAACGAGATCAACTGTTAAGCAACCGACTTACTATAGTCAGTCTGATTATTCAACGGCTGCCAATAACAATAACAACCAGAATAATTTTAATGCCTCCTATCAGGCTCAACCTTCTGACGATAGGATGCTCCAGTTATTGAATGCAGGTCACGGCAGTTATGTCGTTCAGTGGCTGGCCACTAATAATCAGCAATCCCTGAAAGAACTTCAAAATCGATTCCCTGTACTCAGGGATGCAGCTATTGTGCCTTATCGCCGCTCCAACAAGACCTGGTTTGTCCTGCTCGACGGCCCTTTCCAGAGCCGTGAAGCAGCCATGACAGCATTGAGCAGTCCACCGAGACTGTTTATTGCAGACAAGCTTTATCCCTGGACACGCCCAATGGCCAGCATTCAGAAGCTGGACTTAATCATGCCGGGAGAGATTCAACAGCCAGGTTATGACCAACCTACAGTTGCACAGCAAAACCCTTATTTGCGTCAGGAATATATTGAGAAAAGGCAGTATGAAAAGCCTATCACTCAATCAAGTGGACGACTGTTTGCCAGTATTGCGCCAGCTTACCCACGAGTAAGCGAGCCGGAACCTCAGGATATCGATTACAACACGGATCCTTTTGCACCCGTTGAGCGGCAGTATCAGGATAGAGAACAGTCTGCTTACCCATCAGATCGATATAGAGATAACCGTTCTGATCAAAATTACAGATATGATTCTGAACATCAGGCTTCCACCAGAACAAAAACAAGAATCAGAGCTGATGACCGTTTCAGAGCCCGGTATCAGGCAAAACGATATCGTCGTGATCGTCAGGTCGAACCTGCCTATAACAGCAGAAAGAGCAGATACAGAGACAAAGCAGAAAGTTATAACAACAGTATTCTGAATGCATCCGATGGCAGCTACACCGTTCAGTGGTTGTCAGGCCCCCGAAAAGCCACTCTTGAACGTGCAAAACGTCGTTATTCTTATTTGGCTGATGCGGAAATAGTTCATTATCGCAAAGGTAAGCGCAGCTGGTACATGTTGGTCAGCGATACTTATCTGAGTAAATCAGAAGCTCTGTACGCTCTGGACAATCCAAAACTGTCCAGGATGGCCATTCGCCTCTCACCAAGAGTCCGGCCGGTCAACCAAATACGGGTTATGGTAAGAAATAAGCGGGAACAACAAACTAACAGACGAATTACCGCTTCAAGTCCTCTCAATAATATTATCAGAGGCCCTTCAGGCACTTACACTATTCAATGGTTTGCAGCGAATAACTCCAGCGCTATTCAAACAATGAAAAAACGCTTTCCGGAATTAAATTCTGCAGTCACTGCCCACTATCGCAAGAACAACAAAGACTGGTATGTTCTCCTACAGGGAAAGTTTACCAGCAGCAGGGATGCCATTGCTGCCATCAAGTCACCTCAGCTGCAGGATGCAGTCAGGGTACTGCACCCATGGACCAGACCAGTTAAATCACTTAAGAAACTGCAGGTTCAGGATAGTTAATTCTTCCTTTCATACTGGTAAACTTCATTTACAAACAATAATTGTTCGCTAAGCCCGCAGGCCCAATTTCATGAACCGTATTATCAAACTGTTTGCCGTTATTCTGGCAGGACTGGTTATTATTGCTGTCTCCGCGGCAATAATTCTTCCCAAAGTAATAGACCCCAATGATTACCGCACAGATATCAGTCAGGCAGTACACGACAGTACTGGACTGCAGCTTTCTATCGACGGACCTATTGGCTGGTCTGTTTTCCCGTGGCTAGGACTGTCATTGGAAAACCTCAACATTAAAGGCTCTGATAACAGCCAACTGGCTAAACTGGACTCCGCAGAAGTCAGCGTAAAACTGTTGCCTCTACTGGGCATGAAAGTAGAAGTTCAGACTGCACACTTGCAAGGCCTTGAACTTGATCTGATCAAGAACAAAGAAGGCCGTGGTAACTGGGAAACCCCAAAAAGCAAAACAGTCGCAGCCAAAACCACTGACGAATCATCCAAGGAAACTGAATCATCATCCGCTTCAGCTCCCGCTCTCAGCCTTGATATTGCTAATGTCTCCGTTGAAGGATTGGTTCTTCGTTACAAAGATCTCAAGTCCGGACAGAGCTACACCATTGATGAAGCGGGCCTTGAAACGGGTGCCATTCGCAGCGCTCAGCCCTTTGATTTCAACCTTAAGGCGCGGGTTAACAGCAGCAAAGACAAGTTGACATTGAAGACACAAGTCAGTGGCATGCTGACAGTTGATCTGAAAAACGGCAAGTTCGTTGTTGATACATTGAAAGCCTCAGCAACACCTTCCGGCAAAGAATCAGAAACCTTACAGCTGACGGGCCATATTGATGTTACCCAGAAACCATTAATGGTTGCAGGTAATCTGGACGTAACAGAATTCAATCCAGGCAAACTACTGAAGCAGTTGCATATTGAACTGCCCGCCATGGCTAATGCCAAAGCAATGAGCCGTCTTTCATTCAAGAGTCACTTTACGACTGACGGCCAGAGCTTTAATGCTGACAAACTAGACCTGACTCTGGATGCATTCAATATTAACGGTCACTTCAATGTTCTGGATCTGAAAAAGCAGAACATGGTCTTCCAGTTTAAGGGCAATGAGCTGAATCTGGATCACTATTTGCCACCATCAGCACAACCTGCCGCTACTTCAGAGACAAGTAGTGAGGCTACTGCTGAAACGGCTAGTACTTCCAAGCAAACTTCTACATCAGCAAAAGAACTGCCACTGATTCCTGAAGATACACTTCGTCCTTTGAACATCAAAGGTTCACTGGAACTGGCTGCCTTGACCGTAGCCAACCTGACATTTAAAAAGCCAACAGTAGAGATAGATGCGGCTAATGCCAGAGAGCAAGTAAAGCTGACTTCAGGCTTCTACGAAGGCACCATCGACCTGAATACGGTTCTGGATGTCCGCACAGTGGGCACTCCAAGAATCAACACTAGTGCTGCTTTGAAAGGTATCAACCTGACTGCGCTGGCAACGGCAATGCCTGCGCTTCAAACCATTGAAGGCAATGTGAATGCAGACCTGAATGTTTCCACTCAAGGTCAGCTACTGAGTGTTCTGACAAAGAACCTGAACGGTAAAGTTGATTTTGGTATCGCCAAAGGTGCTTTCACCCAAGCTAACTTCGACAAGATGGTCTGTGAAGGCATCGCTAAGGTTCGTAATAAGAAGCTGACCAAAACAGATTGGAGTGAAGCCACACAATTCACTAGACTGGGCGGCAGCTTTAACATCAAAAACGGTGTAGCCAGCAATAATGATCTGGCAGCCGCTTTACAAAGCCTGAGCCTGAAAGGCGATGGTGATGTGGATCTGGTGAATCGCAGCCTTGATTATCATCTGGGGCTGAATATCAGTGGCAATAATGCAGAAAATAACGATCCGGAATGTCAGGTTAATGAAGATTACCGCGATGTAACCTGGCCTGTTCGCTGTCATGGAGTGCTGGGGCAACAGAGCTGCGGCATCGATACCGAAAGGCTGGGCGATACTGTCAAAGCATTATTGAAGCAGGAAGCCAAAAAACGTATTGAAAAGGAACTCGAAGATAAAGTCGGTCCTTTGAAAGATGTTTTGAAAGGTCTCTTCAAGTAATTCACTCCTATTCGAAGGTGCTTATCTGAGCACCTTCGCCTTCCTTACTCAGCTCACCTGCTATATTCGATACTCTCTCAGGTTTCCGGGGAAGTACTGTTATGAGTCGAACATCCATCATCATAGACACAGACCCCGGCGTAGATGATGCTATTGCCTTGCTGCTAGCTATGATATCTCCTGAACTCGATATTCTTGGCATTACTACTATTGCAGGAAATGTCACTCAGGAACTGGCTTACGATAACGCTCGCAGATTAGTTCAGTTGTCAGACCAATCCATCGAGGTATTCCGAGGCTGTGAATCGCCTATGGTTATTCCTCTGGAGACGGCCGCCCATATCCATGGTCTTGGTGGTCTTGGTCATTATCAGACAGAAGACCTGCCTTCCCGGAACAGCCTTCATGCCGTGGATTTTATTATTCAGCAGTGTCTGGAGAACCAAAAGTCACCCATCACCATCTGTACTCTGGGGCCTTTAACCAATCTAGCTATGGCGCTGGTTAAGCGTCCCGAGATCAAAAAAGGTATCAAGCAGGTTATTTCTATGGCCGGAGCTCTAGGTGTTGCCGGAAATATAACGCCTACCGCTGAATTTAATGTGTGTGTAGATCCCCATGCCGCCCATGTAGTGCTCTCAGCTGGGCTCAACCTAACAATGATTCCGCTGGATGTTACCAACAAAACCAATGTTCCCTACCTGTGGTTGGAAACCCTCAGTTCTGGTTCTGGAAAAGTTTATGCTGCGGTAGAGCAAATGCTGGCCTTTGGACTGAGACAAGGTTGGCAACCAAAAATTCATGATGCTTGTGTTATTGCCTGCCTACTAAAGCCTGAACTGTTCACCCTACGTCGATGTCTGGTGAAAGTTGATCATGATTCCGGAGTTAGCAGAGGTAACACGCTTCTTTATCCAAAGAGTGACGATCCAAATCTTACGGCTGCCATGGAAATTGACCAGCACGCCTATTTTCAGCTGTTATCTGAGCGATTCAAGGAATACGAATCTCACCAATAACCAACGCTTCATCACTCGTAAAGGGTCTAACGGCTCGAGTGTTCAATAGCAAAAAATTCAGTTTTTTCGATCGATGAATTGGCTCAAAGATCTGAAGTTATAAAGGCTGAAATGCGAGATGAGAGTTGGCCGTCCTATTGTCCTATCATCCTATTATCTTATTGGTGTTTACAGCTCTCATTGTTTGCAGGTGGATGGGGTGGGGTGGGGTGGACAGCACCGGATTCCAGCCATAAAGACAGTCGCCTGAACTGAATCAAAATCGCAATCCATAGATTGCTGGTTGTTTGAATGCTGCCATTTCAACCAGGGGCTGCAGACTGTAAACCTGCAGCCATAGGGATCAAATGGCAGGCAGTGGAATGGGGTTACCATTAAGATTCGCTTCACCGTTGTTCATGGAGAAACTCAGGGTGTATTTATCTTCTTCCTGCTTGATCATACCTTGGGCAGAGAACATTCCCAGCATCATCTGAGCCTGTTGTTTTGCCATTTCTGCCGCTTTGGCACTACTCACACGACGACTACCTTTCATTTTCTGGGCTGCAACAAGAGCCACCAGTTTTTCAGCTAATTTTTTATCGGCACTGGCAACGGCATCCAACTGAACGTTATTAATCCAGAAGGCAGAGGAGAGCATTTGCGCTGGCTCCAGTTGATAATTAATCAACTTTAACGACAGGTTTGAATCAAAGCTGCCTTCTGGCAAAGAAAAATGAATCTTGTCGATTTTGAACTCAGGCTTGGCTCCAAGAAATACTGGCAGAGAATCGGCCATTACCTTGTTCATCTGCGACGGATCAAAACTGCTGTCGTGATTCATTAGCTTGATCATTTCCTGGTTATACATCTTGTTGAACTCAGTGCTGTAGTTAAGCAGAGTCATGTCAAAACTAACGTCGGTAAGATCCAGATTATTAGCAGTGACCGCATCAACACCATACTGCAGCGTCATATCACCCTTACTGTCGTCATCGCTGGTTTTAAACAGATAGGAAACATTGAGGTTACTGGCACTGAACAGGTCATCTGCGCGTATGGTGCCGACATTCAACTCGATTTCGCCGTCGTACAGCATGTATTCTCTGATCTTCTCCAGATCGATATCCGCTGTCATGTCCATGCTCAGGTCCGACAAAAACATCTCACGTTCAACATCTTTGACTACAAGAGAGTCAGTGATTCCCTTGTAAACAAGCAAACCGTCATTTCCTGTCCATGCACTGGACTGGTAACCACTGAAGTCGACCGTTGTCGTATCGCCCTTAATGACAAAGGCCGGAATAGTCTCTACAAAAGACAGGCTGCCAAACAAGCTGACTTGACCTTTTGTTGCATACAAAGATTCAGTGATACCCAATTTTTCCTGAAGTTCAGCAGGATTGATTACTTCCTGCTGCCAGCTGATACGGTTCAGACCAAAGCCATTATTCAGAGTTACAGGGCCGTGATCGACAGAGATCTCTGTTTCAAATTCAATGGTTGGTAGTTCAGAACCTTCAGGGTTAATAACTGAAGGATCGAGACTGATTTTTGCAACACCGTAGGAACTGAACCAATTATTTTCATAACTAGTCAGTTCAACACTGTATCCGGGCATTTCATTAATCTGCTGAACCTGTTGTTCCAGCAAATTTTCAAAAGAATCGCCGGCAAATTTAGGGCCAACCAATACTCCGGCAGCAATGGCTAGAGACAAGACACTTATGGCTTTTTTCATGACTCCACTTCCCTGGAAAAACTACATAACAATAGAGGCGGAGCAGTATATGACATTAAAAAAACAATGTCGTTTAAGTCATAACCTATGCAGTACTATTTTCTGGCAATCAGTAAAAAGACCGGATACTCCCTGCCATTTTTAGGAACAGCATGAATCCTGTTTAATTTCACATCGCGAAAACCGGCCATAGTCACCAGTTTTACGATCTTGCGACGGTCAAATCCATGGTGAAAAACACCATCGGGCTCATCATGAAAACTGCCATCTTCCAGCTCCAGATCAGCCAAAACCAAAAAGCCCTTATCAACTGTGAGTGTGTATAAACGGGACAATACCACCGGAAGGTTTTCAATATGATGGAGAGTCATTGAAGAGATGACTCCATCAAAACAGACTTGAGGCATTATTTCGGCAAGATCGACAGGCATCAGCTCTAGCTCACAGGGTAAGCTGGATCTTTTCTCTTCAAGCTGGGTATTCATGGCTGAAGAAACATCCACAGCGGTAATTTTACCCACCTTCGTAGCAATTCTTTCAAGAAGAAGACCTGTTCCTGAACCGAAATCCATCAGGTGCATATCTTGATTCAAAGAGACCGAATCAACTATTTCTTCAGCAATATGGGTAACAACATCAATACGGCGTTTTTCCTGCTCATAGCCAGCAGCCTTGTGAGCAAACAAATCTGCACCCATATTCGCTTCTCCTTAGCCTTCTGTTCTCGACATAAAATAGTAATGAATATAACGGTATGCAACGTAGCAGACCATAGTCGTAGCAACAGCCAGTTCAACTTGCCCTAGATAACCCGCAGCAATAGCCCAGTTACCAGACAGTATATTTTCCAGCTTAAGCAGCGCTGTCGCACCAATGACCATTGGAAAAGTAAAAGCAGCGTAACCCGGTGAAAACGGCAGCCGAAGCAACCTGACGAAAGCAATATACACAGAGAGTGTCATGATCAGAGCAATCGAAACCAGTATCGCTATCAAGGACAGATCAGGCTGGTCTGTAATAGTCAGATATCCAGTTAGAGAAAGGCTGGCCGGTGCAGCCATGATGGCAAAAGTTGGTAATACTTCACTGGCTAAACGACTTTTGAACAGCAGTCGGTAGAGCATCACCGGTAACTTGATGGCATAACAAATCAGACCAAACAGAAATAAGCCGAATGCTAAATCGTCATGTCCCATTCCCGGACTGGTCACAGCTGCAACAATGATCCCCACAGGGGGTACAAACCAGCTGGGAACCATCAGTTCCATATTGAAATCTTTAAATCTGTACCAGATAAATGCGGCCAGTAAGGCTAGATGAACGAATACCGCCAGCAACCAGATACTTCTGGCAAATGCCTCAGACAGAGGCAGTATTGCCTGAGCAATCACCATAACTGCCATTGCGCAGGTTGGCATGACACTACTAACAACCGGGTGAGAAAGATCCTGTCTGATTAATGCGGGATTCAACAGAAACTTGATCATCAGAATCAGCACTAAAACAGCAGCAATTACACCACCAATCAGCTGAGGCACAGCAGAGTAATCAGAAAGAACTGAAGACCAGACGGCTCCCAAACTACTGATTCCAAGAGCCAGGCCTCCCAGAGGAGTGGGAACTCTACTGAGTCTGCTTTTGAAATGTGTAAAACCGCCAGTATTCACAAACAACGCCCTTTAAACCGTGATAAGTGAAAAGCACTCCACAGTAAAACTTTCGAAAGAAGAAGCATGCCAGTATTTTTCAGTATTCGGTTGTCAGATAATAGTTAAAGAGCGGAACTGGTATAATACCCCATCAAATAATGAATAACTCCAGCGAATGACCAAAGCACTTTCCTTGAAAAGCACCTCTACCGACAGCCACTTCAGCAACCGTTTCAGTAATAGGGTTCTGGCCTGGTTTGACGAACATGGCCGTAAAGACCTGCCCTGGCAGCAAAACATTACGCCTTATCGGGTTTGGATCAGTGAGATTATGCTCCAGCAAACTCAGGTTGCTACCGTCATTCCTTACTTTCAGACGTTTATGGAACGTTTTTCCTGTGTGTCAGAACTGGCAAAAGCAGAGCAGGATGATGTTCTGCACCTCTGGAGTGGACTTGGTTATTACAGTCGTGCCAGAAACCTCCATAAAGCGGCTCAAATGATTGTGAATGACTTTTCTGGTGAGTTTCCTCGTTCCGTAGAGCAGCTAATGGACTTGCCAGGGATAGGGCCGTCCACAGCGGGAGCTATTGCATCCATCAGCATGGGCATTCGTGCTCCCATTCTGGACGGTAATGTTAAGCGGGTACTCGCTCGTTATAACGCTGTAGCCGGTTGGCCAGGAAAATCAGCAGTGGCAAAAGAGCTCTGGGGTATTGCTGAAGAGCTGACGCCTGCAGAGAGAGTGGCTGATTACACTCAGGTGATGATGGATCTTGGGGCTATGATTTGTACTCGCACCAAGCCTTCATGCATGCGCTGTCCCCTGAAACAGGATTGCGAAGCTCACCGAAAAGGTGAGGAAACTCTCTACCCTGGTTCCAAGCCTAAAAAAGACAAACCTGAACGCTCTGTACGTATGCTGATGATTATCAACAAGCATGGTGAAGTTCTTTTGGAAAAAAGGCCAGATACCGGTATTTGGGGTGGGCTATGGAGTTTTCCTGAAGTTCAGATTGATGATGATTTGAAAACAGAAGCCAGTAGAATCTCTCGCCTTGAGTTGAGTGGCTATGAAGAGTGGGATGCTTTTCGACATACGTTCAGCCACTACCATCTGGATATCGTTCCAGTGAAAGCTTTTGCTGAAAGTACATCAGCAATAAATGATGGCGATCGTTGGCACTGGTTTCAGCCGGATATTCCATCTGAGTTGGGACTTGCTGCACCAGTCAGTAAGCTATTGAAAAAAATCAGGCAGAGTTTATAAGTCCTTTTTACAATACATAAACTGGATAGCACTGTCCTAACCTATTCATTACCCAGTAATTTATCTTTCACATTTCTCCAGAACGAAAAACTCATGCTCCAGATGCCCGAAATGTATACTGGAGCTGAACCAGCAGACGATCACGAAGCTTGTCTTACTGCTTCACGAAAATATTGTTATTTAGCTTTATTTTTATCGAACTCTCGATAAAATCATCGAAACAATCGAAAAATAACTAAAATCATCATGCTTAAATCTTTTCTGGAAAACACCCGAGGCCTGACCTCAGCTCTTTTGTTGATAGCGAATACGCTATTGATCAGTATTCCCCTACTTTCCTTTGCATTGCTGAAGCTGCTGATTCCCTTACCTGCTTGGCGCGCACTCATGGGAAAACTGGCTGTCCGTTCCGCTGAGTTCTGGATCAGCGTTAATTCCCTGTGGATGAAAACCCTGCTTAATCTCAAGCTGGATGTGAGTGGTCTGGAGAACCTTAAGCATGATGGCTATTACCTTGTGACCGCCAACCATCAGAGCTGGACTGACATTTTACTGATGCAGTACTTGCTCAACCGTCGCATTCCCTTCATGAAGTTCTTTCTGAAACAGGAACTGATCTATGTGCCTGTGATCGGCCTCTGTTGGTGGGCTTTGGATTTCCCGTTTATGAAACGATATTCAAAAGAGTATTTAAAGAAGCACCCAGAAAAACAGGGAAAGGACCTTGAAAGTACTCTGAAAGCCTGCGAAAAATTCAAAACCATGCCTGTATCTATCGTGAACTATCTCGAGGGAACCCGGTTTACAGAAGCCAAACAACAAAAACAGAAATCTCCTTATCAGCATCTTCTTAAACCCAGAGCCGGTGGTATCAGCTATGTTCTGACTGCTTTGGGTGAACAGGTCAGAACCCTGCTGAATATCACTATTTGTTATCACGATGATCAAATTGGCTTCTGGGATCTGCTTTGTGGCCGTACTCGTAAGATCACTATTCGTATTGAGCAATCAAACATCCCGAATGATTTTTCAGGGCGAAACTATCAACAGGATGAACAGTTCAGAAAGGACTTTCAGATTTGGGTCAACCAACTCTGGGAAGCAAAAGACAAGCAACTTGAAGAGCTATCAAATCGTTAAGCCGTGTTCATGATCACATTGCGACTACGAGTAAGAAAATTGGGCTACATCATATAAAAAAAATAAGTCTATTTTTATAGTGTTATAACGCTACCCGGCAATTTCATAGTAAAATACTCAAGTATTATTTCAATGAAATTGCTTGATCAGGTGGCGTTATCAAAACCAACAAAAGAAAATTCACTGACCTTGTTGATCTTAAGTATGAAAACTCGTTTGGTCAGCTACCAGAAACCTTTTATACCCGCCTGAAAGCAACCCCTTTGCAGAACCCTCGCTTGGTCACTGTCAGCGAATCTGCAGCTGAACTTCTTGATCTGGATGTTTCCGACGCTCTCAAAGAACAACTGACACAGGTCTGTTCCGGTCAGCAGAGTCTTGAATCGTTTGACCCTTTGGCAATGGTCTATTCTGGCCATCAATTTGGCGGTTATAGCCCTCAACTGGGTGATGGCCGCGGACTGTTGCTAGGGGAAGTCAAAAACAGTAAAGGTGAAAAATGGGATCTGCACTTGAAAGGAGCGGGTCATACACCCTATTCCCGTTCTGGCGACGGTAGAGCAGTCCTACGTTCCTGTATCCGTGAATACCTTGCTTCCGAAGCGCTGCATCATCTGGGAATTCCAACCTCCCGCGCGCTCTGCATTGTCACCAGTAATACATCGGTTTATCGAGAAACAGTGGAAAAAGGCTCAACTCTGCTGCGATTGGCAAAAACTCATATCCGGTTTGGTCACTTTGAATATTTTTACTACACGAAACAGCACGATGAACTCAAAATCCTGGCTGACCATACCATTGAGCAACACTTTCCAGATTTGGCAGAGTTAGAGAACAAGTACAGCCTATTCTTCAAACAAGTCATTGAGAAAACAGCCTTGATGATTGCCAAATGGCAGGCAGCCGGTTTTGCCCATGGCGTTATGAACACCGATAACATGAGCATTCTGGGCGACACTTTTGATTTTGGGCCATACGGTTTTCAGGACGACTTTGATTGGCACTTTATCTGCAACCATTCAGATCACAGTGGCCGTTATGCTTTCAGCCAGCAACCAGAAATGGGGTACTGGAACGCAGCAAGGCTAGCTCAAGCTCTTTTGCCACTGCTTGATGTAAAAGAGATGCAGCCTTCACTGGACGCTTATCCACAGTTTTACTCTGACACTTACAAACAACTGATGGCTGAAAAACTGGGGCTGACCACTGAAGAAGAGGAAGACGGAGAACTGGTACAAAAGCTTCTGCAAGTCCTCCATGACACTCACTGTGATTACACCCTATTCTTCAGACATTTGTCAGACTATGTTCCAGCTCAAACAAACGAATTACTGTTCGCACTGTTTCCAGAACCGGACCCATTGAGTGAATGGCTAAAAATATACGACGATCGCTTGAAACGAAATCTCATTGGCGATAAAGAACGTTCTGATCAAATGAAACAGGTTAATCCCAAATACATTCTTCGTAACTACCTAGCACAGCAAGCGATTGAACAAGCTGAAAAAGGTGACTACAACACCATCGAGCAATTGATGACGGTGCTTCAATCACCTTATGAAAAGCACCCTGACTTGGAATATTACGCCAAACAGCCTCCAGAGTGGGGCAAAGCGCTGGAGGTTAGCTGTTCAAGCTGACTAATCGTATTTAATTGTCATTTGAAAAATCTGGATAAGCTGAGCCTTCAGTAAGAAGATGCAATAGTTCAAGTCCTCCAAACTTGGTCTCCATGCAATAAAACAATGCTTGACCTACGACCTCTTGGAGAAGTGTGAAAGGAAAAGCAAGGGCCAAAGATGCAACACGAAATCCGTAAGCTACTGCAAATTTGTTTTTGTCTTTGTCATGGATAGAATAATTCAATGCACTGAATACCCATGCTATCTCCCCAACAATAATCGATACACTGTATGCGAGTACATACAGCCCGATTGGACTTTTTTCCCGATCATCAGGTTGTGATGTTGTTGATACTGATCTTGCTGACCTTAATGGCATTATCTCCATCAAATTGACTGGGTCATTGTCCCAGTGCGAAGCCAGAATGTTTTGATCTTCAGTAAGAATAATGAAAGGCGGTTTTTCATTGCTTGCCGTCACTATCAGGTCGATAGTACTGCCATTGGACTCTTGAAAACTGATTGTTATTTGTTTTTTAGGGTCTGTTGAATGATCAATAATTTCAGTTTTGACTTCTGTCACAAACGAACCAGACAAAACAGATGTATCAAGCAGAACACTCTCTCCGCTCCGACTGACGACCTTTCTCACACTACCAGCCAGGACTTCAAATTGAGACTTAAGTTCAATGAAGACCTGTGTTTCTGAGTCAGCCAATTCAACGGTGCTTTTTATAGCCAACGCCTGATTACTGTCTCGATATCCTTGCCAAGGCACTTCACTGGCATCAATAAAACTTGCACCAAACTCCTTTACAAGGTCAGTCTCAGTTTCTACAGGAAAACAAAAAGCTTTCAAAGAAAACAAGAGCAAGGGTGCTAAGAAGAACCTGAAGACTTTCATGTATAGCCCGTAAGTACAAAATTGTTTGACTCAGCATATTTCAATTTAGAGATTTTTCCTGTTCTGTTAGTAAATCAACTGTAATTTTCTTCTGATTCATTAAAAGCGGGTATACTTGTCGTTTCAGACAGTACCAAAAGCAAGAGGCAGTAATGGCCCGTACCGTGCAATGTGTAAAATTGAAAAAAGAAGCTGAAGGTCTGGTTGTACCTCCACTGCCAGGCCCTAAAGGTAAGTGGGTTTATGAAAATGTATCCCAGGAAGTCTGGTCAGAGTGGCAAGCTCATCAAACCCGCCTGATCAATGAAAAACATCTGAACCTGCTTGATCCGGATACACGCAAATATCTGACTGACCAAATGGACAAATACTTTGCCGGAGAGGCGTTTGACAAGGCTGAAGGTCACGTCGAAGAGTAATCTCTTTTCAAAAGCTTCAAGGGAGTTCTTCTATGAACTCCCTATCATGCATATAATCAGTACTCACACTTCTAACAATTGACGCTGAATGAACATCAAAGATATAGCTATCTCCAACAATAAAAAGAAGCAGATCCTTTCTGCTGTCACCGACAACTCCGTTATTATTCAGGAGGAAAACGGTGATCTTGTTGTAGATACCAAAGCCTACCTGGCCTTCAAGGAAGAGAAGGGCAAGGCTCCTATCGAAGAAATTCTGGAAATGGGCGCTTTGGAAGAACAGGCAGACTACGTCGTCTTCCAATAGACCGCACTTCAGCAATTACTGGCTGAATTACGCTCAATATAGGTTAATCCGTTTTATGTTCAGTACTATAGAACTGAATTTTAAGCATAAAAGGGGTTAACCTGACTTGACTCCTTCCGTCGAAATACGTTTAATACGCCTCGCACCAAGTTCTTGTACGAGAATATGTGAAATGCCTGGATAGCTCAGTCGGTAGAGCAGCGGATTGAAAATCCGCGTGTCGATGGTTCGATTCCGTCTCTAGGCACCATCTTTTACAAGTTCACATAAGCGTGCCACAAATTTAGCCTGGATAGCTCAGTCGGTAGAGCAGCGGATTGAAAATCCGCGTGTCGATGGTTCGATTCCGTCTCTAGGCACCATATACAGAAAGCCCCGAAGCAGAAATGCTCCGGGGCTTTTTTTGTTACCTTTTTTTATCACATAGGCAGCGAGGCACGTACATAGAGGCAACACAGGTCGAAAGCGTTATACTGGCAAGATTTACTAATAGAATGCCTCACTATGAAAATCTGCAGCATTGATATTCAGGGCAGCGAAGCCATGCTTTGCCTCCTTTCCATGGAAGACGGTCTGTTCAGTGTTCACGACTGCCGCCAGACTCGTATCCCTCTTCAGCAAGATTCCGATCAAGAAAAAGTACGCAAATTTCAGTTCACTATTGCCAAACTGCTGGAAGATTACAAGATCGAGAATGTCGTTATTCGGGGACGTTTGCAGAAAGGCAAGTTTGCTGGCAGTGCCGTAGGCTTTAAAATGGAAGCAGCTATACAGCTGATTGATTCTCTCAAGGTAGATATTCTTTCCGCCCAGGAGATAAAAGAGCAACTGAAAAAGAACCCACTAATGACTGATGTTCGTGAGGTTGGTCTGAAAAAATTTCAGGATGGAGCTTTCCAAACCGGTTACGCTTGGCTAAACCAGCAACATTACAGTAAGGACGATTAAAAACGACACTGTTTTTATATTGAAAGTTAGCTACTGTTTCTCGGTACTGCATACATAAATCAGGGATTCAAACAAACTACTGAACCGCTTTTATGAACCTACGCAAACCTACTCATTTGCCAGTTCAACCCCACAGTAAAGGGTTCGAGGAGGACGACGTAGCGCCCTCCATCGGACTAGGAAGCTAAGCTTCGCCTTTGCGTTCCAGCTGTCAGAGCGACAGCCTCCCCAAAGCGCATACCAGTGCCGATCTCTCGCAAGAGTCGTCTTTTCCAACTAAAAAATTCACGGTAGTAAAGCATTGCCGATCCGGTTTTCCTTACAGGTGCCGGATGGGATACCACAACCCTATCTTTAGTCTGGTAGTCATTTCTTAAAGGCCTATCCCAGAAGCCTAAGCCTCTTCGTGCTATCACCAATGCTGCAACGTGATGCGTGGATAAACCGTATTTCTCTTTGTATTTTACCGCCCCAATCTGCGAGGAGTACGCTGGATTAATTGTAATGCACTCCAGCCCCCGTTTGGCGCAGTTCCTTGCCGCTTCGGCTATCGAAACAACTTCTTTCACGGCATCGCCAATAACAGCAAGGCGCTGATCGGTTGTTTTGTTTCTCAGTGGGAGCTTTTCTGTCCAGTAATTCAGGAGATTTCCGGCACCATCCGTTTCAGAAATGGCCAGATGGTCGGCATTTATATCAACACCGATTGCGCCCAGTCTACTGTCAGACACCCTTTCCTGTTCGGGCAGTCGCACCGTAACGTGAATATACCACTGACCTTTCTTTCGCTTCCAAAATCACTACTTCCTTCGGTAGTTTAATCCGCTACCCAGATCGTCTATTACCTCAAAAGTATCAAACCTCTCTCCGTAATCAGACAGTCTTTGTTTTTGGGTTTCCAGATCTTTTTTCTGGTCATGCGAGGATACCCGAGCGTAACCCACATTAATTCTGTTCTGCTTTATTTGGTCAGGATGAGTAATGGCCAGCACTTGAGAGACACTGTATCGACGATGACCACCGACAGATCGACACTGAGGAACTGATTTCTTGGAAGAGTGCCATCGACGTAGAGTAGAAACGGCGACACCCAGCATGGCTGCGGCCTCCCCGACACTTAAAAACTGTTTCATTGTTATTATTTTTACAGCTAAAACCATCAATATATCAACAAACAGCAGGTAAATGAGTAGGTTTGGTCAGAAATCAGACCTACTGCTCTCTACCCTCATTATTTTCATCACAATGGATCACCACAGCATAACCACCAAGCTTGAGGTCAGAAAATACGAATTTGGTTCTATTCTCCAAACTGATACCATGCAAACGTTTATTCACAGAGCTACTCAGCATGAATCGTCGTAAAAAAGGCAACCAGATCCTGAAAAGTAAAGCCAAAAAAGCTAAGGCTAAATTATCTCCAGACAAGAATAAACCCAGATACGTTAGTAAAGCTGACCGAGCTAAGTTAGAAACTGAATCCAGTCTTGATATAATTCCGGAAGTAGAAATTAAGTAATTGTAACGCTCTGATTCCAATTTTTTTATTTGGACAATCAATTTTTATATTATCTATACTGAGATCAAGCAATCAAAATGACCGTATGCAATGGACCGCATTCCTCCAATACAGCCAATCAAACCAATCGAAGACCTTGGTCAAATCAGCCCTAAAGATCCACCAGCTGATAGCCAAGGGCGAGCTGTTAGTACACCAGATGAATGCAGCTCTTTTCTCGGTAAAAACTTGGGTGACAGTTCATCCAGTAACGATTCGGGGTTGGGTAGCTCTATTGGCTCTCGTAAAGTTAGCCGTTTTCCGACACTTCCCGCAGACCCTGACACACTCCAGATTTCGACAATATTAGGCTCCGGCAGTTTTTCAATGGTTCACTCTCTGGCTTCCTCTAACGGCGAGAACTCTGGTCTCGCATTCAAAACGGTTGCACCTGTTGAGGATGAAGATGATGGTCAAATAGAAGGCTGGATTGAGGATGAACTGAATAAAGCTTCCAAAGAGGAAAAGAAGTCCGTTTCAGTCCCCTTTCATTCAATAACATCCACATCAAGCTCATCAGCACTATCAAGTTCTAGTACTACGAGCAGCCTGGATTCGCTTAATTCTTCCAATCATGAAAAAGAACTACTCGCGCACCAACACATAGGGACTCATCCTAATATTGTTCAGTGTTTCGGAGAGTTTTCTGTAGAAGGCCGTCTGGGACTGATTATGGAGGAAGTTAATGGTTTACCACTTCATAAGGTCGTACTTACACTCGCACAGACCTATCACTCAACATCAGCAGGTAATTCGAACAATGAAAATAGAGTTACTTCTCCCAAAGAGTATTGGGGATGTAACCAGAAACTGGCATTTCAAGCCTGTGACGCTGTCGCCCATATGCACAAACAAGGCCTGGTTCATTGTGACTTAAAACCAGATAACCTGATGCTCCACTCTCCTCCCCCATCACCTGGTGCCACATCCAGTCACAACCCCGAGCACTCTTTAAAACTGATTGATTTGGGCCTAGCTTCTGAGGAGGGAACAGTCACTTCTATTGGTCATGAACTTTATGTTGCTCCAGAGGCTCTGCTAGAAAAAACATTGGGTCAGGAGTCAAAAATCACTGAAAAACTCGATAGTTATGCTCTAGGCATCTTATTGAACAAGATCTTTACTTCTTGTTTTCCGGAAAGTTCTGACAAGAAGCCTGACAGCAGAGAAAAAGCACATATTGATGCCTTCATAAAAGCCGGCGGCCACTTTAAAGACACCCCCTTGCCTGAAAAACCATCCACGATTCCAGCACTCATTTCAGAAGAGCAACTTTCAGCTTCTCAAAAGGCTCTAAAAGATGATCACTCAACAATGGAAAAGATCGAATTGTTCTGTGACCTAGTGAACAAACTGACCAACAGTGATCCGGATCAGCGCCTCAGTGTTATCGAATCATTGGAGCATCCATTTTTCAAAACTGAGCTAATCAGCCTCGAAGACTTCCACAAAATAATAAATGAATTACCTGATAGAAAAGAGCAAGCCATATCAAGGGCCGTAGATGCTTTTAGTCAGGATTACCCGAATTACCCCATCCGATAATATCTCTGGTGAGGTCAGCTCTTATTAGCCAGGCACTGGAAAAGTCAGCCTTGCTTCCAATCCTCCCGAAGCACCGTTTTTCAACACTAGATCTCCCCCATGAGTTCTGGCCAAATGCCTTGCCGTCATCAAACCAAGGCCACTGCCACCGGGATTACACTGTTTGCCATGCTCGAGTCGTAAATAAGGTTTGAAAATCTCTTTCTCCATACCTTTGGGAAGACCCGGACCGTTATCAAATACCGAGATCACCCAAAACGTATCATCCCGGCGTAAGTGAATAATTGCCTTACTGCCGTAACGGATAGCGTTATCAATAAGGTTTTCAAGGCAGCGTCGTGTAGCGAGAGGTTTAGCCACTATTTCCGGCACACAAGATTCATCATAAACACTGTTTATCGAGACGATTGAGTCATCTTCCGGATAGCTTTCAGCAATATCCTTTAAAAGAGAATCTAGCCTAATTCGGGTCGTATTTTCATGTACCTCGGTATCACGAACAGTCTGCAAGGCGCTTTTCACCATAAGATCCAGATAATCTAGGTCCTGCTCCATTGCTGTTCGCTCACTGTCATCCTCCATCATGGCAACTCTCAAACGCAACCGTGTCAGAGGTGTTTTCAAATCATGGGAAATACCACTGAACAAAGCCTTTCTGTCGTTCATATACTGACGAACGTTGTCTTGCATCTGGTTAAAAGCATGAATCGCTTCAATTACTTCTACGCTGCCCTTTTCCGGTAGCGGAACAGGTTTCAAGTCACGCCCAAAAGCAGCCGCTGCTTTGGCAAGGTTCGAAAAAGGTCGAATGATTTCCCGAACTCTGAGAACGGTCAACAGTAATAACAATGCCAGCAGAATACCGCCAAAAATACGAAGTTTACGACTATCCCTGGCCGCTTCGCCCAACAACAAAGAACTGGGAACCGTCGTAGCAATATAAAGCCATTCAGACTCACTAATAGGAATTTGTAGAACAAGCACTGGTGGGTTATAAGGCTGAAGTAACTGGGTATGGGTATCCCAGTAATTAGGCAGCTCTTTGAGCAGGGTTTTATTGTTGAAAACATGCAGGGTTTGAGGATCTGCAAAACGAATATCAAGACTTTCAATAATCGAGGAATCTTTTTGCAGCACTTTTGAGAAACTTTCAATGACCAACGCTCTGGCATTGTTATCGGGGAGCGCCTCTATCTCAATGTATTCACGGTTCAGCGTTACAAAGTAGCTACCACCTCGCATTTCTCGCAATTGGTCTAGAACAATGTGTCGATACTTGGCCGGTAGTGAATTGAAGTAGTCCACAGTAGCCGACACTCGCAGTGCCATATTGGTAGACACTTCTCGCAAGGCCATATTGGACTCTGCTCGCCACTCGGCCTGCCAGATCCCCCAAACAATTAACTGTGCGAGAAGCACACTGCCTGCAACCAGACAGAGTGTTCGAGTCATAAAGGATCGAGAGTACTTCGCCAGAAAACGACGGTAATAGCTGAGTACGTAGCTAAACAGCATCCGCAAAATCTACTTCTGTGGCCATGACATAGCCTTTGCCGCGAACGGTCTTGATAACCACAGGATGGCGAGCATCATCACCCAGTTGATGCCGGAGCCGACTGACCTGAACATCAATAAAGCGATCCATCGGCATTACTTCACGACTGCGTGTCAGTCTGGCAATATCTTCCCGACTTACAACTTGTCCTGCACGACCAATCAACAGCATTAGAAGATTGAAATCAGCTCCGGTCAGATTTTCACACTCTCCATCAGGTTTGTATAAATTACGGGTAAGTGTGTCCAGACGATAATCATTGAAGTGACAATAGCGTTGAGTATCACTGCTAGCAGCAACGACCTCATGACTCTCTACACGACGCATAATGGCCTTAATCCGGGCTAGAAGCTCTCTTGGATTAAAGGGTTTGGCCAAATAGTCATCCGCGCCCATTTCCAGCCCGATAATCCGGTCAATTTCGTCGGAAACAGCCGTCAGCATAATGACCGGAATCTTTGATACTTCTCTCAGCTTTCGAACGACTTCATAACCGTCAATGCCCGGCATCATGATGTCGAGTACAACCATCTGGTAGTCTTTTTCATTGGGAAAAACTTTCAAAAAACTTTCGCCATCGGGAAAACCCATGACCTCGAAACCATTTTTGCGCAGGTACCCTGAAAGCAGATCACGAATGGAATCGTCATCATCAACTACAAAGATTTTACCTTTCTCTGACATCTATTACTTCCAGTCATACGGTGTGATGGGGAATATACAACACTTTGATCGATAAACTATGCTCAATTGCTGTTACTACGATATGGATCAATACCGGTTCCGGATCAGACGACAACACTGATAATCACTGAAATGTAACAAAGTCTTGCGCAAGAAATGCTCCCCCTTCTCCAGCAGTACCGTTATCCATCCCTACCCCCAATAAACAGTAGAAAAGCGTCTAACCAGCCAGCCAATTGAGTCTATAACTTTGTTACATTTTGACGGACTAGCTTACCCCTTCCGATGTTAACCACTGATAAGATTTCATCACACTTGATTTATTATGGATTCAAAACGGTTTCTTTCATGCGACTTACGGTCAGACTTTTCTTAACAGCACTCCTAACGTTCATGCCCTGGCTGACAGCCTGCGCTGACGACCTGGAAGTTCTGCATTGGTGGACATCCGCCGGTGAGCAAAAAGCACTGTCCGAACTTCAAATCCGCATGAACGACAAAAACCTGGAATGGCAAGATTTTGCCATCATAGGTGGCGGTGGCAGTGAAGCTATCAACGTTTTGAAGTCCCGGATTATCTCCGGTAACCCACCTACGGCAGCCCAGATTAAAGGCACCACCATTAAAAAGTGGAGCAAACTGAACCTGATTGCTGATGTCGATCAAGTAGCCCGAGATAATGACTGGGACAATCTACTGCCTGACACATTGAAAAGCAGTCTCCAGTTCAATGGCAAATATGTTGCAGCACCACTGAACATTCACCGCATCAACTGGATGTGGGTGAACCCCGAACCATTTTCAGACATTAATCAGCCTATTCCTCAAACCTGGCAGCAGTTGATTGATGTCGCCCCCCTGCTCCAGAAAAAAGGTTATCAACCCTTGGCACTGGGCAGTGAAGATTGGCAATACAGCACACTGTTTGAAGATGTTCTGCTAGGAACACAAGGCGCTGATTTTTATCGAAAGGCATTGGTTGATCTCGATGACCAGGCACTCTCAAGCCAGAAAATGGTTGCCGTCTTCAACGTTCTAGCCCAAATCAGAAAAATCCTGCCAGCGGTTTCAACAGACGGAAAGTGGGACACAGCCACCCGTCAGTTAATGGCAGGTAAAGCCGCTATTCAATTTTCCGGTGACTGGGCAAAAGGCGAAATGGACTTTTATGGCAGCAAGCCTGGAGTAGATATCCTCTGCCTACCCGCACCACAGAACAGCGACGCTTATATTTACACCGTGGATACCATGGTGATGTTCCCCTCCACGACCTTAAGACAAAAACAGATTCAGGTTAAGTTCGCTCAAACCTTGATGGATGCGGACTTTCAGGTGGCCTTTAATCAGAAAAAAGGCTCTATCCCCATCAGACAAGATATTTCACCTGAAGCATTTGATCAGTGCGCTCAGGCCAGCATGGCTGCATTCAAGAACAGTGCAGAAAAGGCCACGTTACTGCCTAGCATGGTTCATTCCATGGCCGTAGATGAAAGAGTGCAACGCAGCTTTTTTGAAGTTCTGGATTACTTCTTCAAACATCTGGACATCGATGCTGAACAAGCGACAAAACAATTGGCTACAGCTGTAAAAGCGAGCCACTGATTCTGATCAACCATTGACCATTTTAAACGACTAATGACGCAGTTATTGCGACTTGGTTAAAGAACGAAAAGACCAACACGTTTATTTTTTACCTTTGTTCTGGGGGAACAAAAACCATGAATATCTTCGGATTACTTCAAAAGATAGGCCGGGCACTGATGCTGCCGGTGGCTATCCTACCGGTGGCAGGTATCCTGCTCGGTATTGGTGCCGCTGACTTCAGCTGGATGCCACAACTATTAAGCCAAACCATGGCTCAAGCCGGTGGTGCAGTATTTGGAAACCTGCCTTTACTGTTTGCGGTTGGTACCGTTCTTGGCCTTACTGACAACGATGGTGTTTCAACCCTTGCTGCTATTGTTGGCTACGTTGTAATGCTCGGCACAATGGGTGTTATGGCGGGTCAGCTGGGTGTTGAAACCAAGTCCATCATGGGCATCAACTCCATCGATACCGGCGTATTTGGCGGTATTCTTGCGGGTATTTTGGCTTCCGTAATGTTCAACCGTTTCTACAAAATCAAGCTGCCTGAGTATCTGGGTTTCTTTGCCGGTAAGCGTTTTGTTCCTATCATTACAGCTTTCGGTGCTATTGCTCTGGGCATCTTGCTGGCTTTCATCTGGCCACCAATCGGCAGCGCTATTGATTCCTTCGGTGACTATGCGGCTCACGGCAACCCTGTTTCCATGGGCTTTGTTTACGGCTTCATTGAGCGCCTTTTGATTCCTTTCGGTATCCATCATGTATGGAACGTGCCTTTCCAGATGGAAATGGGCGAGTTCGTTACTGCTGCCGGTACTGTTGTAAACGGTGACATTCCACGCTTTTTTGCTGGCGATCCTACTGCCGGATTCCTGGCCGGTGGATTCCTGTTCAAGATGTTTGGTCTGCCTGCTGCAGCTATCGCCATGTGGCACAGTGCCGCACCTGAAAACAAGAAGCGTGTTGGCGGCATTATGATCTCTGCTGCTCTGACTTCCTTGCTGACTGGTATTACCGAACCTATCGAATTCTCTTTCTTATTCGTTGCACCGGTTCTGTATGCCATTCACGCAGTATTGGCTGGTTTCGCCTTCATGATAACCAACTTTCTGGAAATCAAAATGGGAGCTTCTTTCTCCCACGGTCTGATCGACTTCACACTGTTCTCAAGTATTGGTACCAAATCTTTCTGGCTGATTCCTCTGGGTCTGGTATACGCAGGTATTTACTACACCGTATTCCGCTTCGCCATCAGCATGTTCAACCTGAAGACACCGGGCCGTGAAGACGAAGCTGAAATGAATGTTGCTGTTGAAACATCTTCCGGTCTGGCCAGTGATTTGATCATTGCCTTCGGTGGAGCTGGCAACATCAAGAATCTGGATGCTTGTATCACTCGTCTGCGCGTTACTGTGAACAAGCCTGAATTGGTTAACCAGAACCGTATCAAGGCTTTGGGCGCTGCAGGCGTCCTGGCGATGGGTCAGAACATGCAGGCCATCTTTGGTCCTAAGTCCGACAACATCAAAACTGATATGCAGGAGTTGATCAACTCCGGAGCTGCTGCAGTAGCCGTTCCAGCCTGATTCCATAAACAGGGAGCCACAAATGCGGCTCCCTGTTTATGTATTACAGAACGTTTTCACAGAAGCTGTCGTACGACATATAAGTAACCGAAAATACTGATTCATACATTATTTGCCCGCCTACGGCGGACAAATAACTGAACAAGATTCGATTACCTGTATCTACACACTTAGCACTGTTTCTTAGAAAACGTTTTTCAGAAAATTCAGAGAAAGTCCTATGAAGATTCTTGCACCTCTGGACGGTATTGTTTTTCCAATCACCGATGTACCTGATCCGGTGTTTGGTCAGAAAATGCTGGGCGATGGCATCGCTGTTGATCCCGTTAACTCCGTTTTAAGCGCACCCTTCTCCGGTGAAGTCACTCAACTGCATGCTTCTCATCACGCCCTGACTCTGCGTCATAGCAATGGCATGGAACTGCTGATGCACATTGGTCTGGATACCGTGATGCTGAAAGGCGAAGGTTTCAAACCACTGATCAAAGAAGGCGACAAGGTTTCTGCTGGCCAGAAACTGATTGAATTTGATGCAGACTATATTGCTCAAAACGCTATCAGCCTACTGACTATGATGGTCATTACCAGTCAGCACGAAGAACTGGTAATCAAACCTGAAAGCGGAACGGTTAAAGCGGCTAAAAGCACGATTCTAAACATCAGCTTCAAAGGTGATGACCAGGTTGATGAGCCAGAGGTTGATAATCAACAACCCGCAGCTGGCATCACAGTCAGTGAAGAAATCACCATCCCTAATCCGGTTGGCCTTCACGCCCGCCCTGCCGCAATGCTTGCCAGTGTCGCACGCAGTTATTCGAGCACGGTTACTCTATCGTTGAGCGGAAAGTCTTCAAAAGCCACCAGCATCACCGGCTTATTGGGTTTGAACACCAAACTGGGCAGTGTCGTTACAGTGACTGCTCAGGGTGAAGATGCGGAGAAAGCTTTGGCTGCAGTTCTTGAAGCCATTAACTCTGGCTTGGGTGAAAACGTATCCTCTGTTGCAACTAAAGTAGAAGCTCCGATTGAAGAAGCCCCGCTGATCGGTCAACACAATACCGACCCGATGGTTCTGATTGGCGTAAAAGCTGCTGGCGGTTTGGCCATTGGTGAAGTGTTCAAGGTAGATAACAGCCGTCCTGATATTCCTGAACAAGGTCAGGGTGACAGTCTTGAAGTAGACAGTCTGAACAAAGCTTTGGCTTCTGCACGCACTGAGCTGGAAACCCTGAAGTCCGATCTGACCGCTAAAGGTCATGATAGCCAGGTAGAGATCTTTGAAGCTCACCGTGGTCTGTTGTCAGACCCTGAAGTCACCGACAAAACCATGGAGCTGATCGTTCGTGGTAAAAGTGCCGCTTTTAGCTGGCACAGTAGCATTGCCGAACAGGTTGTAGCCTTAAGAGGTTTAGACAACCCTTTACTTGCAGGTCGTGCTATTGATCTGGAAGACGTCGGCAATCGTGTACTGAAACACCTACTGGAAATCAGTGATCAGGATCGTCAATTGCCTGAGAGCTGTATTCTGGTGACCTGCGACATTACTCCATCAGATATCATCACTCTTGATTTGAGTCGTGTGGTTGGTGTTGCAACCCGTGAAGGGGGTTCCACTTCTCACGCTGCAATCATTGCCCGTTCCATGGATCTCCCCTATATCGTAGGTCTGGGCGAACAACTGGAACGTCTCAACTCCGGTGACCGCGTAATTCTCGATGCAAACAAGGCTCGTATGCGCCTACAGCCTTCCGATGAGCTGATTGCTGATATTCACAGCCAGCAGGAGCAGGCTAACGTTAAAAAAGCCGCCGACCTCTCCGTTGCTGACCAGCCAGCTACAACTATAGATGGCCACAATGTTGAAGTCGTTGCCAATATTGGTAACGCCAAAGATGCCCGTGACGCCATTGAGCTGGGCGGTGAAGGGGTTGGCCTGCTGCGCTCAGAGTTCCTTTACATGGACCGCGCCACCGAGCCTTCCGAAGACGAACAGACTGAAGTCTACAGTGAAATCGTTAAGGTTCTAGGCCCAGATCGTCCCATCATTATTCGTACGCTAGACGTCGGTGGCGACAAACCTTTGCAGTATCTGCCTCTGCCAGAAGAAGAAAACCCTTTCCTGGGTGAGCGTGGCATTCGTGTCGGCATCAACCGTCCATCTATGCTGCGACGACAGATTCGTGCCATCCTGAAAGCATCAAAGCATGGTCGTGTACGTATCATGTTGCCAATGATTGCCTGCCTCAATGAATTCCGTGCGGTCAAGAAACTGGTTTTGGAAGAACAGAAAGACCTCGGCATTGAGTCCATCGAACTGGGCATTATGATTGAAGTACCAGCCGCAGCGCTGATGGCTCGTCAATTTGCCAAAGAAGTGGACTTTTTCTCCGTAGGCACTAACGATCTAACCCAATACACACTGGCCATGGACCGTGGTCATCCAAAAATGGCTTCCCGCGCTGACGCTATGAACCCGGCTGTATTGAACCTGATTGGTCTGACCGCTGAAGCAGCTCACGCTGAAGGAAAATGGGTAGGTGTTTGTGGTGGCCTCGCCAGTGATACCGATGCTGTCGCTATTCTTCTAGGCCTTGGTGTCGATGAATTGTCGGTCAGCGTGCCTTCTATTCCTGAAGTAAAAGCCAAAGTTCGTGAACTGAACTTGAAAGACTGCCAAACACTGGCACAAAACGCCCTGACCCTTGATGGTGCAGAAGACGTACGTGAACTGGTAAAAAACCGGGGTGAGAAATAATGGGCTTTTTCAGTAAACTGTTTGGTAAAAACGAGCCAGAACAAACTCAATCTATTGATACCGTTGCACAACCTGCAGCTGCTCAGATCAGCATTGATACTGCCAAAGTTATCTCATTACTGGGAGGTAAAGATAACATTGCCAACATTAAAACCACCGCTTATACCCGTGTCAGGGTAGAGCTGAAAACGGCTGTGGCCGATATCGCTCCGTCACTGTCTGAAACCGGTTTTGATGGCTACATGATGATCAATGGCAAAGTATTTCATCTTCTGGCCGGACTTCATGCAGATGCAGCATGTGATGCTCTGAAAGCCAAGTTAGTGTAATTTCATAAAACCGTTTTTTATGCCCCGAAACCACTGGTTTCGGGTTTTTTGTATCTGAATAACGCACTCAAAACCTCCCCGGAGACCTCATGTTACGTTTTGCTGTCATTGGCACCAACTGGATCAGTCATTCATTTTGTCAAGCGGCTCACAGTACCAACAAACTAAAATTTGAGGCCGTCTATTCCCGATCCATGACAACGGCCGAAGATTTTGCCAGTCAATATCAGGCTGTGGATTGTTATGATGACCTTAATGCGTTGGCTGAAAGTCCGACGATCGATGCCGTTTACATTGCCAGTCCCAACGCTATGCATGCACCTCAGATTCGTTTTTTTCTGGAGCAGGGCAAACATGTTATTTGCGAAAAACCCATTGTTTCCAATATCTATGAACTGAATGAGTTGATAGCGCTTGCGATTGAAAAACAAGTCGTTCTGATGGAAGCAATGAAAACCCGGTATATGCCCAATCTGGAAGTCTGCAGAAAAGCATTATCCGGATTAGGTAAGCTGCAACGAGCCTTTTTTTCCTATTGTCAGCATTCATCCCGTTATCAACGCTACCTTAACGGTGACAACCCTAATACCTTCAATCCAGCGTTTTCCAACGGCTCTTTGATGGAAAGTGGTGATCGCTCACTCAAAAATCAGTGATGGCCTGGTCAATCAAGAGCAATTCGGGCATTCAGGGCTTCAGCAGTCAAAAACTGTCAGCCAAATCACGACTGAAGCCAGAAAACAGCTGGGTGTTGTCTATCCGGCTGACCACCTCTGAGAAAATGAGCAACTGTCTCAAAGTTTTCTATGCTTTATATATGAATCAATGCAAGGGACTGCAGCAATGGGAGCCAATAGTATAGGGCCTTCTTCTCCATCTACCCCACCACAACGGCCTTCTAAACCCACAGCCCCTCAAAAGAATGAGATCAGTAGTCCTGCACCAAAACTATCAAAAGAGGAGTCCAAAACCTCAGATACTAGTATCTTCAGCAGAAAATCATCAACTGCAAAAACGCCCCGATTCCTTAGATCAGATTCAGCTGACAGCGGTATATCCAGTGGTGATGAAATGGAAACCTCATTCACCATTCTTGAAAAAACCACTGAACAAAAGACAGCAATCGCCCGACAAAAAAAACTGGTTAATTCTCTTCAGAGTAATATTAAGAAACTTCAGGAGAAGCCCAACCAAACCCGGTCAGACTGGAAAAAACTTCAACCACAGCTCGAACAAATCAAACAGCAGACGGATCTGGCCGGGTCACCTAACCAGACTCGCCATGGCTCTATCAAGCTCTATACATCTCTTAGGCAGGCCCTGGAAACACAGTCCATGCCTTTGGAGGGAGATCAAGCTAATGAGACCGGAAATGAGATTCTCAATCTTTCTCGCCAGACGGCTTTGATGGCTGCTCATCAGATGCCTGAAGAGATTGTTCAAACAGCTTCAGCAGGCCTTTCAAGTAGTCAGGCCACCGACAATATTGCCAGCTGGATGATTTTTTATAATGAGGCTAAAGATAACCTGGGGTTATTTGAAGATCAGGCATCGCAGGAAAATTTCTGTCAGCTCTGTAAAAACATAGCTCTGGACAGGATGACGTATCCCAACCAGAAATTTGATCTCCCCCCACCAATAGAAAAGGAAGTCACAAAAGGTCGAGAGGCTACCGAGAAAGAGATAGATAAAGAGCTGAAAGAAATGCGTACAGCTTTTGCAGAACATCAGAGCATCTCTTTCCCCAAGCAAAGCCGGAAAGATATTCTCAGAATCCCTGTAAGTCTGATCAGAGAGGGAGAAAATATATACGACACAAAGCCAGCATTGCGCGGCATGGAAACATTAAGCAAACTGGGAAAAGTGACCGCTGAGCATAGGGAGCAAATATCCAGAGCTCAGGAAGCTCAGGTTACTAACTTCCTGTTAGGACTTGATCCCGAACAGCAGATGCAAATCATTTCAAGACTCAGTCAGATTGAACAGCTTGATATGGCTGACAACCTCTCCAAAAGTCTGACTGCTACTTTGCCTGAATGGGGGTATCCTTCCCCTGATGCTCAAAACAAAACGGTCACTGTCCATAGAAATGGGGATACAGTGACGGTAACTCACTCTCTCGAAGCTATAGTGACATTCATGAATCCCTTCGATAGCGCGATCAGCACCCTGCAATTCCTTGAGGGCCCACCAGCAATACTGTCCAGAACCATTACATTCAAACCGGGAGAAGCACCAGAAATAGGTCCACTATCAATGAATGTAGAACTGATTGAGGCGACAGCCTGACTAAACAGCTCTTGCACACCAGACTATACGACCTAATACAGGATTTTCTTCCAGACTGGTAAGGTTAATCACCCAGGATGGATAAGCCGGATTGTCACTGGTTACTCGTAATTTGTTGTTATTAATTTTTAGTCGTTTAGCCATCAGGCCGTCTTCCGTTTTGAGCAGATACGTTGCCTCGGTATTAGCTTCTCTGGAAGACATATCCACTAACACCTGATCCCCGTCCTGAAAAGTAGGAACCATACTGTCACCACTGATAGTAACAAAGGCTAGGTTTTCCCCTGAAACACCGAGCTGCCGAGATAAAAAACCTTTATCAAGAGCAAAGTAACCCGAAACGTCCTCTACTCCTACGGAGCTACCCATGCCAGCACTGGCTTGAACATCAAACATAGGGGCATAGACAATTTCCTTGCCTGGTGCTGAACCGGCAACTTGGCCACCTTCACTATGCTCTCCTGTAAGCAGCCAGTTCAGGTCTACCTTATATCCATCGTACAGTGACTCGAGATAAGCCATGGATGGACGACTGATACCACGACAAATTTTGTAGATATGAGAAGCGGATTTACCCGTGAGTTCAGCAAACTGTTTTTTGTTTCCCTGGGTCAGCTGATCCACAACCAGCTGGAATCGACGAGCAAATGCGTTAGACATATTTCTTCGGAAGTAGGGTTCGAGAGCAAGCCAGTATACCTTGATTTTACTATTAAGAATCTTCTGTATCTAAACAAAGATCACTGGATTTATTGATATTAGCTACTTAAAACTATGTCTGAACTTGCCAAGAAGATACTGCATTCAGGGTGTTTATCTTTGAAACATGCTTTTAAAGTTATCAGAAACTTCGGAAAGCGTACCTGTACCATAATCAAACATCAGCATGGCTGTCTTCGCCTCAGCCACTAACCTTCCTGTCGCTTTATTCGTTACTCGATAAACAAAGTCACAACCGTATTTCTGAAAATCAGTCGTTGCTATCTCCACTTTCAACGTTTCGCCGTATTTCGCTTCGCTTTTATAGACAACAGCAAGGTCAGCATTAATCATTCCTCGACCTGTCGTTTGACGGTAATCGATTGAATGAAAATAGCGTGTTCTGGCTTCATTAAGAATACCCACCAGATCGTGATTTCCGAGGTGATTTGCCAGATTAATCTGAGTAATTTGAATTTCGATATATGTTTCGAAAGCAAACCGTTCGGGGAGGGAAATCTCTACTCTAGCCATACGACTTCTCTTTTTATTTTTGTTTGTTGGCGGCTATGTTAGCTAATCCACTCTATTTCAGGAAGCCAATAACAACATTACCGTTTTTCAGCGTTGGTCAAAATCAAGTGCCTGAGTGTATCAATAGCGACCTCTATCTCTTTCGTACAAGGGTAGGAGGCATTCAACCGAATATAGTGATTATATTGCTGCTCGGCACTAAACAGGTTGCCGGGAGCAAGACTGACTCCTTTTTCAATCGCCTGAAAGTAGAGTTTAGTGGCATCAACCTCGACAGGTAGTTCAAGCCAGAGAAAGTATCCTCCCGTTGTATAGTTCACTTTTACCGTTCCCGGAAGCTTGCTTCTGAGAAGTTGATACATAGCCTCCTTTCTTTCGCTCAGCTGTTTTCTGAGATTTTTGAGGTGACGTTCATACTTAACCGATTGAATAAAGTCAGCAATGGCTAACTGCATAGGAGCGCTGGTTGAAAGAGTCGACATTAACTGCAATTTTTGCAATTCCACAGCGTATTTTCCAGCGGCTACCCAGCCGACTCGATAACCGGCAATAAGGCTTTTTGAAAATGAACTGCAATGCAACACACGACCATCTTCATCGAAGTATTTGACCGGCACTCCGCCCTTGTCTCTTTCATATAGCTCTTGGTAAACATCGTCTTCTATCAGACTGACATTGTAACTCTTAACTAACTGGTAGAGTCTTTCCTGGCCTTCTCTCGACATACTGCAACCCAGCGGGTTCTGATATCGAGTCATTAACCAACAGGCCTTAACCGGATAGTTTGCCAATACTTCCTCAAGAGCATCCAGATCCATACCTGTCTGGGGATCCGTCGCAATGGCGATAGCTTTCAGCTTCAACCGTTCTATAGCCTGAAGAGCTCCGTAGAAAGCTGGGGACTCAATAACAACATAGTCACCTTCCTTCGTCAGTAGCTCCAGAGATAGATTTAATGACTCCATCGCACCGGAGGTAATCAGTATCTCATCTGGAGATACTGACAAACCAACCTTCGCGTATCGCTGTGATATAGCCTTGCGAAGGCCCAGGTTACCTGGAGGAAGGTTATCAGCCGCAAAGGTCGGTGACAGCTTTTGGGCCGCTTTCGCCAGTGAGCGAGAGATAGCTTGTTGGGGAAACAGGGTTGGGTCCGGAAAACCTGAACCAAAGGGGATAATTGAGGGCTGTTTCGATGACTGCAGTACAGAAAAAACAAAATCATTAATATCCGTATTATCAGACAGGTACATTTTGTCATGATGCTGTGGATAAGAGAGCGTTTCACGATCGGGCGCTACAAAATAACCAGATTTTTCTACCGCCGTTATCGCTCCCTGACTTTCCAGCAACTGGTAAGCATTCATAACAGTCATCAGACTGAGTCCATAATTACTGGCAGTCTGTCTCAGAGAAGGCAGTTTATCCCCTCCCTGCCAAACACCTTGATCAATTCGGGTCTTCAGGTCATTAGCCAGTTGCTCGTATTTGGCCATCTGTTATATATCAACTTATCTGCTTTGTGACTGTCGCAGGCAGCCTAAGACATGATCAAATCCTCATCAAGTTTTATACCTGTTGTCTTTGAATATGTGAGGTTGTTGGCTGCTCTCGCTACCCCGGTCACTTACTACTTGTAGGCTCACGGGGCTTCGCTCATTTGCCGCCTACTCACATTTCCAAATGCTTCAGGTATACCCCCTGATTGGTTCAGGGAATATAAGGCAGTTTGTACATATTGGGAGACAGGTTATGAGTAGTTACAAGTCTGCGGCTAAGAAAGCCATTAGCTTGATGGATCTCACCACATTGAATGATAGCGATACTGTGAAATTATCATTCAGCTCTGCCACGACGCCAAAAGCCCGGCAGGAAATACAGCCGCCATTTGCGTTTACCCAAGATTCATCCCCATTGCCCGTGAGACTCTGAAAGAAATCGGAGCCGAGCATGTTCGAATTGCTACTGTGACAAACTTCCCCCACGGAAACCCGGATATTGCGATTGCAGTGACTGAGACCAAAGCAGCTATAGCCTATGGTGCGGATGAAGTTGACGTAACCTTTCCCTATAAATCATTAATGGCTGGTGATGAACAGATCGGCTATGAGCTGGTTAAAGCCTGCAAGGAAGCTTGCGGTAATAGTGCTGACCTGAAAGTAATCATTGAATCCGGCGCACTAAAAACCCCTGAGCTGATTCGAAAAGCCAGTGAGCTATCCATTGATGCTGGTGCAGATTTCATAAAAACCTCCACAGGAAAGATTGCGGAAAATGCCACACTGGAAGCTGCAGAAGTCATGCTGAAGGTTATTCATGAAAAGAATGACAAGGTCGGCTTTAAGGCATCCGGAGGCGTTCGCGATGCCGAAATGGCAGACAGGTATTTGACTCTGGCAGCCGATATTATGGACGCTGAATGGATCTCTTCTGATCACTTTCGTTTTGGAGCCTCCAGCTTATTGCCAAACCTGCTAAAAGAGCTCGAACTCGCCTGATTTAAACTCCTGAAACAGGGCTTATACACCCTGTTTCAATCCCTTCGATTATTCATACCCTTTTCGCTTCGATCTCCGTGCAGATATACTCTGCCCTATGCCTTATCAATTACGCCCTTACCAAAAAGATGCTGTTCGCAGTGTCATCAGCCATTTTCGTCAGACTGATGATCCTGCCCTTATTGTTCTGCCCACTGGGGCGGGTAAAAGCCTGGTCATCAGTGAGCTTGGTCGTATAGCCAGAGGTCGAGTATTGATATTGGCTCATGTTAAGGAACTGGTTGAGCAGAACCATGCCAAATACGAAAGCTATGTCCTAAAAGCATCCATATTCAGTGCAGGGCTAGGTAAAAAAGAAGCTATAGAACAAGTGGTTTTCGGCAGTGTTCAATCTGTTGTTCGTAATCTGGACTCTTTTGATGATGAGAACTTTACCCTGCTGGTGGTCGATGAATGCCACAGAGTATCCATGGAGAAATCATCGAGCTATCACAAGATCATCAATTACCTGAAAGAAAGAAATCCTCGGCTAAAAGTACTTGGCCTGACAGCCACACCTTTCCGGCTTGGCATGGGCTGGCTTTATCAGTATCAGAATAAAGTCGATGGAAAAAGTACGCTTCGCACCGAAGAAAAACGGTTTTTCAAGAACTGTATCTATGAACTTCCGCTGTCCTACATGATCAAAAATAACTTTCTGACGCCGCCAGTCATGGTCGATGCACCTGTCGTATTTTATAACTTTGATCATCTTGCTACAGACAGTTTTGGTCGTCACAGTGAGACTGACCTTAATCAGCTGCTTAAAGGCGAAAAGCGGGCAACAAAACAGATCATCAAACAAGTGATTAAGGAAGCAGAGAGTCGTCAGGGTGTGATGATTTTTGCTTCAACTGTCGATCATGCCCGAGAGGTGTTTAGTTACCTACCAGAAGGTAAAGCAGCTTTAATTATCGGGGATACAGAGAATAAAGAACGTGACTGCTTGATAGAAACGTTTAAAAGGAAAGAATTGAAGTATTTGGTGAACGTTTCTGTTCTGACCACAGGTTTTGATGCTCCCCATGTCGACTTTATTGCCATTCTTCGACCCACCGAGTCTGTCAGCCTGTATCAACAGATTGTTGGCCGAGGCTTGCGGCTGTCTGAAGATAAGCAGGACTGCCTAGTCATTGATTATGCCGGTAACCGCTATAACCTCTTCAGCCCTGAAATAGGTGAACCAAAACCGGATTCAAAAGCAGTACCTGTCACTGTCCCCTGCCCTGCTTGTGGCCATGACAACAGTTTTTGGGGCATTGTTGATGGCGATGGTGACCTGGTTGAACACTATGGTCGTCGTTGTCAGGGAATCGAAGAGTTTGAAGACGAATGGGTTCAGTGTGACTTTCGCTATCGATTCAAGGAATGCGATCAGTGTGGCGCAGAGAACGATATTGCTGCCAGAAAGTGTCATCAGTGCCAGAAAGCCATGGTCGATCCGGACAAAAAACTCAGAGATGCACTTAATCTGAAAGACTGCATGGTGATTCGCTGTTCTGGAATGACCATAGCCCAGGACAATGACCGAAAAGGCCTGCAGCGCATCAAGGTTTCTTACTTTGACGAAGACGGCACCGAACTGAATGAGTTTTTTCGACTAGACACACCCGCACAAAAAGGCGCTTTTTATCATCACTTTGGCAAGCAGGCTTTAATCAATAGAGCCGAACCTTTTCGAGCAGATTCGATAGAGACGGTTATCAATCAACAAAAGAAATTCCGAAAGCCGGATTTTGTCGTAGCCAAAAAAGAGAAGCACTATTTAACGATTATTGAAAAAATATTCGACTATCAAGGCGCTTTTCGTAAAGCGGATTCAGCCTTCTAATAACTGCTTTTAAATCGATTTATTCGATCATTTTCTTCAAAACTTTGCGATTTTTTTCATGCATTTATTCCGTTAATCTCTTCATCAAGTTTGGAGAGAGTTCTAATGAGCGGCTGGAAAAATACTCAACAAGGCTATGGACGCATAACCATCATGGTTCACTGGCTCAGTGCACTGACCGTGTTCTCACTGTTTGGTGTAGGCCTTTATATGCTGTCTTTGTCGTATTATGATCCACTCTATCGAACACTTCCCTGGTGGCATAAAAGCTTTGGCCTGGCGTTGCTTGCCGTAACTGCGTTTCGAATTATCTGGAAACTGGCCTCCCCTACTCCAGCCATTTTACCAGAACACGGCGAATGGACAGTTCGATTAGCAAAACTGGGGCATAGCGCACTGTATACATTGCTGATTGCTATTATGCTCACCGGCTATTTGATTAGCACGGCTGACGGTCGTGGCATTTCTTTCTTTGGCTGGTTTGAAGTTCCTGCTCTGCTTGATGGTTTCGAAGGACAGGAAGATCTGGCAGGAGAACTGCATTTTTACCTAGCCTGGGGGCTGATCATCAGTGCAGCAGGGCATGCAGCAGCAGCAATCAAACACCACCTGATTGATAAAGACAAAACACTAACTCGAATGATAAAGACCGGAGAGTAACCCCTTGAGCATTATTAAAAAAACACTGGCTGCAGTAGCTCTTTCTGCTTCTGTAATAGGTATATCTGTACCTGCCATGGCTGCTGACTATGTTGTTGATACCAAGGGTGCTCACGCCTTTATCAACTTCAAGGTAAGCCATCTGGGTTACAGCTGGTTGCACGGCAACTTTGAAAACTTCGAAGGTTCTTTCACTCTGGATGAAAAGAACTTTGAAGATTCAAAAATTGAAGTCACCATTAATACAACGTCTCTTGATAGCGATCACGCTGAACGAGATAAGCATCTGCGTAGTGGTGACTTCCTGAATACTAAGAAGTTTCCTGAAGCTAAATTTGTTAGCACTCGTATTGAAAGTAAGGATGGCCTGAAAGCGAAAATCTACGGAGATTTCACTCTGAAAGGTATCACCAAAGAAGTGGTTATCGATGCAGTTAAGATCGGTGAAGGCAAAGATCCATGGGGCGGCTACCGTGCAGGTTTTTCTGGTACGACAGAACTGAAAATGGCTGACTACAACATGATGAACCTTGGCCCAGCCTCTTCTACCATCTACCTGACTTTGGAAATAGAAGGAGTTCGTAAGTAACTCTTTTTAAAGCCGGATGAGCATCATCCGGCGTCCTGCCAAATACCCATTACATCGATATAGTTAAAGCAGTAAGGAACCCTAAGCTCAGTCATTGGTCTATTTTGTTAGATCAATGTCTATACACTTGGCCACTAAGCCTTGAGGTTTCCTAATGAAGCTAGTTAAAGCGCTTATTCTTGTGGCTTTCGCTCTTTCAGCTCAATCCGCATTCTGCTCAAACCCCCACTCTTATCTCTACTCATTTGCCTCTGGGCCCAGCAATCAACATGCCAAAAAGTAATGATGATGTATTGGCTGTCTATAACAGCTTTGTTTATTCCATGCTTTCCAAAGATGATATGACCATGAAGATAATGGTTCACCCGTTTGATAACTCTGATGGCTGGAATGCGGAGAATCAATCTGACCAAGATTGGTCTGTAGCTGCAATTTTGCCTGATTTTTTATACAAACAGCGCGCACAACCCATCATCCACGTTACCGAGGACGGAACTCATAATGTTGGAGCTACTCGTTCCTACACCAGAACCGATGATTTACTACTGCCAACATGGTGGCCTGACGCCAGTTACTGGGGAGCATTTTATATAGCTCCACCATCACCGTACTGATCACTCTTCCTTTCTCTCAGTAAAGCCCCTACTAAGAGGGTTTACCGTTTCTAATCCCTTTATAGGTAGTATTCAATTCTGTAAGTCCATATAACTGGCTCAATAGGAATCTCCGACGGGAAACGTATTTTCTGTTCGGCTAAAGATCATAAAAATAAGAGTCAGGACCCCTCATGAACGAAGTCTGTGTAATTGTCGGAGCCAGCCACGCTGCAGCCCAGCTCGCAACCAGCTTGAGAGCCGAAGGTTGGGATGGAGATATTCTGGTTATAGGTGATGAACCTTCTCTTCCATACCATCGCCCACCACTTTCCAAAGCAGTTCTCGCTGGCGAAAAAACGCTGGATCAGATTCTCATCCGCCCAGCTGCGTTCTACGAAAAACAAAACATTCAGTTCAAGCTGGGAACCAAAATTTCAGCCATTGATCTCGATAATAAACATCTCACCACATCAGCAGGAGAAACCATCGAGTTCAACAAGCTCGCTCTCTGCACTGGCTCAAGCCCTCGAAAACTTAACATTGAAGGCAGTCATTTAGCTGGTGTTCATTACCTGCGTACAGCTCAAGACATTGAGAGTATTCAAAAAAGTGCTTCTGCTGGGAAAAAAGCCGTCATCGTTGGTGGTGGTTATATCGGACTTGAGGCCGCTGCCGCACTCAGAAAACTAAATATTGAGGCCACCGTATTGGAAGCTATGGATCGGGTTCTTCAGCGGGTTACTGCCCCTGAGGTTTCGGCTTTTTACAGCCGAATCCATGGTGAAGAAGGCGTTACTATCAACACCAACACCATCATCAAGGCTATTGAAGGTAATGAGAAAGTTCAGTCTGTCATTCTTGACGACAAGAGCCGTCTTGAAGCTGACCTGGTCATTATTGGTGTGGGCATAGAACCCAATACAGAGCTGGCTAGTGCTGCAGGGCTGGCTATAGACAACGGTGTACTGGTTGATGAATTTGCTCAGACCAGTCATCCGGATGTAGTTGCTGCGGGAGACTGCACCAGCTTTCCTGCTCCTTCAGGCCAGCGTATGCGCCTTGAATCTGTGCCAAATGCGATGGAACAAGCCAAAACAGCGGCGGCTTCACTCTGTGGAAATAAAAAACCATATGTTGCTAATCCATGGTTTTGGTCTGATCAATACGATATGAAACTGCAAATTGCCGGACTCAGTCGAGGTTACGATCAGATTGTACTGCGAGGTGATGACGAGGAAGGCAGAAGTTTTGTAGCCTGGTACTTGAAAGACGATAAACTGATTGCTGCTGACTGTGTAAATCGCATGAAAGAGTTCATGGCTGCCAAAAAATTGATTCAGTCAGGCTCTGTGGTTGATCCTGCCCGGTTGTCTGACGATAGCATTGACCCTAAAGAACTCTGATTATTATCTATGCAAAGGCCTGTTTACAGGCCTTTGCTATCAGCATATTCCTGTTTAATACCGAATTATTTTTCCTTCAAATTCGTATTACTTCGAATAGAGTTGTCATCTCTGCCAGCCCAGAGTCGGCAAGCTCTTACAGTAAACTTTTCCAAAAACCGTCATCATAAGTGCAACTTAAATGGAGAACACATGACATGCTGACGACTTTGCAACAATTTGCCAGCACATCACCAGACTGGCTTGTCTTGTTGACACTCGTTCTGGCCATCATGCCACTGATGATTCTTCCACTGTTTTTACTAGGCCTCTTTGGGGCTAACAATCAGAATAGAACTCGCGCCTATCTGCGTTTGATGTATCTTCTCTTGCCTTGGTTACCCTTTGCTTCTTTGGCGGGACTGTTCATAATGGGTCTTTCCAATGCACTGCTGGGAAGTGTTATAGCTGCCTGCTTTATAGCAGTAAGATTGCACTTTATTTATATGAATGCTGAGCGAAATGGACTGAAGGATTCTCTGACAATGGCTTGATCCTTACAGATACTATTGCATGAAGAGATTCTTACACGGGTTCATCTGTTGAAAGAGCCGATATTTTTCTTCGATAATGAGTAAATGACTCTGCACGAATATCTGACAGTTCATCAAAGTGGTTTGTATTGATGAAGTATTTACTGTTCTTCATCTCCTGTATAATCGATCGTAACTGGTTCAGGTTTTCAACAATGTAATATTGTTCATCCAGAGCGCCAAAAGGCTTGGAAATAATAAGAACCATGGGTAAGCAACTCTGTAAATCCGTACCCGAAAAATCAAATGCAGCACCATGATGGATCATAGGATTGTTTTCTGTTCTTCCAATATCACGATTCAGCTCAGGTATGTATTCCTTTAGTTTTTCTGACGCCAGACCAATAACCTCGTCCATTACCTTCTGTGGTTCTCCACCTTCCATTTTGTATCCTTCAACCTGTATGTCTGCTCCTTTTCTATCCTGTCCTTTGGTTATGTGAAATCTATGATCACAAGCATCACTCACTACAAAGGGGGTTACCTTATGTTCTCCACCCAAGTCAGTGACGGCAATTTCAAAACTGAGGAAGGCGATGTCATAGTCCGGAATAAAATCATACACATCGAGAGGCTCCATCTTGCCAGCTACCTCAATGTATACATCATACTGTCTTGAACCATCAGGGATCAGTTTGTATTTGAAGGTACTCTGGCTACCTCTTGGCCTACCAGTAAACAAAAGAACACCATCTTCCAGCTCTCTACGCTCTTCCAGGACTTTCTGATCGGTCTCTGTATTAATGACAGCCTGTTCTAACTCTGTAATACGAGCCTTGGATAATTTAAGAATAGAAGTAGGTAGTTCTGACTGATCAGATTTAATTTGTGCTTCTTCAATTACAGAAAAATCAACTCCTACTAACTTACTGAGAGTTTGATTTTTTGGAATCCTTGACGCCTGAGCTCCCCAGTCAGCTGACTTCATAGCTGCAGCTTTAGGCTTTGATTCGAGCCCTTCTTCAGTAAGAGAGGTTCCAAGAGAATCAAAGGGCCTAAGACCAAGGACACCTCTTTCTCTTTCTATATTTTTGCAAAACGCTTCTAAATGCGCTCTTGAGTAACCCTGATATTGATAACTACAGACCTTATCAAGCCCCTTAATAGTTGGTAGATTTTTAATGTAGTCTCTATTTTCTGGAGGGGTATTGGTTTTAACTTCAACTGTTGCCGGCAGCGAATCAGCCTGAGAATTCAAAACAAGGCTATTCGCTAATAACTGTAGAAATTTAGGATCGGCTTCTATCGGAGCGATCGAGTTCCTTCGGGAACTGTTTGCTGAGCTAGCCCCGGAACCTTGCTGTTTCCATTGAACACCAAAGCTCGCCTGCACATGCTGCGGAGCTAACACAGGCCAACGGAACTCTTTTGCAGCGCCAGAAGACAATGTATTAGTACTTGTATATTTGGTCAGTGGACTCAATATAGTTGCTTTCCGAGTGCCCGGTGAAGAAGGAGCAGAACCTGTAAAAAAACTTATTTGAGAGCTTGATGGTGACAAATCGAGGTTTTCTACAGATCTGATACGCCCTAAGCGTCTTATGCCTGTCCTCGAGAGCTCTGGTGGTTTATAGCTACCAGGTTGCGCTCCCGTAGTTTTTACGTTCAAATCACTTCTCTGCAATCTGCTACCTCCAAAAAAAACAGGCCTGTATTAAAGGTCTGTTCTCTATAAATTTAATCTCGTATCAACCAATGCGAAAGCACTGCTTCTATTGCTACTGTACATTCCAGATTTTAGTAACTGCTCTTAGAAGAGCTTTTTAAAGCTGATTTTGATAAACGTTCTCAGCTTGAAATACCTTTCCAGATTTTCATAATATGTTTTGCTATTAGGAAGCATAGATACAGGTGAGACTAATTGTTATAACAAGGCAGTTAGTAAAACTGACAACCTTCAAGAACTGCTAACAGATACACGTCGTTCAGGCCATTTCACAAATATTACAACATTCCCAACAGCTACCAATACAAACCCTGTTATGGCTAAGTCTGTCCATTGATACCCTTCGTAGATAGAAGACAAGGTAAGCGCTACAGCGGGAAACATAACGGTGGCATAAGCGGCTCTGTCTGCTCCAACTCGTAGAATCAGCATTAAATACGTTGTAAACGCCACCACTGAACCGGGAATCGCTAGATAGACAAGTGAAGCCAGATACTCTGATTTCCAACTCATGGTAAACGATATACCTTGAAGCTTAATAAGCAACAGCATTGCAATAACACCGTACAGCATTCCCCAAGCATTAGTCGTTGGTGGCTTAATCCCCTTTATTTGATGCCTGTATGAGATCATATTTCCAAGAGAAAAGAAGAGTGTTCCAAGAATTGCATAGCCAATACCTTTCAGTGTTTCTCCCCAAGGTTTATCTGTGGAAAATTCAGGCCAAAATAAAAAACAAATGCCAACTAAGCCAATTAGAGAGCCAAGAACAACTTTGTTGGTTGGTAGTTTTCTGTAAAAAAGCCAGTTACAGATACAGTTCGTAATAGTGGCAACAGAAAAGACCACTGAAGCAAGCCCGCTGTTTATATACTGCACGGCAGAATAAAAGCAGAAAAAATTAAGGCAGAAGAGGCAGCATCCCTGAAGCAGGGTATAAAAATGATCTTCTCTATTGAGCTTTTGCAAATTTCGGCTCAAACCCAGAATAATGAACATCACGATACCGGCCAGAGCAAAACGATAGAGTATTGATACCTCGACCGGAGCTTCTCCAATCTGCATAGATATTGCTAACCAGGTAGTGCCCCAGATAACGACTGTCAGAAAATAAAGAACTGCTGTAATCATTATTATTCCTTGAGGTGTAATTACACCGGTATTCAGCAGGTGAAAAGGAGGGGAGAGCAGTGATATTAGATGAGAGGCATCAAATGTCGAACAATTGTTTTACCAGATAGCATTTGGATAGCAATAACCATACTTTGTATGGGAGCTAGTGTGAGGGCGATTCCATTCTCCCTGATCGAAGTAATCATAAGCCCAGCATTCTCCACAGCGCAGTTTGCCATTACAGTTGTTTATTTTTCCTGTGCAACTAGCAGCACTATTAAGGTAAGCCGATTTATTGACGTTCAGCTCTTTACTGAAATCTTTACTACTCCAGCCACACTTAGTTTTATTACATTTACAAAGCAATGTCGGGCCAGAAAAATAACAATCAGAGCAACTGTTATCATGCTCGTTTGATTTCTTCAGTCCATGAAAATCGATCATTTCCTCGATAGAGCAAAAAAGCTGTCCCCCAGAAAAGATCACCTTATCTTTGATATTACAACTCAACAGGGGAAGTGAGCTTTGGTACCAGCTATCAGTGAACCAGCCTGGAATTTTACAGCTGCAGCCGAGGACATTATTACTAACACTGCACTCCTGACAATAGGCTCTGTAGTTACCTTCAGGCAATTTCTTTTCCGGGTCACTCTGTAATGGAGCAACTTCTAGTTCAACAGACGTATCTTCAATATCATCTGGAATAACCCCTAAATCAGTTTCACAGTGGAGTCTGCCATTTTTTACGGACACCAAAGGCAAACTACACAATGAAAGATCAAGCGTTCTCGGAAAGGAGTATCCCTTGGGCGTATCGCAGAGACAAGAGAGGTTATTATCAACCACCTGACACTCTGAACACTGATTCTGATAATCACCCTGAGGAAGACCTGATTCAAGAAAGGGAATATCAGGAAAGGCTGTCGATAGACCAGATAGTCCGATAAGAATGATAAAGCACAAAATTTTCCGCAACATGACCTTTCCCTGATCAAGTCAAATTATTTAAACTGACTGTTTCATATCCTCTCATTTATCGACACATAAAGAAAAAGCTCGGCAGATTTCTTTATTGAGCTTTTCATCAGGCATAAAAAAAGCCCAGTTAATTTCTCAACTGGGCTTCTTAATTTCAATGCCTGGCGATGACCTACTCTCACATGGGGAAACCCCACACTACCATCGGCGATGTATCGTTTCACTTCCGAGTTCGGGATGGGATCGGGTGGTTCCAATACTCTATGGTCACCAGGCAAAA
>SIHQ01000030.1 GCA_004762125.1 Oceanospirillales bacterium | reverse complement strand
GTGTGATGGATCTCGACGCCACGCTCTTCTAAAATTTCCCCCAGATCGCGGTAGCTCAAGTTATAGCGCAGGTACCAGCGGATGGTTTGAAGCATGAGATCTGTGGGAAAGTGGCGACCGGAAAAGTTCATGGTAAAAGGCTCAACTAAACTACTATGACTGAATATAAGGTAGCAGGCTTATAAATCAACGTCAGTTTGCAACAGAACCTCCGAAGACTATGGGAAAAAAGTCACTCGAAGCGTCGCTGTTGCCTCGCGGCAATAGAAGTGTGGTTTTGCACAGGCCACGTCGAAAAGGATTAGTCTTTCTCCTTACTCGGGGCAGTGGGTGGGGTTTGGTTAGTATAATTCAAAAAATAAGAATTACCGTTCATATAAAAGCTCTCTTCATGACTGAGTAAGAAAATAATCAAGGACGGAACTCTGGCAACTATTCCTTGTCAAACTTCACAAGAAACATCTATACGAGAATATTTAATTTTTAAGGACTATCGATAATCCAGAAAAAGGGAATCAAGGAATGGACTCAAGAATCACGTCTTCACAGTCTCTGCAAGGCTTAGCTATCTCTGTTCCTTTGCAAGAGACATCGCCTTCGGCTTCCCAACGGGGTGCTGTAGAAACTCCGCTCTTTAGCAAAAACTCTCATAGAGCCGTTAGCATTACTTCTCCGACCTCACATTTGGTTACCACACCACCTAAGCTTCTTAATGGCGTTTTTTTCGACGATTGCCAAGTTCTAGTAAAACGTTTCCTCCATGTTCCTCAGGCTCAAAACCCTGTCAGTGGCAACGAAATTCCTCGGCTGGCCCATGGCGCTCATCATTTGGCTCGAACGGCTTGTTGGATTCCGGTTTTACTGGCTTGGCGGCAAAAGGCAGGTGACCTTGATGCACAGACATTTCCTATAGAACAATTACCTTGGCTGATGAAAGCTGCCCTTCTCCATGACTCTGGCAGGGAAGGTGAAGGTGAAGACCAAAAGGAATGGGAAGAACAAAGTGCTCAGAATCTGCAAAATCACCTTCTGGCTATAGACTGTCCGGCATCTATGGCCGTTGAACTGGGTCAAGCTATCTTGAATAAAAACAGAACGGAAGAAAGAGACGAAAAAAGAAAGAGTCTACTGGAGAAGTTGTTGCATGATGCTGACTGTCTGGAAATTATGCGTTGTCGATCCGAGTTTGACTTGAATTATTTGGATATCTACGATGAATTCAAGGGAAATCCAGAGACTTGCACCGACATCATTAGGCTGGCGACGAATATTAGAGATGTCATTCACCATCAGAATGACATGCGTTACGATACCTCTATCGTATTGTCGCAACCGGAAGAATCAAGAAAAATTCTCAGCTCAGCTATTCCAATACAGTATGATAAATCTCTGAAATATCACCATGAATTCGCAGAAAATGCGTTACTTCACCAAATAAACTGGTTAAAGAAAAACAGCCCAGAGCTCTATCAACTCTTATGCTCAGGTGTAAGAGAAGTTCCTGAGGTACCTTCAAGCCAACTTCAGGTTCATCACAGCATCGCAGTTCCTTCCAGTCATTTACCCGAAATCATTAAGGCGCCAGATTCAGAAAAAGTTTTCAAAGTTACGTCAGGTTTGACACCTCAAGTCGCCACACATCAATTACTGTTAAATCGTCTGGCAAGAGCCCTTGGATTTAAAACACCGGAATGTAAGCTTCATTTGCATAATTTGGAGCAAAGCAGTCTGCTGACCGAGATTATTGATCAACAGAACTCCCAATCTCTTTCAGAGCTGCCAACTTGCGAAAAAGCCCGATTATTTTTACTCAGTTCTGTTCTAGGTTTATGGAATGTCACCGAAGCGGTCAGTTTTATTGACGGAGAGTTGGTCATTCATGACTTTTCTAACGCAGGTCTTTATTCCAAAGGTTGTTATAAAACAGACAGCTTGTTCACAGCCACGCCTTTTGAAGTGGAGTGGTTTCGAAACCCGGATAAGCCACGTGACGCTTTTCCAGAGAGTATTGAAAGTATGCTCACTCATTTCAGAAAAAACAGCACGCTTTTTTCCAGCTTAACAAAGCAGGACATTGCGCAGGCGGTTGACCATCTATCCCAAATGCCTCTTCATGAATTTGAACAGCTACTGGAACGTTACGGGCCCGATAAAGCGCTGGAACGCAATCAGCTGCAAATGAATATCAGTGAACGCATTGCTTTTATGAGAAGACGATTCCCCCCTCACTTACTATCAGATGAAGCACGCATACCACTAGTGATAACAGCATCAGAACAAAGAGCTATCAAAGCATCGATGATTACAGGACATTGCCTTCCTGCATCACCGGGGGACATTGTAAAAGGCGAAGCTCGCCTATTTCATGTTCTGAATGAAAAAAATCAACCCGTCACTGAAGCTTGGGTCAGACTCAGCCCTGAAGCCTGTAGAAAAGTATCCGACCACTTAGGCATTCCTCCCCCCTGGCATCGGCGCATGGAAATTATCGATTTTTATATCAATCATGCCTTTCAGGAGCATGACCAGAAATATTCTGAAAAAGAAATGCACAGAAGCATGGTAATGAACGACGATTGGAAAGAGCGTCTCAGCCAGTTAATCGGGCAATGCCATAATTGGCGTGAAGAACTCATTCTTGAAAAGAGTCGATGCCCCGACAGTATAAAAGAGATAGATCTCACCATCGCTGCAATTATTAAAGCCACGATCGATCTGGAAAAGTTGGCTAAGCTTCCTGCCGGATATCCTTTGATTATCGACGAGAAGATTGTATTTCCGAAACTGTCCTTACAAGGATTTCCTTCTAGAGTATCCATTCTTCCTGATAACGGCTTAGTCTCTGCCAGCGAATTTCGTATCCGTCATTTTGACTGTGGACGAGCATGGGAAAAAGGACAGTGGGCAGACATTAACCCTGAAAAAGGATTTGATTTAAATAAGACTGCTGTTCATTATTTCAGAATTCCTGATAGGAAATGGTTACCAGACCGGCAAGCTGACGTTGAAGCAACACTTTGTTCTGATGATCTTCCGGACGGTTACAGTTTCTCAGGCATTCTCCGCCTTCGACTACAGGGACTTAACAGAGATACCAGTCAGACATTAGTTGATTATATGAACTCCATGGGTTTGCAAATATCACACGCTAGCCCTACAGAGCTGCAATCTCATTACGAGCGTTCATTATTGAATTGCCTGAACCCGGGAAAATCAATCGACGCTCCTATATCCCTTTGGTACGACTATTGTCGAATAATCAATGGCAAGCCGACTTACTATCGACCCGAAACAGATTCAGATCGTCAGTTAGAAGAAAAAGATATTCACACCGTACATGCATTCTTGAACCCTCTTGCAAGAAATCGTATGTGCGAAAGTAAGATTGAATTAAAAAAGCTTGATAAAGAATCAAATAAAAAACTGCTGAAAATTATTCAAAACGGTGCATCTGTTGACCCTTTTACTCATAGAGTAAGAAAAGGGACTCCTGATGACCACTCACCCTGGCGGCATTTTGAATTAAAATGCGGTGGTACCAGTAGCTCTTTCACAGGGTCTACCAAAACTGTCGAGGACTACCGCGAGGTTCCATACATCCGGACAAAACCCCTCGCCAGACGCAGACTGGACGCTATTACCTACAATACCTGTCATCTAGGCAACAACAAACCGGAATACGTTCATCTCTACAAAGTATTGCCAGAGCAACAATGGGAAGGCTGCGCACGCCATCAAAACAATGAAACTTTTTTTGATGAGTTATCACTAGAGGAAGCCTATAAAGCCAAAATCCCTAATCACTATGTCAATACAGTTATTAACAGTATCAACCGGTACACCATGAAATGGCCTGATGGCGATGCTTTTCAGCTGAAACCCACTCCCGCTGAAAAAACTGACTTTCAAGTCACTACCTGCATCGATAAGAATTCACTGCCCGAACCAATTTTTATGTTAATTTGTGCTGCAGGCATCAAACAGTATGAGCGACTGCGTATTCAAAACCCCAGAATTAATGAAGGTGTTATCGAAAATCTCGATAACATTACACTACAAAAAGGAGTATATATTTCTGACCTCAATTTAACAGATACATCTCTTAAAAAGACTGACGTTTCAGGTGTGGAATTCATTGAATGTACATTCAACTCTGTTGATATGACACACTGTCGTATGAAAGGAGCCAGATTTTACAACTGTCGAGCATCCAAAGCGAACATCACAACAGATCAACTACTTGAAACCTGCCACTTTATAGATAATGAGAAAGATTGCGCCGAGTGGATAGAACAACTAAAACACTCTCAAAGACCTCTGAAAGAACTCTTATCTGTTGCCCAAAATAATGGACTCGTAAGATTGAGTCCCGAAAAAATTGGTGAGTTTTGTAAGACAGTTTCTGTGCATTCACTCAAGGAGAACGAGTTTGAAGCTTATATCCATTATCTGATGAAGCCTGAATTTAGCGCATATTTGAGTAAAGAGTGGTTAGCGATAATTAATGATCATATAGTTGATAATTTATTCGACGATGTCGAAGATCAGAGAATATATGAGGCACTGAAACCAGGTCAACTTAGAGAGTTGTTTAAACTTAATCCTGAGCTCCAAAATCAAAAATTCAGCTCCTTTGAGGAACTTCACTTCATTTCTGGAAAAGAATTGTATTTCTTGAACCCTGTTGGTTGCTTCAAAAAAACTGAGATGAAAGATATGACAGTTAAAGGTGACTTACATGGTGCTGACTTCTCAGAAGCTGACCTCCATGGCACCTGCTTTTCAGACTGTAACCTGAAAGGAGCAAAATTATGCTGGTCGCAAATTGAACAACTCCATTTTTCCAACTACAGCCTCAATGACAGAGATAAACTTGATACAGTACTGAGTGCAACAAAAGCTTGGCTTGGGGCAAGTCCTAGTGCTGATAAAATAAAGATCTTACATTCTATCGGGCTATACGCATTCTTTGAATGCTGACCTTAATCCATAAAGAGCACAGATTCTGTGTCTGTCAGTTTCTGTACAAAAAGTATTTATTCTAAGTCTGTATACGTGAGTACGGTCAAACAATTGGTGCGCACAGCCAACTTGCAAGGAGGTTGTTTTTACTTACTCAATCACATACTTCTTCAAGAAATGCGACACTTAATCCGTACTCACATCCCCCTCACCAAAGAATTCCAAAATCACCGGATCAACCGCACCATCAGAACTGCCTGTTTTAGCAACAGCCTCACACCCCAACGCTTTTCATACCAATCAACAAACGTTTCCACTGGCTGTCCCGCAGAGACAGTGCTTAATAGTTTTCCCTCTACTCGTGACACCTGTTTCAGTCCATGAGCTTTAGCTCTTTGCTCGGCATAGCGGGTCATTATAAACAGCGGTTTCTCACAAATTTTGTAGCGCCATTCCCGCTTTTGCTCCATGCATTGTTGACAGCTGGAATGCTTGAGCCCTAGCCTGTTGGCTAACAAATAGTTATTCACATAATCTGTTGAGTTTTTAGGTCTAATGATTGTCTGATGACTGCCGATGCCAGCGATCATGGAGCCTGGAATCAGTCGCAGTCGTTGCAGTGCCCGCTGGGCATTTTCGTCCATAGCCATGATACGTTCTACGATTTCACTGGCTTCTTTGCGGCTCCAGAAATCCTTGAAGATATAATCGTCTTTGAGTATCGGTTCCAGAAGATAGTGCAGGTATTTTTGCAGCATCGATTCGAATTTACGGTGGCACAAAGGTGTGTCCGTGCAGTCTTCAGTGACTTCAAAACCTCTAGCCGCTGAAAAACAGGTCAGCGTTGGCAAGCCAACATTCAGCCAGATATCACAATCTTCTTCGGTGAGTTGTTGTGGGTTAACACCCAGTTCGTTGCATATTCGATAACGCTGACAGCTGAGCTGTTCATTGTCTTTTTTAAAAAGAAGACAGTGGACTTGCTTGTATTGGGAGTCTGACAGTGGACTGGCATTGATCCGTTTACCTGGCGGTGTTGCTCTGTTTTGTTGTTGGATGGCTTTTAACTCACCGCAGGCGTGGGGAACACCCAAGTAAAGGCAGCCCCTGCAGGGGCTGCCTTTACTTGGTGATGAGTTCGCAAAGATCAGCATGAAGTTTGAAGTGCTCAGAGACAGCACCAAAACCGGCGCAAATATTTCGCAGTTTATGAAAGTCGTACAGGTGCTCTGATAACTGAAGAAAAATTGTCTACATTGAACCATTTCTAATGGTCACAATCAGGATATTACTATGAAAGTAATTATGTCTATTTTTACCGCTCTGGCTCTTGTCTGGGTCTGTAACCTGCAAGCTGGAGTATTCTACTTCCAGCTCCAGCAGGGAGGGCTTGCAATTGTCACAACAGAAGGATCAAAAACAGTAGACGAGTCCTTTAGCGACAATTCAAAAATTCAAGTTGAAATAAAGTGTTTCACAGAGGCGCAAATAACGGCTTATCAGGCACTGGGAAGTTCACTGCACGGAGCTGTTCTTGGGGAAGTAAGGGAGTTGGCTACCCATAATGATCAGGGAGCCAGCTTGTACGAAGGTCGGTACACCTATCAATTTGCAAGTGCCTCCGACCAGCAACTACAGGTAATCACTCTCCCAAATCACCCCCCTTTGGAGTATTCACCACAGTCAAGACCTGCCACTCAAACAGTATACTCTCAGCAGAGGTCAGTGTTATCAGACCAACTTGCACCGTCTCCTGCTGCAATCGGTTCACCTGAGTATGCAGCCCGCGAGGCTGCTCAAGTAGTACAATTACAAGCACACCAACAGCAAGCCATGTACCAACAAGCCATGCATCAGCAATATCTTCACCAACAACATCAGCAATATCTTCACCAACATCAGCATCCCAACCCACAGATGCTCGGTGTACGACCAAATATAGTCGGCAGGCCAGTATTACACCTTCATCGCCCCGTGCACAATGCACATCAGGGTGCTGCTCCCTATAGCTCTCATTAATAGTAGGTAGGCTCAAGGATGGCCAGCAGCAATAGCGTACTCAACATAGTTATCCGGGCGAAGGATCTAGCCAAAGGTGCTCTCACAAAAGTCACTGCTCGCCTACGGGGAATGGGCAACGCCAGCAAAAAACGGAATCACGATTTGCCAGCCTTGGTCGCAGCATTCGAAACCTTGTTATAGCCGGTACCGGATTCTATGTTCTCAAGCGATCCATGCAGGCCATCTTAGGCACAGGTGATCAGTTCGAACGATTACAAGTTCAGCTCAATGCCGTTACGGGTTCAATGGCTGCAGGCGAAGAAATATTACAGATGGTCGAGCGTGGTATTCCCGTTTGGGAATTGCTCGAAAAAGTCACAGGCTCAGTACTGGTGTCGAACATGGCTTTGGGCTATTTACGACGATCTGAAAGCATTCAAATCTGCCCCTGATGAAGAGAGCGCTCTCAAAGTATGGTTGGGCTTTCAGGCACTCATCCAGGCAAAAACCGGTTGTGATGGTCTGCAAGCCGCATTGGCAGGCCATTCCGTTATAGATAAAGAGCTGTTGCTGGTACTGGATGACCCGAGATTACCTCTGCACAACAACTTGAGCGAAAGCCAAATACGAGAATACGTCAAACGCCGAAAGATCAGCGGCGGGACAAAGAGCGAAGCTGGGCGGCAATGTCGCGACACATTTGCCAGCCTGAAGAAAACATGTCGCCTGTATAGTCTTTCATTCTGGGACTATCTGACAGACAGGCTAACAGACATCGGGTTATTTCCGAGGCTTGGTGATTTGATTGAAAAAGCATCTCCAATCAGCGGACGGTACTACTCGCTTGAACAAATGATTAAATGGGAAGAAAAGCAAAATCGACCTGTCTAATCATATATGTGTACATATCTGTGTACATAAATATTTCAAGAGATTTTAAATATCATATGATTACCTAAAACGGCCCATAATCAAGCCAGTAGAAGGATCTCAGCATTTTTTATCCGGCCATTTAAAAGTAACTTGTCCTTTACAGGACTCTGTCACTCTTGATTCAAAATCCAGCTTTAATGATTCCGGTAGTGCCAGCTCTAACATGACATCATCTGTGTATTGGCTGTTCACTATGCTTCCACCCAGAATCCCAAGAGTATATCGGATGCCCTGTTCATTCTGGTAAGCCGTCTGTAACTGCCCTTCAATCATGGCAATTCTTTCCATGACAGGCAAATGATCTACTGCCGCTTGTACTGCTGAACCATAAGCTCTGATTAGGCCGCCCGCACCCAACTTGGTGCCACCAAAATAACGAACGACAACAGCGACTATCTCACCAATTTTTTTATGTTGAAGGACATTAAGCATAGGCTTGCCAGCTGTACCACCTGGCTCACCATCGTCATCAAAACCAATAACTGTATTGCCTTCAGGTGGGCCAGCAACAAATGCCAGACAATGATGGGACGCATCAGGATAGAGACCTTTAAGATCACTTTGCAGTTTTAAAGCATCAGTACGGGACTGAGCTTTTTTCAAGAAAATAATAAATCGACTTTTTTTAACTTCAGTTTCGAATTCAAAAACTGAGTCATCATCAAGCTTCGGTATCAGATAACTATCGGTCGTAAAGGCTGGCATATAGAGTCATCTAACTGCAGGTCATTAATTGATAGCTGATACCCGACAGATGTCAAACACTAGACCCTGATAGCTCAGCCACATTCCCTAAAGCTGAAATAGTCTTTCAGGGATTCAACCAGATCAATAATATCATCTCCGGCATTAACAATACTGTAGCCGGAATCAAAAAACTCTGGCCCTACATCCGGTTTACACCAGTGACAACGGGCATCAAAATCAATAAATCGAACCTTACTGTCTGATTCTGGCAGAATGATTCTCATGCTATAAATAGCGCCCATCAAAACAGGAACGGTGCTGATTAACATCAAACCATTACTGCTTATGTTTCCAATGCTGCCCATCTCCTTCATGGTGTTGCGGTTATAAATGGTTAAGCACTCAGCCAGATGAAGACGAGTAATCTCACGACGTTCCTTGCCTTGGGGAATAATTGACACAGTTCAGACTCCTTCCGATTATGTCGGTTTAATTTGTTGATTTTCCTGTTTCAACTTAAGTTGTTGTTCCATTACCGCCTGCTCAGCTTTAGCTTCCTTATTCTGACTCTCACTGAACTGATCAAATCTTGACATAAACTTCTGTCTCATTTTCTGTACTAATTTTGTTCTATGTGGATTGTTCGCATTCGTACATATGTCTACAGCATCGTCTTTCGTTGCTTGGGAACTGGTTGCCTGTGACACGACCTCTTTTGCTCTCTTCAATTGAGCCATATTCTCAATGGCAGAGGCCTTGTGAGCATAATGCCCTTCAGCAAGATACAGTTTTTCTCGCAGAGGTTTGAACGGTCCAGTCCCTACTTTTGTCTGCCAACAAAATCTAGACAGATGACTTCCTGCATGTCCGGGAGGCTTAAGGTTAAGCTTTGTTACCGCGGTGTTATTAGTTCCGTGATCAGCAGTGAGTCTGAATTCTTTTTCATTTATTTTTACGCATTTCTTCACCACGCCAAGTATTTGATCCACCGCCTCTGACTTCTTCCCAGATTCATCGAATACAATATTCGTCACCGCTTGCATCATAGCTTCTAGGCACCCCCGAACTAGTTTTTCGGTGTTTTTTGCAACACTAATATCGCTTTCTTTCACAGCCGATATATGATCGTCGAGAGTTGTTATGATGGAACGAAAAGCTTCTCTACCTGTGCAATGATCTCCCAGTTTTTTTAAAGCGCTATCAATTTCTTCAACTTTGCTTTTAATCGATTCAAAAGCTATTTTACTTTGAATGATAAGGTTGTTATGAGGTTCTGTGAGCATATCCTCCTTTTTATGCATCACCCCATTCTTGTCCATCTCATCAAAGAACGTATTCAATTCTTCACGCAGCTTTGTCATTGACGCTGCCTCAGTAAGTTCCTTTACATCGACAGACTCTTTAATCTGACGACGGGACGTTTCTACCAAATGAATATGGAACTCTGTTGAGAATGCTCCTCCCGCCAGTCTTAGCGTTTCATTTTCATCATCGAGGTAAGGGTTGAGATTCATTGCTACCCCGTCACCCTGTAGCCATTCATGTTGCTCTGAATAGGCTTTGTTCAAATAAGCATTCACCCTGGCTTGCTCTATCCGATTTTCATACCCCATGGTTTCTTTGGTGACCTGCCTATTGGCCATCTCTGTCGCCAAGAGCTTCATCCAATTCTGCTGCATCGACCACTGAGATCTTTTTAACTGAACAAGTGCCAGCTTTTGCTTTCGAGTCAGTTTCAATGTTGACCAGTCTTCTTGCTGAATTCTCACAAGCTCTTTTTCAAAAGCTTTGGGCAATTCAGTCTCAATACTCTGTCCCCTCGTTAATCGGGGTTGAGGGACTTTAACCGGGGAAAAAATCTGTGCACGCAAATCTCCCATAGTTAAATCAATCTGAACGCTCAGTTCCGCCTCAAGCTTATTTTTGGCATGTTCTAATTGGATTTTGGAAGCCATAAGCGCTTCTTTTTCCGCAGAATCAGGTAGAGCACTGAGTTCTTGCTGATCGACAACGACAATCAGTTTTTGGGGTTTGTGCAAATCCTTGGAGGCTCGAATAACACGGCCCACTTCCTGAGTCATCAGTTCCATTCTTGCATCAGAGCCTGTCTGCTTAACCAGCCCCATAACAACACCCACACTTTTCTGGCCCTGTGGTGCATCCGTACCCACTGCTTCACGCTTGCTCAAATAGCCATCGGCATCCCAGGAACCTGTCATGCGCAGTTGTTTTTCTAGGTCTCCCCTTAGTTCAGATCCCTTCCCATAAACAGGATCACCATCCTTTTGCAAACAGAGTTTTTTGTCATCGTTGTAATAAAGAACACCCTTAACCGGCTTCTTTATCTTCCTGCGTTCTTCATTAAGAACAATGCTGAGCTTTTCCGCCTTGCCTCTGTCTTTACCATCGTCTCTACCATTAAATATGACCATGGGCGCATCGCCACCGGTTCTTTTGACAAGATGAGAGAGTAAAGCTTCGTGATCAGGATCTTCAGCTGAATCAAAAGTAACCAGATCGGCTTGAGACATGAGGTGCATAAAGCGCCCATTTGTTGTTAATACATCAGTCCTAGCCTGCTCTTTAACTTCTTTAGCCGACGCTGAACCGGTCAACATAGCTGCAGCATAGTCCGTTCCAAGAGTCGCTGAAAAACCGTGTCTATTAGCACCAAAAAGAAATTCAGCGTGACTGCTAATCAGCATCTCAGGTTCAATTCTGATCTCTAACCCCATGCCTTTCAGTACTCGGTTAACGCCTTCAGAAACCTCTGAGAGCTGCTCAGGGGTATGGGGAACCATCGCGCTGTCCCACTCATCAGCAAGAATCATGGAATTTCTGAGGAGATCAAGAAGATGATCTACTTTAACCAGCAACTTTTCCCGATCAGGTACATTGCAGCCAGCATCACTCAAACCATTTTTGATGTGAATCAGAGCCTGTATATCGGTGATGGACGCTCCTACCGGAGCTCTACCAAGTTTCAGTAAATCTGCACGAGACGCTTCCGAAGTATATTCTGGCAACCCCAAAAGAGTATTCTCAATGATATTCAAATGAGCCTCACTAATAGGGGGCTCTAATCTGGTAGACAGTGCCTGCATATCCAAACGGTGGTAGGTCAATCCCTTGCTGTCAAAATAGCTACCAAACATGACATCCAATTCAGCCTGGTTGCTGGGCGGCGCCATGACCAAAGCGGTTCTGTTCGTTCTGGGTCCTGCCAGTGCGGCGGCATTATCAGAGATAGCCAGAAGAATGGTACTTTTTCCGTAGCCTGTACCCTTATGAGACACCAGAGCGACTCTTTCGCCTTCTGACCACCGCCTGATAGCCCCAAGGTCTCGTTTAACTTCTTCTGCCTGATCAGGAGAAAGCACAATTTTCCTTCGACGTTCAAAGCTCAGTAACGCTCTGGTATCAGAATCCAGAAGTTGCTTGTTGTAACTACTAACCCGCTTAATAACTTGCTGCTGCCTTTCTGTCACCGTGGCCATGTTCAGGTTCCACTCACGACACTTCCTGGTATATTCAGCCGGTTCTTGTTCGGTAAAAACAGCGTTATTACAAAGGTGCTCGAAACTTGTTTTCAATACGCCCAGTTGCGAACTGATCTGTTCCCTTTGTTGAAGATCAATGTCAATCAGCATTAACTCCGCCATTTTCTGGGCAAAGCTTTCAGAGTCATTTAATCCTTTTGGCAGCTCTCCTCGTTCAAACCGGGTGATTGCATAATCCAGCAGTTGCCTGTCAGTATATTTGATAGAGGAGCTACTGGACGACCTTATAGCCTGTACCAGAGAGCTTTCGAATGTGCTCTTGAGCTCGCGGGCATATGCACACTGTTTATTGGTCGTTTCAATAACCTTGTTTAGAGCCAGCCTGACTTCAGCCCTGTTCGCTTTTGCATGAAACCTTGTCGTTTCGCCGGTAAGAGGCAATAACTCACAGCCAGAGAACACGCGCATCACAGGAAATGCTGTTTTGGCGAATGCCTTACTCTCATCCAACAAAAACTGCATCTGATCAGGGTCTGAAAGTGCCTGTTTCCGTTTTTCTACGAACTGGCGAGTCATGGTGTCAAAGTCAGTTGAAACAGTAAAACGATCAAGACTGACCGATTTACAGGTGTCTACTTTTGCACCACTTGAAGCTTTTTGGCTTTTTTCCCTATCAATTTTTGCAATCTCGGGAAGTTTAATTCCTGTAGACCGATCAATACTTTCTGTTTCAAACGGCGTTGATCGGATTCTTTGAGCGGCTTCCTTCTCAATGTCAGTTCTCAGCTGTTCAAGCTGCCTGAGTTTTTTCTTTGTCTGACTAGAGTCCGAGGTTTTCAGCCAAGGCCGGTCCAGCAACTGCTTGAGTTTTAACGTTGGATCACTAACCGGCTCCCCGGAACAAACTGGTGACTCATCCGTAAGGTATGCCGCACTTTCGAGCAGCATGGCTTCAGTATACTCTTCCCGTGTATCCTTACCCTGCAAAGGCATAGCAACCAGACGACCACTTCCATCTTGCTCATACATTAGGCAACGCATCGGGTTAACTGTTTTCTCAAGCAGGATAATACTTGCTTCACCACTGTCGTTTCTCAGTGGCAACCAATCCCACTGAGAACCGTCTTTATTTTCAAAAGGTATTTTAAGATTAGGATTATCATGAATAATTGATGGATCAACTGTCCAAGTAATGCCGTTCAGCAAGGTCGTCCAACGTTTACTGTCTCTGGACTGAAAAACAAGCGGAGGCTGGCAACTAACGTCATCTGGTAGTGAGAGCGTCATTTCACCAGTAGCTTTACTGGTTTTAAGTACGCCTTCTCCTCCTGATGGCAACTCAGCAAGGAAGACATTAATCACGCCACCCTTACTAGCCCCCAAAGATTGTATGTAATAACTGTCATCCTCTGTAACATTACCCTGCTTTTCGAGAACGCTCCCACCTCTTTGGTTAAAACAGTCAAGCATCATCTGATGCTTGTGAGGCAATTCCGTACCATACTCGTTTACCCGCACACCAATATCGGAGTGTGCTGCGCCCAAAGTTTCTTCTTTCTGCTGCAGTCTCTGAACCCGCTCTAAAAGCTTCACTCTTCTAGCCGTTTCGGTACTTGTTCCATAATTACCGCGATGTCCCTCAGTAGCGACCATCAGTAACTGTGAGCCATCTGATTTCAGGTCAGCCTCAGCAGCTTTAAGCAGACGGCTCATAACAGGAACCGTATCCAGTTGGTGCTCTCTTCGCAATGACTGCCTACTTAGTAGTGAAGATCTTGAATATGAGAAATTCTCATTTGTATCAGCAGCTGATTCGTCCTGCTTCTTTATTTCCTTGGAAAGTCGACTAATTAAATGGACAATATGGTGCGAAAATTTGGGAGATCTCAGCATCCGTTCTTCAGTCGTCTTGGGGCTATCCCCTAACCCCATTTCGCCATCGAGCGTGTTATCTGCTCTTAACCAGATGTCACTCAAGTAAATGCTGACATTATGAGGTAAACCGGCCTTAACTTTGTCAGGCAAGGATTGAGAACTCAACCTCCTGATTGCAGATCTATACTCGCTCAGTAGTTTATGACGAACATCAGGTGTCTGAAGCATCTGCAGTTCTGATTTAAAATCCTTACACATCTGATCGGCAGCCTCTTTAATCATCTGGCCAACCGCATAACCATAGTATTCAGGATTAGTACCGGCCTCAGTGGTATCTCTGACCGCCTTTATATTCTGAAAAACGTTATCGACAAGATCGTTCGCTTTCTGTTTTCCCTTCTGCTCCATCTTCTCTTCCTGAAGGGATTTAATCTGAGCGCTGAAGTCATCAAAAGCACTGACTTTGGATTTCAGTTTTAAAACTGAATCTTGAGCCATATTCGCAATAGCATTAAGATGATGATAAAAAACATCTGTCTCCTGATCATTACCAATCTCGGCCTTCACTGCTTCCGACATGTCTGCAACTATTACTGAGAAAGACTGGTGCACACCTAAAAGATTTCTTCGATGCTCTTGATCTGAAAGAGGAATGTTAAGGTCAACTTTGTATGCCAAGTGTTTCTTGGCTAATTCTTGAACCTGAGTTTGTAAAAGGTCATATTCATCTCTGACTTTAGTTTGCAGTCGAGATCTTTTCAGGGTTGTTACGGGCAACGTTTCTAACCCCTGTAGTAACTGACTTGCTGCTTTTGAAGTCAGTTCTTTATCAAGAGCTTCTTCTTCAATAAATATTTCAGAGTAAGTACTCAAGCTGCTGTTACTCCGAGATAGAGTGGAAGCTATACCCTCATCAATAGCGACGGCCTCCTCAACCAGCAGCTGTGATTTAACTTGCCCCAAGCGCTCAGCTTGCTGGCTGATTTTTATTTTCAATTCATCAGTCGCTTCTCTTTCAGTCGTTAACTTGTCAAAAAGTTCTTTTTTCTCAGCCGTAGTTTTATCTTTCTCCTGAGTCAATTCATCTTTAGTTTCTTTAAATTGACTTTCTTTTTGAGATAGCTCAGCTTTTAACGCCAACAATTGATCTTTAGCTGCTGCTGCTGCTTCTTTTTCTTCTTTTACTGCATCCAATTCTGCAACACCATTTTCAAGAACTTTATTCTGATCTTTTACTTGATCTAATTTACTGATTAGCTTTTCTTTTTCCGCTTCATGTTGAGCATTGATCTTTGAAACGGCCTCAACATGCTCAGCACTCTCTCTATTTTTTCCATCCAAGAGCAGCTTTAACTCTCGACCCAATGCTTCAACTTGTTTTTTTAGAGCATCAATCTCTTTTTGATTCTGTTGAATCAACTTATCTTTTTCTTCGATGACTGTTTTTTGTCTATCATACTCGCCTTCTTTTTCCTTAAGTTCACTTGTGAGACCTTCTTTAATTGCCTTAAGAGAAGAACTATTTTTTAATTCTGCCTCCAGCTTTCTACTTAGTTCTGTTACCTCATCATTTTTTTTCGTCAGTGCTTCCGAGAGACCTCTTAACTCACTGCCTTTGGTCACTTCTAGTTCTCTATTCTGTTCTTTTAAATGTTCATGTTCGCTTTGGAATTGCTGAAGCTTACTTTCTAAATCTTGAACTGTTTTCTTTGAATTAGAGAGTTCACTATCAACACTTACTTTCTCTGCATTCAACTTTGACAGTTCTGCCTCAACTGTATCTTTTCCTTTTAGAACGATTTCTTTATCATGCATCTGCTCTTGAACAGAGCTCCTTAACTGCTGAATTTTTTCTAAGTTACCAGTCAGCTCTTCCGTTTTCTGATCTAATTGTTGTTTCAGATTTGTGCGTTCATCTGTAACTGCACGAAGACTCTCCAACGCCTCAGTCTCTCGTTCTTTAGATTCTTTTAAATCACTTTCTGCTTGTTTTAGTTGATCTGTGAGCGTATTAAATTCTTTCTGTTTTATTCTGAGATTGTTTTTTAACGTTGCCTGCTGTTCTAAAGATTTTTTTAATTTAGAATCCACATCTACTGTTGCTTCCTCCATCTCCTTTCTAATAACCTGAAGTTCTCCTGTCAACCGATCTTTTTCCTGACGAAGCTGGGTTAATTCCTCCCCTATGCCCCGAGTTTTAGCTCTTGAATTTTTAGCTTCTGTTTTAGCGGCGTTCTCAGTATCTGTTAATTCTTTAACTTTACCTTCAAGATCATCAACCTTTTGAGTAAGACGAATGGCTAAAGACTTTGAATCCTCAAGATCTTTCTCCACTCTACCTTTTTCTTCAAGACTTTCTTTATATTGTTCAGTTAATTTCTGACATCTGCTTTCGGTTTCTTCAGCCTTTTGAGTAAATGCTAATACACTAGCTTCAGATTTCTCCAAGGCCGACTCATTAGCCTTCAGATCACGTTGTAAGCGGTCAAACTCAGCTGTTTTATCGGTTAAGGCTGGACTGGCTGTTTCAGAGGATGATGTCTTTTGCAATTCCTTGGACTGGTTAATCAAATCCTCAGAACGCTGCTTCTCAGCTTCTGCTACCTCCAACTTTTCTTCTAAATCAGTTTTATCTTTTGACAGTATTTCTGTTAGGCTCTCAGCTTTCAGAACGTCCTCTTTCAGTCTTTGCGTTTCATCACGAGCAGAAGAAAGTTCAGTTAGCTTTATTTTCAGTTCACTTTCTTCTTCTTCTAGATTCTTGGTTAAAGAGGCCACTTGCGTAGATAACTGTCTATTCAATTCTTCACTTGCATTCACCTTTAATTCTACTTCAAACTTTGAAATCTTTTCTCTATCTATCTCTGAAAGCAGATCTGTCTCTCTTCCCTTAAGTGCTTTATGCTTTTCTTTTATTTCGTCAAGTTCTTTCTTTGTGCTATTTAGACTGTCTTCAAGATCAGTTATTTTTCTTCTTTGTTCTTCAAGTTCTGTCTTTTGTTCGTCGGTTTCTTTCTGAATCTCTTCAATTTTAGTAGTAAGTTCTAATTTTACTCGATCAGCCTCCTGTTTTTGCTCTTCAATAGTTTTAGAATCAATCAATTTTTTTGACTCAAACCCTCTTATTTCTTCCTTCAAATCACTGTTTAGCGACTCTATTTCAGAAACCGTTGATCGAAGCGCTTCAAGCTCCTGCTCTTTACCTTGCATATTTGACTGCAGTAACTTCTCTGCATTTTCTAGCTTTTCAACTCTATTCTGTTTTTTACTAGAAATTTCTCTTTCTTGACCGAGTTCATCTTTTATTAATTCAACTTCTTGTTGATGAATAGTAAGCAGATTATCTTTTTCTTCCTTTACTTTATGAAATTCACTTAAAATATCGTTTTTCTCTGATTCCAGCTCTCTTAATTTCGATTGATTTTGTTCTAAAGATTCAGAAAGTTCATTTTGGAGTCCTTCTTTTTCTTTCTCGAGATTTTTTTCCCTTTCGAGCAACCTTTCAATCCTAATGAGTTGTTGTGTTTGTTCTTCCAGTTTACTGGTCATTTCAGTCATAATCAGTGACTGACTTTCTTTAAGTTCAGCTATTTCCTTTTCTTTTTCACTGATTCCCTCCAGCAATCCATCAACTCTTTCTTGAAGAGCCGCACTAGTCATTTTCTCTGAGGTCTCACTGATTCGAATTTGTTCTAACGTTGCTTTAAGCTCATCACGTTCGCCTTTAGCTTCTCTAGCCACAGATTCCAGCAACTCAAGTTGTTTATTTTTCTCATCAACTTCTGTAACCAGCTTCTCTCTTTCTAGTTGCAGACGACCGGATTCCGTCTTGGTAGTCTCTAATTCTTCGAAGAGTTCTTCAGACCTGGCTTTGCAAGTGTCGAGTGTTCTTACGGTTGCTTCTATAGAAACTACTTTTAGTTTTATTTCTAATAGTTCAGCCTGGAGCTGCCCATTTTTTTCACTAAGTTCGTCCCTTTGACTAATTAGCTCTTTTTTCTCTTCAGTATGGGTTTTTAACGCCACTATCAATTGTTGCGTGCCGTTTTGAGCCTGCAGGTTTTCTGCTATTAATTCACTAGTGAGCTGTTTAGCTTTTTCCAGTTCAAGTACAACAGCTAGCAACTTTTTGGTTTCTTCTTTTTGAGCTGCTGTTTGTACTTTTTGTTCACTCTCTATTGATTCAAGTCTGCGTTGAACTTCATTTTTCTGCGACTCCAGTTCATCGATTTTTGACAGGCTTCGCTCTTTGGTTTTAGCAAAATCTGTCGTCAACTGCAGTCGTTCTTGTTCGAAGGTTTCTTTCCGGTCAAGTAAACCTTCGATTTTTCCTAGCTGCTCGGTCTGTTCTTCCAGCTTTCCAGTCAAAGCATCCACGACTTTGGATTGGGTTTCTTTAAGTTCAGCCAACATCTCATTTTTTAGGGAGACTTCTTGCTCAAGCTCTATGATTTTTGACTGCTGACCAGTTTCTACTTCTTTTTCAGCGGTTTGATCCTTCTGTGCTTTTTCCAGCTCCTGCTTAAGTTTATTGCGCTCAACTTCAAGTGATTGAGTTTGAGTCTGCAACATTTCCAGCTGTGTTTGTTTTTCTACAACGTCCAAAGACAACTGTTGTCTTTGTTGAGACTCTGACTCACTGATTTCCTTTATCTGGTGTAATTCCTCAGAGAGTTCTCTACTCTTCATTCTCTGTCCTTCAAGTTCAACTTTTATAGCTTCGGCCTGATGAACCTGCTTTCTGGCATCAGACAGCTGTGACTGTAGAGCTTGGTTGGATTCACTTAGCGTCTGTTTTTGATCCACAAGCTGTTGATTTTGTTCAATAGCATGACGTACCGAATCAGTAAGTTTTGTTAAGTTCTCTTTTAGATTATCGTACTCTCTGGTAAGCATTCCGACACTTTCATGGGCACTGCTTACTTGTGAATCAGCTATTTCCGTTACATGTTCCAGCTGTGTTTTAAGTTCAAGACGCTCTACTTCAAAAGCACTTACAGCCTGACGAAGTTCCGAAAGAGCTTGCTCCCTTTCTTTCATGTTCTGATGTTGTGAAATAACTTCAATTTTTAACTGTTCGGTGCTTTCAATTCCCCGTCTTAGTTCACCTTCTTTATCCGCAAGTCTGGCTTCCAACTGATGGACAGCCTCTTTGTTCTTGCCCGATTCTGTTAACTGGGGCTGTAATTCGTCAAGTTTGGAAAGCAGGTTATCTCGTTGCTTCCTTAGCTGTTTATTACTCTGTTTTTTCTCTTTTAATTTTTCTGCCTTTTTCCTGTTTTGAAATTGTTCATCCTTTAATTGGCTGCGGAGGGATTCCATCTGGTTTGATTTATCACGTAGCTGACTCGATAGTTCCTCAGAGCCCTGCTGCAAATGAGACAGTTTCTCCTTAAGGTCATCTTCAATTGATATTGCGCGAGCGAAAGAAAGGTCTGATCTGGCTTTTAATTCTTCATAGTAGTTATTCAATAATTGGAAATTTTCCTCTGCACTAACATCTCGCTTATCAGACATTTCCTGCACGTGTTGTAGCTGCTGCTGAAATGCCGAACTCTCTGCCTGAAATGAAGCCGTTTCCTTTTGTAGCTCAGCGAGCACCTGCACTTTCTCTTCTATTTCCTGCTGTTTTGTGACAACTTTAGTCCTTAATTCCTGAGTATTTTCGGTCTCGCGGTCGAGCTGCTGTTGTTTATCTTCAAGCCTGGTTTTCAATTCACTAATGGTTGCTTCGCTCTCTACTCCTGACATAGGCTGGGACTGACTCTGGATATATTGCTCCTGGAGCTCCTCCCTTTGCTTTGTCAGCTCTCTCAATTGTATTCTTTGCTCATCCAATTTTCTTACTTGTTCACTATTACCACTCTTCTCATGTTCTAACTCGCTTCTGAGAGATCCGACCTGTTCACTTCTATTCTGAAGATCTCTCTGCAGCTCATCGTAGTTCTTGCGTAGCTGAGATAACTGTCCTTTTAACTGGCCATCACTGTCTTCCGTTCTCACCCCAGTTCCAACAAGAGGTACTGTTTCTTCTTCAGCTAAACCAGCAGTGTATTTAATCTCCTGATGTGGCTCTTGATGACGTGTTTTCTTATCCTGAAGTCGAGATTCGATACTCTCCAGCCTGGAGTGCAGTGATTTCAAGCGATCAAGTGTTTCCGAGTTAGTCCGATTCTTTTGCAAGCTCTCACTCACACTTAACCGTTCTTCAAGAACAGTAATTCTCTCTTTCAGTTGATCTCGTTCTTCTGACAGCACCTGTTTCTCTTCCTGATCAGCAGGAAACGTCATCAAAGGTGCTTCAGAGTTCAATGGAGTGGGCAGGGTGGGGGCCAATAATAAATCATCTACTGTCCATGGGCGTGCAGATGTGACGCCTGGTGGTGAGAGAAGTTGAGGTATATCCAGGCCTAGCAGATCTTCATGTAGAGGTGTTGCAGTTGTTGTTGGCTCGGAGTTTAGGAGCTGTGACTCTGTTTCGAGTTCATTTTCTGTGTGATAAGCGGCAACTTCCGCCATTTCCCGTGTGAGTTTTACCAGGTTTCTTCTTTCAGTGAAGAAATCAAGCCAGGCGTCGGTACTTCTACCTCGTTGATTTAGACGACGAGTCGATGTTTCTTCCCTGAACAGAATCATGTCGAACATATCTTTGACATTTTGCAGCTTCAGTACCGATTTACCACTCTCATCAAGCGTGAAACGTTCCAGGAAGCTACTATCCGGTGGTTTTCTGCCTGATCTAGTGTGCTCTTGAAGTGACTTATATACACGCTCCAAGCGTTCATCCATTTCAGCCTTTTTTTGCTGGGTCGTTTCTTCAATCAGCTCATCATGAAGTTCAAAGCTGGACTTCAACTGAGTGAGGGCGGCAGAAGTTGCAATATTTCTCGAAGTTCGGCTTTTTTGAGTATGAAGAGGTCTAGTGATTGAAGGTGCTGCACCAGTGTGCTTAGCCGTATGCCTTTGATTGAGTTCTTTGCCTTCAATACCTAAGCCTTTAGGAACTTGCTTCTCAACAGCAGCGTTCCCGGAAGTAGACGACTCTCCTGTAGGACGCGAAGAAGCGCTTGGCGCAGTCGGCCCCGACTGTATTCCAGGTCTGTTAGGGTTTGTAGGATCCATCAGGAACTTCCATGTTGTGTAGCCTACAGCTGGTCAACTGAAAATGACCGGCTCTCGTGAGACAAGCACTACAATCTGGAAGCCTGGTGAATAGTGTATTTCTAAAGTGAAAATGGCTTGCTAGATAGCTGTTCCCTATACTTTCAGGCTAGCAATGGCAGGCAAGTTAGGAGTGCAGTTGGGCGGGGTTTAACACAGTTCGTCTTGTAACAATGAAAACAGAATCGTTTATTTTTTACAAAATTCAGCTCTGACCTGAGCAATGATGTTGCAATAAATTTGCTCCAGCTGTAACTGTTCTTCAAAAGTCATGTCTCGCGACATTTTGATTCGAACTTCCTTAAACAGAGTATTGTATGAAAGATCCTTTGTCTTCGAGCGTCGAGTCTCACCCACAGCATTATAAAAATCAGATGCTTTTAACTCATAATTCTGTTCAAGCCAGAGATTGATTCCCTGACAAAAGACTCTTTTTATCTCTCTGTTCGGACAGGTTTGTAATACCTCCATAATAGGCTTAAAGTCTCTGAACTTCTGAATTAACAACTGAATTGATGCAGCCTTTCCGGGATTCCCCCACTGAAACGCCTGGCTTGTTTGAAGTGAGGATATTTGATGATGAAAATAGCTGGCAACAGATCTCTTTATTTTCACTAGAGCCTGTTCATCATTATCCAGGAAATCTGCAATTTCCGGACAGTCCTTTAAAACCTGCTCTCTGGTAATGGATCCACTGGGCAATCCATCCATAAAGTTATCTACGGCCGTTATTAATGACTGCGGGCTTATGTAGTCATTAATAACCCTCAATGGGATCAGCTTTTGTAATTTAGCCTGACACACTTGTTCAGCGTAAGCATCAATAGATCCTGCGTATCTATAAACCACTTGATGTAACTTTGATCCTTCCATATTCAACAAGCGATTCAGTTCAGGCCAGAAATCCGGATCTATTGAAGACTTGCGCAAGTGTGACAAGGTTTTTTCTATGGCATCGATTCTGATTGTACCTGCACGCTCTGCGACAAGCTCATCCCTAAGTTTTGTCAGATCAGCTCTTATATGACGCAAACAAGACTGTCCGTCTAGATTTCTTACTTGTAACCAAAGCTGTCTGAGCGATGTCTCACCATTTTTGATTTTTGCTCGAATTCCTAAGTGTTGCTCCAGCAGCTCTCCATCAAACAATTCTTCGTTCTTTGTGTATACATCGGCTTTCACAGCGGCCAATTTCATGTTCAGTAAACTCAATCTCAACTCTAATTCCCTGAGATCACTCCCTGGCTCAAAATTTAACAGCAGAATGCTCAACTCCTGATCAATCTCATTTATTCGATCTTTAAACGACATTTGTTTTGTATGAGACTGGACAGAAGTACTTGCCGTTGTCACCTCTTCATTCACAAGGTGCCAGTTCAAATCCTCCAATATCTCTTTCTCTTCTTCCTGAGCATGATGTCGTAAACCAGATGAGTGCGTTCTTAAAACCGCTTCTCTGTGCTGCTCGGTTATTTTTTCTCTGGTTTCGGATATTGAGTGCTTGGCTCTACCGGAAGGTTCTCCTTTTATATCAGATCGACTCAGTCTTCGTTCAAAGGATTCTCTGGCCTGATCAGTTCTACTTTGCACAGCCTGCTGCCGCTGTTGCTTCAGTTGATCAAACTGATCCATTCCCGGGCTTTCATCACTTTCGTTTGCAACCAGAACCTGCTGAGCTCTCTCCGTAAAATGAACCACTTTCTGCCCAGGAGTCTGGGCCGAATCTGATTTAGTTCTTTCATGTCTAAGCCTGCTCTGCGCCAGCTCATTGTCTCTCAATGCTGTCTCGATACTTCCTCGATTAGTTGAATCAGAACACAGGCAACTGAAGGCTCCGTCAAACACAGCTATGGATAATGAACTGATTTTTTCCATCAAAACAAAAGGCGCTGAAAGTAGCGCCATGATTTTCAAAGGTAACCGTTTTATAAACAACCAGCTTTTCTGTAAGAAAGCAGGCTCTGACCTTTCACCATTAACCCAAGCGGCTAAAGCTCTTTTTACGGTCGGTCGATCCAAAGGCTTGCTGACAGAACTCCGTACTGTCTGTAGAGCGGTCTCAAGCTGCCCTGCCTGACTGGAAAGCTTTCCTCCTCTCTCAATTATTTGATCAATAAAATGACTTTGTTTTTCATGACATAGATCTTCAATCTGAAATTCTTCCCTGAGTAATAGAAGATTTTCTTTCATATTATTCAAATGCTGCCAGATACCAGAACCACTGGCTGCATCCAGCGTAGGCTTATTGATGGGCAACTGAGCCGTTGTGTCAGTGTTTTTCCTGCGAACAATATTAAATAGCTGATTAATCTGCGCAGAAGCCGTTTCTGAAATGCGATCTAGGTTTTCCAGTAATTCATCAACAATAGCCAGAGCATTCTCACGGTCTGCCTGGCTGGTAACCTGACCTTCAAGTGCCCGAAGATGCTGCAAGGAAAGACCAGTCACTGACACCTGTTTTTTAATGGCATCAAGTCCAGAGATAGTCCTCGACCTGACCGACAGGTGACTATCAGGCTTACCCCATACACGAGGGCCTCCAGATAGGAATACAGGATAAGAACGGTCTTCTGCAGGCGACTTTTGATCGGGGCTATTACCGACCCCTGTCGTTCTTTGAAACGGTATTGGCTCAAAAGCATCCATGCTATTCACCAGGTAATCTATTAATACAGCAGAACACTAGCGTGGTGCTATGTCTCTGGCTGCGCTATTCATAAACTCAATAAAGTGTGGAAACATAAAATCAGAAACAGCCTCAAACTGTTCAACCGTTTTCCATTCAGAGCCTTTGACTGCTCTCAATAATTCCAGTTGAGACCAGTGAATTTCACAGTAACCATAACTTGTGAAAAGCGGGCTGCCACTCTCATCAAACTTGACCCAGTCGTAGCGTATTTTCCCGAGAAAAGGTCTAACCATTTTCTCTCTTACTCTCGACTTTTTATTAGTAAGTACTCTTGAGTGTGCCGAGTAACGACTGTTCAACATAGCCTTAGAGTTAAACAATTCAGCGGAGCCCATGATGAAATAATCAACATCTGAATTTTTTATTAACCAACGGTCGATTCGACTGCCTTCATAAATCTGATCATTGCTGGAGAAGCCGGTAAAAGACATCCACTTACGGAACTGACAGCTTTCCATATCCCGGCTCATATTATCCGGACAGGTATGTTCAATACTGGAGAGAAGCATATTATAAGATCGAAGGCTGTCTGAGGCACTTCCAAGACGAATATGCTGATCCAGTATCTTATAAAGTGTGGCACTTTTACTCAGATCAGGAGCGAAAGTAAAATCTTCAGCGAATGCCATTGCCGGCAATAGAACCCCCCTCTCTCCAGCATCCAGCCATCGCTTTACTTCGGGCTGAAATTCACAACTGGCGCTAAGACTTGCCTGATCTATTCCCAGTCCGCTAGATAATAATGTGTTATCAATGTTAACGGGGACATTCTTCTGATAGCTCCAGCCAACGTTTGAGATTTTTACGATATCTGTGTCAGCTTTAACGGTATCAGAACGATACCAGTCAACCACAGAGCAGGAAGACAACAGTCCACTGACGACAAGAACCTGGATTATTTTCCTGGATTTGCTCAGACCACTCATGATTACTGACACCTGAGGCTGGTTATTGTTATTAATGTAGTTCCGGACTGGCTTTCATCGGAGCAACGGAGAATGGAAGGTTGTTTGCACAAGTCGGACAGCTATTTGTCCGGCTTGAATAAAGATTTTCAAGTCAGATTACTGAAGCCCGAGACCTTTTTGCGGAGGCTGAGTCAAATCCCTGACACTGGTTTCCAACTGTTGCAGCTTTTTATTGACCTGTCGGCGGAAAGCATCCACAGATCTTGCGGCTTGATCCTGATCTTTGATCTGCTGTTCAAACGAAGTCAATTGCTTCTTCTGAATCGACAACAGCGACTTCATGGCTTCTATCCGATTGTTATAACTTTCAATCGTTACTGTAATTTCACCACGGGCAGCCAGCTGTTCGGTACTAATGGACTTCATCAGCTGCTCCATGTCCCTGACACTCTTCTTTAAACCCGTCAGTTCACTGGACAGTTTACCTGCAGACTTACCTACCTTTTCAGCCTGAGCAGATGCCTTGTCTGCCGCTTTATCAGCCTGTTCAGACTGTTTAAGAGCCTTAACCACGTTGTCCTTATTGATCAGGATCCACTGTCGGTTTCTTTTATTGGAGACGTCCCATAATTTACGTATCTCCGAACTCACCACTTTCAACTCGGATCGCAGTGCAGAACCGCTCTGATCCAAAGTTTGGCCAGTAGCCGTGATCTCTCCTGTCACCCTGCCCAGTTTGTTCTGGGTTAACGCCAGAGCATTGCGAGTTAAAGCTAACTCTTGCTGCATAATTTTGAATTGCCAGACACCACCACCGGACAATACAAGAACCAGCACCAATAGAATCCAGCCAAAGCTGTTTCCGCTACCACCGGGTTGATTATTACCCTGACTATCCGTTGGGGACTGAGGCTTGGAACGCTTTACCGTTGTGCCACTCGCCTTTCGACGATTGGGGCGCTCATCCGCGGAAATGGAGAAGTCCGGTATCTCGTTGATGAGTTTGTCCTCTTTTTTCATGGATTTCTCTGCCTGAAAATCTTTCGTGCTATTTTAGGCTCTGTTGGCTTAAGTTTATAGTACCCAAAGGGCATAGCCCCAGTACGTGATAGTAAGTGGCTATTTGATGATTGATTTTTTTCATGATCCAGATCATGTTTTAGCTTGATAATTCCTTTCCTACCACCAAAGATACCGATCAATGGATTCGTATTAACACCGATGTTAATATCGCCCCGCGAGATATCTAAGGTCAAAAATAGAACCTACCCCCTAGGAGAACCATATCATGGCTTTTGAACTGCCTGCTCTGCCATATGCCCGTGACGCACTGGCTCCACACATCTCTGAAGAAACCCTGAACTTTCACTATGGCAAGCATCACAACACTTACGTTGTAAAGCTGAATGGCCTGATTGACGGTACTGATCTGGTTAACAAGAGTCTGGAAGAGATCGTTAAAACTTCCGAAGGTGGCATCTTCAACAACGCCGCACAAATCTGGAACCACACTTTCTACTGGAACAGCTTGAGCCCTAACGGTGGCAACCAGCCTTCCGGTCAACTGGCTGACGCTATCAACAAGGCATTCGGCTCTTTTGAAGAATTCGTAGCTGCTTTTAATGATAAAGCTGTGAACAATTTCGGTTCTTCCTGGACTTGGCTGGTTAAGAACGCTGACGGTTCTGTAGAAATCGTTAACACCAGCAACGCTGCTACTCCTCTGACCACAGACCAGACTCCTCTGCTGACTTGCGACCTGTGGGAACACGCTTATTACATCGATTACCGCAATGTTCGTCCTGATTACCTGAAAGGTTTCTGGGCGCTGGCTAACTGGTCTTTTGCTGAAGCTAACTACGCTGCATAAGATTTTTTGTCAGATACCCTATTAAGTTGGTAAATGAACTTATTAAGTTGGTAAATTAGCCTAATAAGTTGGAAAACTAACTTAATAAGTTGGTAAATGCATCTGCTATAAGCGTCTATACTGCCTGATATGTATCATTATCAGGCAGTACTTCTTATGCCAAAACGAGATCAAAGAAAATCTGCATATTCCCGCTCAGAAAACAAATATGAGAAATGGGAAAAGGAAGGGCGAGGTACAGGAGCCGGTCCTGACTACATACCTGGTCTTTTCATTAACGAAGTACCTTCCAGTCATGGCAATCAGAAACACTCTATTCCGGGAATAAAAGCGCAATTACGTCTTGTCCAACTTATGTCCGCACTCGAACTCTTGGTTTTTTTGTTCTTTGATCTAGCAAAACAGGTTATTGATATTCGTGAGCAGTACCCTCTTGATAGATCAACTACCTTGTCTATTGCTGAAAAACTAAATATCAAACACCCATCAGTACCTGATTCCCAAACAGGTGAACAAATCGCCCACTGGATGACAACAGATCTTTTAATTGATTACTACGATCAACAGGGCAATCAACAGCAACTTGCCGTCTATATCAAAACAGCAAACGATCTGAAAGGTCGTAATCTCGATAAACTCATAATTGAATTTGCTTACTGGACACTGAAGGGTGTCAGATTCTGCATCGTAGTTGATGAATCTATTCCAAAAGAAATTGCCGAAAATATTGGCTTCGTGAAAACATTCTACGAAAGCGATCTAAACATTAAGGAGCTACATCAAAATCTTGGTGAAATCGAAGAATATCTAATACAAAGAATAAAAAGTGAACATCTCGAGATCAATAAACTTTGCAATAAAATTGATACAGATAAAGGTTTTGCAACTGGCTGCAGTTTGAATGTTTTTTATTACATGGTTGCTACTCGCAAGATCGACTTACCACTCAAACGTTTTTCTATTGGCCCTAATACTCACTGCTCGGAAATTCGAAAGTATCTTAATTGAAACAGGTAGTAAAAAAATGATTTATGAAAATACACTAATCATTAAAAATACAGATGTAAGTGAGGATGAAGACCTTCCTTTAAATAATTACGACATATATCGTGTTTTATATATCAACCATGAAGAAAATTATATAATTTGGATTCACATATTTGACAATTCGCTCCCTACCCAGATAAACCTTACCGACTTAACCCTTTTACTATCTAAGGAGGATTACTCGATATTTACTGACTCTGATCCATTCAGTGATTATCCAGAGACTCAGATATATGATATAGATACCGTAAAAGTTGCAACGGAAAAGAAAGAAAGAGAGAACTCGAAAAACAAACGATGGAGTATAATCAAAGACTTTGTCGAAGATGAACCTGCTATTTTCACTTCTGCAGGAAGAGCCAAATTATTCCAACAAAAAGAAATAATATCAAAAAATAATAAAATCTATTTCTGTACCTATATCACTTCAGAAAGTTGCTCTGAAGAAGTTAGTGCTAAAGTATTCTTTACGATTCTAAAGAGATATTGGAAACAAGGAAAATCTCAATTTGCACTCTATGACAACTATAAAAATTGTGGAACACCAAAAAAGGCTCCCACTACTCCTGGTAAAAAACGAGGTAGGAAATTTAAAGATGATCCTGACAAAGGTCAGGCTCTTACACAAAGAGATAAAGATAATTTTGAACTCTACATAAAGAATGAAATTATAGGAAATGGGAAAACTATTCATAAAACTTACACCCTTCTTGTTAATTCCGAAAGATATAAACATGAAATTGACACTAGCGGATCTCCTATCTTTTATCAGGTAGAAAATAAAGATACTGGTGGAGTTGATCTCGTAAAAAAAATATTGCCTGAAAATAAGAAACCTACACAAAGACAGTTCGAAAGCTACTATTACGTACATTACTCAAAAGAAAAAAGAGAAAAAAACCGACTTGGAAAAAGAACATATATGCTGACCAGAAGAGCTATCCTTGGTTCTAAAAAAGCTCTTTATCCAGGCCATATGTTTGAAATCGATGCAACCGTTCTCGATTTTTATATTCGATCCCATTACCCTCCATTCAATTTGATTGGCCAGCCAACATTTTATGTGATAATTGATGTCTATTCTCGATTTATTATTGGCTGGTACATGTGCTTAGGCAAACCTTCTGGCACCAATGCATTAGCTGCTTTGGTAAATATGGCTTCAGACAAAGGCAAAATATTAGATTCTATCGGATATAGTGACAATGATGATTTTTTTAAATCTGACTCCCATTTTTCAATCAAAGGCATACCAAAACAACTTGTTATTGATCAGGCTGAACTGAGAAAAACCGTACCAGAACATATCCAAAAACGTTTCAATATACACATTGTACACACCCCAGCGAAGCGGCCAGATTGGAAGGGAACAGTTGAAAGACGATTTGGAATACTACAGAATTGGGAAGCTATCTACGATCCATCCCATGGGAATTACGTAAAAAAGAAGTATGGTGACCCAGATATCAGAAAGTCTGCTATCAAGACATTCGATCAGCTTTACTGCGATTTTATTGACTTAATCTATCTTCATAATCACTCCTTGATTAAAAACCCTAAAATCCTTTCTAATCTCAGTCTTCAGGATCAAATTCCACCTATCCCTATCCAGCTATTTAATCATGGTATTGAGAAGGTTGGTGGGCAGATCAAAGCTCTCGATGAAGGAACTATCCGCAAGCATTTTTTAAGAACTGGAAAAGCAACAATAACTACGGAAGGCATTAAATATAAAGGACTGTTTTTCAAGCCTCTTATGGATGATTACGAAGACTTACTTTCTTCTTCCAAGAGAACTCAGTACGCTAAAAAGATCGTCAATAACACAGTTACGATTCTTGAACACCACGCAATTCTAGATTCCATTTACCTCCCATTGGATGGGTATACTGATCCTATTGAATGCTCCTTGCTTGATAAAAGTGATTTTAAAGTACAAGCAGACCTATCTGAAGGGACTCTCAGTTCAACCAGAAACTCAATCCGAGGACTATATTGGGACGAATTCGATGATATTCGTTCAGAATATAATATCAACTTTTCTAAAGCGCAAGAATCACAAGGTAGCCTAGAAGTTGATCTCGACAAGCGTATGACAGAACGGATGGAAGAAGCTCAAAAAGAAACTGATGCTCTTACTAGGTCCATGCCACAAAAACAATTTCTGGATGGTGCAAATGACCGGAAACAGACTATTAAAGAAGATCATGATGAGAAACAAGCTGCTGATATAAAGAAAGCATACCAATCACCAGATCAAACAGATTCAGACAATACACAAAATTCAGATAATGATGATACTGATTACTCAGATTTAATTGATGATTGTGATAAAGAGCAAGATGATGAACAGGAGTAACGTTTACAATGATTAGAAAACAAGATATTGAAACAAATTTAATAATGCGGGTTTTTAACAAATCCGTAGCAGCAGGTAAAATTCCTCCACCAAAATTCATTATCCTTAAATCAGGTAAAAAAGCACTCATTGCTCAATACACTGATTTCAGTAAGGCAAATCCTTATAGCACTTCTATTTTTGCTCAGGCTTTGCCTCCTTATCTCTCTGAGAAAGAGTTTATTAACTTTGCCAACTTTTTCCCCGAAACCTTTACTGACGAGACCCGTAAGTTATCTACTGTCGAAAAACACGACAGAGCTTTAACTATTGAAAAACTATTCAGAGTGACCTCCAAAAATATCGAAGTCTTTCAGAAACTCAGCTCAGCCATCAGAATTAGCTATACCGATAAAGTCCACGATGGTGAAGCCAACAATTCAAGAGGTGGTATTGTCATCTATGGTATCAGCTGTGAAGGTAAAACATATTCTGTCAATTTTGCCTTCTCTTATTTTTATCAGGTGATCTATCACACTGACCCAGATAGCGGTTATACCGAGGCAGCTTCAGCAGATGTTGAAAATTTACTGCAGGTCACCTGGTTAAAAATCATCTGCCCTTCACGAGGAGGCCCAATAAGTCTCTGTGACAATATCTTATCTGAGATCGACAAGCTTCTTGGTACCACTTATAGCCAGAAGTTCAAGGCGTCACTCAACAACAGGTCAGAGCTGGACATCAAGGTATACATCAACAGAGTGAAACAGGTCATTAAGGATATTCACCTTGGTGTTCTTGTCATCGACGAAATACAGTTTCTGGCCCATAGTGAGTCTAGGCAACATCTCGCTGACTTTTTGGTTGAGCTTAGTGATGAGATAGGAATTCCCATTATAGTGGTTGGTACCTTGGAGGTTATTTCAGCTTTCAATCGACTCAGCTTCTCATTCAAATCAAAACTAACTAAGCATGGCGATATTTACTTTGAGCCTTTTCAACCCGTTAATGGTAAAGCTCCAGCAGAATACCACTCCCTGATTCGTTTACTATTCAAGAAGTATCAAATCGGAAATAACCCGATCAGCCTCAAGGATTTTGATCATCAAGAAGAGGTCGTACGTTCAGCCAACAAGAGCGCCAAAGTGACTTCCATCACTGATACCTTTTACTCTGAAACAGGAGGGATTACCCAATACACAGTCAACCTCTTCATTCTTCTTCAGCAGCACATCAATTTAAAGGAAGACATTGCTCAACGGAAAGCTAATAAATCTAAAGGCAGTGATGGTAAACCCGCTAAGCCCAAACCTGTCTTAACAACAAAACAACTGATTTCAAAAACAGCAAAGATGTCTTTCAAAATCAATAGGGAATATCTTGATGCAATTATTAGCGGTAACATAAAAAAACTACAAAGGATGAAGGATATTGATTATCGAAAATTCAGACTTTCGGAAGTATCAAATCAATTCCAGCCCACCGTTGATGTCAACGATGTACAAGAGCAATATGAGAAGAATATTGAAATACCGAACAGTTTGAAGCTTACGCTAATGAAATTTGGTATGGCTGAGGATACTGTCGATCAAGCAATTAAAGCGGTTATGGATGGATATAATGATGAACCGGAATCTGAGCTCCTGAACAAAGCAATGGAACTCTGTAATAAGCTGAACAAAAAACCTGATAAGCCCATTCAACTTTCACCTCAGATCGAACGAGCAGACATAGATCTAAGCAAGATTGAAAGTCAGCTTCAGAACATGCGGGCATTTTGTGACGAACAAAAACAAAACGCTGACCCCACAGCCGTTCCAGCGTTGCTAGAGAAGTACAACCTGAGCTTTAATCTTGAAACGGAACTCGATTTATAAACCAGAGGTCATGGATGATTCTCAAATTTCCCAAACCATATCCAGACGAGACGTTTTACAGCTGGATCGCTCGCTACCATGAGCGATCGGCAAACCATTATGCCAAGGCTACTGTCGAGTCTATTTTCGATAGTAATTATGGTTGTGCTATTTATAATCTACCAACCGGTCTTGAAAGTTTCTGCAACCAGCTTTTGCCACTGTGTAAGTACAATCCGGAAGAAATTCTCAAGTACCACACAACACTGCCCTACTATTCAACTGTATTTTCCAAACAACGAATTGAAAATGCCAGATCAAAAATGCTCAGTGATCTGAACATCGGTATTCATGGCCTGCTGGGCATGCAAGCTTCTATCATTCCGGAATTTCAATACCTTCGATATTGCCCTGACTGCCTGACCAAGGATACAGAGCAATTTGGTGAACCTTACTGGCATAGAATTCATCAGCTGCCAGGGGTTTTGGTCTGCCCTGACCATCAAAGCCCCACGTTGAACTCGATCATTGATAAGCAAAATAACCACACACAGCACTACGCCAATGCAAAAGAGTGTGCAAAGCCCAATCTGATTCAGAAAAATACACAGCCCACTCCACAATTGATTTCTATTGCAGTTGAAAGCAAAAAGCTCCTCTCACACTTTCGGCGGCCAATCACGTCTACACGTTATCGTTCTCAAATCCTCTCAGCTGGGTTCAACAAAGGGGATTTGATTGATCAGGGGAAGCTTGCTGAAGCTTTTCTGACCCACTGGACAATTCCGCTGTTAAACGATCTTAACGTCCCCTCGGACTTGGACAGCGAATACAGCTGGCTGAAGTTTTTAACACGAAGAACACAACAAGGGCTCAAGGCGCACCCGCTGCAACACCTTCTTCTCAGGTTGTTCCTGAAAGAGTACAAACCTGAACCGCAAAAAGAGCCTACAGAAAAAGAAGTATGCTCACTCAGCTCAACTTACCCATGCCCAAATCCATTTTGTTCAATACCCGATGAACTCAGTGCAAAACTTGAGGATACCTACCAACACCACACGTCAGGCCCAACATATGGCGTTATCGGTTGTGATTGTGGGTTTCAGTTTTCAGCCAATCTACAGAAACCAGACATCTATCAAAGCAGTGTCATCCAGTACGGCCCAGCATGGGACGTTCAGTTTACTGAATACGTTGAACAGGGGCATTCCATCCACAAACTGGAACAACTGCTGTCTGTTAGCAGACCTGTCATAAAGAAAAAAGCACTAGAGTTGAAGCTCTCGCCAAAATGGTCGGCTCAGTTGAAGCGATCCAAGAAAAAATCCAATATTATGGATACTCGTGCTAAAAAACAGAAACAATTATTTCTTCGTTACCGAAAAAAACACCCTGATGCCTCTCTTAAAGTACTGAGAGAAAAAATCAGCGGCACCATTAAATTTCTTTACCGATATGAACGCAGCTGGTTTGATCAACACAGACCAGATCAGAAAACTTTGAAACAAGCAGCTCCCAGTGTTGATTGGAGCAAGCGAGATCAAAACTATCTTGAAGAAGTGGCATCTATAGTCAATGAACTCAGCAGTATTCCTGGCAAACCTCAGAAACTGACGCCGAGTAGAATCAGTAAGATTCTCGGACAAAAAAACATTTTCACTAAAATCCCAGAAAAGATTCCAATGACCATGGCTTACCTGAAGAAGGCCTGTAATAAAGACGAATACATCAGTCGCACCTTTATCTGGGCCGCAGAAAAGCTCAACCAGAGAGGATTAACGCTCAGTCGAAGTAATATCCTCAGAAAAGCAGCCATTCGCTATACTCCTTCGGACTCCCATGAATCCCTCCTTACAGAGTTAACTGACAGTTCCAATGAAACGACGTATCAGCCGCTCCAATATAGCGCCCGTCAAGATTCAGGTGCCTCCTGACTCAGCCACAGCAAAGATTACCCTTGTAGCTTATGGCAACCTTATCAACGTGAATAAAGTCTCGCACCTCTGGTGTCTATTCTGTGATGAGACAAAACAACTGATAGAAGCGCTGCAGCCATTATCCTTGATGCCTTATTTCAGAATTGGCAGTGCCTTCAACAATGGTTATCCCATCAACACCGTCTCATGTCAGTCTAGGTATTCAATAAATATCAGTAATGAGAAATCCGAGCTGCAAACCATACCTGATAAATTAATGCAGTCTGATCTATCACCTCTACAAGGCAACTACCGAAACCAGCTTTGCGTACAGGTACGCAATAAATACGTTTCACTGCCTGACCTGATTTTGAGAACGCTCTGCCCAGATCCTGCCTTTACCGAAATCATTCTGGAGCCTGCTTCGCAGTCATTCATCCTTCGACGTGTTATGAAAAAAGAAGACCAACTCTTTGCTGAACTGGACAACCTCTATTCCCTGAGAGTGAATGCTGCAACAGCAAAACAACTGGCATGGCTGGTTGCCAGCTCTGAGTATCGAGCTTGGGCACGTTCTATTGCTATCTACGCAGGAGAAGCTCTGGTTTCATCAGAAGGCATGCCCTGGCAGTGTCCATTACCGAGCTTTAGGCTGAAAGTCGATTATTCACCTATCAACTCACCTGGAATAGCACTAGTTTATGGGATCAGCCGAGTAACTCCTGTGCTGGATATGAAATATAAGAAAATCACTCTTTATCGAAAAAGCAGTCAGGAAACTTTTTCCCTTTAACTCTATCTTCCCCTAATCAAGTTTATATCTCAGAAGGTATAATCACAGCCATTGCAGAGGACGCTTCTGATTACTGTCGCATAAGAAGTAGGTCCGTTCACATTTTGACGTGTCTAAGAAGGCAATATGATTCTAAACGAAGGCATGAAGTCTGATTATAAAAACAATGGTTATTTGATCGTCAAACAAGGAATAAATACCGGGTCTGGGCATCACTATGCCCGTCTGGAACAAGCTATTGATGGAATGGCCAGTTCTATTGAAACCTCCAGAGAAGAGTATCTCAGAGCAGTGTGCAGGTGGGATTCACCTAATGATATTGTCATACAACTTGTTAATGAGCTTGCTCCAAAAATTAAGCCAATGATCACAGAATTACTTGAGCGAGAGAATAAGATTGTTCGATCTTCAATTATTCGGAAGCACTCTGAAGCAGGCAAACCAACACATGGTCATCAAGACTCTGGATACTGGCTAAAGAATGCCTCACAAACATACGACATCAGTTCATGGATTGCCCTGGAAAATGTTGATGAAAACAATGGCGCATTAAGAGTTATTCCCGGAAGCCACCTTCAAATGCCTGAAGCTCAGCAAGATTTCTTGTCAAAATATTTTGAAGACCCTGCTATGAATTGGGGTGATAGTGCGATCACTGTAAAAATGTCTGCCGGAGACATTCTGCTGTTCTCTCCTGGGCTATGGCATGCCTCTCACTCATGCTCAGAAGGGCAAACTCGAAGCAGTTTGGTCATAAGGTGGACGGGAAACCCACCTATTTTTGAAGCAGTTAATACTCACACTATAGAGAGTGGAGACAGCTCTGAGTTTGGCATGTCATCTTCAGGAAGATTGTTGTCCCAATCTTTGACAACAATTTTGAAAATTGCTGGTCACCCAGTGCCCAAAAAGCGGGAGAACCTGATTCGAGCCGTTCTTGATCACAACCTGACCAGATTGCTACCAGATCCAAAGCTTGCAGATGCCACCTTAAATAAGTTACTGATTTTGACCAAAGCAAAAGCTGCTCATAACGGCAATGATCTGGGGGCTAGTGTATGGGAAGACATCAGGGACCTTATCGTTGAACCGAGCAAAACATTGTTTGAAGCCAATGGTAACGAATAACAAACAACGTTTTTTAAATCAGCTTCAACAGGAATATTGAATGCGTATTTTTATATTCGGCAACCTTAACTCAGGCAAAACCCGCTTGGCCAGACAACTGCTAACCCATCTGCCAGAATACGCTTATCTGGCGCTGGACGAGTTTCGGGTCAATCACAGTGACGGAAGCTTGGAAGGGGAACAAAAAGCGGTCACTGAATTTGTAGACAGTGTAATCAAGCAGCCAAATACAATTATTGAATTTAGTGGCTATGGATCTGCAGCAAATCTGCTAAAGCAACATATATCAACATGTGGTGGAATTATGCTTGTCTGTACAAGAAAGCATCAGGACTGCATTAATGATATAAATCCTGCCAAATACGCTGCCGTGCCTTATCCTCAAGAATATAAGCAGGCCGAGTCGTTAGCTGAAACTATTCAAAGACTTTCGACACTAACCACAGAAAAAAATCTACGAGAAGAATGGCAGTCCTTCATCTGGCAAAGTTATGAAGTTCCATTCGAGGTCTCAACTGATTCGCTTATTGACCGGCTTGCATTTGAGCATCATAAGATCGTCCATCAGATGAAATGTATTGCTTTTGAACATCAGGATTTCGCTGACCTGGTTGTATACGGTTCAATGGGAGCAAACTCACTGACACCCAATTCAGATTTGGATTTTTATATACGAACTGCTCTTTCTCCAGACGCTATTCAATCGATACTTAAGCCTTATTTTTCAAAAGAGTGTGTTCACAGTGATTTGCTGGACAAGAAAATAACTCTGCGGATGCGGTCAGGGTTGTTGGTAGAGGTGATGTCTGGCCAGACGTTAAGAGAAACAGCACTTTATTATCGTGAATCACAGATCAAAAGTGTGCGCTCTACTGTATTAAAAGGCGATGAAATAACCATTCAACAATTGGAGCAGTTTATACAGCAACAACCCATCATCTCAGAGATGACTGCTCCGATTGCTGCAGAGCTGTATTTTCTTTTTTGCTCATTACCCAAGCTCAAAAAGGTCGGTGATAGCTACAAATACGCTTTTCACATCTACATTATCCAGCATTGTGCTATTCAGCTTGAAAGCCTCCTAACGGGTAACCTGAAGCATAACTACCTGCCAAAACAGGCCGCAGAATCACTACCGTATTTTCCATGGGACTGTTTTACTGTTTCTCCTATAGAAATTAATAGCTGCCAGTACAATGGTTTACAGGGCTATTTGCAGCAGTTGTTTTTAAGGCTGGAAGAGAACCAACTGATAGAAACTGGAAAATACTTTACTCTCGAAAATATGGGGCTGCATTAAGCAGCCCTGATTCTTCAGGCTGTAGAATTCTTCAACTTTAAATACATGATCAAAGTCACCACTGAATCAAAAGTCATCCCCAAACCAAACAGTACCGCAATGGAGGTCAGGCTCGGCACAAACACACCCTGCAGATACAAAAGATAAGCGCCACCATAGAAAACCGTATTCACGATCAAAGACTGATAGAGCATGAGATCCGTTCTGCCACGGCCATAAAAATAGCTGTCGAGCACATTATTGATGGCAAATATCGCGTAAAAACCAATCATCAGTAACGCCAGTTCAGTAATGGCTTGAGCTTGGTCTATCCCCATAATATTCTGAATAAACCAGTTCCATCCGGGCATACTTAGTAGCCAAAGCAAAATACATAAACCTGTGAGCTGTAGGTAGCCAGTCATTCGGTTACCAATGTCACCACAGTGAGTCGCTACATCCTGTTTGATAAGGTTACCCAGTGCCAACACAGGTAGCAGTAGCCAACCCCAAATAAACTGATTAGTCACCCAGTAAGTGCCTGATTGCTGCACTTCATTGACCATTTTCAGAATCATCAGCATAAATGCAAGGTTTCGCACCAGTGATTCAAGACCGGATTTAGACGACACCGCAAACCACTGTTTAAACCAGTCACCCTGCAGGGCTTTTTCTTCAGGCAAGCTGATTACATCAAGTCGATACAACCAGAGCAGTGAGCCCACTACCATAAAACTGTTAACAACAATATTGGTCCAGGCAACACCGTTAACGCCCAGTTCCATTGAGAATGGAAACTGGCTGACAAACAGAGTATCAAAGATCACCGTCAGCAGAGTTTTCAACAGCAGAAGTCGGTAAAGCAAGCGCTCGTGTTTGAGAGTAACCAGTACCACAACCGTCATGGCATATACCGACGACAAGAAAATCCCGATGGATTCAAGTCGTATGTAATCCACCGTCGCGGTCAGCAAATCTTGTGATTGCCCCATGCCTGCAACCAGACTGACGGCAAAGATCAGCACATAGGCTGATAGCAAACCATAAGAGGTAATAAATACCGCCAGTGCCACTGATACTCTTTCCCTGAATCGTGCTTTCTCACTAATCACCTGACCGAGAATAAAGTACAACGGCAGCAACAGACCTTCAGCAAGTACCTCATACATCAGGTTCAACCAAGCCACCTGCGAAGCAATATTAAAACCCCAGGTTTCAGGCAGAGAGCCGAGAAAATAAACTCGAACTGTTGAATAAACCACCGGAATAAACTGCGTAAGCAGCAACGCTAAAAACAAACGATAGTTCAGTGTTTTCAAGGCAACCATACTTCTACTGTCCTTGTAATGTTGAAAGTTATATCAAAGTCACGCTTCATTATGTTCGAACGCTAACCGAGTAAACTCAGTATCGGGTTTACTCGCAGTCGCTCCATTGACTCGACTTTTATTGTTGATTCGCTTGGTTACTCTTCAATGCTTGTAAGTGGAGAAAACTCTGAACCATTGGCTAAGAACTCTGTCAGAGCAATCTTATAGTCCTTTTTGGCAGCTTCAGATAATTCAGAGCATTCCAATACATTTTGCCTGTAATTTCTGGCAATAACATTTCGGGTATTATGCTTCGTCAGCTTGTAAGCCAATGATTCAAAGAAACTGTCTTCAAAGTCTGAAACGGCCTCTGGGTCTTCCCATATATTGGGCATTTTCGTATGGCGAACATTACAAACCAATCTTTGCTTGAACGCTTCACTCTCAAGTTTGGCTGCAAGCGTTTCAAACCATTGATCCCACTTCTTTTCAAGTTTATCTGTGTCCAGAACGCCATCGACCACAAACGGCCACTGACCACTCATCCCCAGCTCATTCATCTTGCTGTAGATTTCGTCGCAAAGAGAAAGAATCTCACAACGTAGAAGGTCTTTGTTGGCGTTAAGGAGCTGAGCTATCTGCTCATAGTAAGCATTCAGCCCTGACTTACAGAGCAGCGAATGATCAATATTTTCTATGAAATCAGAAGGCGTCCAGAAGCCGTAGCAAGTCTGAATACAAAACCGTTTCCAGTGAGATTTTTCTGTTGGCCGGACTGGCACATCGGTAGGGCAAATTCGAGCCAGCAGTCTGCATACGTTCACGACATCAGATGTTTTACTTTCAAGCACATCATTGATCGGTGAATCTGTTTCCAGAAATTTTTCCGGCAAGTTAAGCGGAAAGCCAAAGGGAGACGATTCCCGTGTCTCGTAGTAAATAGCACCATCAAGGAGAAGGTCTGTCAGGTGCTTGGGTTTGAACTGTTCACCCTCACGCTTGCGGTCACCAATACGATCAAGGTCATCCCATATACTGCTAACGTATTTCGCAAACTTCTCGGCAAGCTGAGTCTCTTTGCTGCGAGATTCGAGAGAATATCGAGCAGAAGCAAGTATTTCATCGTTTCGTGTCAGACCTTTTTGGGTCAGATTCAGAGAACCAAGTAAGCATATTCCATCTTTCGCCGTTTCTGCCAGATACCCCTTACTGTGAAACAGTTCACCCTCGCTACAGAGATATATCCCACTGTCTTCATGGGTGAATTTTTTGCGAATGTCCTTGTCCAGTGATTTCAGAGCATTAACGTTACTGACTCTTCGATCAAGGATAATAACCAGCTCCAATCGAGCGTTACCTGCCCCTTGCTCTTCCAAATGTTGTATCAGCTGTTCAATGGAGTCTTCGTCGTAATAAGCCGACACAGCCCAAATGCGTCGCAGTCTGGTATCAAACTGAAACAATTCACCGAAATTCTGAAAAGGCTTCTGCAGCGTTGAAAAAAAATCCATATTTTAATCTTCTTACTTCTTGGTTGTATAACCCTGTTACCAATCGGGCATTGACAGGATCAGGGCGGGTTTTTTATGAAAGCGTTGCTGCTCAAGATCAGCTCAATGCAGTTGCTGATTATGCTGAAAAACCAGCCGGACAGCTTCGGTTTCTGGCTTGCCTTCGGCTTTCAGTCGTTCGATTTCATCCACCATAGCCTGCTGTACTTCCGGGCTGGGGCGATTCTCCAGCATTTCACTTAATGCATCGACTACGTCTTCTGTGGTGATGGTGACGTCTTCGCTCATGAACTGTTCTCTTGATTCATAAATGTTCGCCTGATCTGCCTCAGGTACTGATCACATCTTTCAGCGTACGGTTATCGTCTGTCTTCCAGGCTGTCATGCCATTGGTGCTACGACCGGCGACCATGGCTCCTGCTGCGGATGGGCTGCTGAACTCGTAATCTTCCAGAAAACGATAACTTTCACCCTCAAGAACCAGAATGCCTTTTTCCACCATTTTACTCCGGCTGTTTTCCACCATGGGAGGACAGGAGTTGGTCAGAACTTTTACGGCACAGGAGCCTTTGGAAACGACAAAGCCTTCTTCACTTGGCGCGCCATTCGCGACGATGCCTTTCACGGCAAAAGTGAATATCGGCTTTTCAGGTTGTTCAGGAGTTGAACTGTCTGCAGCTACTCTTGGTTGCGTAACTGTGGCAGCCGGTGCAGAAAAGTGATGAATGCCTAACACTGGCAGAAGCTGAATCATTCTTTCCATATACACGTCCATATCTGCCCTGTCGGCTTCGGGGAGTGATGAACCACTGGCGGCATTATTCATAACCGTCACCCGTTTACTGCGGTGGGCTTTCTGGATCATTTTTCCCTCAATGTAACGGATATGGGATTTGGTCAGGTTCTCATCCTTGCTGACAAACACATAGGTGTGAGTCCAGTAATCCTTTTCATCGCTGCGGCCGTGTTGACGAAGTCGGTTGGCTACAACTTCGGCCTCACCGATATAGATCACCGGCTCACCTGTCTCAGCATCTATACCAGACAACATATAGACACCGGGGTTTTCCAGCTCAGGACGCTTCAACAGCTCATCGAGAAGGCTGCGGGGGCTGGCGATAGCTTTGCCAGACCAGTTGGAAATCTCAGCGGTACGCAGTCCGGTTGGACTGCCATTGACAAGGAACAGTTTGATGGTTGCGGGTTGCATAGACTTCTTAATGAATGATGACCTTTGGAAAACAGGTGTGGGTTGGCGTTGCACCCGGAGGGCATAATCAAACGAAGCCCAACAAACGCGAAGCCGCATGAAGCATACCAGCGTAAATTGTCGAGCATCGCTCCGCTCAACCGAGACCTACCACTCTTTATTTACTCTGCCCCCTTTTTGTTCTCCTCTTATTCACTCCGACCCCTTTTTGCCCCTTTTTGCCTTTTTGGTTTCTGTGTATTGCGGCATAACCGTAGGTTGGGTTAGCAGCGAAGCTGCGTAACCCAACATCAGGCGGCAGGTTCAGAGTTCTCCGGCGAAGGCTTTTTGGCTGAGAGAGTTGAATAGGCCACTTGAACAATATTGGTTTTCGATTGACATCGATTTCATTGCGGCAATTTTTGACACAACTTCGTGATATTTAACAACTAAGTCTTTATTGGGCAGAACGACCTGAAAATTTTTCAGTTCAACAGGTGATATGTGAGGAACAGTTGTTTCAGTCGGACTGCAATGAACTTCAAAAGCTTTAGACTGAATGCAGGCATAAAGAAAATCACTGTAGATTGCCTGTCTTGGACGCAAACGTGCAACTCGTTGGACAAGATAGGTGTCTTTAAAATTCTTATCTGCAACACAGACTTTTAGTCCTGACGATATCCACGGACGATCCATCGCAAGAATCACATCACCCTCATTGATCTGATAGTTCTCCAATCCAGATAACTTATCCTTGGGCCAAAAAGCTGTGTCTTTCCATTCAAAATAGCCCGTAAGAGTGTTTGCTCCTCTGCATAGCCGTACAGAGTCATCACCTTCCTCTACATACTCAACACTTTTGAAAGGATGGCCAGTTATTACTTCTGCGAGTTTTGTTATGGGGCCTTTCTCCCACCCCTTCGGATTAGTCACCGGATCACCAAACATATCCAGAAACACACTGCGCAGGAACTCATCGGCCAGGCCGATGGCTTGCTGGCGTTTCTGGCGTAGCTGGTCGGCTTTATCCAGAATGGCGGCGATGTGTTTTTGTTCGGGCAGTGGGGGTAGAGGAATCAGCAAACTCTTTAGAGTTTTTGGACTCAAGTTTGGCTGAGCTGCACCACCCGCTGTCATAAGCAAACTAGACAGTCTTTCACCAGAGAATAGGTAACGAATGTAACTTCGACTGTCTGGACTCTTGGCTCGTATGATTGCAACACGCTGATTGACATATGCACCATCAACACTTTTACCAACCACACCAATTTTACCCGTTGTGGCTCCTGATAGTGCCATCAGAACATCGCCTTCGCGGGCTATAAATTGTTCTGAGACTCTGTTTTCGCTGGCATCAACAGTTTTTGCTTTGGATAGATCGACAATTCCATTATCAAAGTCACTTATGCGTATAACTTTGTCTTGGCCTTTATCAAACCATGTACTTTTAAATGCATAGCCTGAGATAACATCAGCAATTGACTCTAAAGATCCTGTTGGCCAACTCACAACATCCCCTCCAACTCAACCAACGCCTTCTGAATCTCAGCCTCCAAAGCCTTCAACCGCCCCAAAATCTCCAAAGGCGCATCATAAACCTCTTCCTCATAAACCACTTCTTTATAGCGATTAATAGAGAGATCATATTTATTAGCTTTCAAATCCGCCTTGGATACAACAAACGCCTTCTGGGTTTTGTCCTGCCAATCCGTTTCTGCAGGCTGCTCTTTAAGCTGTTCTGAAAGCTTGTGCCCCATAAAATCATCCGCAGGCAGGTTCTTGCTTTTACGGAACTGCTTCCAGCTTGCCACCATGTGAGGAATGTCGTTTTTGGCGATAGGGTTGCGCTTGTCGTCCAGACTGTAACCGTCGTTTTCCAGATCGTAGAACCAGACGTTATCGGTCTCGCCGCCTTTGGTGAATATCAAAATAGCGGTAGCGACACCGGCATAGGGTTTGAACACGCCGGACGGCAGATTGATGACCGCTTCCAGCTGGTTATTCTCTACCAGTGTCGTGCGCAGGCTCTGATGCGCCTTGCTGGAACCGAACAACACACCTTGGGGTACAACCGTGGCACTGCGACCACCGATTTTCAGCATTTGCAGAATACGGGCGCAGAACAATAATTCAGTCTTTTTAGTTTTCACCAGCTTTAGGATATCGGGGTCGATATCCTCTTCATCCAGCGTGCCGGTGAACGGCGGATTGGCCAGAATCAGGTGAAAGCCGTTATGAGAAGCGTCGGGGTATTTGTCCGAGAAACTCTGGCTCATGGTGTCCTGATAGTGGATATCCGGCTCGTCTACTCCGTGCATAATCAGGTTCATGGCGGCAATGCGCAGCATGGTGGAGTCGAAATCGTAACCGTGGAACATATCGGTGTCTACGTGACTTCTATATTCGTTGAGCAGATCACCGGAGAACACTTTTTGCTGTTCCAGTTCACCCTTTTCATTGGTGACGGTTTCGGTATGAATACTGTCCAGGGAGCTGTACTTTTCTAACAAATACTCATAACTGGTGGCGAGAAAGCCGCCGGTGCCGCAGGCCGGGTCACAAATGCGTTCACCACGGGCGGGATTGGGCTCCATCATCTCGACCATGGCGCGGATAATATGGCGCGGGGTACGGAACTGGCCGTTGATACCGGCGGTGGTGAGTTTGCTGAGCAGGTATTCGTACAGGTCGCCCTTGGTGTCGCCTCTGTCCAGTGGCAACAGTTTGATCATCTCAACGGCTTTGACCAGCAGGTTGGGTTTAACGACTTCCAGACGGGCGTCTTTCATAAACTCGCCCAGCAGAGAACCACTGTCGCTCAGGCTTCTGAAATGCAGGAAAACTTCATCCCGCACCACTTCCATCATCTCGTCAGCACTTAGGTTGCAGTATTGACTGAACCGGCAATCCTGTTGGTGCGACTTGAAGCGGGGTTTGAAATCGACACCGGCCAACGCCTTCTTCTGCTCGTCCTTGCTTTCCATGGTATCGAGCATGCGGGAATACATCAGGTAGGTGATCTGTTCAATCACCGTGAGCGGGTTGGTGATACCGCCTACCCAGAACTCTTCCCAGAGTTTGTCGATTTTGCTTTTTAGGTCGCCTGTGATCATGGAAGTTGTTGATCTCTTGGAGGGGGGAATAAATGTCTGAGGATTATAAGTCTTTAGAAGGTAGATGACTGCTAATAGTTGAAACCTTCCGCTCTAAGTATTTACCGAAAAAATAAAAGTGAGCTCTATCAGAGGAACAAATAGCTATCTATTTCTTCAGATTTACTGGTAAAAATGTGTATTTTTTCTATATTGTGAGTTGAGCTGTTTATTCTCGATCAAGCTCTTAGTTTTAAGACATGAATTTTTATTCGTTTCTGTGAGTGATTGTGGTTATGAGTCTGAAAGAAATCAAAAATGAATTGATTGAAAATGCAACTATTCTCGATGTTCTAGTCATTGATCAATCTTCTGGTTTTGTTTTCACACCAACCCTGAAGATCGTCGTTGACCAACATTCAAAATTCATTGTTAAATCATATATTGAACATAATGATTTTTCTGATGGGGAGGAATCTGTTTAAAATTGAGAGAATGCGATTTCCAGTAGCTTCCACTGCAGAAATAATTTATTTTTGAGTACTGTCGACAGAAATCAAACCCTCGTATTTCCACAAAATGTGTAACCAAAAAATATCAGAACATTTTTTATCTATAGTCACTATACATAACAACTAGATCTGTTCTTTGTATGTAGGGCTTATTGCATTAATTGTAGGTGTTCAATTTTTATCTGGTAGGTATTAAACATGTCCGAAAATCTTTCCATTAAAACTAAACTAATGAACAAAAAGGCGTTAATTGAGTTAGCTTTTTCTACATCATCTCATATTCAATTTAACAATATATTAATTTGTGATAATGGGGGCTCTTCAAAATCAGATCAAATCAATCAACTGGTAAAATCAATACACGGCACCTCTGGTGCAGAAGATGCAGCCTATCAAGACCTAAAGAGAAATTACTCAAAATCGCCCCTCGGTCAACCAACTCTCACACTTGAACAACTAATGCAGCAGTGGATAAAAGAGACTGTTTGCCTAAATCGCAAAAAAACACTTCAAACTTGAAGATTACGTAGCGAGTAATCTAAAAATCAGGCGCATCACAATTGATGCGCCTGATCATAATTTCAAAGTGCTGGCTCACCCATAGACACACCCAATGAATCAACAATCTGCTTAATCTGCATCACCTGACTCATATCTGGAAATAGACCAGTAATGCCTTCCCCATGAATCTGGGTAAACGGTTTATCAAATAACTGTGCCATTTCTACAGTGCCAAAATCACGGATATGGTTTTTCAGCATATCCAGAAAACGAATTTGCTGGCTGTTCAGGTTGTGTTGTGCAGCAAAGCTGGCGAACTTCTCCGCCACAGCACTTGATTCCATGCCTACCAAGGTACGAAGTATGTGATCCAGAGTCACAGTAGCGTCAGGATAGAATTCCTGAAGTACGTTAAGGTCCACGTTAGGATTTTGTACCAGCACCAGTTTGATCAGTTCATCCAACTCTCTGGGCTGTAGAGGCTCACCACTGCGGATTTTTTTCAATGCAGGGTTATTGTCGAATAAAGGTTCGAGTGCGCCTTGAACCTGTTGGCGGTATAGTTTGAAGTCTACGGATTTGATTTTACTGTCACGTTGATCGGTTTTAATTTGTGACTTGTCTTCTTCAATATCAATGTGCAAGGCTGGCTCTGGTGGTGGAGAAACTTCACCATCCATCAGATACATGATGCCTCGCAGTCGTGTACGAGCATGCTCCAGCTCTGCAAAGCTGGCATTGTTCCACCAATCTGCATCCCGTACCTGATTGATGATCTCGCCCTGTTGTTGAACTTGAGCAAGGTGAGGGGGCAGCATATCGACTTTCTGAACAACCGTAGCCCAATGCTTCTGTAATTTGTCTTTATTCGTATAGAGCGCCGTTTGAGCGGCAATGATGTCCATATCAAAGCGCAGGGCATTGCTCTGTCCGCGTACATCCACCCACTGCATCAGTGGCCCCATTTCATCCAGTAACTGTTGCTGGGTTTGGGGGGCAAACTGTTCGAGTACTTTTAAATCGTTCAGTCGAGCTCGGGTTTGCCATTTTTCCTGTACAGCAATGGAGTTCTCGTCCAGTGCTTCGACTTGTTCCTGAATTTGCTTGGCAATGGTTTTCAGGCTGCCTTGTTCGAACTTTTTCTGAGCGGCTTTACCTAAGTCTACCCAAGCTTCCAGACGTTTCTGCGTCAATGGTTTACTTTTGCTTGGTTCACCTTCCGGTGGTTCCTGCTCGAAGTATTCGAAATTACCCCAGTGATCAAAGATACGGAATTTGTCTTTATGTTTACCGGTGCCGTAGAGGTTTTCACACAAGCGTGTACCTCGGCCAATCATTTGCCAGAACTTCACTTTGGATTTAATAGGCTTGGCGAACACCAGATTCACAACTTCCGGCACGTCGATACCTGTGTCCAACATATCCACCGAAATGGCAATGGTCAGTTCGTCGTTGGTAGAACTGTCTCCGCCTTTGAAATCATCAATCAATTGCTCAGCACGAGGGTCGTAATTATCAATAACCTGACAGAACTTACCGGCAAACTGTGGATACATTTCATCAAACACGTTTTGCAGCAAAATTGCATGTTTGTGGTTTCGGGCAAACACAATGGTCTTACCAGGTAATTGCTCGTCCTTGTCCCGAATACCTTGTTCCATCAGGTTACGGATAATTTCCCGATTGGTATCACGGTTGTAAATGGCTTTATCCACAGCCTTGGCATCGAACTCTAGCGTGTTCGGATCAATACCTTGTTCTTCCAGTTGAGCAATCTGTTTGTCGCTTAGCTTTTCGCTGCGAATGCCTTCCCGCAGGAATTCAGTGGTGTGGGTGATTATTTCGTGGGGGTTCAGGTGACCATCAGCAACAGCCTTTTCCAGCGAATATTCAAAAGTCGGCATTCGCCCTTCGCAACCAAACAGGCCGTATGTAGTGTGACCAATCATATCCACAGGTGTGGCTGTTAAACCCACCTGTAGGGCATCAAAGTACTTAAACAGATCGCCGTAGACGTTGTAGATTGAACGGTGGGATTCGTCGGCAATAATCAGGTCGAAATAACCCACATCATACCGATCCATTATGTTCATCATGCCTGGATAGGTGGCGATGAATATACGGGAGTTGTCCTGATACTTTTTGTCCGTCTTACCCACTACAAAAATCGGGTCATTCACAAATTCATTGTAAGCATTTCGAGCCTGTTTTCTTAGCTCTTTACGGTCACAGAGGAACAGCACCCGTTTGGCCCAACGAGCATCCAGCAGCTTTTTAGTAAGAGCGATAGAAACACGGGTTTTACCCGTACCAGTCGCTTGAACAATAAGGGACTTACGGTGCTTGTCGCTGAACCGTTCGGTCACTCGGGCAATACTTTCTAGCTGATAGATACGACCACCGCCGCCTGCAATGTCGGTATCAACAGAAACAGAGTCCAATGGCTTACAGGTCGTTCTTTGCTGTATCAAGTACTCAAGACTTTCAGGACTGTAAAAACCAAAGAGTTTACGAGGCGGGTAATTGCGAGCTTGGTGATCATCCCAAATAAAAATATCGTAACCGTTGGTATAAAAAATCACCGGACGCTGGCCGAACTCTTTCTCTAGCCAGTTAGCGTATAACTGAGCCTGCTTACGGCCTTTCTCTGCATCCACCTTGGTTCTCTTGGCTTCGATGACCGCTACGGGCTGGCCTTTATCATCCCAGAGCACAT
>SIHQ01000002.1 GCA_004762125.1 Oceanospirillales bacterium | reverse complement strand
CTTTTATTTTTGTGGTTTGGGAGTTCAATAGCTGCAGCCAGAATGGCAGACCAAGCTGATTTTGAGTTCCTGACACATTATGAAAACGCTTCATGGGTTGAGAACGAACTTGCGTTAGTCGAAAGTAGTGCAAGCTTGTCTTTCTCGACTTTGGTCAGCTTTGGTGTCTGGTACGGGGTTTGCATGTCCCCGCAGCTGTTATTACCTCTAGCTGATCGATTCAGAATGCCAGGTTCTGAAAAGAAAAAATTTGAAACACTGAAAACCGATTTTTGCCTGCAGCTGGCTCCCACTATTACAGCCGCCGAAGTGGCGTTGGCTGGACATGTTTCCCCCTGGCCTATAGAGCAAACCTGGTGGCAACCTTTACGCATGCTTGGTGTCGGAATGGCGGAATACGCAAACGCAGCGACTGGAAGAAAGCGGACTATACCTGTAGCTACATTGACCTATTTAGTCGTTGAGGCAAGCGCAAGAACTGCAAGTAGCGTAACTGCATCTCTGTATTTAAGAAAAACCGGCAACACGAACATCAAACCTGTTGACTACGATTATGAGCAATACGTTCTATTGTCATATATTACTGGTGTGGTGGCAGGCGCTGTTACCTATGAAGCGTTTATTAAAAAAGGCTTGAACTCTGCCAAAGCTGCATTGGGTTTTGCGATAGTAGCTTCGGCATCAGGAGCTATCTCAGTGATAATATCTATATCCATGCTTAATATAGACGACCAGTTTAAATTATTAGTAGCCGTAGCCGGAGTCAGCTACGGAGCCGGAGTCGGCTACGTAGCCGGAGCCGGAGCCGTAGCCGGATCCGTAGCCGTAGCCAGCGTCGGAGCCGTAGCTGCCGGAGCAGTAGCCGGAGCCGGAATCGTAGCAGTAGCCGTATTCGAAGCCGGAGCAGTAGCCGGAGCCATAGCCGAAGCTGAAGCCGGATTATTTCTTACTTCAAAAATAGATTCACACAACCCTTTTACCAAAGTCGGCGTCACTCTGGTTCCAGCGTTGATCTTCGCTTTCATCAACAGCTTTTCTAACTATGCCGTTTATGGTTATCCGCTGGAAGAAGGCCTTTCAGAGACCAGCCAAACATTGTGGAAAAAGTTTTATGCACCACTGGATTACTTGACCACTCTGTTTAACTGATCAATTCAACGGTAAGTAGTCGAACAGTCAAGCGGTATAAGTGGCTGTCATCAGGGTAAGCCTTAGCCGCTTCACGTACAGACACTGTTTGTTTTTTGAAAGCAGAAAGCAAGCAGTTTTGTTGTTCCAGTTCAGTAAGTTTTTTCTTCAGAGAGGAGGCTTGGGTACGGAGTTCTTGAAAATAAATGTTTGAAAATGAACCAGTATATGTGATCCATGCTGAATCTCAATTTGACCAGCATTCTTCATAACATAGATTAAAACGAGATTATAGCCTCCTGCAGCACGCTGAAGAGTAACAGTATATTTAGATGTGAGGTCATGCGAATATGTCACGGACAACGTAGCATGTACACTTCCAGTGTTTTGATGCGTGTGGTATTCAATGGGGCTGGTAAAATAAATACTGGGACTATTGGTAATGCAACAAACCCATCTATCTGAACCGGAGTCAAAGCCGTTGCTGACGCTTCATTTGTGTTTTCAAGGTCGTTTAAAGCTATTAACATATGACCAAGTAAATCACCCGTAGTTACATCAGTTTGCTCTTGGTTAATATGTATTTGATAATAGTACTGCGTAGAGATAACATTTACTCCTATCTCTCAAATATATTGAGATTTAAATATGGGTTCATTTACTCTTTAGTGATTATTTCTTTGACTATACGTTTTGGTGACTTTTTCCAACCCTCTGCTCGTAATATAACCACCAATGCCAAGCTGTACGATCGAGAAAAGCTTCAGCTTTAATCACACCAGTCTGTTGGGCCAATGTATTAATCTATTCAGGCATACGACCTAACCACTCGGTCAACGGTTCCAGATGTTGATGAAGCTCTGAATCAAAAGGCGTTATGACTGGGTCAGACGTTATGGTCGCTTGATTATTAGCATCATCCATAGCTTTACGAATAACTTTTATCAGCGATTCTCTGTCATAAAATGTAAGCTCTGATGGGGACTCCAATGGTAGTGGCATCATTCCTTTTGAAACTAAAATAAGGTTCGTCAGTAAGTGAAACAGGCGACCGTTAGCATCATTAAATGGGTGAATCTGTTCAAACTGAGGGATGAATTCAACAATAGCTTCCAAAACTTGTTGTTCTGTTTTTGCTTGTTTTACAGCAGAATCAAAAGCGGGTAAAAGTTGTTCTACTAATAAAGGGTGATACCTACTGCTAAGACACACCCATGACAGTGGGATGTCTCCACTTTTTGAAATGCCATCTTTGAATTTTTTGTCCAAACCAGGAGGTAACTTATTAGCTTCAGATAAAATCCATGCGTTAGTAGATATTACCTCCGCCCAATAAAATGCGTTGGGTTTTTCTTTTACAACATCATCTTCTAATAATCTGCATGCAAACTCTTCATCAAGCAAACTGTTAATAACATCATCATCGACAAACATAAAATCAGGTTTTATTCTACTGTCTCCAAGCGAGATAGCAAAGGGAAGTAGCGTTTCTATTTCTAATATTTCACAATGTTTTGCTCGATGTGCATAAGCTTCTTCTAATCCTTTATCTGTATGATATGTTTCACCGTATCCCATTAAAAGACCAAAAAAATTGATGCTTTTTGATTGATCTGCTTGATCTGATGACATCTCACCAGGATAAGCGTCATGTATATCAGGACAAATAACTCTATGTAAATTCGTCAACAGACTCTTATCAATACTCAATTGCCCTGCATTTTTATTAAGCAGTTCTAAACCAAAAGCCCAAGCTGATGCCATTTTTTTAATGCAACCAGGCTCTCTTCGCTCATAGGCCTCCCAACCGTTTTCTTTCTTCAATAAAACGCCATCAACCATCAGTCGCAATAGCGAATGTTCCGGCCATTTTTTCAAACTCTGCACAGATTTGTGATAAGACACTTCAAATGGTTTTTCGGCTTTTCTATGAACTAAAGGCGTATCGGGATAATCTTCATGCCTGTTGGTAGCCAATGGGGCTGGCTGTTCCTTTGATGAAGCTTCACTTTTTTCGGTTTCTTTTACCGCCACAGAGGGTGGCAGAACAGCACTGGATGGTTTTGGAGTGATATTATCCATAATAATCATTCTTAACGGTTCGTATTACAAACATATAAGATAAAAATGGTGTTGCACAATGATTATGAATGCCAGTGTTTAGCTTCAAGACTGAAAATAGAAACGCCGCTGGATTAATAGAATCATTGCAGAAGCAGTAGTATAAAATGACTGCAATGCTTCTTATCAAATACAGATACCCTTAACCGATGAATTAATTGAGTTATCAACTTCCTTTTCATAATTCAATCAGTTATAGATGTCTCATTGTGATGAAGCCGGCTTATATAGTTTCCTCTTTTTATTACTGTCTTGATTTAAGCTCAGCCAATGATTCCATTCACAAAGACTTTGTTCCAGAGTGATCAAATTAAAAGGCCCGAGTACGCTTGGCCAAGAAGGCTTTATCTCTTCCTGAAGCGCCTTGACTAACGTTGAATATTCAGCACCAGTTTTATCATTCCTTAAAAAAGAATCCACTGCCTTTCTAGCACCAATACCTATAACCATAGGGCTATCCAAAGAGATTAGCTCAGGGCATAGATAGGCTATATCAGCTAAAGCCTGAGCAAAGTTAAAAGTGTAATTCAAACTTTTTTCATCCAGGTTTTTAAAAGCATCTCCACCGCCATGTACCTTTCGACAAACTGTATCGTCGTCGACTTTATATTCATAGGTAATCTCTGAATGCTTTTCTGAAGCGCCTTTTGCTTTTTTTTGGGACTTTACTTTATGCGTGAATGGCTGGGGCTGCTTCTGGACCCATTCTACCATTTTCTTCTGAAGCTGAGCGTTTAAGCCCTTAGCTACTTCATCTATAAGGTGAGGAGGGTTAGTAAAGAGTGTGAAATCTGAAAACACATCAGGTATTAATTCAAATATAAACTGCCTCATGTTCATCCCGAATTTCCCATAAGCCGGATTAAGCTGATAAGCATTACTTCTCGGATAATTAGAAGAATTAGCCTTGTACCGCGCATATGCGGAATCTACATTTTCCTTTGTCAGCTGTCCCAATTTATTAATCGTACTTTCACTGTTAAATAGTCGTGCAATAGTCAGGGACTGCATGAAATCGACGAACTCAGCATCCGTTATTTTTGGGTCACCGCGTTCGTATCGTTTATAGAATGAGTGCTGTCTTGCCCACATGAAAATGGCTTTTGATTGACGATCATCTTCTCTGTGTATATTGCAGAATTTCACACAGCCGCGCCCATCAGCCTGACCCCATACTATAGAATCATTCAGCGCACTCTTATCCAGTTCAGGAGGAATCTTAATTCTTTCCTTTTTATAGCGAGCCTTTTCCCGAGAAGCTGAAAAGTAAATGAAAGAATCAATGAGGGCGTCGAATTCAGACATTGACTCTAAACCGCCTTCTTTCAATACACTTTTACGCCAGCCAGGAAGAATTGCTGTATTTACAGAATCATTCGTTTTTTTATCCAATTTAGCAATGGCACAAAAACTGGATGCCCCGACTTCTTCTTCATGGTCTATAAACCGCCAATCTAACCCGCAATCTATCACCAGATCAGGTTCGGAACGAGTCTTGCTTCGTACATCCTCTTGACAATCTCTTTTTGGCGAAGACGCATCCGTAACACCTAGCTCGGGGAAAGTTCTTTTACATCCACGAGTCGAAATGAGTGGTACATCCTCCCCCTTACTACAGGAATCATTGCCCTTTCGAAGCTGATTATCAGGATCGACCGGTACGACTCGATCTAACTCTTTTGAATTCGTTTTATATTGCGTGCTCGGTAATGGAGTGGCCAAAAACGGCGCAACCTTTTCTGATAATTTTCCTGGTAAACTCATTATAGGCCTCATGGGAATCATTAAATAATTGTTTTTTTGGAATGATTTTTATTTATTTCGTTCCTTGAAAGCGCCTAACCAAGTGGTTAGGCGCTTTTAAGGAGAGAAGCGTTTTTGTATGAAAAGAGTAGCGAGAGCAGTGATTAATATTTAATCACTGCTTGGCGTTGACGCAGGTTGTCTGTTAAGTGAGACCACTCGTTTTACGATCGACAAGGTTTCTTATTCGGCAAATATTGTTACATCCGATAATCCTGTTTACCGGTAGCAACTCTTATCCGGTAATGTTTCTTACCGGTAGTAAATTAGTCACACCAACCGGTTCTGCAGATTCGTTAATCGCTTTGTGGACTTCACCGTTCTGGCCGCCATGCGGACCGCTTTCGGTTGCCCTATCAACACCACCAGCTGCTTCCCTCGGGTAACACCGGTGTATAACAGGTTTCGTTCCAGCAACGTGTAGTGTTGCATCGCCATGGGAATGACCACACAGGGGTATTCCGAACCCTGACTTTTATGAATGGTGGTAGCGTAAGCCAGTGCCACTTCGTCCAGTTCATTGACCTGATAGAGCACCTCCCGGCTCGCCTTGTTATCACCAAAATCAATGATCAACTCGCTTTCTTCAATATCGATACTGATAACCCGTCCGATATCTCCGTTGAACACTTCCTTATCGTAATTATTCACGGTCTGGATGACCTTATCTCCCGGTGCGTAGGTCCAGCCGTAGCGAGTGACCTTAGGATGAGCATCGGCGTTCAGGGCTTCCTGCAGCGCCACATTCAGACTTCTTGCCCCCAACCCGCCTCTGTTCATGGGGGCTAACACCTGAATATCTTTTACCGGATCAAAGCCAAATTTCTGCGGTAAACGTCGAGTAACCACGGCCATCAGCTTAGTGAATAATTCTTCTGGTTCTTCACCGGTCAGATAATAGAAGTCTGTCTCGTCGCCCTTTCGGGTCTGTTTCGGGGGTTGACCTTTATTAATGGCGTGAGCTCCAGTAATAATCTGCGAAGTGGCCGCTTGCCGGAAAATTTCGGTGAGTCGGGCCACCGGTACACTGCCTGACTCAATCAGATCATTCAGCACCGAGCCCGGCCCCACCGAGGGCAGCTGATCCACATCGCCCACCAGCAACACGGCACTGTTACTTGGCACGGCCCGTAACAGCTGATTCATCAGGACTATATCCACCATGGAGGATTCATCCACCACCAACAGATCGGTTTCCAGAGGATTCTCTGCATTGCGTTTGAAATCGAAGGAAGACGGATCAAAATCCAGTAACCGGTGAATCGTGGTGGCTTCCTGACCTGTCGACTCCGACAACCGTTTTGCGGCACGCCCGGTAGGCGCACATAACGTGACCTGGGCTTTTTTAGCCTGAATGATTTTTAAAATACTGTTAACCGTGGTCGTTTTTCCCACACCGGGGCCACCGGTCACAATGCAAAACTTCTGACCAATAGCCTGCTCAACGGCCAATTTCTGGGAAGCAGACAATTCAATACTGTTTTTCTGTTCCACCCAGGGAATCGCTTTTTCCAGATCAATCCCGGCCCAGTGGGTATCGCCCTTCAATAATCGTTTTACATGTTTGGCTACACCCTGTTCTGCACGATGCAGGGGCGCAAGAAAAAGGCAGGGAACGTCAGCAATCATCTCCGGTGTCAAACGCTCTTCACTCACTTCGCACTGGATAGCTTCCTTAATGGTATCTTCCGGAATTTCCAGCAGTTGAACCGAGTCACGCACAAGCTCATCAAAAGGTTGAGCACAATGGCCATTACCGGACACTTCCTGCAACACATGTCGCACACCCGCCTGAGCTCGCATTAAAGAAACCCGATCTATACCCAGTTGCTGGGCCAGATCGTCGGCCGTTTTAAACCCTATACCGTGAATATCCAATGCCAGTCGATACGGATTCTCTGATACTTTGGCGACCGATGCATCACCGTAAGTTTTATAAATCCGCACCGCTCTGGCGGTTCCTACACCGTGGGACTGGAGAAACACCATAATCTCCCGAATGGCTTTTTGCTCCGACCAGGCCGAGGTGATCTTCTCCCGTCGTTTTTTGCCAATCCCCTCCAGCTCCAACAGCCGTTCAGGTTTTTCCTCGATGATATCGAACACCTGCTCGCCAAAAGCGTTCACCAGTCGTTTGGCAAAGTGAGGCCCCACACCTTTTACCATGCCGGAACCCAGATATTTCTCGATCCCTTCCAGGGTAGTCGGTGTAATGGTTTTAATGTGCTTAACCTTGAACTGCACGCCGTGTTTATGGTCGTTAAACCAGATACCCGACGCTTCCACAAACTCACCAGGTGTTATCGAGGGCGTACTGCCGGTCATGGTCACCAGCTCCCGCTGCCCTTTACAGGTCACCCGAATAACAAAAAAACCACTTTCTTCACTGTGAAAAGTAACTCGTTCCACGGAACCCTGAAGATGAACCATGGGTTGATGATCTGTTTGTGGATGCTGTCGTACTATCACTGTCGTCTGCATGAAATACATTAAATCAAGAAGAGTTTCGGAATATTATCAAACACACGACACCATTACAGACTTTTCCGTCTACTGGGTCACTGCAGAAACCGTTACACTGAACGCAATCTATTTTTTCCACATTTTTATACCTTTTATAGTGAACTGTTTTTATGGCTAAAAGCCCTGCAAAAAAAGCCGCTTCTGCTTCACCCAAAAAAGGCTTCGAAGAATCCCTCTGGGACTCCGCCAACAAACTCCGTGGCAGTGTCGAGTCCTCCGAATACAAACACATCGTTTTAAGCTTGATCTTCCTCAAGTTTATCGCCGACAAGTTTGAAGCCCAGAAAGACAAGATCGAAGAACAATACGGCGCTGACTTTGTCGACATGGTAGATTTTTACACGCAAGACAACGTCTTCTATCTACCGGAAGAGAGCCGCTGGCGTTACATCCTCAAGCACGCCAAACAAAACGACATAGCGGTGAAGATTGATACCGCCCTCCACGACATCGAGAAGAACAACAAACAATTGGCCGGTGCCTTACCCGACAACTATTTCTCACGCTTGGGGTTGGATGCGTCCAAGCTGTCGGCGCTGATCGACACCATCAACAACATTGAAACGCTCGCAAATGAATGTGAAATGACCGAACAAGATTTGGTGGGGCGGGTGTATGAATACTTCCTCGGCAAGTTTGCCGCCAGTGAAGGTAAAGGCGGCGGCGAGTTCTATACGCCTAAATCCGTGGTAACCCTGATTGCCGAAATGATTGAGCCGTACAAAGGCAAAATCTACGACCCGTGCTGTGGTTCTGGCGGTATGTTTGTGCAATCCATCAAGTTTATCGCAAGCCATAACGGCAACCAGAAAGACATCTCCATCTACGGGCAGGAATACACCAGCGCCACCTATAAGCTTGCGAAAATGAACCTGGCGATTCGGGGCATCTCCGCCAACTTTGGCGATGTGGCAGGCGACACCTTTTTTAAAGACCAGCACCCCGACCTGAAAGCCGATTTCATCATGGCCAACCCGCCGTTTAACCAGAAACAATGGCGACAAGAGAACGAGCTGAGCGACGACCCCCGCTGGGACGGCTTTGAGACCCCACCCACCGGCAACGCCAACTATGCCTGGATCATGCACATGATCAGTAAGTTAAGCGACAACGGCACCGCCGGTTTTGTGCTGGCCAACGGTTCGATGAGTTCTAACACCAGCGGCGAAGGCGTTATCCGCCAGAAGATCATCGAAAACGATCTGGTGGATTGCATGATCGCCCTGCCGGGGCAGTTGTTCTACACCACGCAGATTCCGGTGTGTTTATGGTTCCTGACCAAGAATAAAAAGCGCACTGTTTCAAAAGACGGCCAGCCGAGCACGAAAGACCGTGAAGGGGAAACCCTGTTTATTGATGCCCGCCAGATGGGCACCATGATTAGCCGCACCAACAAAGAACTGACCACCGAAGATTTAGCCGAAATCACCCGCACTTATCATGCGTGGCGTGGTGAAAGCGGAAACGGTGACTACGAAGATATTGCCGGATTCTGCAAAGCGGCCACCTTGGATGAAATCAAAGCCAACGACTATGTGCTGACACCGGGGCGTTACGTAGGCGCAGCCGAGATAGAAGACGACGGCATTCCCTTTGAAACCAAGATGAAAGCACTGAGCCAAACCCTTTACCAGCAGATGCAGGAAGCGGAAAAGCTGGATGCTGTGATTCGTGGGAATCTGGAGGTGTTGGGTTATGGGGAGTGATCTGACTTTTGGTGGTTTTCCTGAATGTTGGGAATTAACGACTCTTGGCCAAATGGTAGATGCCTGTGGTGGCTCTGTTCAAACTGGGCCATTTGGAAGTCAACTGCATGCCGCCGACTACGTTGATGAAGGCATACCATCAGTGATGCCGAAAAATATCGCTATTGAAGGTATTGTTGAAGATGATATTGCCCGAATTACAGTTGAGGATGCCAAGAGGTTAAGCAAATATCTCTTAGCTGAAGGCGATATTATTTACAGTCGCAGAGGTGATGTAGAAAAATGCGCGTTAGTAAAACCTGAAGAAACTGGTTGGCTGTGTGGTACGGGATGTTTGCGAGTTAGACTTGGCCCCAATTCAAAAATAACTCCAGAATTTTTGCATGCCTTCTTATCTTCTCCAACAATTCGTGAATGGGTTTCACGTCATGCTATTGGCGCAACAATGCCCAACTTGAATACTTCGATTCTCCGAGATATTCCTGTTCTAGTTCCTGAAGCTAAAGATATTGATTTCATATCTGCAAGCTGGAGCGTATTCAACAACAAAATCCAACTCAACCGCCAAACCAACCAAACCCTCGAAAACATGGCGCAAGCCCTGTTCAAAAGCTGGTTTGTCGATTTTGATCCGGTGATCGATAACGCACTGGCGGCGGGCAACGCCATTCCCCCTGCGCTGGAAGCGCGAGCAGAACAGCGCCGTGCTGTGCATGCCGCCCATAAAGCGGATAACGCAGCACCCGCACCACTGCCACAAGCCATCCGCCAACTGTTCCCCGCCAGCTTTGTGTTGGATGCCGAGATGGGATGGATACCGGAGGGGTGGGAGGCGACGGAGCTAAGCGCTCTCATAGATATCAAGCATGGTTATGCATTCAAAGGTGAGTATTTTTCATCAACACCTACGGATGATATTTTGTTAAGTCCGGGAAATTTCAAAATTGGTGGTGGCTTTAAAGGCGATAAATTCAAGTATTACAACGGTCCAATACCGGAAGATTATGTTCTATCGCATAACGACTTACTTGTGACTATGACCGATCTAAGTAAGGCTGGTGATACTTTGGGTTATCCTGCTTTAGTTCCTGATAGTTCAAAATATTGTTATCTGCATAACCAACGTCTGGGGAAAGTTATCTTCAAAGGCGAATCTGTTGGTCGTGAGTTTATTTATCGTTGTTTAACAACAAAAGAATACCGAGATGAAGTTCTAGCAAGTGCTTCAGGCTCAACAGTGAAACATACCGCGCCAAAGAAAATTTTGGCTCACTCTATCGTCTATTCAAATGGGTCTGTTGAGGCTGCATTTGAAGATTTGTGTAGTAGTCTGTCAGACAAAATTTCGATGAACGAGAAAAACTCGGTAGCTTTGGAGCAGCTCAGAGACACCCTACTACCCAAACTCATCTCCGGCGAGCTACGCATCCCTGAAACCCAGCAACAAGCCGAGGCAATTGCCTGATGCATGATTGGGATGAATAACAGACAATAAAACCCAGTCCATTCGGAATTCATGACGCTCTGCATCATGAATTGGCCTGACCCGGCATAAACACAGGAAACCACCATGGAACAGACCGGTATCGAAATCTATCAGGCCGAAGACGGACAAGACATTCAGGTTCGTCTTGAACAGGAGACGCTATGGCTATCTCAAACCCAGATGTCGGAACTGTTTGGCAAAGATTCCGATACCATTGGCCTGCACCTGAAAAACATCTTCAAAGAAGGTGAACTGGACTCAGAAGCAACTACCGAGGATTCCTCGGTAGTTCGGCAGGAGGGCAAAAGGCAGGTACGCCGGAAGATCAAATTCTATAATCTGGATGCCATTATATCGGTGGGTTACCGGGTTAACTCAAAGACGGGCACGCAGTTCCGTATGTGGGCTACCCAACGGCTGAAAGAATATCTTGTACAGGGCTATTCCCTGAACAAACAACGGTTTGAGCAAAACGCCGCCGAGCTGGAACAGGCACTGGCACTGATCAAAAAAACTGCGCAATCGCCGGAATTAAACACGGATACTGGGCGGGGCTTGCTGGATATCTCCCGTCGCTACACCCAGACTTTTCTCTGGTTACAGCACTACGATGAAGGTTTGCTTGAAGAGCCAACCGGACAAAGCGGCGGTAAGCTGACCACGGCAGACGACGCCACTCTGGCCCTGAACCAGCTGAAGCAGCAATTGATGGAGCGGGGTGAAGCCACCGATCTTTTTGCCAAGCCCAGAGCAAAAGATGGGCTGGCGAGTATTTTTGGCAATCTCGATCAAAGCGTATTTGGTGACGAAGCCTACCCAACCATTGAAAGCAAAGCCGCACATTTGTTGTACTTCGTGGTGAAGAATCACCCTTTCTCGGATGGCAATAAGCGCAGTGGTGCGTTCCTGTTTGTGGATTTTTTGCATCGCAATAATCATCTGTTAAATGCCAGTGGCGACCCCATTATTAATGACACAGGTCTTGCAGCATTAACCTTGCTGGTTGCAGAATCTGACCCTAAGCAGAAAGAAACCTTGATTCGTTTGATTATGAATATGTTAAGTCAGCCTGCCATTCGTTAAGCAGTAGCCTGAAAAAAACGGACAGTACCATGAAGTTCACAGAAGAACGGCTCGAAAAAGCAATTATTCAATTACTGGGAGAGCAAGGTTACCCTCATATTTCAGGGCCTCAGGTAGAGCGAGCACCAGAAGAGGTATTGATCAAAGATGACCTGCGAGCGTTTCTGGCCAAGCAATACAAAGCAGAAGGCATTACCCAAGGCGAGATAGATTCGGTTATTCGTCAGCTGGAGACGCTACCAGCCAGTGATTTGTACGACAGTAATAAACAGTTTTGTGAATGGTTGTCTGATGGTTTTCTCCTGAAGCGGGAAGATCACAATAAAAAAGATTTATACATTCAACTGATCGATTATTCAGACTGTGACCAAAACATCTACAAACTGGTCAATCAGCTCAAGATTGAAGGTAAAGACACTCACCGTATTCCTGATGGCATTCTTTATATCAACGGCCTGCCGCTGGTGGTTTTTGAGTTCAAGAGCGCCATCAAGGAAGACGAAGCCAATATTCACGATGCGTATGTGCAATTGGCCACCCGTTATCGCCGTGATATCCCACAGCTGTTTGTATTCAACACCCTGTGCATTATCAGCGATGGTGTGAACAATAAGATGGGCAGCCTGTATGCGCCCTATGAGTTCTTCTATGCCTGGCGCAAAGTGACGGGCGATGAGTCGGTAGAAAAGGAAGGCATTAACTCCCTGCACTCCATGCTCAATGGTTTGTTCGATAAACACCGTTTACGACAGGTGATGCGGCACTTTATCTTCTTTCCTGATGTCTCCAATAAAGAAGAGAAAATCGTCTGTCGTTATCCGCAGTTCTATGCGGTGAACAAACTGTACGATCATATTCTTGCCCATAAGAAACCGGACGGTGATGGTAAAGGTGGCACTTATTTTGGTGCAACTGGCTGTGGGAAGAGCTTCACCATGCAATTTCTCGCCCGTCGACTGATGAAGAGTCTGGCCTTTGAAAGCCCAACCATTGTGCTGATTACCGATCGTACCGATCTGGATGACCAGCTTTCCAAACAGATGCTCAATGCCAAAACCTACATTGGCGATCAGAACATTACGACGGTCACCAGTCGTGAGCATTTGCGGGAACTGCTCAAAGGCCGTAACAGTGGTGGCGTGTTCCTCACCACCATTCACAAGTTCACCGAAGACACCAAGAAGCTAACTGATCGCAGCAATGTAATCTGTATTTCTGACGAAGCCCACCGCAGCCAGATCAATCTCGATCAGAAGGTAAAAATTACCGACCAAGGTGTTCGTAAAACCTACGGCTTTGCCCACTACCTTCACAAGTCACTACCCAACGCGACCTATGTAGGCTTTACCGGCACCCCTATCGACGCCACGCTGGATGTGTTCGGTGAGGTGGTGGATAGCTACACCATGAACGAGTCGGTGAGAGATGAGATCACCGTCCGTATTGTCTATGAAGGTCGTGCCGCCAAGGTAATACTGGATAACAGCAAGCTGACCGAGATCGAACGGTATTATCAGGATTGCGCTGAGTCCGGTGCCAGCGAGTATCAGGTAGAGGAAAGTAAGAAAGCCGTTGCCAGTATGGGTTCCATATTGGGTGACCCTGATCGTATCGAGGCATTGGCAAAAGACTTTGTCGCTCATCACGAAAACCGTATTGAGGAAGGCTCAACGGTTAAAGGTAAGGCGATCTTTGTTTCCAGCAGTCGTGAGGTCGCCTGGCTGTTCTATCAGGAGCTGAGAACGCTGCGCCCTCAGTGGTTTGAAGTGCTGGAGTGTGAACAAGGTACTGAGCTGACAGAGAAGGAACGCAAAGCCATTAAGCCGATGGAACGGGTGAAGATGGTGATGACCCGTGGCAAAGATGATAAGAAAGAACTCTATGATTTGCTCGGCACCAAGGAGTATCGCAAGGAGCTTGATAAGCAGTTCAAGAATGAGAAATCCAACTTCAAAATCGCCATTGTCGTGGATATGTGGCTCACCGGTTTTGATGTGCCTTGCCTCGATACCATCTACATCGACAAGCCCATTGCCAAGCACAACCTGATTCAAACCATCTCACGAGTGAACCGTAAGTTCGCCGGTAAGGACAAGGGACTGGTTGTGGATTACATCGGCATCAAGAGCCAGATGAATCAGGCACTGGCGCAGTTCTCCAAGGCCGACGAAACCAACTTTGAAGATATCCAGCAGTCTGTGATTGAGGTGAAGAATCATCTCGACTTGCTGCGTCAGATATTCCATAAGTTCGACAGTAAGCCTTACTTCACTGGCGAACCCATTGCTCAGCTCAACTGTTTGAACCGAGCGGCTGAGCATGTGCTGCAAACCGAGAAGATTGAAAAGCGGTTTATGGCACTGGTGAAGCGATTGAAGGCCGCGTATGACGTGTGCTGTGGCAGTGAGAAGCTATCGCAGGTTGAGAAAGACCACATCCATTTCTATCTGGCTGTACGCTCCATCGTCTTCAAACTCACCAAAGGAGAAGCGCCAGATACTGCTCAGATGAATGCCAAAGTGCGGGAGATGATAGCTGAAGCCATCAAGAGTGACGGGGTAGAGGAGATCTTCAAGCTGGGTGAGGAGGGTGCAACGGAAGTTGATATTTTCGATGATGATTACATGGACAAGATCGGCAAGATCAAACTACCGAACACCAAAATCCAGCTGTTACAGAAGATGCTGAAAAAGGCATTGGAAGAATTCAAGAAAACCAACAAGACCAAGGGCATAGATTTTACGGAACGGTTCCAGTCACTGGTGAGCCAATACAACGAACGTAAGGAAGAAGATGCGTTCACAGTAGAGGTACACGACGAAGCCATCGCCGCTATGTTCGGCCTGATGGATGACCTGAAGACCGAGATGGGCTCCTTTGAAGAACTGGGTATCTCACGGGAAGATAAAGCGTTCTACGACATTCTCAAAAAGGTAGCTGACAAATACCAGTTCCCCTATGAGGAAGACAAGCTGTTGGCACTGGCTGGTCTGGTGAAAGCTGTGGTGGATGATCAAGCCAGCTTTCCTGACTGGAATAACCGGGCTGACATTAAAGCGGCCTTACGGGTGAAGCTGATTATGTTGCTTTCCAAGCATGGTTATCCACCAGTGTCCTTTAACGAAGTTTATAAAGATGTGTTTGAGCAGGCGGAGAATTTTAAGGCCCATCGCACCAGATAGGGAAGTCAGTTGATCCATTTTGACAGAAGAAATTTTTCTCCTGTCTTATACTGGCTCTTGGGTTCACTTATTATTCCGGTTCAGGATGTATTGCTATGGCATTATTGTCTTCAGGTCAGAAACGTAAACAGAAAGAACGAAAGCGAAAGAAAAAACAGTTATTACAAAAGAACAATAAACTCGCTGAATTTTCCATTATTGAAGCTTCTACCTCGAAAGATTTACCCAAGCTTTCAGCCGCTATTATAGATTACGCAGGTCCTTTACTTGATGTCACGGAAACTGAAGAGGATGTTTGCAATGCTTTTGGTCTGGCGACCCTGTTCTGGAATATTGGTACCTATCCAGACTCAGTCAGCAGAGGTGCGGAAGAGGAACTACTGGATCAAATGATGGAAGAGCTGGATGCTTCTGATGAAGAGAAGGATGTGATGCGTACCTTTTATGCCTTCATGATAGAAGGCCGTAGGACTATTTTTGGTGAAGACCACCGTTTCGTACTGGACTATGAAATACTTTGGAACGATGGTGACTTTCGATTAAGAGCGTTCAGCTCTCTTGTGCCGCCACCCATTTTTGAAGACCTGACTGGAATGAAGCCTGAGCAGGAAAAGGCACGATTGAGACACGAATTTGAAGAAAGTCACTAACCCGATCTGAAAAAAGCAATCACAAAAATTATGAACGAAAAACCGGACATTACCGATCATATATTGATCAAACTCGCTGGCGAAGGTGCCTTTGAACGAGGTGAGGATTATTACTACCGAGGGGTCGTTGGTGAACTGAACATCCGAGGCAACCGGATTTCAGCTGAAGTGGAAGGCAGTGAATCTTATCAGGTGAAGCTGATTTACACTCAGAAAAATCTGGAAGGCAGTTGTGATTGCCCCGCTTCCGATGGCATTGATTTCTGTAAACACTGTGTAGCTACCGCCATGGTATTACGCCAGCAGCTGACAGAACCTGTTGTGAAAAAAGGATCAAAGCCCGTTGAAATAATTACGGCCTATTTGCAGAAACAGAGCAAGGATCAATTGGTCGCCCAACTGACTCAACTGATTAATGATGACAAAAATCTGCGTCAGGAATGGCTGATAAAAGCCGAAAACAGTCTGGGGCTGCTGGATAAGAAAACCATTCGCAAACGCATTACTGCAGCTGTTCCCTATAACCGCAATTACTACAAGTACAGTCAGGTTCGCCAGTATTTTGCCACCATAGAACAAACATTTGAACAACTGGAAGAACCCATTGGCAAGTTATCCGCAGAAGATCAGGTTGAGCTGCTGAACTATGCCTTTGAACGAATTAACAAGGCTCAGGAAACTGTCGATGACTCCGGTGGTTTTCGTTATGGCGTTATCGGCCAGATTCAAGCACTCTATTTTGAAGCCTTTGGTAAGCTAGAATTATCGGATGAAGCCAAAGCAGAATATATGTTGAAGCTGTTGATTAAAGATGACTCGGATCACGGAAACATACCGGAAGATTACAGTGAATATGTCAGTGAAGAGTGCCTGAACCTGTTTGATCAAAAAGTTCAGACCCGCTGGGATGCCTTGCCAAAATTGACCAGCGATGATTGGGATGCCTACAAGCCTTACTCACCCCTTCTACGAACGCTTGAGGTTAAACCCAGATCACAGAACGATCTTCCTACGCTTATTAAGCTCTATAAAAAAGTTGCCCGCCATCCCAGAGATTATATTCGTTTGGCGCAGTGGCATATTGAGTTAAAACAGTACGACGAGGCTCAAATATTTGTCACTAGCATCCAAAGATTAGACAAGCATGGACGCATTGATGAAGCCCATATTCTTCAGCAGAGTATTCTGTTGGCCACAGACAGAAAAGAGGAAGCATTGGAACAGCAGTGGGAAGCCTTTAAAAACACTCCTGTCTTGAGGGCTTATGAAACACTGAAAGACATTGCCATAAAAGCTCATAGCGACAAAGATTGGAAACAGACGGTATGCCACTGGCTTCAACAGCATATTGCAGTACAGGGAAGAAGCTATCAACATCAACAAAAGCTGGACTGTTTGCTACTCATCTATCTTTCAGAGAAAGAAATCGATCAGGCATGGGAGCTGGCCAACGAATACCCTTTTGACCTGCCTCTTTTGCATGAAATGGCTATACATCTGCATTATGACTTGGAACGGGCCACAACCATTTATGCAAAGATGGCCGAAACACATGTCAGTTTCGGCAGCAATGACCGCTACCATACAGCCATTGCCCTGTTAAAAGAATTGAACGACTTAACTGATACACCGGAGCATCAGAGCACCATGTCCCAAGTGCTTCAACAAATGCGGGTCAAGTTCAAAGCAAAACGGAATTTTATCAAGTGGCTTAATGAAGCGTTTCCGATAAAGTAAAGTTTCAGCCAGTCAACATTGAGTGTCATATAGTGACCTAGCCTCTGTCTGGGACGAATTATTTGCTCCTGAAAAACGACGTCTGATCGAACTCCTCATCAGCCGAATTGAGTTAAAGATGGATCAAGTGACTATTTACTACCGCCCCGATGGCATGACTGCCCTGACCCATGAACTGCAAGGAGAGATCTAATGGCCGTGATTCAAAAAAATGGAAAAGAGACTGTTGAGTACCTGAAAGAAGAGAATTTGATCAAAGTGACCGTTCCTATAAAAATAATACGCAGAGGAGGTAAGACTACCATTGAGACACCGGACGGTATGGTGGGCCATGAGGAAATGGTTTCACTTCAAAGAGCTTTGATTCAAGGGCATCGATGGATCAGGATGCTGGAGTCTGGGAAGTTTACTAATCTGGAAGCTCTGGCCAAAAAAGAGAAAACGGATAAGAGCCGTGTTGCCAAGTTGATCCGACTGACTTGTTTGGCTCCCGATATTCAGGAAGCTATTTTATGTAACACCGGAACATGGGTTCTAACATTAAAAGACTGTAAAAAATCATTTCCATTACTTTGGGCTAAGCAACGCGAGCACTTCAAACGATTAGCTCTTATCTCACCAATAGCCTGAGACTACGATCACCCTCTTTTTATTTAACATATAAAGAAATCAGTAGCGCCCAGAAAGTAACAAATGTATTTAAAATAATAAAAATATCATCTCTTCCATAACTCAACATCTGTAACTTAACGGTTGAGTATTCTGCTTGTACATTTTGTTCCACATCCTGTGTTTTCAAACAAATACAATCAGCTTTTTCTTCTGGGACGGTTAGATCTGCAGCCACCTTCAAAGCTGAAAATACATCATGAGGCAATACTGTTGGGTAAGGATCAATCCAGTAGGCAGGAATAATGTATCCTGAGCATGACACATCCCGACTTTTACAGTAGTCATCACAAAGTTGAATCAGTGCTGAATAACCTACTTCAACATTAATTCGGGAAGCATAATCAGTGACGCATATATCTTCTTGTGGGTTGGGCATACAGCTATCAATAGCATATTCAGGAGGTCTTTTATCATCTACCCTTATCTTTGTTATTGCATAACAGTCTAGAGCAAGTACAGATTCGGAAAGCATGGAAGCTTCAATACTCAGTAACCATAAAAGAAAAAAATCATATATTTTCATCTCCACTGCCCTACCCGAAACAGAAGAATTGAAAGCATAGGTTAAAAGAATAAAACATCCACTACTGGTTCCTAGTCCCTACCGGAAAAACAGCAACGAACAACACAAAAAACCACAGATCAAAACAAGGACTAAAGTACTGATTAATAATAAGAATTTGAGCTGTGGTTCGCCAAAGGTCGTGGACCACAGTGTTTGAGAGAAGAGAGAAAAAGATAAGAAAAAAGTGCAAAAATGCTGTTAAACGACAAAGACTGAAAACTTCGGTGATAGTCAGAAAGACTTTAAAAACAGGGGATATAAACAAAAAAACCCCAACGACAGATGACGTTGAGGTTTTAAGATATGGCGGACCGGACGAGACTCGAACTCGCGACCTCCGGCGTGACAGGCCGGCATTCTAACCAACTGAACTACCGGTCCGCTATTTCCGCTTAACACTCTTAATAAAAAGAACATCAAGACTTAATGTGGTGGGTGATGACGGGATCGAACCGCCGACCCGCTGCTTGTAAGGCAGCTGCTCTCCCAGCTGAGCTAATCACCCAATCAATACTTGTTTAATGAGCAGCATTGTCGCTCTAACACTTCACACAAAAAAATGGCGGACCGGACGAGACTCGAACTCGCGACCTCCGGCGTGACAGGCCGGCATTCTAACCAACTGAACTACCGGTCCGCTATTTCCGCTTAACACTCTTAATAAAAAGAACATCAAGACTTAATGTGGTGGGTGATGACGGGATCGAACCGCCGACCCGCTGCTTGTAAGGCAGCTGCTCTCCCAGCTGAGCTAATCACCCAATCAATACTTGTTTAATGAGCAGCATTGTCGCTCTAACACTTCACACAAAAAAATGGCGGACCGGACGAGACTCGAACTCGCGACCTCCGGCGTGACAGGCCGGCATTCTAACCAACTGAACTACCGGTCCGCTATTTCCGCTTAACACTCTTAGCAAAAAGAACATCAAGACTTAATATGGTGGGTGATGACGGGATCGAACCGCCGACCCGCTGCTTGTAAGGCAGCTGCTCTCCCAGCTGAGCTAATCACCCAATATAACGTTTGTTTCTAAGTCTGAACTCAAAAACAGGATTTGAACTATACCTGAAGACGATCGTCGTTCAAGTATTTTTTAATGCTTTTCAAACAGGTGAATCACATTAACTCTTTAAGGAAAGAGTGGCGGACCGGACGAGACTCGAACTCGCGACCTCCGGCGTGACAGGCCGGCATTCTAACCAACTGAACTACCGGTCCGTTATTCCTGCTTAGCACTCTTCATACAAAGAATATCAAAGCTAACTCTTTACAAAAAAATGGTGGGTGATGACGGGATCGAACCGCCGACCCGCTGCTTGTAAGGCAGCTGCTCTCCCAGCTGAGCTAATCACCCAAACTTTTAAAACAGTTCTCTTACGAGAGCTCTTTTAAAAGTCTTGCTGCCATGTCTCGACAACGCGGCGCATTATAATCAGCAGGGTTGACTTTACGCAAGACGCTTTAGAGATTTTTTTCATAAGTATCATCCACTAAGCTCAGCCATAACAGGTCATTTGTTATAGATAGAATTCATTTCTGCCCTTCCTATCGCCTCAACGTATAATGAGCCCAAACATGAACAAATGGATTCAACATGTGGTTTAAAAATCTGATTTTTTATCGTTTCACTCAAAAATTTGAATTAAGCACGGAAGAGCTGGAAGAAAAGCTGCTCGAGAAACGCTTTCGAAGCTGTGGCAGCCAGGATGTCAGCACCTATGGTTGGGTTCCTCCACTGGGCAAACACGGCACCATGCTTACCCATGGCAGCAGTGACTTTGTAATGATCTGTGCCCGCAGGGAAGAGAAAATTCTGCCATCCAGCGTTATCAAAGATGCTCTGGATGAAAGAATAGAAACCATAGAGCAAAGTGAAAGCCGCGAAGTCTTCAGCAAAGAAAAGAAAACCTTGAAAGAAGACGTCACCATGGAACTCCTTCCCAAGGCATTCACTAAAAGCCAAAATACTCTGGCCTATATCGACATGAAAGAAGGCTGGATTGTGGTCGACGCCTCTTCTTTCAAAAAGGCTGAAGAATTGACCAGTTGCTTGCGTGAATGCCTGGGCAGCCTACCCGTGGTTAATCCACCATTGAAGAATATGCCATCTGTCACCATGACCCAATGGCTAAGAGAAGAACCACGAGTAGAACCTCCGTTTACTTTGGGTGATGAGTGCGACTTAAGAGAAGCCGGAGACGAAGGTGGACAGGTTAACGTTCGTAAGCAGGAACTGATTACCGATGAAATCAGAGCTCACCTGGACGCAGGCATGCAAGTCAGCAAGCTGGCCTTACTCTGGGATGATGCTCAGTCCTTCGTGCTGGGTGATGACCTGGTGGTTCGTAAATTGAAGTTTACCGAAGTGATTCAAGATCAGCTGGATGATATTTCTGCAGATTCAGCGGCTGAGCAATTTGATGCGGACTTCAGTGTAATGACTTTATCACTGAGAAAATTAATTAATGATTTGATCGAAACCCTGGGAGGTTTTTCAGATCCAGATTAATGGGTATGGCGTAAATCCCATGAGTCCCCGAGCCCATACTGAACCTTACCAAAAGGGCTGCCGGGGACTACCTGAGGTTCTGGAGAGGATGCCTCTAAGTTACTCTCATACTCACAGTAAATAGCAACGGTATTTGTAACAGTACCATGATTAAAAATCTCATATTCTTCATCTTTACGAACAATGTACAGTTTTTCTCTCCCAACCGGGAATCGGCTGGCACTGATTTTTTTTAATTCTTTATGAAAGCTTTCAGATAGACTGCTTGGCGTCACTGTGAACAACATATCCTTCCCACAGTATCGCAGCGTCACTGTTTTTGAATCGTTTTCACAACTAGACTGACATTGCGAGCATCTCTGCAATCCTTGCTGTTGATGCGTTTCATAAGCCTTGAAAAGTTTAGTAATAATACCCTCATCGCGCAGCGCACCCAAACAATCCATGTAGCTCTGGTCCGCCCTCGTTAATCGCGCTGCTAACGATAACAGCACAGATAAGGCCAAACAGCACGCAACCCGATTCATGATATTACCTCGAAGCTGGGTCAATAACTTTAGCTCATCATAGTGCTGCCGTTAATTTTTTCTTTTTTTTCAGATACTGTTTTAATGCATCAAACCGAACAACTTACCACGATAACGCTTGGTCACAGGATCGCCTGAACCCAACTGTTCGAACACTTTCAACATTAGCAACCGAGCACCGTCTTCACGAAACGCACGTTCACGTCGAACAATAGTCAGCAGATTTTCCAATGCCTGCTCAACTTCATCCGCAATCACCAGGCGAATCGCTAGCTGATAACGAGCCTCATGATCACTTTCATTTTCAATCAATCTTGCTTCCAGCTCTGACTGCTGAGGCGCTTCTACCACCATCTCATAAAAGGCCAGCTTTGCTTTGGGCTGTGCAATGCCTTCAGCATCAGCAGGCAAGGCCGCGATCAGTGTTTTGGCATCAACAATTCTTCCCAACTGGAGCAGTAAATTGACCTGCATCACCTGCAAAGCATGATTCTCTGGCTCCTGTTGCAGAATTTGCTGAAGCAACTGGAGCGCCTGCTCATGCTGGCTAAGCTCAATTAGCTGATCAACCTGCTGCTTCACTCTCTCAGCCGGACTTATGGTAATAGGATCAAGCACCTCTTTCAGTGCCGCTTCTGTTTGCACGCCACTCAGCACTTGTACTGGCTGCCCATTATGAAAGAACACCAGTGTCGGCACGCTACGCACGCCCATCTGCTCCATCAGTTGCTGACCCAGCTGGGAATCTGCATCCAGTTTTGCTAGCAGAAATTTACCTTGATAGTCTTCCACCAACTTTGCCAGCACCGGCATCTGATGCTTACAGGGCTCACACCATTCTGCCCAGATGTCCAGAAGCACAGGACGCTGTGCTGACTCTTCAATTAATACCTGACGAAAGTTTTCTTCCGTCACATCAATAATATTTACTGCTTCATTCATCTTTTGTATTCCAGCCAAGCAGATACAGGTTATTAAAAAACTTTAAGATTTGTTCGCTATAAACGATAGCCATCAAGGGTTTACAACTCAACCAAAACGAACGCTTAAATGTTATCCACAGTTTCAGTGGATAAGTATGTGGATGAACTTATTGAATAACTCCGCGACACCTATAAACTCTACCTCTCAGTTAGATTGATCATTTTTTGATCAATTATTTTTTTCTTATATTTCAATAGCTTACAGCAACAACTTAAGAAAAATAGAGATTTACGTCAGTGTCTGTATTATGACGTCAAGGCCTTGACAATTGTGCATAAAAAACTATTGACATAGAGTTATCAGGCCTTCAAACAGCAAAAACAGGTAATTCCAGTACGATAATCTTGGTTATTGTTAATAACTACTAGTTATTAACAATAACCATCATGAGAGATATCAGTGCTCCAGTTTGCCTGCCTGTTGTCAAAAGTGACATTCAGGCAAACAGCGGAATCATTGCTCAGTCGATCAAACCGTACTCTTTTTTGAGAATTTCAACAATTTCGGCTTTAGGATTATCTGAAAGGTGCACAGGTTTTCCTGTTATTTTCTCTGCGATACTCGTATAAATATTCGATACTTCCATCAGCACGGATTCAGATAGCTCATTATCTTCAGCAAGCGCCTGTCGTTCTTTCATACGATCTTTATTGAGCAGAATATCCGGATCAGGAAAGTAACTCAGTAACAGCTGTCGAAAACCTTCCTTAGAGTTTTCCACAACCTCATCTTTACGATAAGCCGGACCATCCCAAATTCGCGAGGAATCCGGTGTACCTACCTCATCCATATAAATCAGTTTTTCACGGCCTTCAGCATCGGTGACATAGCCAAACTCAAACTTGGTATCAACAAACACCTGATCCAGTTCAGACAGAGTCTTACTGATCAAATCAAAACCTTCCTTCAGGAGCACTTCATAACGATCAACATCTTCTTTACTGGAGAAATTGAACGCCTGATAGTTATCCTCAATATCTCTTCGAGTAATATTGACATCATCCACTTCAGGTACGCCCGGAATCCCTTTAAGAATACCCTTGGTAGATGGGGTAATTAGCAGCTCCGGTAGTTTCTGATCTTTTTTCAAACCATCCACTATATCGATACCACAAAACGCTCTTTCACCCTTTGCATAACTGCGCCACATGGAGCCAGTAATATACTGACGGGCAATGGCCTCAATCATAACCGGACGGGCTTTCTGGACAATCCAGACGAAGGGATGTGGGATATCAAGTATATGACTGTCAGCTAGTCCACTCTCTTTAAATAATCGAAACCAGTGATTAGAAACCGCATTCAGTGCTGCGCCTTTACCTGGCACACCATTCATACCGCCCTCACCCTTCCAAATGCAGTCAAAGGCGCTGATTCGATCAGAAATGACCATAATGGCCAGAGGTGCGTCTGCAGCTACATCATAACCTTTCTCCTGAATCAGACGGCGACTGTCTGCTTTAGTAAGCCAGTAGACGGATCGGACTTTTCCTGAGTGCACGGGCAGCTCAGTTCGAATAGGCAGGTCGTTATTAACGGCCAGTACTTTATCAGCAAGACTCATTGCCAATATCCTGTAATGTTCATTGTGGTAGAGGGTTCGGAAAGGTAGTTTCTGGCCTGTTCAGAGCTGTACTACTTCTTTTTACTGTCTCTTCCGACAAACTCAGAAGACTATGGCAGAAGAGAGCACCGGACGAAAAAGGCCGGTTAAAAACCGGCCTTGATAACTCTGAGGATTACTTTAAATTTTCTTTTATTTGATTCAGTATTTTCAAACTGATTTCAGCGGGTGCAGAGGTGTTTGCGTCTTTTTCAACAGACACTCGAGCAGTACCTGACTGCTCTACCACCCTCACTCTCAATTCTTCTGAAAACTCTGATTGTTCTTCTTGCTCATCACTACTAAACAAACCGCTAAAGAAGCCTTTCGATTCTGTTTTTTCAACAGCCGTACCGGATGTGATGTAAAGCAATCCAGCGGAACGGTTACGGTCAGAGACACTAAATCCGGCATCTTTAAGAGCACTTTCTACGGCTGACCAGCTCCGAGCAAAAGACAGGCCACTCAATCGCAATTGAGGGTTACCAGCACCATCACGTTCCAGCACCGTTAATTCACCCAGATCCAAATCCTGAGCCAAAAGAGAGACTGACTTTTCCTTTCCGGAGTCTGCAATAAAGAGCATCAACTCGCTCAGTACAGCGTCATCCAGCTGACCACTACGCTCAGGCAGATTATTCCACTGTTCAGGCTCAACAGTCTTCTCTTTGATCAGTGTACGACCCTGGTGCTTCAGATGAACTTCAGTGCTTTCTGGCTGAACACCCTGACGAACTTCAATCAGGAAACGATCTTCCATAGGGCCTGTTACTTCTGCACCCAACAACTTATTCACGTTACGTGCGAAGAAACCCTGCTTTGAGTCCTTACCCAGATTTTTCCAGCTGGTTTCGAGATAACCCTGCTGAACATCCTGACGGGCAATAGGGAGTTGCTTACTCTCAACAAACTTATGAATCTTTGACCAAACTTCACCCGGAGTACTGCCATTGATAAACAACCAGCGGTCAGCTCCCTGACGTTCAATAGATAGATCTTGACCTTCTTCCCGACTCAGACGCTGATCCGGACGCGGCACTTCAAAATCATCCGAAAGGTTATCATGGCTTGCAGAAATTTTTGGAATGACCAGAGAATCGGTCATGGGCTGAGTATTCAGCTCCTGCGGGATTACCAGCGGCTCAGTTACTCTGGCCTTGGTGTAATCACCGGACTTGTCCCGGAAGTAACCCTGCTTGCCAAACGGGTTACTGCAACCCACCAACAACAAAGCACAGGCCATGACTGGCAGGGTTTTAATCACTCGAGACATAGGATCTCCATTCAAAAAGCCAGATAAATAAAGCATTATGCTTTAGGTCCTGTTGAAACAACAGTCCCGAGTGCAGTCTTCACCCTCTGGATATCCAGCTGGGCTTTATCTATTTTAAATTAATTCTGCCTGAGTCAGCGCATCACGAATGACTGGCTCAAACTCTTCGGACAGCTTAGTCAGAGGCAATCGAATCCCGTAACCAACATGACCCATTTCTGCCAGAGCCCATTTCACAGGAATCGGATTAGCTTCAACAAACAGTGTTTGATGCAAAATATCAAGTTTGCTGTTGATCTGTTCAGCGGAAGCACGATCGCCAGCAATAGCGGCAACACACATCTCGTGCATCAAACGAGGTGCAATATTATTAGTCACAGAAATCACGCCATTGGCGCCCTGTAACATTAATTCCATACCGGTACCGTCGTCGCCAGAGTAAATGGCAAAATCGTCACCACAGAATTCACGAATCTCCGTACCTCGCTCCAGAATACCAGTAGCTTCTTTAATACCGGCAATATTCTTGTGTCCGGACAGTCTTGCTACCGTTGCCGGCAACATATCTACTGCTGTGCGACCTGGGACATTGTAGAGAATCTGAGGAACATCTACGGCATCAGCAATGGTCTTGAAATGAAGATAAAGACCTTCCTGAGTAGGTTTGTTGTAGTACGGTGTTACTAGTAAGCAGGCATCTGCACCCAGCTCACTGGCTGTTCGAGTCAGCTGCACAGCTTCCTGAGTAGAGTTGGCACCCGTTCCGGCAATCACAGGAACACGGCCAGCAACCTGCTTAACCACACTACGTATGACTTCACAGTGCTCATCTACATTCAGGGTGGCGGACTCTCCGGTTGTACCTACAGCCACGATACCATCGGTGCCTTCCTTTATATGGAATTCAACCAGATCGTGAAGCCGCTTCCAGTCCAGCGCCCCATCATCCAACATAGGGGTAACAAGGGCGACAAGGCTTCCGGTAATCATGTATTCCACTCCAGTGGGTCTATTCAAGGCTGTGCGTAATGTTACTGACGGACTCTGTTAGACACAAGGCCAGTGTAGACTTCCCCCGCAACCATCTACAGCTTTATACTGATATCAAGCCATAGACAAACTGAACTTGCTTGAACAGTACTTGTCAAATCATCAATAACAACAGGATTCAAAGGATCAAGAATGAGTTTTTCCCTGGGCCAGACAGTAACCGAGTTTACTGCGCAGGCCACCAGCAATATCACTGTGACGCTCTCTGAACTGAAAGGCAAGAAGGTCGTTATCTATTTCTATCCTAAGGACAACACAGCTGGCTGCACCAGCGAGGGGCAAACCTTCAGGGATCTCTACCAGGAATTCCAGGAAGCTAACACCGTCGTTTTCGGTGTTTCTAGAGAGAGTCTCAAATCTCACGAAACTTTCAAGGCAAAGCACCAGTTCCCATTCGATCTAATTTCAGATCCGGACGAAGAACTGTGCAAACTGTTTGATGTGATCAAGCTCAAGAAAATGTACGGCAAAGAGTATATGGGCATTGAACGCAGCACCTTCCTGATCGACCCTGAAGGAACCCTTCAGCACGAATGGCGCAAGGTTCGCATTAAGAACCATGTCGAAGATGTTCTTCAGGCTTCACAAGCTCTCTGCTGATTAAGTGCTGGAACTTTGCCGTCAATCAGACGGCAAAGTCATTTCACAAAAACATAACCACTGAAGCCATCATTCAATTGAGTGAAACCATTGCTTAACAGTTTCGCCCCTTCTTTTAATCAACCTCTAGCTATTTCAAACACGTCAGGCTTCTTGAACATTGGGCCAGGCATTCATGACTGCTTTAAGCAGCGTCGCCAACGGAATAGCAAAGAACACACCCCAGAAACCCCAAACACCACCAAACACCAGTACTGCAAGAATAATGGCCACCGGATGCAGATTCACCGCTTCAGAGAACAGCAAAGGAACCAACACGTTACCGTCCAATGCCTGAATAATTCCATAAACGATCATCAACACCATAAAGTCTTGAGTTCCTCCCCACTGGAAGAAAGCAATGATAGCAACAGGAATCGTCACCACCGTCGCACCGATATAAGGCACGACTACTGACAGCCCAACAAGAATTGCCAACAGGACCGCATAATTCAACCCTAACCAGGCAAAAGCAATAAAACTAATAACACCAACTATCAGAATCTCAATGGCCTTGCCACGAATATAGTTGGCAATCTGCTGATTCATTTCATTCGCTACTTGAAGAATCAAGCGACGCTGACTTGGCAACCGAGTGCCCACCCAACCCAAAAGCTCATCTTTATCTTTAAGATAAAAGAACACCAGAATCGGAACCAAAATCAGATAGATCATGATACCAACGACACTGGGTAACTTGGAGATAGAAAAGGATAATGCCCACTGACCAAATCCGGCCAGATGACCACTAACGGTTTCAGCAACCATCAAGGCCTGTTCTTCAGAGATAAAAGCCGGATAAAGTTGCGGCAGCTCTCTAAGCAGTTTTTGGCCCTCACGAACCATGTTAGGTACTTCGTTCAACAGCCCTGTCACTTGCTGCCATACCAGCGGTACCAGCACAAACAAACCGACCAGCATCAGTGTCATGAAAATGATAAAGACCACATTAACAGCCAGTATATGCGGCATTTTTCTACGCTGGAGCCAGTTCACTGTCCCTTGCATCAGATAGGCCAGAATCAGAGCCATCAGAGCTGGAGCTAGCATCTGCCCCATAAAAATAATGATCAGAAAACCCGATACCAGTATCAGCAGGAGCACCAACGCTTCGTGATCGGAGAGGTAGCGATGCAGCCATCCTCTTATGAAATCTTTCATAAACAACTTCCTTATTTAAGCTTCAGGGTATGAATAAAAACACCGTTCAGCTCGTCCGAAACCAGCAACTCATGTCCGCTGATTCGAGCAAAACTAGCAAAATCTCTGACCGAGCTGGGGTCAGTTGCCTCTACCCTGATCACTTCTCCTGACTGCATCTTGCTCATGGCCTGCTTTGCTTTCAGCAATGGCAGGGGACAGTTCATCCCTTTCAGGTCCAGCTCAAGATCTACTTCTGTCATGGTAATGACGCATCTCCCCTGATAACTGCATGGGCCTGACATACAGTCAGACCACATTCAATGTTATGCTTAAAAAACCAATCAGAACAGAAAACAATCCAGGGCTCAAGGACTCAGCCAGTATGGTCGGATTCATCTAGCATTAAAGAACAGACAATCATTCAGAATGACTTTTCCTGACTCTGTTCTTGGACTGTGTTGATGGCGTGTAAAGTCCTAATGGTCATTTGAGACGGATACGCTATAGAGTTAAAATATTGCCGATTGTATTACCTGAGTATGGATATTCTATGAAACAACCGGGTTTCCTGCTGGCAGTCCTACTGAGCGGATGGCTCAGCCTGAGCTCAGCAGAAGCACAGACCTCCTCTGTCGAACTACCCAGTCTGGGAGATACGACCTCCGGTATCGTTTCGCCTCAGCAAGAATATGAGTTAGGCCAGACCTACCTTAAGTATCTGCGTAGCCGAACAAAAACCGTCAGTGATCCCCAGGTAAAAGCTTATCTGGAACGTCTGATTTATCGTTTGGCCGAATTCAGCGACATCAACGATTACCGACTCAGCACCATGCTTATCGACAGTCCCAACCTGAATGCCTTTGCTGCACCAGGCGGGATTATAGGCGTCAATGCTGGTCTGTTTTTTCATGCTGATACCGAAGGGCAGTTTGCAGCCGTACTGGCTCACGAGCTGGCTCATCTTAGCCAACGACACTATGCTCGCAATGTTGAGGACTCCCGTAATAAACGTCTGCCAACAGCTGCGGCCATTTTAGCCTCGGTCATCCTAATGGCTGCTGGCGGTGGCGATGTTGGAATAGCAGCCCTATCAACAACAGTTGCCGGCATTCAGAGCAGTCAGTTGAGATTCAGTCGACAGTTTGAGCGCGAAGCGGACAACATAGGCATACAGACTTTGGCTCAGGCCGGTTTTGATCCTCGGGCAATGCCGGAAATTTTCGAGAACATGAATAAATCCAGTCGCTACCAAAGTCGACCACCGGAATTCCTGCTGACTCACCCTGTAACTGATAACCGTATTGCCGACTCAAGAGCCAGAGCTGCGCAGATGCCACGAAAAGGCCGCTCCGACAGCCTTGACTACCAGTTCACCAGAATGCGGTTACTGGTACTGAACGCACCAGACCCTGCGCAATATGCTCGTCAGTTGCAGAAAGAACTGGTAACGGGCCACAGCGGCTCTCCGGATGTATCCCGTTACGGCTTGACCATTGCCAACTATCAGTCCCGAAACTATCCAGCCGCCGAGAAAGTCCTGACGCCTTTATTGAAAAAGCATCCCCAGAATCTGGCACTGATCATCACCCAGGCTCAGATTGAATCAAAATCAGATCGATCTGGCAAAGCACTTGAACGCATCAATCGTGCTCTGGAAATACACATTGACTACTTCCCTCTCCTGGCACAGAAAGCAAATATTCTGACCACTATGAAGAAGTACCAAGAAGCAGAAGAGGTCCTACTAAAACTCAGCCGTCAGCGCCCTGATGACCCTGATGTCTGGTATCAACTGGCAGAGGTACAAGGGCTGGCTAAAAATATTCTCGGTCTACACCAGTCTCGGGCAGAATATTACTACCTGGCCGGCAACTTGGATGCCGCCATTCAACACCTTGAGTACGCTCGCGAAATGGCCAGTAAAAACTATTCACTGAAAGCCAAAATAGAAAACAAACTCATTGAAGTACACCGGTATCAGGATAAGTTGAAGAAGGGACAGTAAGGCGGAAAAAACGGTATCCAAATAGACGAAAGCAATTGAATAGATATCTAAGTGTTTTTTAAAGACAAAAAAGCCAGCAAATAGCTGGCTTTTTTGTCTTTAAAAAACCGATTACTTCTTGATCATATTCTTCAAGTTACCATCTGCCTTCTCTCCATAAGGAGGTAACATTCCACCCAGCTTGGGCAAATTAACCTTGGGAGCAACATAGACAGCTTTACCATGACTGAAGGTTTTGAAACCATCATAGCCGTGATAAACACCCATACCACTGTGACCGACACCACCAAACGGTAAGTCTTCACAACCGATATGTCCCATCACATCGTTCACCGTCACACCACCAGAGATGGTGTTATCAAGAACTTTACGCAGCTCCTTACTCTTTGGATTACCAAAAAAATAAAGCGCCAAAGGACGTGGACGGTCATTAATGAAATCAATGCAGTCATCCAGCTTACGATAACTCTTAACATTCAAAATCGGGCCAAAGATTTCATCCTGCATCACCAGAAGATCATCAGAAGGCTCAACAACCAAGGTCAAAGGAATTTTGTGAGTATCTTCTTGCTTAGAGAAATCTTCATTAGCAGGGTTGATTTCACGAACATCCGCGCCCTTATCCTTGGCATCCTGCAGGTAACCCTGCAAACGCTGATAGTGACGTTCGTTAACCACAGACGTGTAATCCGTATTATTCAACATCGTCGGAAACTGTGCGGATACGGTTTTGATAACCAACTGCAGGAAATCTTCACGAATATCTTCAGGCACAAATACATAGTCCGGAGACAGACAAACCTGACCAACATTCAAACCCTTGCCACTGACGAGGCGAAGAACAGCTTCTTCCAAATCAGCATCACGGGAAATAATAACCGGTGACTTACCACCCAACTCCAATGTCACTGGTACCAGATTTTCAGAAGCCGCGCGCATAACGTGTCGGGCAATACTGGTCGCTCCAGTGAAAATCAGGTGATCCAATGGCAAGCTGGAAAAAGCAGCTCCCGCTTCAGGGCCACCCACAAAACCCGCACACTCATCATCGCTGAAGTACTTTTTAAACAGCTCATGCAACAACTGGGAAGTCGCTGGCGTCACTTCCGAGAACTTAATCATGGCTCGGTTACCGGCAGCAAAGACGCCTACCAATGGCGTGATCACAGTATTGACTGGGAAGTTCCAGGTTCCGAGAATACCTATCACGCCTTTTGGCTGATATTCCACTTTGGCTGTACTGCCCAGAATATTCATAGGAAAAGCCACTTTGCGCTTTTCTGGCTTCATCCAGCTCTTAATCTGCTTGCGAGTGTATTTAACCGATTCAATGCAGGCGTAAATATCAGCCATCAGAGATTGATGCTTTGAACGATGACCAAAGTCAGCTGAAAGCGCATCAGCAAGATCACCGGCGTTATCATGAACCAGATCCAGTAAACGATTCAATCGGTCTATACGAACCGCTTCGCTGACGAGACCTGTGTCAATACAGGCTCTTTTCTGACTCGCCAGCACAGTCATCATTTCAACGGCGCGGGTATCAATTTTTTCCTGAACTGCCATCAAGGTCATCCTCTTGTTTTTATTCTGTGAAGTGCAGCTGCAGTCAGAGTTGTGCTGACGCATTTCGCGCTTATGACTGATTGAGGTTATTCGGATTCCAATGGACCGGAATCGTCCGAAATGATGACACGAATAAAGAAGTTGAGAAATGTGCTTTAAAGAAGGAGTCTGACCCGGCTCGGTATTTGAGTACGGGTCAGTATAGAGCTCATGTTACGTACTGAATCAGCCTGCCATGGACGCAGTAAAGTCGAGCATTCTCTGAAGAGGAATCAGGGATTGAACGCGCAGTTCATCATCCACCTCAACCACATTGAGTTTACCCGGCTCTTCCAGACACTGAACCAATGCTTCCAATGAGTTCAAAGCCATCCAGGGACAATGCGCGCAACTCTTGCAAGAGGCACTTTCGCCAGCAGTAGGGGCTTCAATAAATGATTTATTAGGGGAGGCTTGCTGCATTTTGTAGAAAATACCTCGATCGGTTGCCACGATAAACGTATCGTTTGGCATCTCGATAGAGGCTTTCAGCAACTGACTGGTTGATCCAACCACATCAGCTTCAGCCACTACAGAATCAGGAGATTCCGGGTGAACGAGCACAGCTGCATTAGGATAGACTTTTCTGACGTCTTGAATACCCTTGGCCTTAAACTCTTCATGGACAATGCAGCTACTATCCCAGAGCAGCATATCGGCTCCGGTATTCTTTCGAATATAACTACCAAGATACTTGTCCGGCCCCCAGATAATTTTCTTATCCTGATCCATCAGATGTTCGATGATAGCTACCGCGCAACTGGAAGTCACCACCCAGTCAGCTCTTGCCTTTACGGCAGCTGACGTATTGGCATAGACCACCACTTCCCGATCAGGGTGCTGATCGCAAAAAGCGGAAAACTCATCCACAGGACAACCAAGATCCAGTGAGCACTCTGCCTCCAGCGTTGGCATGAGCACGGTTTTTTCAGGGCTAAGAATCTTCGAGGTTTCGCCCATAAAGCGAACACCAGCAACCACCAGAGTATCAGCTTCATGACGACGACCAAAACGGGCCATTTCCAGGGAATCGGCAACAAAACCACCGGTTTCTTCCGCCAGAGCCTGAACAACAGGGTCAGTGTAATAGTGTGCTACCAAAACAGCATTTTTCTGTTTCAATAATTCCCTGACTCGTTCTTTCAGAGTCTCTTCTTTTGCTTCGTTTAGAGTTTCGACCTGACCACCTTGTAGTAGGTGCTCCCGGACAAACTCCTTATCAGTCAGTACGCTCATATTATCTGTTTGACAGTCTCTTTAAAGACATCTGTTACGCAAATTGCGGGCAATTCTAACATAAACGCCAGAAACAGGCAGCAGCATATTGAAATGTGGAGCGGAAGAAAAGGAGAAGAAGAGAGGGAGTGGTGGGTCGTGAGGGATTCGAACCTTCGACCAATTGGTTAAAAGCCAACTGCTCTACCAACTGAGCTAACGACCCAACGTGGCAAAATATTACTCTCACCAGAAAAAGTTGCAAGCCCTGACCAAGATTTTTTGATTGCGACTTTCACCTACGCAGGCACTGGCAAAGAGCCCCATAGTCAGCTATCACTAGAGGCTACTTAATCAATCAGAGCAATGGAAGCAGCACCATGCATGCACTACTGGCCATGCTAAAACATGAAACCAATGCTTTCTCCCCGATTAAAACTGATCTCAGTCGGTTTAAGCAATGGACTTACCTCAGGAACAGTGAGGTCACAGAAAAATTAAACGATACCAATTCAGCTATTGCCGGGTATCTTGATTTGGCCAAAAAACATGGTTTTTCAGTCGATACTCCCATTGCTACTGAGGCTATGCCATCCGGTCCTTGCGACCACGAAACTTATTGGCAGCTAAAGGAAAAAATCATTAATCAGATTAACCGCCATGACTGCCTGATGCTGGAGCTTCATGGCGCAATGGTGACTGAATCTACACTGGACGCAGAAGGCGATCTTCTTCAGGAAATACGACAGGCTCACCCTGATCTTCCGGTCGCCGTATCACTGGATTTTCATGCCAATATCAGCGAAGAACTGGTCAACAATGCCACCGTTATTTGCGGGTATCACAGTTATCCTCATACCGATATCAGAGAAACAGGTCTCAGAGCTGGCCATTTACTGCTTGATTTTATGGCCGGTAAAATCGAGCCCGTCATAAGCTTTGGCCAGATCCCTCTGATTTCCCATACCCTCAGGCAGGGAACGGATGACGAACCCTTTAAAAGCATAATGACTCTTTGCCGACAGCTCGAACATTCGGAGCATATTCTGGATATCAGCTTCTTTGGCGGCTTTCCTCACTCTGATACTCCTGACGTTATGCCCTCAGTCATCGTTATCAGTGATGGTCATGCTGAGCTGGCAGAACAGGTTTGTGACCAGATCATTCAGAAAGCCTGGCAGCTGAGAGCAGATTTCGTCTATCACCATCAACCTTTATCCAAAGCCCTAATCAAAGCTGTTAACCAGAAAAACACCGTATTATTGCTTGATCATGCGGACAACTGCGGCTCTGGCGGAACACAAGATGTAATGACGGTTATAGAAGCCGTTCTGGCCAGGAACCTCAAGGATGTAGTTATGGCCACCGTCTGTGATCCGTCAGCCGTTCAATTGATGCAGGTTGCCGGCATTGATCAGCACATCACCGTTGAGCTGGGTGGTAAACATGATATGCCAGCACTAAAAAGAAAAGGCAAACCCCTAACGCTCAATGGGCGAGTAAAAGCACTCACCGATGGCCGCTGGAAAATTCAGGGAGAAATGTATAACGGATTGGAAATCAATATGGGAGCAACGGCTGTTTTTCAAACATCGAATATGACAATCATTATCACTTCTCGCCACATTGAACCCTGGGACAAAGGTATTTTCATTGCTTGTGGAATCAATCCTGAGCAGCACAAGTACATATTGCTCAAGAGCCGCATTCACCACAGAGCCAGCTTTCGAACCATTACAGAAAAAGAGATTTTATTGGATGGCGACGGTGTCACCACCTCGGATTATACAAAACTGCCTTTCAAACACCGCCCGGAAAACCTCTATCCGTTTAATCAGGCGTAACGAGTTGGGTCAATCAAACCCGCCTCTTTAAAGCCCAACTTGCGGTAGTGACAGCTGTCACAGACACCACAAGCTTTGCCTTCGTCATCAGCCTGATAACAGGAAACCGTCATCCCATAATCAACACCCAAACGAGTGCCTTCTTGCACAATCTCGGACTTCTTCAACTTCAACAGCGGCGCCAGAATACGAAAACGGTCGCCTTCAATCCCCGCTTTGGTCGCCAAATTGGCCATAGTCTCAAACGCCTGAAGATACTCAGGCCGACAATCTGGATAGCCGGAATAATCAACGTCATTGGCACCGATGAAAATATCACGGGCACCCATAATTTCTGCCCAACCCAGAGCCAGAGAGAGAAAGACCGTATTTCGAGCAGGAACATAGGTGACAGGAATACCTTCACCTACCTCCTCAGGAACATCAATACTGTCATCAGTCAGAGCAGAGCCGCCCAGATCTCTCAGGTTGAGCTGCACCGTTTTATGGCTGACGGCTCCATGAGTTTCAGAGACTATCTTTGCTGCCGCCAGCTCTGAGCGAGAACGCTGTCCATAATCAAAACTCATGGTATAGCAGTCATAGCCCTGACTTTTGGCAATAGCCAAAACCGTTGTGGAATCCAGACCACCGGATAACAGAATTACAGCTTTCTTTGTCATAATGCCTCTTAAACGCCTGATTTATCACCCCAGATAACCCGATGCAACTGCACCTGAAAACGCACAGGCAACCTGTCTGACAGAATCCACTCGGCCAGTTCCTGCGGTGACTGCTGATCATTAACCGGTGAGAAAAGTACATCAGAGACTCTTTCTGCCAGGTTGTATTCCAGCAGCTTACTCACCGACCAGTCGTAATCTTCACGACCGGTAATAACAAATTTGACCTGATCATTTTTAGTCAGATATTGAATATTCTCGTAAAGGTTTCGATGACTCTCTCCTGATGCCGGGGGCTTAAGGTCAAGAACCTTCACTACTTTTTCGTCGACTTCTGAGACATCCATGGCACCGCTGGTCTCCAGGGAGACTTCAAGCCCATTCTCCAGCAACCTGGCCATAAACGGCAGACAGTTTGGCTGCCCCAAAGGTTCACCACCGGTTACACAGACATGACGGACGCCATAACCAACGACCTGATCGACCAGATCGACCAGCGCTATTCGCTCACCGCCATGAAAAGAATACTCGGTATCACACCAGCTGCACCTAAGTGGACAGCCCGTCAGTCGAACAAACACCGTCGGCAATCCACTTGTTCTGGATTCACCCTGTAAAGAGTAAAAAACTTCAGTAATTCTAAGACTTTCTGCCGTCATTTAACTCACGCTCATCATCAAGGCGGGCAATATTAGCAGCCCCCCTTCCTAAGAACAATTTTGAGAGTAGGTGATCAATTCCAAGGGAGGTACGACCGTACAATACTGCACAATCGTGTACATAGAATCAGAGGGTTTGAAGGCATGAGTAAGTGGCAAATAAACGATAGTAGCCAACGAACTCACATCTTCTGAAACGAAAGATAGGGAGAAGCGTTACATATTTTTCAAATAGGTCTCGGACAATCGAGCGGCTGCAGTACCCGAGTGATTGGCAACAACGTCTTCCAGCTGCTCCTTGGCTTCTGCTTTCTTACCCAGAAGATCCAACACTTTACCGAGTTTATAGCCAGCATCCGGTACTTTTGAGCTAGCAGGAAAATCACGAATCACTGACTGAAAATCTATTCTGGCTTCAGCATATTTACCCTGCGCCATCTGAATTTCACCCAACCAGTACAGAGCATTATCCGCATAAGCACCTTTAGGAGAATCTTCCAACAATTGCCTCATAGCCAACAGTGCTTTATCGAACTCTCGACCCTTGATCAAGTCAAAGGCATTTTGATAAGCCTGCTGCTGTGTAGAGGATGTATTTTTTACAACTTTATCCAAAGCCGGCTTTGGTGGTGTTATTGAGGGTTTAACAGTGCCTGAAGGCATCACATTGCCATCTAGCTGCTCTATCAGTTTGGAGATCCGGTCATCCAAATCCAGGTAACGATCACGATTCTCCTGTTCTAACTGTCGAATGCGATAGGCCTGCTCTTCAAGCTGCCCTCTCAGCGTCATATTTTCCTGCCTGAGCTCATCAAGCAAATTAAGAATATGTGCGGTACCTGTCGATCCCGTTGCGGCCTGCGCCAGAGCAACTGTTTCAACGACCCTGTTGCCAGCCGGTTGAGAATCCACAACAGGTACATCCGCCAGGACAGCAGTCGCGTTCATTATGATCGCCGCTGCCAACATGTTTTTCAGATGCATGTCGTCTTTCCATTTCTTTATTAATGCCTAAAAAAAAATGCTGCAGCCAGCGTCGGCTGGGTGCAGCATTTTTATGTCACCAAAATCTGAAAAAAGATTCAGACTCAGTTAGTTACAATGTGCGCACGACGATTCTTAGCCCAAGCTGTATCAGTGTGAGCAGGGTCCAGAGGCTTCTCAAAACCAAAGCTAATCACTTCAATACGACTCGCGGATACACCTTTGGCAACCATGTAGTTTTTAACTGCATTGGCACGACGCTCACCCAGAGCCAGGTTGTAGGTACGGGTTCCACGCTCATCGGTATGACCTTGAATGATGATCTGTTTGCCACGACCTTCACGAGAGTTCAGATAAGCAGCCTGAACGTCCAGCGCTTTATAATCGAGTTCTTTCAGCTTTGAGCTGTCAAAAGCAAAGTTATAGGTCGTTTTATTCAGCAGCTTGCCAATCTGCTCAGGAGTAGCCTTTACTACACCTGTATCGATCACAGCCTGAACAGCCGGATCCAGTACTCGTTTAACTTCAATTACTGCCTCGGTTGGCTTAACACTTTGGGTTTTATCAACACCGGAAGTACTCTGACCACCGGTGGATGCACAGCCTGCTAGCCACAGAGCAGTTGCAGACAGGGCGGCAGCCTTTACAAAATTGGCAAAACGCATCACAAGCTCCAATTATTAAAATTTGTAAGTCAGTTTCTCTGACAGCCAAAGGCTGAAGAAATAATTTTTTGCCATCCCTGATGCCGGTGTTTTCCAGACTCATTTTTGATTGAGTCGAAGAGTACAGTTTTTCTCTTCTTCAGAGCAGCAAACTGTATCTCTATAACAAAAAGAATGACTGATGGAGTACATTATCAGAACTGGTCACTGTGGACTAGCCCGAATCCCATAGCCTTGAGCAGTTTTACTGCGGGAAACCGAAATAAAAGAGGTTTATCCGGTTTCCCAAAAACACTCATCGCAAACTAAGTCAACCGAATTAATCCCGTGCTGGCCCCCACACAGGCTCACGGACATCGCCTTCGGCAGAGGGCAGTCGGTATTTCACGCGGCCATCAGCCGTAACAATTGCCAACTCGCCCTGCTCTCCACCCTGAACGGCATAGATCAGGCGTCGACCACCGGGAGAAACACTAGGTGAATCTTCCAGTCTTGCAGACGTCAGAAGCCTCAAACGATTAGTATCAAGATCCAGCACGGCGATATTAAAGGCATCCGCACCTTTACCCTTGTGAACCAGAGTTAGGGATTTACCATCAGGAAAAACCTTGGCACGGGCATTAAATTTACCCTTGAAAGTTAGCCTTACAGGTTTGTCATCAGCTGTCATGGTGCCATCAGGCTGTACCTGAACACCCAGCTGATAAATCTGGGCACTACCGCCACGGTTCGAGGTAAAGACAAGACTCTTGCCATCAGGCATCCAGTCAGGCTCAGTATCGATGGAGAAATGACGGGTCAGTTGACTCAGTTTGCCGGTTTCCAGATTCTTCACGTAGATATCCGGGTTATCTCCTTTGGACAACACCAGTGCTAGCCACTTTCCATCTGGAGAAAAAACCGGGGAACTGTTCAAGCCTTTAAATCCTGTTACTTTTTCACGCTTCCCTGTAGCCAGTTCCTGAACGTAAATGGCAGGTCTTCCGGTTTCAAAAGACACATAAGCTACTTTGGAGCCATCCGGAGACCAAGCCGGAGAAAGGATCGGTTCACGAGAACGAACGACTTCACGCTGACGCTGACCATCAGCATCGGCGTAATTGAGACGATAGTCAGTATGGCCAACATTCCAACGCTTGGCTGTCACATAAAGAATTCGGGTAGAGAAATCCCCGGGAATCCCCGTGATTTTCTGATACACAGAATCACTGATACGGTGAGCCAAATTTCTTAATTGACTTTCAACCCCACGAAAACGCCCTGTAGCAATTCGTTTCTGTCGAACGATATCGTAAAGCTGATAGGAAACATCATAGATCGTGCCACTCTGGCTGATTTTTCCTGTCACCAAGTAAGAGGCTCCCAGCAGGTTCCAGTCCCGATAAACGACTTCAGACGCTTTTGATGGAAAACTCAGCATGTCTTCTCTTGGCAACGGAGTAAACAGACCGCTCAACTTTAGGTCGTTATCTACAATACCAGCCAGATCTTCTGACAGCAGACGTTCACCTTGCCAATTGAAAGGGGCGACCGCCACCTTCACAGCCTTGTCATTACCTTGAGTCACTTCGATCGTTAATATTGCCTTCGCTGATACAGCAAACAGCTGAAGACACACCAGCATTGCCAGTAACCAGAAACGGGCAATCGTGTTTCTGCTCCCTAAGGAGTTCACATCGTGTATTGTTCTACTCATCTCACCAGATCCTCTGGCCTAAACCTGAATTCAAAAGTTTTGAATTTGTTATTAAACACCCGTCGCTCAAGGTCTTTCAACTCTCGAAAGGGTGCAGCCAATTGGATTGCCTGAACTACAGAGCGGTCATAGGCATCATCACCACTGCTGGTAACCAGTTTTACTGACAGCAAATCACCAAAAGCAGAGAGCTGTAACTTAACAACAGCTACCATGTTATTACGAGCACTGGGTGGACGGTTCCAGTTTTGAGCAACCAACCCTCTCAACACACCTACATAATAGTCAGCTTTGGCTTGATCTTTTTCTTCCTGCTCAGCAGCCGCTAATAAGACCGCCTCTCTTACCTTTTGATCTTCAGCTGCCTGAAGCCTTTCCTGTTCTTTGCGGCGCTGATCGTCCTGCTGCTTGCGTCGTTTATTTTCAGCCAGTTTTTTCTGACGCTCTTTTTCCTTGCGCTCTGCCTCGGCCTTTTCCCGTTTGGCTTTTTCCTGAGCGCCTTTCTGACGTTTCAGAGCAACTTCTTTCTGTCGCTTCTCCTCAACCTTACGACGGCGCTCCTCTAACCTCTTTTTTCTGGCTCGATCATCTGCTTGTTGTCGAGCCTGATCATTGTTGCTGCTTTGAACTTGAGGCTTAGGTTTCGCTTTTGGCTGCGAGATCTCCATCACACTGGCTTTAATGGATCTGGGTGGTGTAATGACTACCTTTTTCTCATCAGGCCAGCTATACAATAGAACCGCAACAATCGAAGTATGAAGCAGCAAAGAGACCAAAATGGCTAAGCCATAACCTCCAAAAAAACTACGTTCCGGTAATGATTGCCGGCCTTTTCTACTCTGTCTTTTTTGTGGACTCTTCATATTCCGACTATCCGGCTCCCTCGCTTAGGGAGGCCGGATCAGTAATCAATCCAACGTCTTCAACACCTGCTTTTTGCAACTCGGACATCAACTCAACGACTGAACCATAGTCCACCGTCCGATCACCTTTGATCAGAACCTGAGTTTGTGGACTGGCAGAAATAATTTTCGCTACCTTGGTTCTGATGACAGCAAGACTGCTGGCGCTTTCATGATCCGAACCAAGATCAATAAAGTATTGACCGTTGGATTGCACTGAAACAATCAGAGTTTTGGCATCATCCGGTAGCGGCATGGGCTTACTGGAGGTTCTGGGCAGTTCAACCTTGATCCCTTGAGTCAACATGGGCGCACTGATCATAAACACAACCAGCATCACCATCATGACGTCAATGAACGGAACCATGTTGATTTCGGACATTGGTTTGCGTCGAACTCTTCGTTGAGCCATAGGTCAATCTCCTTCAGGCTGAACGGGAGCGACTGTGCACCTTACGGTGCAAAATACTGGCGAACTCTTCGGCAAAGGTATCGTAACTGGCCAACAAGGCATCTACTTTGGCTGAATAGCGGTTATAGGCGACAACAGCAGGAATCGCAGCCAGCAGACCGATAGCAGTTGCCAGCAAGGCTTCAGCAATACCAGGAGCTACCGATGCCAGTGTCGCTTGTTGAACATTGGCCAGACCACGAAAAGAATTCATGATGCCAACGACAGTACCAAACAATCCGAGATAAGGACTGGTAGAACCAACTGTCGCTAAAAAGGGTAAGTGTGCTTCCAGCTTTTCCTGCTCACGGGAGATTGAGACCCGCATCGCCCGCTGAGTCCCTTCCATCACGGCATCAGCATCTTCTGTACCCTGACTACGAAGGCGGGAAAACTCTCTAAACCCTGACATAAAGATTTGCTCGAGACCTTCAGGGGCCGTTTCATCCTGAATTTCCCGATAAAGTTGCGTCAGATCCATTCCTGACCAGAAACGGTCTTCGAATGAGTGCATGCGTTGCTGGGCATTTCTGATTAAAATACCTCTCTGGACAATCATGACCCAGGAAGTAATCGATGCCATAACCAGCATTAACATGACCAGAATTACGACCCAACTGGCATTGCTGACCAGAGACCAGATTGACATGCTTTCCGTCACAGACGCCTCGCTTATTTTGTTCGTCGAATGGTTACTACAGAAGGACTATAACACCAAAAATCTATCATTTTGTGACAGCCGTTATTTTATTCCGTAAGGATTCTGTAATCACAGCAGGCCTCATGGTTTCACTGTGAATACTGCCAATAACAAACTCTCCAATGCACAAGAGTTCATCTTCCAGATAGATATTTTGCTGAAAGGTTAGCCTGACTTTTCTTATTTCAGTCACCTCTGCGGTGATCCTCAGTAAATCATCCAGCTTTGCCGGACGCCGGAATTTAATACTGGCATCCGAGACCACCAGCAATCGCTGCTGTTCCAGCAACAGTTGATGATCATAACCTGTTGTCCTGAGAAACTCGGTTCTGGCTCGCTCCATGAACTTAAGGTAGTTGGTATGATAGACAATGCCTCCGGCATCAGTATCTTCATAATAAACACGAACATGAATGGAAAAACGGTTATCCGTACTCACTGCCTAATTCTCTGAATGACATAATCTGAATACGATTGTGACATGTTCTTTTATTATCTTCCCTGATAGTAAGTCTGCAGACTGATCTCCTGCCCTCTTAAACTATCTCCGGCCACCAGTTTTTCAAGCTTTTCAATTTCAAAACTACGGCACAGTTCGATTATTTTATTTGGCAGACCACCATAAACCTCTTGTTGCTGCCAATTAAGAGCGAGTTTTTCCAAAGCTTCCAGGTCCCCTGTTTCCAAAAACTCAGTCATCCTGTTTCTGCACACTTCATCCATCACCCATTTTTTGTGGTCATCATGAATGTCACCTATATCAACAACCAGAAGCTCATTTATCTTGCCAAATAACTCTGAAAATATGACCGGTTTAGCGACCAAACCGACCATGCCAGCTTTCTGCACCCGCTCACTGACCTCTGTACTGACATCAGCCGTTACGGCAATAATCTGTGGGGAATCCTGTGTTGAGTTTTTCAGGATAGTTTCAGCTGCCTGATAACCATTAATGACAGGCATTTTCAAATCCATCAGAACAACATCATATGATTCTTCAAGACATTGCTCGATTGCTTGCTCACCACTGTCACAGCAATCCACGTTATAACTCTCATTTTTCAGTGCCTGAGCAAGCATCTGCCGGTTATCTTTCGAATCATCGACGACTAGAATACAAGGTCTGTCTTCTATCTCTTTACGAAGCGACCGCACTTCCGCCTGCCCATCAACCGTTACATTCAAACTCTTGGGCACCCACTCAAATGGCATCAGGAAGCTGAACTCACTGCCTTTACCTTCTTCACTGACAACCCTGAGCTCTTCTCCCATTGCTTTTACCAGTCGATAGCTGATAGCTAACCCCAGCCCCGTACCACCGACCGAAGGGTCACTGTGCAACTGTGTAAAAGGTTTGAACAAATCTGATTGCCGATCTTCAGGTATTCCTATACCACTGTCCTTCACCGAAAAAAGTATCCGATCTTGTTTCAACATTACAGTGATATTAACTTCGCCTTCCCGAGTGAATTTAACCGCATTGCCTGTTAGATTGATGAGCACCTGTCGTAGCTTAATGTTATCGGCAATGATCTCTGCCGGAATGTTTTCATCAAGCTCCAGCTTCAGTACAACATCTTTTTCTTTGATAGAATGCCGAACACTGGCAACAACCATGTTCAAAGCCGGCTTCAAGAAAAAAGGCTGAGGCGACAGAGTGACACCACTACTTTCTATTTTTGTAATATCAAGAATGTCATTGATCAAAGTCATCAGGTGCAAACCGCATTCTTCCAAAGCCTGCAGGTTTTTTCTGGACGACTCAGGTAGCTTCTTATCCATTAACAACAGCTGAGCATAACCGAGCACTCCATTCATTGGCGTTCTCAGCTCATGACTGATATTGGAAAGAAACATAGACTTGGCCTGACTGGCCTGCTCTGCACTTTGTTTAGCATTAAGAAGTTCGGATTCAATCCTTTTACGCTCGGAAATATCATTACCCAGACCTTCAATGAAAATACCCTGATCAATCAGTTCACTGGTGGAGGTACAGAACAACTCAATGCGTTTTGTTTCACCGTTTTTGTGCCGCATCTCTACTTCAAAGGTTTCCGGGCTTTCACCTGAAGCAATCAGTGCAAGCCGTTGTGAAAAGTTTTTGTTAAGTTCGCTGTCGGTGAGACAGTCCTTCAAGCTTTGCCCTATCTCCTCTTCCGAGTAACCGAGAACAGCCTGAACGGAATGACTGATATTCAACGTCTGTCCGCTGGCATCTAGGTGAAAATAAAAATATCGACCCTCAATTTGATCGACCAGGTGACCAACGTTATTTGCTCTAACTTTCTGTAGTTGATTTTCCCTGTCCCGCAGGCTGGCTATCAGTGTATCAAAACAGTTGCTCAGGCTTACCGCTTCATCCCCTTCAGAAGTCATTGACTCAACGTCATCGGGAATAGTGATGTAGCTGGTTATCCTCTCTTTCAATTGATTCAATGGTTTTGTGATACGACCTGAGACCCACCAAAGACAGACAGATATTCCTATCAGCCCCAGAAGCGTTACCAGCAAACTGAGAAGAGCCCGATCTAACACGCTCCCCATCAGCTCTTCGTTCAGCATACTGATACTTAGGTACCACCCAGTTAAAGGAAGCTGTAATGCTGTGACCCATTTAATGTCCCCTCGAATACTTACCCTAAAGTTGACCGACTCTCCCTGCTCTATGACTCTCTGATGAGCTTCCTGAAAAACGGAACAGGGTTTATCCGCGCTTTTTCTTAGAGGATTAAACAGGTACTCACCCAACTGTTGCCCTGTGAATTCACTGGTGGAGTTAATCTGACTGAATGCTTCACAGGGACCGGATTCAACGAAATCACTCAGACTTTTGTTGTTGCGAAGAGTAATACCGTTTGAATAAACAGAGACACCCTCGTGGTTCAGAATAATTAAACGCGTTCGTTCACTGTTCCAGGTCAACGGGGTAAATAATCTTGAGGCATCGATATCAACTCTCAACGCCTGATTACTGTTGCCACTGGCCACCAGCAACGTGGTAATAAAACCTGATTCTGAGCTGGACACATCCGGACTTGTGTACCAGATGGTTCTATTATCTGTTTCTGATAAAACCTGATTAAGTATTTCTTCGGGAATGTTCGGCAGAGCGCTTTTATCACTTTTCTTTTCAGCAGATTCATCACTGCTGTTTTTCCAGTAAGCTGATTCACAACTTACCTCTCGGCATAAAACTCCCACGCCAATAACAGACTCAACGGTCCTGTAGAGACCCGCTGCCAGCAAGTACAGGTGTTCAAAGTCTGGTTCATCGGTAAAGCTCATTTCAAGAGCCAGTGCCTGACTTCCTGTCAGTATTTCCCGAAGATGGCCATCAATAACAGAAGCATAATGCCAGCTTTGTTCAAGATGACGTCTGCTGACTTCTGCTGTACCAGCCTTAAAGGAAAAATCAATAAAAACAGCCGTAATAAGGCTGTAGAGAAGAACAACGGGCAAAAGAGTGAAGAGAGCAATTTTTTGCCGAATAGATGTAGACATAGAGTATTTTTACAAACAGCCGTACAACACAAAAAATCCAAACATCCCTTTCCTGAGCAGCTCGTATTTGAAATCAACACGCCCTTAGACGTGATTAAAGTAGCCTTCATTCACCGCCAGCGCCAATTAATACCTGATAGCTTTCTCTGTTTTATTTACTACCTGACATATCTATCTATATTTAAGTTCTTATCTATGCGGGGTTTGTATTGATTGTTAAAAAGTACATTGGTTCTGAAAGTAGCGCTCCAAAAGGGCTTTGCCAGCCTGCTTCTAATGATATGCATAGGAGTCACAACACTTCAGCCTGTTTCAGCGGAGGCTCAGGGAGCCCGTGAACTTACAGATCTACTGACCTACATTTCTAACATTATTGATACTGACGAGTTTCAGGACTTTATCACCACCGTTTTCATCAAAAAGCACCCGACTATGTTTATGGAAACGGACTCATTACTGGATGAGGACTCGGTACAGGGTGAAGATTGCGAAGACGTTAGTGATGAAGAGCCGGATACCAAAAGCAAAGATGAAGATGAAGATGAAGATGAAGATGAAGATGAAGATGACCGTTTTTTTTATGATGACGATAGTCAAGAAGCAGCCTCCTGCAATACTCCCAAGGAGAGAAGTACTATCTTAGTTAAGAACCGCTTGCATCAGGTCTATTACTTACACAGCAACCGTCCTCAGCAGCAGATAACAGAAGATGGTTCCAAACAGAATTCAAAGTCGATGCTCTTTATCTCAACCGAACCTGAGCCCAATTTTTTTCAACAGACACCCGCTGCCACACCGTATCCAAGAGAGTTTTCTTCTCACCCCCTGAGCTTCAGTAACCCCTTAATTGAGGGAAACATGCCTGAATGCGTAGCTTATCCCATCATCGAGGATAGCGAATCAAAAGATCAAAGCTACGGTATCCATGAGCCTAAATACAACAAACACTTCAGTTACGACAATGATGGAGTGTATCGCCCTAACTATCCAAGAACCTATATAAGACTGAGTGACAGAGCGTTGCCTCGAATATCCATAAGACATGGGTATGAACGGCCTGATTCCAGCGCTCTGTTTCTTATAATCAGCCGCCCAATGACAATTAGAATTCCGAAACCTTCACTCAATTTTGAAGAGGGAAATATGGTCTTTCAATCGGAAATAACAACTCAAACGGTTACCGTAGAAATCGCGATTAAGGTCAGCTCTGTCCTTACCGGCCAAGAATCCGTTCCTTACAACTCTGAACTCCTGAGCCCTAGAGTGTTACGAGAGCTTGAAAGTAACAGATTGGAACTGTTTCTAACGGAATACGAACGTTTCTCAAGTTATTCAACACCAGAATCCAACCCGCTTATGGCTGAATATTCCGGCTCAGGGGTCGCGACCCAGGTCAGCATTCCCTATGACCTGCCTTGCTGGGTATTTAAACGCATGCGCAGACCCTGTAAAGATGGAAGAGATACCCAGCAAGCTCTGAACTCTCTGGATTTTAATAAATACCTTTTAAAGGCCGCTGAGATCCCCTTGGAGTTGATTAAATTTATTCCTGTTTATAACGGAGGAAGAAGTGACACCAGAGTATACGGCGTGCAGCAAGCAGCAGCTGAACACACCTTGGTCAGGAGCATACTGCTGTCACCTGAAACTTCTCCTACTCAGATTCAACAGCACCTGCAAGACATTCTGGATTTACTGGGTCGTTGTGATGTTTTTAATTTCAGTCAGCTCACCAGCAACTGTCAAAGCCTGACTGGAATACAACTGGGCCTGGATGCCAACTGGGGAAATTTTGTTTTTACTGAAGACGGCATAAAGGTCATCGATATGCATCCCTCTTTCTGGTCAGTTGGATCGGAAGTGACACCAGCAAACAGGCTGATAACTGATATCTTTCAGAGTTTTGAAACCAACATAAGATCCCTTGCCAACAATCCTTTACATCGTCGTATTTTTTTTCTGGCAATACTACTTCTGGAGCTTGAAAAACTGGAAGAGGAATATTCTGAGTACGACTGTGTAGAAAAACAACACCCTGAATTGACCGATCGTAATAGACGTATTCAATCTATCTACTCCATGGCCAGAGCACTTATTCTGAAGGATGCAGGCACTTCACATGCATTGGCTAGCTTGCCAAAGCCTGCTGATATGCCAGACGTGACCTATGACATGCATGAAGAAAGGGCAAAACTTGCAGAGCATCGTCTCCAACAAATCTTCTCAGATCCGACTTCATTTATCAGGCAATATCGCAAAGAAGATTCCATATCAAAGATCCAAAGAAATCCGAAATCTGCGCTGAGGGCAGGTTTTCCAGAAAGGTTGATTTCCAGTTGCCTTAACAGACCAGAGCAAGACATTAAAGGGATAGACTTTGTCCTTGATGATCTAGCCCTAGCTCTGGCCAACTACATAAAGACCATCAAGCAAAAAAGACGAAAACTTCCTACTAAATTCACCAGCGCCAATTCTCCAACAGAGCCATTGACAGATTTGCTTTCTTATCACACCAGCGAACCTCTGTCTTCAGTAGAGTTAAGTAATGCCCTGGCTATACAAACGGAACTCAGTTTACTTCCCTGTGAGCAGAAAAACTCTACAGGTGTCATTATGAAATTGCTTAAACAGCTTTTTCCCGATAAAGACGTCTGGATAGAAAACGAGATAGAAGATATTGGGCAGATGCTCCTTGAATCTTTTCCTTTCTTTGACATCACCAGTAGTTCAAACACCCGACCTATTAGCTTCCTGCCAGAACTGATCCAACGTTTTCATGAGAACGCTGAAGTTGATTTACAAATACTACTACTTCACTACACACTAGAATCAGAACTAAGAGCCGAGACCATAGGCAGAGATGATCAGGCATCCGATGAAAATTCTTCAGCCGTCAAAGTGCTCAGTGTTTTAACAAAAGAGGATGAAATAAGACAAGCCAGCCACTTGCCGAACACTTTAACTCTGGCCTGCCACTCAAGACAGCTCCACGCTTTGCACAGGTGCTCTCAATGGAGCTTGGTAGATACATCACATCAGCTCTCACCAGAAAGCACTCAACCTTCCTATCAGGAACCAGGAACAGCAAAACGCCAAAAACTGGATTCCGCAGTAATCCGTTTTCCATTCGAATTTATCCACAGTTCAGGGCACACTTATACCAGCTCAATTGATTCGCATTTTCAGCAGATTTTACCCGTGTCCGGAAATCACAGTTCTGAATACCACCTCAAGCTACTTAGGTTGATTCTCGGCACCATGGCCGCGAAAAGAAATAAACACAATTTATTTTTAAGCCATAATTTTTATGAGAATGAACATGACGGCGTTCTTCTCGACAAACTCAAAAAACACCTTCCTCAAAACCTGCGAGCTCTTGACTCACCGTCACCGAAGAGGGAGATGACTCTCATTCACCGATATTTAACGGCTTTTCTGGATTGGCTTGAAGAACACCAATTGACCCCTGACGCAAAGATTTACATCATTCAACCCACTATTGGCTATACATCTGATTACCCGGTTTATGCCGTCTGGAAAATAGGCAGGCATGACGGTGAGGTCAGCACACACAGACAATTTCTTTATGGAAAGTCTCAAGAAGAGATTCTAAGGTTAATAGAACAAGGTCATTATGTGTTTTTGACCAACACTCTCGCTTTTCCAACAAGGCACTTCCTACCTCCTCCTGAGGGGCTAGAACAGTCACATTGGTGGTTGGTAAGTTCCCCAGATACTAATGGGTTAACATCAACCCCCTTCTCAAAGTTCGTAGATCAGGCCTCCGCTCCTCCCGAGAATCCTGCCGATAGCCCTGAAAATCAAAGGAAACGTAAAAGAAGTTTAAAACCTCTTGGACTAGGTTCTCAAACTCAACCTCCTCCACACACCAATACCCATGTTCAAACTGGAGAAAACCTGCAAGACCCAGCTGTTGATAATACTGCTTCATCTCAGGAACCAAACGATGATGATGACTCAGAGGTCTCTTTACCACCCTCAAAAGATCGTCACAACATAATGCAGCACTATCCACCCTTCGATGAGAGTCGTTACGCAAAGCTGGAATCAAGTCGCTTTGAACTGAATAAACATTTTTTAACGCAGTTGGTTATTGCACCGGCACTGTTTTTTGAGCCCTTTATTCTTTTGAAACATCATAGCCAAAATGCAGGTAAGCATGCCTGGTAACCATCCGCCCCCTAGGAGTACGCATCATATAGCCTTGCTGAATCAAGTAAGGTTCCAGTACATCCTCAATGGTATCCCGTTCTTCACTGATAGCCGCTGCCAGACTCTCTACACCTACAGGTCCACCATCGAACTTCTCAATCATCGCCAGTAGCAGTCTTCTGTCCATATGATCAAAACCACAAGCATCGACATCCAGCATATTCAATGCCAGATCAGCCACTTCTTTACTTATATGTCCATCGCCTTTTACTTCAGCAAAGTCACGAACCCGTCTCAGTAGTCTGTTAGCAATACGTGGCGTACCACGAGAACGCCGAGCAATTTCAACAGCGCCTTCTTCTTCGATACCCACATTAAGAATACTTGCGGAACGGGTGACGATCTGAGTCAGATCTTTGATATTGTAGAATTCAAGTCTCTGAACAATACCAAAACGATCTCGCAGTGGTGAGGTAAGACGTCCGGCACGAGTGGTAGCACCAATTAAGGTGAACGGCGGCAGATCCAGTTTGATAGAGCGAGCTGCTGGCCCCTCTCCGATCATGATATCCAGTTGATAGTCTTCCATCGCCGGATAGAGCACTTCTTCAACCACTGGGCTTAGACGGTGAATCTCATCAATAAAGAGAATATCGTTAGGCTCAAGATTGGTCAGTAAAGCAGCCAGGTCTCCTGCTTTTTCCAACACTGGACCCGAGGTTGAACGAATATTACAGCCCATTTCGTAAGCCAAAATATGAGACAGCGTTGTTTTACCCAAACCAGGTGGGCCAAATATCAGAGTATGATCCAGAGCATCTCCGCGTTTGCGAGCGGCCTGAATGAAAATCTCCATCTGCTCCCGGACCTTTGGCTGTCCAATGTAGTCTTCTATGCTAACCGGGCGAATAGCCCGATCCTGAATCTCATCCACGGGCCGATCCGAGGAAGATACCAATCGATCTGCTTCTATCATGTCAAAGCCTTGTAGTAATTCATCAAGATTACCATCTAGCCAACCTGAGTAAAATCAATGAACCTGTCTCATGTCCGTTGATTTGATGGAAGATGGTTAATGGCCTTCATCGCCTCTGAAAGCGACATTCTTTTAATCGAATCCGGCTGCAGTAATTGAGTGAGCAATTCCAGCACGGGGCCATTGATATTCTTTTGGTGTTTTTCCAGAAAATTTGTGACCACTTGCTGGTATTGAATGTCACCAACCGGCTTATAATTTTTTCGAGAACCCTTCTCGTCCGTCTTTTTTTGCTCAGACCCTGTAGATACATCATTCATCAGGTCACGCTTTCGAAACACACGTTCACCCGTTAACAGTTCCGCCAAGGTCAACCCTAGACACCAACTCATGCATTTCGAGACATCAACCTTTGCTGCACCCTCCTCCCGACGATAAACCTTCCAGAGTTCTGGCGAACAATAAACAGGTGTCGTAGTGAATGAGGTATTAGGCTTCTTCAGATCTAAGAGTTCGCCTGCATCGAAATGCACTGCACCGCCGAAGTCAGCCAGCAGAAGATTTTTATTCTTAACCAGAAGATTGTCCGGCTTGATATCAAACCAGGCCACCCCCTGATTGAGCAGATAATTCAATGCATCCGTGAGCTGCCGTGTATAGGTAATGGCATCAACACTGTCTATTTTTCCAACCAAATCTTTCAGAGAGCTGTCTGCCTTTTCCATCTGCAGACCACTTTCTGCATGCATATCAACACCCTCAACCAGCACAAACCCCGGTTCACTCTCTTCATCTTCACTGATAGCAATGGCCGGCTCAGTAGGGGCTATGTTATCTACTTTCAGAATATTAGGATGGTTCAGACTCTTCAGTAATTGAAATTCAGCATCCAGTCCTTTGTTTTTTTTATCTTTTTTCAACGTCTTACGTGCTTTGACGCCTTCAGGGCTTTCTACCTCTCTGACCTCTCCGGCGCTTCCTTTACCAAGATGCTGTTTTATACCGATTAATCTGGGGGATCTACTCTGATACAACTCGACATCTTTAGAGCTATTACTCCTGATAGAGTCAGATCGTTCACTAGAACAAGCTGCCTGTGACGACTTTTCTGATTTCCATATCGAACGATGAAAAAAACGCTTTCCTGTCAGAGTCGCAGGACCTTCTCTTGAACGGGTGAGCCTATCCACCAAATAAGTCCGAAAAAACGTCAGGGGCTTCACAATGAAATAACGATAAATAGCTGAACGCTGAATCCGCTGCTTAAGCCGTGAGCGAAAAGGTAGGGTATGACTGACTGACCTACTGGGAGGGGGTCTATCGGCTTGCATAACAGGGCCACTGAGGATTCCTTTCATTATCATCGGTAGCCCTGAATAAGAAATGAGCTATCCACGAGTGACAGCACAACTTTCTTAAGTCAGATCATACTTTTCAAGGCCTGACGAATCAGCTCTTCACTACTGAGTCCATCCTTATACAATCTACTGATCACCTTGCTGGCATCCTGAGGCTTATACCCAAGAGCAACCAGAGCAGCGCTGGCTTCCATCTCAATATCACGAGCAGCAGCGGCCATTTCACCACCGACAATCATAGGTTTTCCATCCAACAACGGTGCAGATTGCCACTTGTCGAGCTTGTCTTTCATTTCAACAATAAGACGTTCAGCGGTTTTTTTACCCACTCCGGGCAGCTTGACCAAAGTGGCACTGTCTCCCTCCTGAACACACCGGACAAACGCTTCCGCGTCAATACCTGACAACAGGGTCAGACCCAATTTGGGGCCTACCCCATTGACCTTGATCAGCGTTCTGAACAGTTCCCTTTCATCCTTACTGCTAAAGCCATAAAGAAGCTGCGCATCCTCTCTGACCACAAAGTGGGTGTACAAGGTCACTTCAACACCTGACTCAGGCAACTTATAGAACACCGACATAGGTGCTTCTATTTCATAACCCACACCGTTGGCTTCGATCATCAGGTGAGGGGGCTGTTTTTCAACCAGAATGCCCCGAATTCTTCCAATCATATCAATTCCCGAATTTTGCAAAGCCCTGACCAATGAGTCAGAAGCACTGACATAACGACTTTAGTCTTGAACGAATAAGCTTCACCCGCCCTCTAAGAAGGAAACAATAAGCGAGTAAAATCTGCATGAAAAAGTTAAAACCCTTTCTGGAGTGTCTTTGGCAGTTACTTCCTGAAGCCGGTCTGGCCAGTGAATATCACCCTGCCATCGAAGGCGGCGCTATCCCTATTCCCTTTATTCAGGCTCAGAAACTGCTGTTAACCGCTCTTCAACCATCTGTTCCGAACAGTAATCCATTACTGGATAAGCCCAAACGGAGTTTTACCAGTTATATGCAGGGATATTCCAGCATTCCTCTCAGGGACAGGGCCATGATTGCCCTTCGTAGTGCCCACCTGTGTCAGGCCAGACACCTGCTACCGGAGATATCCCTATGCGCCATAGACACTGGAATGAAGGACAGTGATATCCGGATGATATCTGATGGCAATCAGGCTCCAGGCTGGAATCGGCATGAGCGATTGCTATTAATTGCTACAGATTGCCTGCATCATCAGCAAGTCATTGCCCCCGGCATCTGGAACCAACTTCGTAAGCGTTACTCGTCCCAACAAATGCTGGATCTGGTGCTTTGTGTAGCGTCTTTCCACCTTTGCACCTATCCATTCTGAGCATTCATCCATTCTAGCGACTGATCAAACGTTTTCTGCGAATCCCGCTCACGCCAGCCATGCGAATCAGGCTGGCACGTGTGTGGGAGTGACACAGTGCCACAGCCAGTGCATCTGCAGCATCAGCTTGAGGTGTAGCACTCAGTTTGAGAATGGATGTCACCATATGTTGAACCTGGGTTTTATCCGCCGAGCCTTTACCCACAACCGCTTGTTTAACCTGCCGAGCAGAATACTCCGCCACTTCCACACCCTGGTTAACCGCCGCCACTATGGCAGCAGCTCTTGCCTGGCCGAGCTTCAGAGCCGAATCAGCGTTGCGGGACATAAATACCTGTTCCACACCGACTGATTGCGGGCTGTATTGCTCAATAATGGTATAGATGCCTTGATAAATCTGGTGAAGCTTTTCAGGTAAAGGAGCGTCCTGAATACGAATGCAACCTGAGGCAACATAATGTAATTTATTGCCAATCTCTTCGATCAGTCCGTAACCGGTAATTCTTGAGCCCGGATCTATGCCCATCAATATGGCCATTCAGTTCTCTGTCTCTATCTATCAAAAATAAGCTCTAGAGAAAAATAATACTGTACATTTATACAGAACTCCAGCGTGAACAAGGCATCGTACAGGGACACACAAGACAACAATTCATGAACACGGCATTACCAAACTCGCCTGTGAGATACAGGGGCTGAGGCTTAATATGAATCAGCAGGAAATCTGGAAGCGGGTTATGCGAGATACGTACAGGACAATATTGTTAATTACCGGGGTGATCACCTTGCTGTTTATGCTGCTGATCGGTTTTAATGTCTGGGCTTTTACAACCAGCAACCAACCAGTGCTGACTCATATTCCTCCAGACAGCTCTTTCCAAGAAGAAAAACCATTAGTTAGCTAATCACATAAACCGGAAACTTTTCTCAATCGACCGTGTCCAAACCTGAAATATAAAAAAATGAGCCTCCATTTATGTACAGGTCATTACAAACCCCACTCCTTATTATTATTTTGTTTTTCTGCAGCACTCTTAAAGCAGGACTTCCATGGAATGAACGGTTTTTTGAGCAGGTCTCTCAGGATGACCCTATTCGACAAATCCCTCACAACGATCTTTACAAGGATGGCGCTACCCAACTGATTGACGCCGCAAGGAAAGGTGATTGGCAGGCTCCTGTTTTTAAAGATGAGAAATCATACAGCTTCCTTTTATATGCGGCTTCCAAAGAAGCAATCAGCCTGTATGAATTTATTGATATTCAAGACTATTTACACACACTAAGTGACTTTGTGACCTTGGAGGATGATGGCTACCAAAGCCTTAAAATTAGAACGCCTGCATTGAGCATAACCCGCTACCGCGCCAGCGAACTGAACTCTGCTCCAGAATATGACCTGATCAAAAACAGTAAACTGATGGCGCTTCAACCCACATCATTAAAACCACCTTCTAAAGAGCTTCCCGAGCACTGGGTGACCGTAGTCAGATTTCCACACAACTTAGCAAAAAAATTCTCTATATTGGAAGGCTACAGTAAATGCGATACAGCGAGTGAGCCAAGCGAGTGCCCTATGTCATCAATGGAACAATCGCTACTTGTTTTCATGTGGATGCAGTTACTGCATATGGGTACTCCTAAAATATACTTCGTTTCTGAATTCGCACTGGTTCTTGGATCCATCCCTTATTATCTTGAAGAGCTAGCAACCATAAACAACCGTACGGTTGAATTTCTGCCTTTGTATGGAAGTATGGACTGGTCTGACCTCGCCAACCATCGGAGCCATGATGATAATGCGGCCAGCATGTTTCATCCGCTGAGCATCAGTAATTTCCATCACCCCCATGGTGCTTATTCAGGCGCAGGATTTTGCTTTCGTCATGATTTGATTCATCACAAACTTCTCAGTCAGCTACCCTCTACACACCAGGGTTTTTATATCTGGTTACATCGAACACAACAACAAATCATCTCGGCTCTATACGATCTATACGTAGAAAATAACTATAATTTCAACGATTCTTGGCATCAGTCAACCATTAAAGGTTTGGCCAGAACATTTATTGATAACGCATCAAAGCTACATACCAGCTCCCTGAGCTTCAACCCTCAAGTATCTCCAAGTCAGTCATATATCAACGATCATATGGTTGGATATTTTGCCGATATGGCCTTTCTTTACACCCCTTGCAGCAGAGAATTTCCAAACTATTGTATGGCCAGAATCATAGCCGAGCATCTGGATGAAGGACTGCAAAGAGATAAGAAGCATCCAGATATTATGAAACTTTATGTCAGTCTTTTTTTTGAAACACTCCATGGCATGAATACTGAAATACACGACCGCTTCAATCTGAATATAGACAACGTTCTTGATCTAGTCGTTGACCTGCAAAAACCATTTACTGATCAGTCAGAATACACACAGAAGATTGTCTCTGATTATAATACTTGTAAAGAGATAATATATACGAGACAGGATGGCGAAGACGATGAAGGTGAGAATTAAGCCCGTTAAAAACAGATAGCAGAAATACGTGATTTACGAGACTAGGTCATAGTTCAACGACTTACTGTTGATACATGCTGTGAAGCGCTTCTGAACGACTACCGTACAAAGAAATAAAGGCCTGCAAGAAGACATCTTACAAGCCTGCTCTATGGATTAATCCAGTTGAGCCATCACTTCTTCAGGAATGTCTGAATTAGTGTAAACATTCTGAACATCATCCAGGTCTTCAAGACGATCAACCAGTTTCATGATTTTCTCGGCACTGGTTACATCCAGTTCAGTAGTGTTTTCTGCGATCATGGCTACTTCGCCGCCATGAATTCGGTCCAGTCAGTAACCACCTAAAATGAGTCATCATCGTGAGCAATTACATCTTCAGCACTCACTTCTAGAGCCGCTTCCATGATCGTGTTTTCATTCAGACTCGGTTCAAAGAAGATTTGTCACTTGCGTTCAAACATGTCGGCAACGGAACCGTCAGTGCCTAGATTGCCACTTACTCACTCCAGGCAGTTAAAGGTGGTTAACCTACTGATAACACCTTATACACAGCCAAATCGACAGTTCCACGAGCGGTTCCATCAACCTTGTAACCCGCTTTACCACAGTTTGCCCATTGCTGTTTAAGCCCACCACAGGTCACATGTGATACCGTCTGATTTTGAGACATTTCCGGAGAGGATAGATCCTTGCCCAGTGCCAGCCTTTGCCATGCAGTTCCTTCACAACTCAACTGTTTTCTGACATGCGCCGTACAACTGTCTACGATGTGAGATTTGTTAGCATTATTAGTTCGGTCTTTGGCACTCTTGCAGCCGTTCAGTAATCCTTGCTTAGTACGCAGACTTATCTGCTCCACCAACCAGGAAGGATAAAAAGGTCGTGTACCCGCATGATGATAAAGACGGTTGGTAATTACATTACGAAACTCATCACACAATTCGATTAACTCTTCACGCTCCAGAGAAGATAGACTCCTACCAGCAGCTGATGCCAGAAATTCACCTACCTCACCAGCGGGTTCACCTGATTCATTATTACCCTTACCAATAAGTGTCTTCATGGACTCGTCATTAACTTCATCAGCAAGAGTAAACGTTCGAGCAGCCGTTGCCAGAAACTCATTAAACCCCAGCATATTTACCGGAAAAACAAACATTTTCGGTTTAACGTTGTATGTTTCGCTGCAAGCTTCTTCACCGATGCCAAAAGTTAGTTTCCGGGGATTCTCGGACATTGTTTTCAGCATTGCTCTTGATTCATTGACCATCTGATACTCGTCTTCGTGAAGACCTGTTTTATCACGCGCCTTATCAGGCGACAGATAACACACATAAGAGAAAGGCAAATCAACCGGCTCTACTTGCCCAGCTTCATTCTGCACTTTGCTGTTCAAGCCACCCAATACATCACGGTTCGCCGCGGCAAGCATCGTTAAAGCCTGAGTACAGCGTTTTTCAGTAATTCTATAGCGTTCAATATCATCTTCAATCAGGTAGGGAACCAATGTACCGACCCGCACTTCTCTGCGAACCAGTACACCTTGCTCGTCATGTACTTCTACCACGGTAAGGTTTTGAGCATCCTCAGAATTCCGATTGGCAGAACAGGGAAATCGTCCTTGAAAGCCAATCAGATCACTAATCTTCTGATCATCAGCGCCCAGTGGAAGAACAAAGTCTTTTGCCGGCGTGAAAGTTACCTGGAAGGAATGCAGCTGTCCGTCCACCATCAATGGTACTGAGTAGTGGCTAACACCCTGAGGAGCTTTATTCTCCAACCGATCAATAACGTTCTCACTCAACTGTTTATTGCCTCCCTTAAAATTTTTCAGAATTCCGGTTAATGCTGCAACATGGGTATCGATCATTGCTACCATCTCGGGTATGTCTGTCTGAGCCAGCTCTTGAACATCTAAGCTTCTCAACTCATTTTTATTGACGAGTTCACTGTATTCCAGCTGCTTTTTTTTCAGAGAGACTCTCAGATTTTTAGCTTCATCATCAATGGTACGTAAGGCTTTTTTGAAAACTTTTAGTTTTTTAGTCACCACGTGACCATGTAAAGCCTTGCGAATAGGCCTCATACCCTTCGCAGCTTCTCTAGCCTCAGCCAGATAACCGTTCTTCAGTGTTTCCAAAGCATCTCTGGCATCCGCTTCCCAGGCTTCAGCCTGAGCAATGGCACTGCAGTATTTACGTTCATCATTTTTTCGAGTCAGCTCAACCTGCTTGAGCTTCATATTCAACAGACAGTCCATAGTATTAAGATCTGATTTGATAGCGCCTGAAAACTGGCTAGTTCCTGATCTCTGCTCTTTCGCCAAAGATAAGCGCTGCTGAAGAGCTCTCATTTTACAAATCTGGCCATAGTAACTATCAGATTTTTTACCTAATAGGGGGCAATGGAGCAGCTGATGAACATCCTTGGATAACTGAATAAAGTGCTCTACAACGTCCTTTTCAGGACCGGTCAGAACTAAACCTGTTTCACTCAGGCTCTCTATATCCTCGATAGTTACAGGCAGTGAGTGGTCAACATGATTGACCTTCATTAGGTTAACCAAAGCCGGAACCAATCGATGGGGGCGGGATTGATAAGATGTTATAAACTCTAGAAACTGAGCTTTAAACTGTTCTTTATCGTACGAACAACCACTCATGCGCTGGCCAAATGCAGCGGCTACTTCTTTATGTTCGCAGAATGGAATGCTCTTTTGTTTCTTCAGTAGTTTACATAGATGACTGTTGCGGAGGTCAGGATCCAGCTGCTTGGCGATATCTGTTTTCTGTTGCTTTTCTTTCTTTCTGGTCTGCTGAACAATAAGGCGCAATGATTCAGCTAGGCTCTTTCCCTCTAACTCATGAGCGTGCGATAAGTGGAGGCGTAAACTTTTAGTAAGTTCTTTCGCATCTTGTTCATCATCAAAATTTTCTTCATCCTGCTCTGTCCTGATTCTATTAGTGAGAGTCGCTAACTGCGCCATCAATCCCAGATCAGCATCTGTTCCTTCCGGAGCAAGATCGTCATTGAATAGACTCAGTTCCTGCTTTATTGCATTTTTTGAGACCTTCAACCGAGCGGCTAGGCTTTGCGTTTCTTTTTGTGAAAGAGTTAATGTATTGGTTCGAGCTCGAGAACGAAGATCAAGAGACTCTTCATCACGACTCGACTTTCCATTCAGTGAAGTAAGGTTTTTTTGACATAGAGACATGTATGGTTTGGCTTCAGGTTCATCCTCATTTTCAAATTCCGACTCGGAGTAATGCTCAAGCTCAGAACTCTCAGAGTTATTACTGGTTTCTGAGATATCTCCTTCTGAGGTGCTATCTTCTGAGTCGCTCTTCTTTAAAGTATGACCTGTTGCAACAAAAAAATTAGGAACCAGAACAGTCTCTCTTTTTCTAGAAGCGAGAGGAGTGCCTTCAAGCTGACCTTCGATATATAGATTCATCGCTATAAAGGGAGCTGTCACTACAGCCTTGGAAACGCCCCAAATACCACGGACTGCCGAACATCCAATTTCAGCCATATTGCCCATAAAACGGGCAGTATATTGTCCAATACCAGTCCATTGATTCGGGGTCATTGCTCCTACCTCCATGTAGAATTTATTCACAGATTAGAGATAGGAAAACGGGAAAGGTTCAAAAGATCAGCTACGACTTTAGTCACAGAGAGTAGAAAAAGGGGGGAGTAAAACAGTCACATCTGGAAACCAGTCTGCAGACAATCTGCAAACTGGCGTGGTTCATTAACTCAGTAGGCTGTTAGTCCAGTTGAGCCATCACTTCTTCAGGAATGTCTGAATTAGTGTAAACATTCTGAACATCATCCAGGTCTTCAAGACGATCAACCAGTTTCATGATTTTCTCGGCACTGGTTACATCCAGTTCTGTCGTGTTTTCTGCGATCATGGCTACTTCGCCACCAGCCGCAGTAAAACCGGCCGCTTCCAAAGCGTCTTTCACCGTCATGAATTCGGTCCAGTTGGTAACCACTTCAAATGAATCATCATCGTGAGTGACTACATCTTCAGCACCGGCTTCCAAAGCCGCTTCCATGATCGTGTCTTCATCCAGACCCGGCTCAAAGAAGATTTGCCCCTTGCGCTCAAACATGTAAGCAACGGAACCGTCAGTACCGAGGTTCCCACCGTGCTTTGAGAAAGCATGACGAACCTCAGCAACGGTACGGTTACGGTTGTCAGTTAAGCACTCAACGAGTACCGCAATACCGCCAACACCATAACCTTCGTAGGTGATCTCTTCCATATTAGAATCGTCATCACCACCAGCACCACGAGCTACAGCTCTATTAATAGTGTCGCGGGTCATGTTGACACCCAATGCTTTGTCTACAACAGCACGCAGCTTTGGATTGTCTTCAACATTACCGCCACCCTGCTTGGCAGCAACGACCAACTCACGAATGATTTTGGTAAAAATCTTGCCTCGTTTAGCGTCCTGAGCCGCTTTACGATGCTTGATATTGGCCCATTTACTATGACCTGCCATAGGAAATATCCTCTATCTCAAATCAAAACCGACCGCTTACACGACCGGTAAAATATTCTTTGGCTCGCTTGTTGGCCTAGGGCTCCGCCCCAAGCCAACAAGCTTATGCCGGTGTAAGTGCTACAAAAATTAGACCTACGTCGTTGGGTTAACGAAGCCTAACCCAACGATCAACACCACCGGCAACACCACTCATTAATGACTGGTAGCAGAAGCTGGATCACGACGAATACGGATGTTCAAATCGCGCAGCTGGTTACCATCAACTTCTCCCGGAGCCTGAGTCAGCAGACAACCTGCAGACTGGGTTTTCGGGAAGGCAATAACGTCACGGATGTTGTCGGTGCCGCACAGCAGCATCACCAAACGATCCAGACCAAATGCCAAACCACCATGAGGTGGTGCACCGTACTTCAGAGCGTCCAGCAGGAAACCGAACTTCTCACGCTGCTCTTCTTCTTCAATGCTCAACAGACGGAACACAGTCTGCTGCATCTGCTCGCGGTGAATACGAATGGAACCACCACCGACTTCATAACCGTTAATCACCATGTCATATGCACGGGACAAAGCAGTTTCAGGGTTGGCTTGCAGCTCTTCCGGAGAACAGGATGGCGCTGTGAAAGGATGGTGCAATGCTGTCAGCTTGCCGTCGTCTGTTTCTTCAAACATCGGGAAGTCAACAATCCACAACGGAGCCCACTCTTTAGTAAACAGGTCCAGATCTTTACCCACCTTACAACGCAGAGCACCCAGAGCTTCGTTAACGACCGTCTCTTTGTCTGCACCAAAGAAGATGATGTCACCGTTCTGTGCACCCAGACGTTCCATGATCTGCATGGCTACGTCATCGCCGAGGAACTTGATGATCGGAGACTGCAGGCCGTTAGCACCGTTCTCCAGTTCATTCACCTTGATCCAGGCCAGACCTTTGGCTCCGTAGATGCTGACGAACTTGGTGTAGCCATCAATTTGCTTACGGGACAGAGTTGCACCACCGGTCACTTTCATAGCAGCAACACGGCCTTTTGGATCTTCAGCCGGGCCTTTGAATACTTTGAATTCAACACTGGCCATCAAATCTGCAACGTCAACCAGTTCCAGCGGAATACGCAGATCCGGCTTGTCTGAACCAAAACGTTTCATGGCTTCGGCGTAAGTCATGTGAGGAAACTCACCCAACTCAACGCCACGGGTTTGACCGAATACGGTTTTAACCAGCTCTTCCGCAGTACCCATGATTTTCTCTTCATCCATAAAGGATGTTTCGATATCGATTTGGGTAAATTCAGGTTGACGATCCGCACGCAAGTCTTCATCACGGAAGCACTTAACGATCTGGTAGTAACGGTCAAAACCGGCCACCATCAGCATCTGTTTGAACAGCTGAGGAGACTGAGGCAAAGCAAAAAACTTGCCTTCGTGAGTCCGTGAAGGAACCAGATAATCACGAGCACCTTCAGGTGTTGCACGAGTCAGAACCGGCGTTTCTACATCCAGATAACCACGAGCGTCCATGAAAGAACGAACCGCACTGGTCACCTTGGAACGCAGAATCATCCTTTCCTGCATTTCCGGGCGACGTAGGTCAATGACACGACTCTTCAGGCGAACGTCTTCACCCACCTCGGTGTAACCTTCGATCTGGAAAGGAGGTGTCTGAGCTTCGTTCAGCACTTCAACCTGCTTACCCAGCACTTCGATCTCACCTGTGCTCATACTGGCATTAGTGGTGCCTTCCGGGCGTGGACGCACGAGGCCGGTAATTTTCAGCACGTATTCACTACGGGACTTATTAGCCAGTGCAAAGGCTTCTTCCGTATCGGGATCGATAACGACCTGGGTGATACCTTCACGGTCACGCATATCCAGGAAGATCACTCCACCATGGTCGCGGCGGCGGTGTACCCATCCACAGAGGGTAACCTCCTGCCCATCATGGGAGAGATTCAATTCGCCGCAATAATGGCTGCGCATAACATACCTCAAAACAGGGACTATTCAGATTCGACACAAAGCGCTAATAAAACAACGTTTCGTATCTGACAAAAAAATTTAAAGTTAATCGCTCGTCGCAGGACTTGAACCGCAAGAACTTTTGCTGTCTTTAGTAGGGCAATCTTTAGTAGGACTATGATTATCCGTAGAGGACAGATTTTTTTTCTTGCCACCCTTGAAATCAGTCTCGTACCAGCCACTACCCTTTAAACGAAACGCTGGTGCGCTCAGGAGCTTTTTCAATTCAGGCTCACCACAACCGTCACAATCAGTCAGTGGCGCATCACTGAACTTCTGGATGACTTCTTTAACGTCACCGCAACTTCCACACTGATACTCGTAAATGGGCATTGAACCGCTCTATCCTTCGTTTGCGACTATCAAAACCGATAGATTATACCTGAAAGCAGGGAAAGCGGAAAATACTGAAGGGCAGTTACTGTAAAACTCATAACGCGGGAAGTGAAATAGAAGTGTTCTGGTCAGGAATAAATCTCTATACCTGACCAGAAGGCATTATATACGCCTGTTTTTGCTGATAGTCGCTGAAGCTTCCTGTTGTTCCTCAAGGGCATCCGCTACTTCAAGAGGGACAGCCTGCAATTTCTGAAGAATCTCGGCCAGTGAATCATCAGAGGTTTGTTCCAGGTCTGCGCCTTCAATACGCTGATCTTCCCGCTCTCCTTGAGTTTCAGCACCTTCTCTCATTTTCGCTTCCAGCCAGAGACGGGCATAAATCTGCGGATTAGTCGCACCTTCAAGGCTCAGATTATCGCCATACTGTTTTTCTGCCGCAGGGTTTATGGCTCGCTCTAGCGCTTCGTGATCCTGAGCCGACGCTCTTATTGCAATAGCAAAACCGTCAGCCGCTTCTCCTGCAGGTACTGATGTTTGAGCATCATCAATCTCATCAATAGCCTGAGCTAACCGTTGATCATCTTCACCAAAAACAGCTCTCAGAGTTTCCTGATCTGGTTCAGACAAGAAATCTGTGACTGACAGAGCGTCATCTTGCCGACTGTCAGTCACTCGTCTGGCAGCAGCCAACTGCTCACCACTGAGCTTTTGTCCCGTTGCTTCAGCCTCTGCCCGTTTTTTACTTTCTCGCTCTGATTGACTAAGAGTCTGCTGATTTTCTACCGAAAGCTCGTCACGGTTATCTTCACCGGTTTCAAGAGCGGCGGGATCAAACCGTTGTTTGATTTTCTGCAACAAGCCACCCACATTGACAAAATCTTGTGTCACCGAAGTCAGGATACGGTTCAGGCTTTTCAGTGCTGCCTGGTCTGCCGTATTTTGAGCCTCCATGGCTGTAATTTGCTGATTAAGCGTTGTAACTTCCGTGGTCAGACTGGCTATTGCATGATCCAGTAGCTGAATATCAAGAGTCAGCTGAGTCACTGCACTAGCATTACCTGCTGTTTGAGCATCCACCAGATCCTGCTGAGCAGTCGTTCGTTCACCCTGTTTCTGACCAAGCCTGATATTTTTGCCATCTTTGGTTGCGGTGTCTGTCGCAATATTTTCAGTTCGCGTAACAATTTGCCCGCGTAGAGGCACTGAATCATTAGCACTGCCTAACCGCTGAACCTGCTGAGTAGATCGAGTACCAAAGTTCTGATCAACCGATACAGCCCCTGCAAGCGCTTGGGTGTCACTCATCATCCCCTTAATCATCAGCAATAATGATTGGGTGTCATTGACATAGAGGTCATCAATATCAAAACGACGATTAAACTCATGCACAGAAGCTCTGAACCCATCCAGTTTTGCTTCGTAAGCTCTTAACAACAAATCACTACTGATTGCATTGCTGGTTCCAGGAGCAGAGGGAGTCACGCTATTGCCGGTATTTGCAGTACCAGGAGTGCTCGACACAGAATTAGTACCACTGTATCCCTGACTGACCTGAGTCGTCAGTGAGGTAGAAGTTACCGGACCTATCACTCCTGAAGCAGCTCCTCCTGAAGCACCTCCTCCTGAAGCACCTCCTACAGAACCACTACTGTTTGGATTCACTCCGTTTGTCATTGTTTTTCTCCAAAGGTTTCACCGGTCAGGTATTTTTTAAACTGAAGCGCAACACTCCTCTCCTCTTTCCAGCCAGACTCTGATTTCAATATTCGAGCGGCTTCTTTTAAAGCTGATTCGGCCAAACCACGATTTTTAAGCTTGATAAAACACTCAACCATGGCCAATGAAGGCCTTGGGTCACTGTTATCAATACGTGATGCGTAATCCAGGGGAGGTATGGCTGCAGAATCAAGATCTAACTGGCTTAGGGACAACCCCATTGCCAGAAAATAGCGTGTATCTCTATGATTCATAATGGCTAAATACCTGAAAATAGTCAGAGCTTCTTTAAAATGGCCGGTTTCAAAGTGACTAAAACCCTGCTGATAGATAGATTCCAGTTGATTTTCAGAAATAGATCTAAGCTGACTGACTGTTCCACCTTTTGAAAGAAACAGAGACCACAACCCATTCTCTTTCAATTCCATATTATTATTTCTATTATTATCAACCATCACCCCATCCCTGAAAGCAGTCATCTACTTATTATATGCCTTCGTTCAAGGTAGGAATTAATAAAGGCTAAGGGTGATTTATTAAAAGAGATAGATAATTAACTTCTTATTCATTTCTGACATTTGCAAAATCTGGAATCACTGTTTTACTTCATCACTCCTATTGCCTAAACATAAAACAACCAAGGACTGTATAAGAACAGGGCTCTGAAACCCTTTTCAGGTGATTTCTTGTTAAAGAAACCATCGGGCAGAGAAGCTTGTCTGACAGTCTCGACTTAAGGAGTTGATAATGAAACTTGCCGTGATCTCAGCGACAAGTGCTGCTGTGCTTCTTTCATCTGTCTCGGTCTTCTCAAATGCCGATTCAAGTGAAATACCAGCTGGCCTGCCAAGCACGAACAGTCTCACCCTGAAATTAAAAAATTATTATCAGGATCATCAAAATAAGAATTTTGATCAAAAATTCTATACAGAAATTGATGGCCTTAAGCGTAAAATTAAAAATCAGGGCAAACAAAAAGCTTGGGGACAAGGTTTTGAACTCAACTTTGAATCTGGCTATTTCGGTAACGAAACAGCAGCTATCGGGTTTGATTTCTCACTCTACGGTGGTTTAAAACTGATTGGTAAAGACGACCGTTCAGGCACAAGCCTTCTTAAGGAAGACGAAGCAAAATTTAACAAGGAAAAGAGTCAATTTGAAGCCGATCAAAGCAGTTACGGTAAAATTGGCCTGGCTCACATCAAAGCCTTCGCTGGTGACGCTGATTACAATGTTCTTGCCCGTGCAGGTATCGTTGAAATCAATAAGCCTCTGCTTACAGGCGAATCAAAACTGACACCAACCACCTTCCAGGGTGCAACAGCTGACGCCAAGTTGGGTGACGTTGACGTTTATGCTGCATGGACCAACAAGGTTTCTGTTCATAACGGTGACAAGATGGAAGAGTTCACCAGCAACAAACCTGGTAAAGACGGTAGACACAAAGAAAGCACCAAAATTGATAGCATCTACACCGCTGGTGGTAGCTATCTGCACGAATCAGGTGTGGGCGCCGGACTGGATTACGCAGCAAGCAAGGACTACTTGAAGATCTATCATGCCAATCTGAACTACACCTTCCCAATCGATGAAGACACCGCTCTCTTCCTCGAAGGTGATTTTTACAAAGCTCAAGAAAATGGCGACGCTTGGTCCAGCATAGACGGTAGCGGCTTTGATAAAGACGCCAAGATGTATGTCCTGAATGCCACGCTTACCCATGATATGTTCACTGCAGGCCTTTCTTTCAGCAAGGTTGAAGCTCAGAAAGAAAGCGGTCTTGGTATCTTCGATTACAACCTGGCTACAGATTCAGGTCGTGATTTTAACGATATCGGCTACGCCACAAAGCGTCAGGTTTCGGACTTCAACTACAACGGTGAGAAGGTTCTTCAGGCATCACTTGGCTATAACTTCGAGAAAATCGGAGCTCCAGGCCTGAATGCCAGCTACACCTACACCAAAGGTTCCGATATCAAAGCCAGCAACACTGATGGAAAGTACAAGGAAAGTGAGCACAACCTTGCTGTTTCCTATGCATTCCAACAGAAAGAGCTGGAAGGTCTGAATGTTTCCCTGCAATACGCACAGCATGAAGGCGATAAAGAACTAAGCAAGATGAACAATCAAGATAAGAAAGACTTTGCTTACGATAAAACCACTGACCTCAGGTTCATCGTGGACTACACAATCAGCGTATTCTGATAACGATTCGCTGACGAATAACAAGGAATCTTAGGCAAGGACGCCACTCTTAAATTCAATCTTAAATCCATCCTCAACATATTCACATCTTAAGTTTTTTCCCACTCCTTCCTCTTCTCGCTTGCATCCCCCTTCTGTTTGTATAAGTATTATTAGTGCCCCATGGGGAGACTTCGCAGTACGTTTCTTTTGTACTGTATTGTATGGACGCTGAAGTCGGGGGCAGAAAACACACCTATCAGCAAGGAGCTGAACTAAAATGAAAATCGCACAACTCAGTGCCCTGAGCGCTGCAATTCTGCTCGCCACTTCGGCACAAGCCAACTCTTTTGTAGACGATTCCAGCATGAATATTGAGCTGCGTAATTACTACAAGCACACCACTTCCGAGACCGCAACCAAACTGTCTAACGATCAGTGGGCTCAAGGTATCCGTGTAGATTACTCTTCAGGTTACTTCGAAAACATCGTTGGTGTTGACCTAGGCGCATACTACTCTTTGAAGCTGGGCGCTTCTAACAGCGACCTTATTACCAAAAATGGCGTAACCTCTCCTGCCAACCCAGGCCTTCTATATGTTGACAGCAAGGGCGATGCGAAGAGCTACGGCAAAAATGCTTATGCCATCAAGTTCAATCTGGCTGACATGGGTGTACTGAAGTATGGCCGTATGTTCCTGAACCTGCCTCTGGTAAACGACTCTGACAGCCGTGTGCTGCCAAGTTTGTCTGAAGCTTTCTATGGTGACGTATCCTATGAAGGACTGTCTGCTCACGCAGTTTGGGCCAAGAAAGGCAGCAGCAAGACAGAATCCGGCTTCCACGATTTGGAAGTAACAAAAGACGGCGAACTTAAAAGCGAAGCAGTTAAAAGCGTAGGTGCTGCCTACGACTTTGGTAACGGCATGACCCTTGCCGCTGATTACGCAACTCAATCTGAGCACGCTAAACGCTATCTTGTAGCTGCTAGCTTCTCCACAGAAGCTGAAGGTGTAGCTCTGGATTTTGCAGCGAATTATGGCCAGAACCAGCGTATTGGCGCAAGCAAAGTTGATGACAAGGATAACAAGCAAAGCGCTTATGGCCTGAAAGCCACAGCAGGCTTTGGAGCTGCTAGCGTATCCTTGATGTACACCAAGGTTAAGAAAACAGACATCGGATCTTATGATGATGCCTGGGGTGGCGAAGATGACACAGGTCACTTCGGTTACAATGCAGTTCAGCTAAAAGACTTCGATAACAATGGCGAGAAGACTTGGGGCGTGAACGCTTCCTACGACTTCGCTGAAATGGTTCCAGGTCTGGTTGCTACCGTTAAATACAGAAAAGGTGATTACGAAGAAACTAGTAGTTACGTCGCTGGTGACAGAAACGAGCTTAACTTTGATACCACGTATGCAATCCCTCAACTTGAAGGACTATCCGCACGCCTGAGATATGCAAAAGCTAAGACCAATCCTGACGGTGGCGACACTACTACCGATACCGACACTCGCGTAATCGTTCAATACAAAGTGTCTGTATTCTAAATACCATTTAGAGTCCGTTAACTCTATAAAGCCTCTGCATTTGCAGGGGCTTTTTTGTGCTCATACATTTTATACAGGCACAAAAAAACCGGATAACCTTTCAGTTATCCGGCTTGAGTGAATATCAGGTCAAGCCTGACAATTCAGTCTTAGAAGGTGTAGCCAGCCTTCAGGTAAACGTCTTGACGCTTCTTGTCGGTATCAACAGTTTCTTTACCGAACTTGAAGTCAGCCTTAACGTAAGTGTTAGCGCTCAGAGCGTACTCAGCACCAACGTTGAAGAACTTATCATTTTTAGCTTTGTTGCTTGGGTCGCCATAACCAGCAGCAACGGTCAGCTCGCCGAAGGACTTGGCAGCGGAAACATAGTAACCTTTAACAGTTTTAGTTTCAGACTTGTTGTCCTTCTTAGATGTCCAGTAGTTAACACCTACTTTTGCAACACCCAGATCAGCATTACCGGTAACAGTAGTAGTCTTGAAATCGTTACGTTGCTTCTCGTGACCAACGTATACGTTTACAACACCAGCTTCATAACCAACATAACCGTTGTAGCCACGGTCGTTACGCTTCACTTCTGTTGCTGTATCTTTCAGATCTTCGGCTTCAAAGTAGGAGATGCCATATACAACGCCCTGAGTAGAACCTTCAAACTTAACTACATTAAACTTATCGTCGGCATCTGGAGCGTTCTTACCAAACTCAATAGACAAGTCGCCTTTACCGTCAACTTTGTCCAGAGCAGTGTCGTTTTCAACACCGTAAGACAGTGTACCAACACCGAAGTCATAACCGATCCAGGCTTTGTCCAGGTCAGAAACGATGTCACGATCTAAACCTTTAGCAATAGCTACGTCTTGGCCATTTACTTTTTCAGTGTCAAATTCTTGTCCCCATTTTGCTTTCAGGTCAACTTCTACGTAACCAACGATCCCGCCATTCTTATAAGAATTTTGCAGCGTGAATTCAGTAGCACCAGTGTTAATAGTGCCTTTTTCAGATTCGTAAGAACCACCAGCAGTAACTTCACCGCCGACGGAGAACTGATCAGCAGCCAGAGGCTGGATAGCAGCAGAAGCATTAGCAGCGAAAGCAACAGCTACGCACAGAGCGCTTTTTACAAATAATTTCATGATGTGAACCTACTCCAGTATTGTGTTTTGATACGCTGGCTCTTTCTTTAAGAGCGCTTTAAAAAAGCTTTACAGTCATATCGGTAACTTTCGTGCGGGATACGTTGCTATTAACAACTACTTTGCAATGCCCAACCCCAATTCAGCCTTGCCATCCCTATCACGTGAATCGATTCTTATACAGTATCAACCGAAATGCAATAGGTACCCATGTCCTAATAGTTAGTTATTTTATGTATGCATTCGGTAAGCTGATGGTGATTTATTGACATTAATTTTGATTTCCCAACTATTACTTTATAAAACACCATTTACCAGACGCCTTCAAACTTAAGCCTGTCAGCCCATTCTTATCACCACTCATCATTAATCACCCCCCCATTTTCAAGCAGATTCTCTCTGAGCAATTAATCTGAAAATTGTTGTGGTTTTTTTGATCTAAAGCAATTTTGGAAAACTCTGATTTTCCAGATCAGCCCAGATAAACCATTTACTGAAACTTACCCAGCAAAACACCTTAAATCTGTTATGCATCTGTATAACGAGGAGATTTTCATGAAAAATTTCAAGAACTTTTTTTCTGCTATCGCTCTATCAGCATTTGCTGCTGCCAGTGCTCACGCCGGAAGTATGAGTTTGTACACAACAACCAATGACTTCAATGGCGTTACTGCCCGTGTTTACATGGACGGACAGCCTGTTGATGGTGCCAACATCCAGATGCTGACAAATGGAGGCACGCTTAAGTCAGAAAAAATGACCGACAATAACGGTCGTGCTGACTTTAATTTTGTCGGTGGTATCAGCTCTGTTGTGATCAAAGCATCAATAGCTGGAGCGGAAAAAACTCAGTGGGTGAAATTGGATCGTGATAATAATAAGTAACTGACCAAGTACTGATAAAAGCACTGATAAAAAAACTGATCTGCATATCAACGTTATGCAGCTATAAAAAACCCGGACAATTCCGGGTTTTCTTTTTTAATTAGTCTTTGTCAAAAAATTAAAAGATAGCTTTTGTATACTTCAGGTAGAAGCGATTGGTGCGGTCAAATTCGTCAGTTTTAACACCTGCATCCGTTGTTCTTTTGTCATCACCACTAGCATGCAACCAAGCCAGAGAAAGCCCTTTCATCTGACCATCAAACTGATAGGAAACGTAGCTAACAAATTCTTTGATTTCCTGATCTTTATAACCCTTAGCACCATTGCTAAGAGCATAGGTCAGATCAACACTCAGACCAGCCAGACCTTGATCAGCAAAATTATGGCCAGCAGTCAGTAAGTAACCCTTAGAGCCTTCCAGATTATGGTCATACCACTGAGACAGAGTAGACGGGAAGGAACCAGCATTACCCACACTACCTACGAAGTCGTTCCAATTACCCTTGCTTACTTTATTGAAGCCAGCTCCAACATAGCTGTTATCAAGATTCAGAGTAGCGTTTAGGTTAACGAACGAAGACTCATACTTGTCAGTAACCTCAAAGAAATCATCAGACTTATCATTTTTGGTTTTGTTGTTATTATCGGCACCCAGCAGACTTCCACCTTTTTTAGCAGTACCGTAACGAACGTCGGTAGCTAAGTTCATGCCGTTTTTCAAATCAAAAGTATAAGCAGCTTTGAAGAAGTTTTTCTTCAGTGTGTCTTTAACAACCAGGTGCTCAACCGTCAGATCAACACCTGCAACAGTGTAATTACCACCGATAATTTGAACGCTGCCTATTTTCTGAGGATCTACACTGCTCCCGTTAGTCAGGTCACGCTTGAAAGCAGACGAATTACGACTGCTAGCAGCAGTAATTTTGGAGGCGTACAGGTTAAGACCGGAATAATCTACAGAAAAGTCAGTACCGTAAGAGCTAGCAACCAAAATTCGAGAACCTGAGTTACCATAGAGCTCTGTACTACGTTTTCTAGCACCATGATCGAGTTTGAACTCTGCACCTGATACCGCAAATTTGGTTTTAACATAAGCCTGCTGAAGGCCAGCGAAACTGTTCGCCTCTCCGTCTTCACCTACAGGCAGATTAGAAATATAACGACGCTTTTTAACATCCAAAGGGTTCGCTACGCCAGCAGTCACAACAACACCAATCATATCGTTGTAATAGCCAGAGTCCAGATCCAGAACCAAAGCCTGAACCAGAGAATCACGGTAGTAACCTTCCTGATCTTTTTGCTTCCAGTAATAATTTTTGTAAGTAGCTTTCAGGCTGGGATCAAAAGAAGATATATCAGCTTGTGCTGAAGCAGCAAAAACGCTAGTGGCGATCGCTGCGCAAAGTGCGCTCTTGGCAAAAAATTTCATTCTTATACTACTCCAAAATAGTGCCACTTCATGTTGGGTTATTACGTCCAACCATGTCAGTGCTATTTGCACGAGACATCGAGTAAATAAGCACGATTCACACGACACCAAACCCCGATTTGGCATCACCCCTCTATGCGTTAAGCCGCATCTTAATGCGTAGTTTCCGAAAAAAAAATAAAGCTATTAACTATGAAAAATTTTCTTTTTACTTACAAATCATATGCTTAGGAATTAAATAAAATAAGGGTTAATATTAAGATCACAGACCGCTCTAAGTCTAAAACGAAAAAAGAGAGGCTAAAAAGCCTCTCTTTTATAGGGGTTGTACAGCGTATCGAAAATCAGGTAGTTGCGAATTCTTTCAGTTTTTTTAACGGCCTGACTTTTACTTGAGTACTCGCCGGTTTGGCTGGCACATCCATAACCTCACCAGGTTTGAATGGGTTCGGAACCCCTTTTCTCGCCTTGGTTGCAGGTTTCTTACGCGTAACAATTTTTAGCAGGCCGGGCAGTGTAAACTCACCACAGCCCCGCTTTTTGAGGTGACGCTCAACCAATTCGCTGAGTTCATCCATTACAGCCCCTACTTCTTTTCGGGTAAGCCCTGTGTTTTCGGAGATTTCCGAAACGATCTGGGTTTTGCTGTACTTATCCTTGATAGCTGCTGCTTTTTTAGCTGCCATGCTGACGCTCCTGATGGTTATCCCTGTAGTATTTACTTCCGCAACTGCGGATGCGATCTGCCACTACACCAGGCTGATTTAATGCTTCACAGGAGGCGAGCCCGGATACAACCGAACATCTACATCCCTGACCTCACAGAACCTGAAAAAACAGGCTTTTGAAACATCTGAAATCACTATAACAAGTGTATTTTTTCTATGCGAGCATTTTTTAAGCAATTAATGCATTTGCTCCAGCCCTTTGTTTTCAAGGCATAGATAGGATTTGAGATACTGACGGTATAGAGTTACATTAGCGGTTATACAGTATTGAATTTAACTGTATGGGGAACATTGGACCTAATAACCTGTCACACAGCTGAGAGTTTTATTTATTCAGTTGTGCCGTTTGTTTTATTGGTACATGGGTACAATGATTTTCTGATGTTCTGTGCGAGGATGGTCGGTATTTTTTCTTCGGCCTGCCAGCCTGTTTTTCACTAAATGATAACAACCAAAAGGACACTGTACTTGAAACATCTTAAACTACTTCACTCACTGGCAGGGCTTCTGTCACTGGCCGTTCTGGCTGTTGAAGGCTCTATTCTGAGCATCTTTACTGGTGAAGCCGTCGCCATTTCAGCGCACAGCATGCTATTGCTGACAGCTGCTCTGGTGAATCTGGTACTCGGAAGCTACCTGACCCTTTGCGATTGCAATAAAATATACCTACAAGCATTAGGCAGCATTGCTCTGCTAGTTGCACCAGCAATCAGCATTGTCATTGTCTTTGGACAACAGCTTGAAATAGGCATCGACCTGAACCAGCTGTCAGCTGTATTGCTTATTGTCGGTTCTCTTCTTCACTCCGCCAGCCGCCCAGGCAGCGCCAACAACAACGATAGCGACAGTGACCACAGCTACTCTGAGACTTACTCTGACTCCGGCCGGGAAACAGGCACCGTTAAGTGGTTCAACGTATCAAAAGGCTTTGGCTTTATTACTCGCGACAGTGGCGATGATGTATTCGTTCACTATCGAGCTATTCGTGGCGAAGGCCATAGAACGCTATCTGAAGGACAACGTGTAGAGTTTGTCGTTGTCGACAAGGATAAAGGTCTGCAGGCAGAAGATGTTATCGCTGCCGCACGCGGCCGGTAACCTTGGGAACGGTTAAAAAAACGAGGCAGGTTAAAAAATCTGCCTCGTTTTTTTTATTGCTACTACTAGCTACTATTAATAATGCGGAGGCGGCGTTTCTTCTATCTGCTCACCCTGAGGAGCATCAGTTATGGCCACCATCTGCTGCTTCAACTGTTCTACCGCTCGCGTAAGCCCATCAATGTCCTTCTGCTGACGTGTCACTACATCATTCAACTGGCTAATCGTATCTTCTTGATAGGCCACCTGTGTTTGAAGTTCAATCAACTCATCACGCATGACAATAGCTCCTGAATCCGATCACGTAATGCATACTGTTACATTCCATCAATCAAAACAGTCAAATAGAGACTGTAACTTCTTACGAATCTCCTTCACTTGTTCCTCATCATAGGGCTGTACTGGTTTCTGACCCCAGACAGGGTTCGGCCAGGCGATATCGTTCTCATAACGAACAATATGATGAATGTGCAGCTGACTGACAACATTGCCCAGTGCCGCTACATTCATTTTATCCGCTTCAAACAGATCACTCAGCGTACCGGATACAATAGAAGATTCACAAGCCAGCTGTAACTGTTGCTCTTCATCAAGATGAAACGCTTCACTGACACCTGCCACTTTCGGCACCAGAATGAACCATGGGTATTGGCTGTCGTTCATCAGAAGCACACGACAGAGAGGAAGGTCTCCTAGATGAAAGCAATCCGCTTCCAGTCGATAATCCAGTTCGAAACCACTCATAAACACTCCAGACCTAATACTGTAGAAACCTTTTAGCACGGCACTATATCCAACTCCGCATTCCAACTCCACATTACTTCCAGCGCCATTCCAATACACCATTGCCAGCTGCTGATAGCAGGTATCAAGCATGAGTGATAAAATATGCTTTTTTTCGTTTACTGAAAATCAGGTTATATAGCACATGCGTACAAGCAGATCCTTGATCTCAACGCTCAAGGAAACACCTTCCGATGCCGTAGTTATCAGTCACCAGCTGATGCTGCGTGCCGGCATGATCCGTAAACTGGCTTCTGGTCTTTACACTTGGATGCCCATGGGACTACGTGTTCTCAAGAAAGTGGAAAACATTGTCCGCGAAGAGATGAACCGTTCCGAAGCTCTGGAAGTTCTGATGCCTTCAGTGCAGCCAGCTGAACTCTGGCAGGAATCAGGTCGCTGGGAACAGTATGGCCCCGAACTGCTTCGTATCAAGGATCGCAACCAGCGCGACTTCGTTATTGGTCCAACCCATGAAGAGGTCATCACCGACCTGATGCGCAGTGAAGTCAGCAGCTACAAGCAGCTACCCCTGAACATGTATCAGATTCAAACCAAATTCCGTGATGAGATTCGTCCACGCTTTGGTCTGATGCGCGGTCGTGAGTTCCTGATGAAAGATGCTTATTCTTTCCATGCCACTCAGGAATGTCTCGCCACCGAATATCAGAACATGCACGACACCTATTTCCGTATTTTCAACCGACTGGGTCTGAACTTCCGTGCAGTAGAAGCCGATACCGGTTCCATCGGTGGTAACGCTTCCCACGAAATTCACGTACTGGCTGAATCCGGTGAAGATGATATTGCCTTCAGTACTGAAAGCAAGTATGCCGCCAACATTGAAAAGGCAGAAGCCGTAGCACCCATTCAGCCTCGTGCCGAAGCCACTGAAGAAAAACGTCTGATTGATACGCCTAACACCAAAACCATTGCTGCACTGGTTGAAGGCTTTGATCTGGCTATCGAAAAAACCGTTAAAACGCTGATCGTTGCTGCTGACGAAGAGGCTGAAGCCAACTTTGTTGCCCTGATCGTTCGTGGCGATCATGAGCTGAACGAAATCAAGGCAGAGAAACTGCCAGACGTGGCCGCACCTTTGCGCATGGCTACCGAAGAAGAAATTCGCGACATCATGGGTGCCGGACCTGGTTCTCTAGGCCCTGTTGATATCAAGATTCCTCTGATTGTTGATCACACTGTTGCTGTCATGTCCGACTTTGGTGCTGGCGCCAACATCGACGACAAGCACTTCTTCGGTCTGAACTGGGATCGTGATGCCCGTTTTGACCGTGCTGAAGATCTGCGTAATATTGTTGAAGGTGACTTAAGCCCATGCGGTAAAGGCACACTGGAGATCAAACGCGGTATTGAAGTAGGTCACATCTTCCAGCTTGGCACTACCTACTCTGAAGCACTGGGCGCCAAGGTTCTGAATGAGAACGGTAAGGCCGTTACCATGTTCATGGGTTGCTATGGTCTTGGCGTGTCCCGTGTCGTAGCCGCTGCTATCGAGCAAAACCACGATGACCGTGGCATCATCTGGCCAGAAAACATTGCACCTTTCCAGATCGCCATCGTTGGCCTTAAGATTGAAAAATCTGAAGCCGTTCGCGAAGCCGCCGAAAATCTCTATAAGGAGCTGACCGATGCTGGCTACGACGTTCTACTGGATGATCGCAAAGCCAGCCCCGGCATTAAGTTCGCAGATATGGAATTGATTGGTATTCCGCACCGAATCACTCTGAGTGACCGCGGCCTGAAAGAAGACCAGGTGGAATATAAATATCGTAAAGCTTCTGACAAGGAAGATGTTGCTCTCAATGAGATTGTTAGCCTTATTAAAGAGCGTCTGGCCTGATTTTATCTCAGATGAACTCAACAGAGTTTTGGCAGGCTGCTTCTTCACAGGAGTAGTCCTGCCTGCTCTGCTGGTTTGCAGTCCAGCTCATGCTCAACCAAAACAGATTGATCTCGCACTGAAAGAACATCTGACAGAGTCTACTAATCTGGACAGCTTCATTGACCGTTTCACCGCAGAAGTTTGGATGGTCGATATGGCAGAGCGGTTGAAGTCTTTTGTTCCTGAACGAGAGAGACGTCTTAGATTATTGCGACTGATTCATCGCGAAGCCAACATGGCAGACCTGTCACCGGAGCTGGTGCTGGCTTTGATTCAGACAGAATCATCCTTCAATCGTTTCGCTATATCATCAGCTGGCGCCCAGGGTCTGATGCAGGTTATGCCGTTTTGGAAAAGTGTCATTGGCCGCCCTGAAGATAACCTGACTGATATTGCGACCAACCTGAGATACGGCAGCACTATCCTCAGTTACTATCTGGAAAAAGAAAACGGTAATATGACCCGCGCACTGGCTCGTTACAATGGCAGCCTTGGAAAAACCTGGTACCCGGAAAGAGTGTATAAAAACTGGGACAAAAACTGGCGTAATGAGTAGAGAACAAATTGTCAGCCTGTTGTGAACTCTCTGAAATTCTGTTCCGGCTCTTCACTGATTTGAATATCGCTCACTTTGGCAAGAGGTGGTCCTTTTCTCAGCCATTGCTGCAGACTATCCAGTGAAGAAGCTTCTCCACACATAAGCACTTCTACCCTGCCATCAGGCAAGTTTCTTGCCCAACCCGTAACTCCGAGTTTTCTTGCTTGCTGCTGAGTGGAACCTCGAAACCAGACACCTTGAACTCGACCGGTTACCAAAGCTCTTCGACATTGACCTGCCATCATCAACCTTCCTTGACTTGCAGTTCCTGGATCTTACTACTGATTGAAGCTCTATCCTGAGGCCCTAGTAACGTATCTACCAGTATTCCATCCGGATTTAGCAGTAATGTGGCTGGCAGAGCTTTCGGTGACTTAATCTCAAGAGTGGCCAACGGTGAGTCGGTAATCACTTTAAAATCGATATTCATTCGAGATATTTTATTACTCAATTCCTGATCCTGACTACCATCAAAGTCATAGCCAATGATTCGAATTTTACCTTCTTTATCCAAAGCATTGAGTTCAGGAATCTCGTCCCGACACGGATCACACCAATCTGCCCAGATATTCAATGCTGTCCAGCGACCAGTACCATCATTGAGACTCACCGCTTTACCTTTGCTATCAATAAACTCAGGTTTACTGCAACCCGACAAGAAAAAAGCAGAGAAGGCCACCAGCAGGACTGTTTTATACAAGGACAGTTTCATCAGAATTCACCAGCAACAAGCAGATTATATTTTATACAGGGGAGTGATTATAAATCACTCCCCACACAACTGTTAGAATGTTACTTCTACACTTGCAGCAACTCGCTGAGCCTTTTCTCTGGCCAATTCAGTCGTTTCATCCAACGCCAGACCAACACCAAGCCTTCTTTGCCCATCAATTTCTGGCTTACCAAACAGCCTGATATCGGTATCCAGCTCAGCAACGGCGTTATCGAGCCCATGATAATTCATACGAGTGGATTGCCCTTCCGGTTTAATAACTGCTGATGCCGCTGCACCAAACTGTCTGATATTCGCAATGGGCAGCCCCAGAACAGCTCGTGCATGGAGAGCAAACTCACTCAGATTCTGGGATATTAGAGTAACCATGCCAGTGTCGTGGGGACGTGGGGACACTTCATTGAACAGAACCTGATCACCTTTTACAAACAGCTCAACACCAAAAACACCAAAGCCACCCAGTGCATCAGTAATAGCTTTCGATACCCGTTGAGCTTCAGCAAGTGCAGCGTCAGTCATTTTCTGTGGCTGCCAGGATTCCACATAATCACCCCCTTCCTGACGATGCCCAATAGGTTTACAAAAAAGAGTTCCCTGCCTTGTACGACAAGTGAGTAGTGTTATTTCATAATCAAAGTCGACAAAACCTTCAACGATCACACGTGTCTTACCAGCACGACCACCTTCTACGGCATACTGCCATGAGCTGACAATATCACTCGCCGACGTCATCACGCTCTGTCCTTTACCGGAAGAACTCATCACAGGTTTCACGACACAAGGAAAACCGGTGACTGACGTCGCAGCCAGCAACTCTTCTTCAGATTCCGCAAAACGAAAAGGAGATGTTGGCAAGTTCAGTTCATCAGCAGCCAGCTTGCGAATGCCTTCTCGGTCCATGGTCAATCGAGTGGCTCTTGCGCAAGGAACCACAGTAATTTCAGTTTCTTGCTCAATCTCGACCAACACATCAGTAGCAATGGCTTCAATCTCAGGAATAATATAGTCAGGATTTTCACTCACGATGAGCTGTCGTAATTGCTCGGCATCAAGCATGTCGATCACATGGCTTCGATGAGCGACCTGCATAGCGGGGGCATTGGCATAGCGATCCACGGCTATCACCTCTACTCCCAGTCTTTGCAACTCTATCACTAACTCTTTACCCAATTCGCCAGAACCCAACAACAATACTCTTGTTGCTGTGCCTGAACCCGGTGTACCTATGGAAACCATCAAAGAATAACCTCATTGCCTATTGAGATGATCAGGCAAATATCTTACCTGATCAACGCCCACTAGCCTCTCGAAGCGCGCGTCGAAGGCAATCTAGCTGGCTGTGGAACGAATTCCGAAGGGAGCTCTATTGGTTTTGAAACAAATGAATTATCGAATTGATCGCAGTACATGGAGAGTGCTCCTCTTAATTCTGGGTAGCTCTGCCATTTAGTTTGCATGTCGAAACTAATGTCGTACAACAGAGCTGAAGTCATGCCAGGAGACTTTTCACATCGCACACAAACAGATAGCAATCTGTCAGTCGCCTCTAAAGCCTTTAACCGCTTACTACGAAACAATTTAAAAACCCACTTTGGCCGAAGCTTCTTTCTGAATTTATTCAGCTCATCTGCTGCAGGCCCAGAAACAGTAAGCTTTTTTTCACTTTTCAGAACTTTTTCTGATTCCAACATTCGACCGCTGGCATGCTCCCCTACTACTAACAAAGCAGGAAGCAGTTTTTCTGCCTGACTAACAGACAAATCTCCTGCCATTAAAGAGACAGTCATACTTTTTCCCGTTTCTTTAACATGGCCAGTTATTTTATTGAGAGGCAACTGACCGATATCAGACAGTCCATCAGGCAAAGTGTACGGTCTTTTTCTCGACGGGGTATATGACTCAACCTCATTTTTCAGGCCAACTGCAGCTTGATCTACCCTACCTCTGGCAAAACGAGTCCTGCGGATATGAGGTGAGTTTTGTTTAACCTCACTCAACCCTTTTTGAAACGATTCATATCGGTTGACGAAGTGTGCAGCGCCTTCTTTCAGCATATCTTCCGGATGGGGACTCCAACTATATTGAGCACTGCCTTCATCCAGCTTCAATAAATCCTGCGGAGGCTCACTCTGAATTTCTTTAATTAGGGCTTCCGCTAATGCATCCGCCCTATTAACCAACTGACCTGCGCGACTAACTGCATCCTCAGATGTTTTGAGATTCGAATGCACGATTATTTTAACGCCACTTTCTGTCGACTCAATCTCAATTTCAGCGACACCACCAAGCTCTCTATTTAGTTCTGCCTGAAGGCTTTCAGCAAATTTCTTATGAGATTTGAACATCTCACTCAAACTCTGATTTTTTATACGGTTAGTGGCATAGCGCTTAACGCCCTCTTCCAGCCTTTGATTAAAAACGGCAAGACGCTCTTCCGCTTGCACTTTGCCATTTTCGTTTACAACACCAGCAAAATGACTCTTTATCTCTCCAATGTTTTCCAAACCAGTAAACACAGCAGGCAAGGACAGATCCTTACTTATCACTTTGAGATGTTCACAGGCCCACTGCAACTCGTTAACGCCTTCCGATTGCCAATCCTGAATAGCGGTCCCCAGCGCCCTCAATTCTTCCAGGGTTCTTGCTTGCTGGGCCAACGCTTTAACTGATTCTGTTGTTGCGAAGACATCAGCAACCACATCCAAATAAGCCTTGAAAGTGGCTGCAACATTACCTCCTGTGACACGCTGCTCTATGAACTGCCCATGGAAAGCATGCAACTGTTCAAGTTTTTGCAAATTTTTATCAGTTAATTTTCCCGATGATTCATGCAGTATACTTCTGACCAATAGGTTCTGAAGGTGATCAAATTCAGTAGCAGGATCTGGAAGAGACCTTGTCAGAAGCTGGCTCAAGTCTGACGAGATCGACTGGTCAAATCGTTCAAGCTCAGTGATAGCTTCATCGGCTCTTACTATAGCCCCAAGAAACTCTTTACTCTCTTCCTGACTGCCTATTAGTGATGCATCAGAGTCCAATTTCGATAACCAGTTCTGACAGAATCCCACTGACAACAGGGGCTCACTGCTCATGACAGAAGATTTACTGGCTGCTGCTGACAATAGCGGTTGCAAGCGACTGTACAGCTGTTTCTGTTCAACGACGTATTGAGCCAGTTTCTCACGGGCTATTGTTTTGTCTTTTTTAGTTGCTGCCTTTTGATAATTTTCTAAATGATGTCGTAATTCTGGAGACTTCAAAGAAGATAATTTAAGAAAACTATTTGCGGCTTGAGTCGGAACTGCTACAGGTTTTGCCGCAGATTTTAGTACCCCCATTGGAGTCACGGCTAGTGGAGCAGCCATCTTTTTTCCTGGTTTCCATTCCAACAGTGCTCCAATCGTTTTCTGGAGTTCAGAGGCCGAAGGTTTAATAAAATCAGCAATAGCACTAACATCAAGCTTCTGACCTTTCTCATTTTGCTGTGACTTCAGCCCTTTCAACTGCTCTCCGTAGTCAGCGATAAATCCCAAGGTTTGAGTAAAGAACTTCGCATCAGAATCTGTCAGCGTTGTGTAACTGTTGAGTAAGCCGGCAGCCTCTACCTGAACTTTTTCACTTACCCGAATCAGCTCTGTAAGCAGATGCTCACTGTTTCCACTTTTGGCCAATCCTTCTGCCAGAATACCAACGGCCTCTTTATAGCGAAGCAGCTTATTCTTAAACTCTGCAGAGGTTTTGACCTCAGCACTCTTTTTGGACGAGCTAACAACTTTGGACTCGACAGGTCTAGATTCTACTGTTTTCTTTTCTGGAATACCTTTTAAGGTTTTTGAGAAATACCCGTTTTTGAATTTCTCAAGACTTAACTTAAATTCTGCCACCACTTGTTTGGCACTACTCTCCACTACTGGCAAGTCCACAGCCTGTTGCCGCTTGATTTTGTTCTGCAGCTGAGTCTCAGCCTTTTGTAACGCATTAGCTGACCTTTCCGGCCCATCTTTGAAAGTCTGACGTAATTGAGTCAATTCAGCCTTATCAAAACCAGATTTTTCTTCCAGCCACTTGAGTTGCTCTCTATAGGGTTTTACTACACGAAAGACTTTTAATCTTAACTCCTGAAGTCGCTTAAGAAGCTCCTTATCTCCATCTTTATCTTCAATAAGCTCATCATTATGCTCATTGAGAATCACCTCCTGCTTTCCAGCCTCTATTTCATATTCACTCAAGGTTCTTTTTTCTGGTGTTACTTGAGTATCAGCTCTTCGCTTCAACTGGGGACTTACATTTGCCTTCTTAACGGATCTGCTCGACCCACCAAATAAGGCCTCGGTAGCTTTAGCCTTGACCTTATCAAACCAACCTTTACTTTCTGGTGTCGGTGAAGACGGTGGAGTACTTGGCGGTAATCTTGATCCATCCATAAGAGTAGCTGTCTCATTAAAAAGAGTGTTCTGCTGTTAATTTCGGCCATGCAAGAGCAGCCCTGAACAAAAAATCAGCAACTCTTCGAAGTAAGTAATTCTGACAAAGGAACATCCAGCACTGTGGACTTTTGGCGGTTCACTTCATTAAACCGCTCAATGGCCTGCTGAAACCATTCCGGTTGATTCCTCATTCCCTCCGACTGTAATTCTCCAGTCTCAGGAAGATGGCAACGCAATTGCTGACAAAGCTCGTTGAGGTTGATGGTTCCGAGATCTCTGGCAAGGATAAGGCTGGCTCTATCGTTTCTTGCGATCAGTCCTGCCTCCAATAAATTCTCCGTATAGAGCTCCCAATCCTTCAGTGACAATTTCCAGCCCAGCCGATGAAGATCAGCCAACTTGAGAGCCTTACCCTCAAGAAAAGAGGTTTGAAATGCACTCAAAACAGCCAATACACCCAATACCTCTGGCAAGCGTTCTTCACCGGGCGTCTGATTGATTGCTCTGGCTCTAACCAAAGCAGCCCCAAACAACACAAGAACCCAACTGAGATAAATCCAGAGAAGGAATAATGGCACTGCAGCAAAAGCGCCGTAAATCAGCTGATAGGAAGGAGACAGTGTAATGAATAAAGCAAAACCGCCTTTGGCTAACTCAATCAGAACTGCAACGATCACGGCACCGAATATGGCATGCTTAAAAGGCACTTTTCTATTAGGCACGGCAGTATAAAGCAGAGTAAAAATCAAAGAACTCAAGAACACAGGCATCAGTCTTAACAACCACTGATCAACCCCAAGATAAGCCGTGGTATCAGAGATCAGTTTCAAAGAGGCCAGATAAGAGGTCAAAATAAAACCGGCACCAATCATAAAGGGCCCCAGACTCAGTATCGCCCAATAAAGCAGAAAACCGGACACGCCTCTTTTTACCTGATCGACCTGCCATATCTGATTAATCGATCGATCGATCGTTCTAAGCATCAAAAACGAAGTTACCACTAGAAAAACGATACCTACGCCAGTCAACTTTCTGGCTTGCTGGGAAAAACTCCCCAGATAGGATTGAATCTGTTCGCCGGTTGAGGGAACAAAATTACTGAATACAAACCCCTGAATACTTTCGCTAACACCTTGAAAAGATGGAATTGCGGACAAAGCGCTGTAGGTCACCGTCATCATAGGGACAACGGCAAAGAGTGTGGTGTAGGTCAGTGCGGCTGCGTTATCCATACAGCGATACTTCATAAACAGTTCAAACACTGTTTTCAGATAGTCTCTCACCCCTTGCAGACTGATTGCAGCAAGACCTGCTGTCATTACCGACTTTGACATTAGCTTTCCCTGAGTCCATCAATTATTCCTGTGCTACAGGATAACAAAATCTTTACAGTCACAGTAAACCTGTCTTGTACACCTATCCGTTCAAATGTAGGCTTGCCCGAATAACCAGAAGTATTTTGAGAATTAACGATCGAGCGTTGAAGGAAACAATCCGTGGTCACCATTTACCATAACCCTCGCTGTTCCAAGTCCCGTCAGGCTCTGACTTTGCTTGAAGAGCATGGCATTACTCCGGAAGTTGTACTCTACCTCGAGACACCTCCTTCTGTAGCAACGCTGACTGATATCCTCGCCAAACTGGGCAAAAAACCTGAAGAACTTATGCGCAAAGGCGAGCAAGAATATAAAGATCACTTCAAAAACAAAGAGCTCAGCGAAGACGAACAGATCAGTTTGATGGTGCAATACGCCAAGGTCATTGAACGCCCTATCGTCGTCACTAAAGATGCTGCAAAAGTGGGTCGCCCACCTGAATCTGTACTGGAGATTATCTAATCGTGTCCGGAACTGAAAAAGAAGAACTGCTAAGAAAAGCGAATATCAGTTATAAAATCAGTGTTTCACTGTACCTGATTTTGATACTGGCTCAGATAGCCAAAGTCACCTGGCTTCAGCCACCGGAGAACTCTATAGCCCTGATTCTGGCATTTTCTATATTTCCGCTACTGATTCCGGCTTATGGTTTTCTAAAGCGTCAACCAAGAGCCTCTGCCTGGCTTTGTTTTATTCTCTGCTTCTATTTTACCAGCAGCGTACTGTACGTCTGGTTTGATCGCAGTTCCATCAATGCCTGGATCATGAGCATAGGAAGTTTTTCTCTGTTTATTTCGGCAATGATGTTTACTCGCTGGCAGGGTAAAGCCAACAATCCGTCATAACTGTCTTTCCCATGCTGAACGTTGAAAATCAATAATCAAAAAAACCGAGTATTGGTTTTCGACACACTCTGTTCTATCTAGTTCGTTTTGCTTTTCTCATGAAATTCAATAGTGTTAATGACATCGGACAGACTGCCCTGAAACAGTTTCTTATAGCTACCTTTACTGTCTGTTTCTAAGTGAGTGATATCACTGACCACTAACTGCTCAATCGTCCCTCTGCCTTCTGCATAGTCGTAGTGTTCAAATTGAATATCACTGGCTTCAAAAACAACTCCATCCGGAGTGCTGTACTCAAAATTCTGAACAACCCCACTGCCCTGCAACTGCAAACTGTTCTCGAGATTCCAGGATATCGAAAGAGTCGAGGTAAACTCCCCCGAAAGCTGACATTGCTTACAGGTTATAAATTGTTGCGATAGGACATCAGACAAAGGTGAATGACTGACCAGAGCACTTCCTCTGAGAGCATGATTACGATATGAAAACTGTCCATTAAACTCCCACTCGCTGTCTTGCCCTACAGCACCCAGTTTTAATAGCTTCTGTTCGGGGGAAAAATTGAATTGCAGCTGACTGAAATGAAATTGAAAAACTTCGGGTTGCTCTCGACGTTTATCATCACGAACCTGCAACAGTCCATTTTTGAATGAAAAACGTCCAATCTGATTTAAAAACTGATACAGATTTTTCATAGCAGGCTTATGCCCGAGCATATAGAGATCAATTCCGAACGTTGGTGAATCCAGAGCAATCTCGGATAATCTGAATTCCTGATTGATAACTGCGTACCAAGGAACTTTCGCTGAAAGCGAGGAAGCTTTTAGACTAAGACCAGGAGTGATTCTTAATTCAGGCTCGGTTAAAAAAAGATAACCAGTAAGAAAGGAGTAACTGGAAGTAACCGGAAGGATTTCAATACCGGACTTATGTTCCACTTCATGAATAAGTTGGCGATTGAACCAGTCGGATAATAACGTTACAGAAAGCACACTGCATATAAGGGCAAGTGCAACAACTCCAGCGAACACTTTTCGCCAGAGTGACTGTCGTTTTGCCATAAAGTGTCTCTTGCTACCAGTTCATGACCTGTTTAACAAAAGGTATGGTCAACTTCCGTTTAGCTCGTAAAGAAGCACTGTCCAGCTTCTGCAGCATTTTAAATAAATGCCCCATATCCCGGTTACTGCGGTAAATAATGTAGCGCGCTACATCCTCACCAATATCCAACCCTCGGAAATGCGCTCTTAACTGAAGCGCAGCAACCTTATCTTTATCATTCAAAGGTTGCACCTGAAACACCAGTCCCCAACTTAATCTGGATACCAGGTCAGGCAACTCTACATTCAAAGCTTTCGGAGGACATTGAGCAGCCACTAACAAGCGGGTTTTTGATTCTCTGAGACGATTGAATAAATCAAAGATAGCCTCTTCCCACTCAGGGATACCGGCAATCTGATTTATTTCATCAATGCAGACCAACTGTAAGCGCTCCATTCCCTCCAATAGTTGGGAAGGATAATGCACCAGTTCCCGCATGGGCAGATAAATACTGCGCCCGTGCTGGCTGTCTACCTGATGGCAGGCGGCCTGTAACAAATGACTGCAACCTACACCGTTGCCACCGTACAGATAGATGAATTGCTCTTGTTCAATACCCGGAACCTGTTTTTCAAGATCCAGCATATTAGTCAGAGCGGCATTCTCTCCACTGAAGTAGTTAGCGAAAGTTGCGTCGTCCCTTATCTGGACGCTGAGCGGCAATTGCACTGGTACACTCATAGACAACAGTAGGCAACGAGCTTGAAGTGATTAACACACATAAGTCTCGTACACCCTTTACTCCCCCGGCTTGCCAGCATGGTAAAGGCGGCTCGCCTTGTAATTTCGATGCAGGTGACGCAAGAGTACCATAATTATTGCGGCAAGTGGCAGAGCAATAAGCATACCGACAAACCCCATTATCTGGCCACCCGCCATCAATGCAAAAATAACCGCCACCGGGTGTAATCCTATTCGATCACCTACTAGATAGGGCGTTAACACCCAACTCTCGAGCACCTGCCCTACAGTGAACACAGCAACCACGATTAACAGCGGGGTATAAGTGTCAAACTGGAAGAAGGCCACCAGTATGGCAGTAGAAAACCCCACCACAAATCCCATATAAGGGATAATGCTGACCAGGCCTGCCAGCAAACCAATCAATAAGGCAAACTGCAGCCCGACTACCCAAAGCCCAAGCCCATAGATAACACCCAAAGCCAACATCACCATGAGCTGACCTTTGAGAAAAGCACCGAGTACTTCATCGCACTCAGAGGCGAGCTCTACAACGATGGGTTCAAGGTTCATAGGTAACATCAGACGAATATGCTCCATCATGATATCCCAATCCCTGAGCAGGTAAAAAGCCACCACCGGTATCAAAAAGAGGTTAACAATAAAACCTACTATCACTAGGCCAGAACTGGTCACTGACTTCCCGAGCTTGGCAATTATGCCTCCAGCTCGCTGCCACTCACTGGCCATATTTTTCAGGACCTGGCTGATATCAAACCATTCAGGTTCAACATCGGTATATTCAACCAGCAGCGGAATAATATTATCCCGAAACCAGTGATCCAATACCGGCAACAGTTGAATCAGAGCTTTTAGCTGATTGAATATGGCGGGGATCAATCCCAGCAACAGTATGGTAATCAGGAAAAAGATCACCCCAAAAACAATGGTAACTGCCAGGCCTCTCGACATTTTCAACCGCTCAAGCCGGTCAACCAGCGGATCTCCAAGATAGGCCAGCACCATACTAATGGCAAAAGGGGTCATCACTGCGCCAATAAAGTGGATCAGAATCACACTCAAAAGTACGATGCCTGCAAGCATCCATTGCTGCTGTCTGGTCATGCGAGTTCTAGTTTCCTTGCCAGAAATAGTTCAAAGCCAGATCGGAAGTGAGCTCTTCACTGGACCGTAGTTTGCGTCCCAGAGTGATGAAATCCTTAAGTTGTGTCACTGTCCCATCAATTTTCAGTTCCAGTTCAATACGATTACCACTGATTCGTGTGACAGTGACATCCCTGACCACAGTCAGATCGCTCAGGTATTGAACAACACCCGCGTAATCTTCCGTCGACAGAATATTCTCAACAATCAGTTTCGGATGTTCATCTGATATTCCGGACTTAACACCATAGTGTTCTGAAAGAGTGGTTCCTACAAGGTTGGCAACCGCCACAGCCAGTTCTTCCGATGAAAGATCCGTGATTTCTGCATCGGCCCGATGGCCTTTAAAGAGCAGCACCAGCCGACCATTATAACGGCTGTCGGTTTGTCTCAGTCGTCCAGCCAATACGGACTCTGAACCATATCGACGGGAAGCTTGTATCAATCGGTCAGCAAACAATCCCCAGACATCGACGGCTGAAATACTGGTCTCATCCTCAAAATCAAGGAGGGGAAAGGTCAGGGGTAATGATCGTTCAGACATGGTGAACTTCAAGGCATTCACCCAATCAGAATCAGGGCTGTCCTTTTCAATCGTTCTTCTACGATTTTTTTCTACTGCGATCCAGACAAGGGTATCGGGCCGGTTTGCATCCCAGATAGCCTGATCGTTGTCCCGCAGCAACTGATTCACGGCACCTGCATCAAACCGAGCTTTTAGTTCCAGTGTTGGCTCAATCAAACTGCTATCTCGATCATAACTGAAACTTTGAACATACTTTTGCGCTTCAGTTAATGCCTTTTCTACACTAGGCAGAGCCAAGGCATCTTTGCGACCCGTTACCTTTACTACAACCTCAGACAGCGCTCTGCCCAAAGCGCCATCCTTTGCGTTCTGACTCTGATCTGCGATCGGCACGGAGACTTGATATAGGTCGGGGACTTTTGCAGCCAGAGCATGATTCGAGGCAATTAATAACATCATGACAACAGGCAATAGCAAGGCCAGTTCTACCAAATATCGGGGATAACCTTGAGCAATGGCTTTGTTCATATTATTCGCTGTGACAATCTATCTATAAGAGTTTATCTGTTACTGGTTCAGAACTTTTTTATCAGCCTTTCATTCTGCCACAAGTTGGCCCGATTGTTAGGGTTGAATGAAGTAAATTCATTCCTCCAAAGCTCCCTATGGGCAACGACCGTTCATTTAAGATAGAATGCGCCCCGATCCATCCACAATAAAATCCATGGTGCGGATACACCTCAATGAGTAATAGCGACCGCGAAGTAACTGCTTCTCCATCCTTGAGCTATAAAGATGCCGGTGTTGATATTCAGGCTGGCAACGCCCTGGTTGAACGAATTAAGCATGTAGCAAAAGCCACCTCACGACCCGAAGTTATGGGTGGTTTGGGCGGCTTTGGAGCCCTCTGTCAGATTCCGGCAGGCTATAAAGAGCCTGTACTGGTGTCAGGGACAGACGGCGTAGGCACAAAATTAAAACTGGCCATGGACCTGAACAAACACGATACCATCGGTATCGATCTGGTCGCCATGTGCGTTAACGACCTGTTGGTCTGTGGCGCCGAGCCCCTTTTCTTCCTCGACTATTACGCGACAGGCAAGCTGAACGTCGATATTGCTGAACAGGTAGTAATAGGAATTGGTAAAGGTTGTGAACTGTCCGGTTGTGCTCTGACTGGTGGTGAAACAGCAGAGATGCCTGGCATGTATCAAGGTGAAGATTATGACCTTGCCGGTTTCTGTGTCGGTATCGTGGAAAAATCCGACATCATTGACGGCAGCAAGGTTTCTGAAGGCGACGTCCTGATTGGTCTCAAATCCAGTGGCCCACACTCCAATGGCTATTCATTGGTGCGTAAGGTTCTGGAAGTGAGCAATGCGGATATGAATCAGCAGATTGATGGCAAACCTCTGTCTGAAGCCCTGCTGGCACCAACCCGTATTTATGTTAAGTCCCTGCTGCAATTGCAGAAAGAGCTACCTCTTCACGCTCTGGCTCATATTACTGGCGGTGGCCTGACAGAAAACCTACCTCGTGTTATTCCGGAAGGTTGCAGAGCCGTGATTGACACCAATAGCTGGGAGATTCCGGAAGTTTTCCGTTTCCTTCAGGAAGGTGGCAACATTGCACAGTCCGAAATGTACCTGACCTTTAACTGCGGTGTCGGCATGGTTGTTTGCGTCGCTAAAGAGCAGGCCGAACAGGCAGTTGCCCGCCTCAATGAGCTAGGTGAAGAAGCCTTTATCATTGGTCATATGGAAGCCGGCGACGGCGACCAGGTTATCTATCGTTAAAGAGTGTTCTACCGGCAGTCATATTTTCCTATCTCTTCCGTGACTGCCGGAACTCTTAACAACCACTAAAAAACAATGTTAATTCCATGACTGATAATAACCGTATTGTTGTTCTGTTTTCCGGTAATGGCAGCACCCTGCAGTCCATTCTGGATCAGCAATCGAAGTATCAATACCAAACAGCAGCCGCCATCAGCAATCGCCCCGCAGCCTTTGGCCTTCAGCGAGCCGAAAAAGCCGGAGTGAAAACCATTGCTCTGGATCATAAGCAATTTCAGGACAGAAACAGCTTTGATAAAGCTCTGATCGAGCAAATAAATCAGTTTGAGCCAGCCCTTGTGGTTCTGGCAGGTTATATGAGAATCCTGAGTTCTGAATTTGTTGAGCACTATCAGGGAAGGCTGGTTAACGTTCACCCGTCACTGCTACCAAAGCACAAGGGATTGAATACCTACCAGTCAGCACTGGACGCCGGAGACTCTGAACACGGAACTTCTGTACATTTCGTCACCGAAGAGCTCGACAGCGGCGCTGTCATTCTTCAGGCTTCAACACCGATCAATCGGACCGATACAACGGACAGCCTCGAAGAAAGAATTAAAAGAATGGAACAAAAAGTCTACCCAGAGGCTATAGACTGGATTGTCAGCGGTCGAATTACTCAGAACGGGCAGACAATTCTGCTGGATCATCAGCCACTGGACTCACATGGAGTCCGGATTACGGAACAACAACTGGAAGATTAATGAAACCATCCAGACCTCTGACAGCACTTATCGCCAGTCTGGCCCTGGGACTTTGCTCCATAGCTCAGGGCAAGCAAACTGATCTGAAACCGTTTTTTGCAGATTACAAAGCAAAAGTCTCCGGAATCAGCGGTTCAGGCTCCAGAAGCCTTGAGAAAGAAGGCAGTCAGTGGGTACTGAAGTTTGGGGCTGAAGCTTCAATTATTATTGCTTCAGTCAGCATTAATGAAACCAGTAAACTGACCCTGAAAGATAGCAAGGTTCAACCTGTTCAGTACGTTTATAAACGTTCCGGCATTGGTGGAAAACCAGCAAAAACAGCCAATTTCAATTGGAAATCGCTGGAGTCGGTCTGGCAGCAAAAAGACGAGAAAAGCACTGTTAAGTTCAAGACAGGTTCTCAAGACCCTCTCTCCTATCAGTTACAACTCAGACTCGACCTGAAAACCGGCAAGAAAACCAATCTCACCTACCCTGTTGTGGATGATGATGAAGTGTACGAACGAAAATTCATCATTGAAGGTGAAGAAGTTCTCGAGACCAGTACAGGAAACCTGGAGACGGTTAAAGTCAAAATCGTACGCGACGACAATGATCGACAAACTTGGATCTGGTTTGCAAAAGATTGGGACTACATCCTTGTTCAATTTCTGCAGAAAGAAAACGACTCTGATTATCTGATCAAATTCGATCAGGGTAAAGTTGACGGAAAAACGGTTAAAGGTCTTTAGTTTATAAAGGGATGAAACACTGTTCTTATCCCTTTATATTCACTGACTGATATTTTCGCTAAACTCACTTGATTCTTAAATCCAATTCCCTCACCAACTTTCAGGAGTCTTTCAGTGAGATTTCTTCATACCATGCTGCGTGTCGGTAGCCTTGACAGTTCCATTGCCTTTTACACCGAAGTTCTGGGCATGAAACTGCTTCGTAAACACGATAACGAAGAATACAAATACACTCTCGCTTTTGTTGGCTATGCCGACGAGTCCGAGCAGGCCGTCATTGAACTAACCCACAACTGGGGCACCAGCGAATACGACCAAGGCACAGCTTTTGGTCATATCGCTCTAGGAGCTGATGATATCTATGCCACCTGCGATGCTATTCGAAAGGCTGGCGGTAATATCACCAGGGAACCGGGTCCGGTAAAAGGCGGCTCTACAGAGATCGCTTTCGTTGAAGACCCTGATGGCTATAAAATTGAGTTAATTCAAGCCAGCAGTGCCAGTAAAGGACTGCAGGGCTAAACACGTAAAACCCTGCCGGAGTGTTCCGCAAACTCCGACAAACTACAGGGATGTAATACTTGAATAAAAAGGCCTTTCTCTGCCTGCTCTCATTGCTGCTGCCATTATTGATCAGCTGTTCTAGCAACCCTGCCCTTAATCATGTGACCCATGTAGTCATTCGTGAAATGGGGGGGCCAGTAGCTGATGTTGCACAGGTAGTACAAAAAGCCAAAAGTGTTCAAAAAGATGTTATTGCTTTTGAAGCATTGGTCAGATTGCTAGCCAAGCACGCAAAAGTAAATTGGGGCGATGAAAAAAGCGCCAGCAGCAAAGAATACGTTAAATACACCAATAACTACCGTACCCGTGTCTTCGTCAATTTTGAACAAGGCAAGGTTCATATAGAAACCCTTGACCACAAAGACCTTCGTCAAGCCATCATCGTCACACTACTGACTCCCTACGATCCTGATAATGTTGACCTGTTCAGTGACAAAGCCATCCAGCTAGGTGAAAAACCCATGTTGTATGGACAAGTACTCGACCAACAGGGCAAGGCTATTCGCTGGAAATGGCGCGCTCAACGCTATGCTGACCATCTGCTAAACAACCAGCTATTCACTCGCTCATCATCGCAGGGAAAGGTTTACTCCGTTGATCTGGATTTGACTCAGAATCACCTTGTTAAGCGGCAGTATCAATACGCCAATATTGTACGACAGATGTCTAAACGCTACAGCGTCAATGAAAGCTTGATCTACGCTATCATGAGGACCGAAAGCAGCTTTAATCCTTACGCTGTCAGCCACGCTAACGCCTATGGATTGATGCAAATCATCCCCTCAACTGCAGGTAAAGATGTCTTTAAACTGGTAAAAAAGAAGAGTGGCAAACCCAGCAAGCATTACTTGTTCAAACCTTATAACAATATTGATACAGGTACAGCGTATCTGCACCTGCTGAAAACCCGTTACCTGAGAGAGATCAGAAACCCGAAGGTTCGTCATTATGCGATTATTTCTGCCTATAACGGTGGGGCTGGCAACGTACTGAAAACCTTTCACTCCAATCGTAAAAAGGCCATGGCGATTCTGAACCGTATGGATCCTGATGAAGCTTATTGGGCGCTCACCAAAAAGCACCCACGCCAAGAGTCCCGTAATTATCTCAAAAAAGTCACACGGGCACAGAAAGATTTTTATCAGGGTGACGTCTAACTCTTCAAAGAATCACTGCCCTGCCTCTGTTTGCAACAAAGCTTCAACGCCGGTAATACCAAAATATCGCACTGAACGCTTGACGGTGACTTTTTTTGCAATAAGCTCGCCGTTTTTATAAATTTTAATAACTCTCTTACCACCTCGGTCATTCGTACTGTACTCATGATCATCATTAAGACGAAGATCGTCGAATTGGGATTTCATGATTAAATGCATAGTCACTCCTGCCGCCAAAATTCAGCTTATCTCGAAAAACACATGATAAATATCCGATCAATAAGCTCACTACCTGATCCAGTAGTTTTCATTATTATTCAATATAATTGATTTTTTCCTGTCTTGTCACTGCCTGGGACTGTTGAGGAAGCATGAGTAACTAAGTCAATTAGGTTAAAAATTCGCGAAACAATAACAAAACAGGCTGTAATCTATACGTGGTCAAACTCCCTACGAACTTCTGGGCGATGAACCCAAGGTATGAGAGCTCGCTAAAACCTTTTACCAAGTCATGAATGAGCTGGAAGAAGTCAGTGAAATCCGGAGCATGCATGCCAACAATCTTTAGAATGTTCAGGAAATGCTCCAACAGCCTATATTCAGACTGGCCGACTTCATTCGTAATGATTAATCAAAACCAGTAGGACAATGCCAGCCTGCCGATAATGCCTGATAGAGATTGCTATCTACTCAGGCTATTCATGTCTTTACCACCGAGCGGCCAACCTGACAGACCTCGTACACTCTGGGAAAAGGTGACCGAGAGAGTTAAACAGTCCAAGTTTGGAATCTCTTGGCAGGGAAGACGCCCATCCAATCCCTCAATCGCCAGTAGTCGCTCTTCCAGCGAATCTTCACTGAAAAACCTGCACTCTGATTCTGAAGTATCACCTACGCAGAGTTCCCTTCTGGACAGAACAATAATCGTCGAACATCAAAAACATCATTTGAAAGCACGCCTTCGATTCACACTGAGCACTCACTTCCATAACAACCGCCCTAACCCGGAACAAATTAAAGCATTGCTCGATTACATGGAACTTTGTTATCCGAAGCTCTGCTCCCCAACTATGGCTGAATCCCTGCTACTGGCTGTACAACCTAACGATAAAAACGCTCTTTACAGAAAAGATTTTTTCATCAGTCAGCTGGACTCTATGCTCCCTCTTATGGAACGTGCTTATAATGATTGCGAGCTGGCTTCCATGGAATTTATCCATCCTGAAATTATGCTGCTGAATTACTGGGTAGATCTTGGTGAGTCAGACCCCGACAGGGAAACATGCAAAGCAGCTATCACCAATCTCTTGCGGGCACACATGCAGACGGAAGAAAATTCGGTGTATAAAAAGCACTGGTATTCATCAGACAGCTCCACTCAAACAAGAGAACAGCATAAAAAACTTCATAGCCATTTTTGTAACAGTGCTGCTATCAATCATTGGCAGTCGGCGATCAGCTCTCTGTCCAAATATAATGATGAGCTCAAAACTCGGCAGCTAGAAGTACTAGAAAGAGAGATATCTCAAGCATTATTTGAGCAATTATGTGATGGACAGCAGCAACTAAAGGCCGCTATAGATACAATACTGGGTGATGTTGCAGAAAAGCATCAGACACTGAGCCGCAACCTTAACGAAAACGCAATTCGCGCCCTCACATCTGAAAGATCGATACTTCTTTATCACACAGACCGCACCAACCTTCGGTACGCGCTAAAACACATTCCACATATTTATACCGGCAAGTCGGTCATCAAAGATCTGGAACGTCTCTGCAATGAACAGCTTTCCACACAACTTATAAATAGCCTGAAAAGCGGAAACAACGATTCACGACCGATTCCCAGTCACGCTCTTTCAGCGGTGGCAGCCACTTTTAGTTATAACTACACCAACAATGAACATTTCTGTCAACAAGTGGATTTATCCCTCAGTCTTGAAACACTCCTCGCTATTGAACTGCACCTATCAGCTCATAGCCAGAATGCTGATAGAATTCGAATGAAACAACATCTGACGATCATAATCAAAAATAAAATCAGCCTTCAAATCAAGTTACACCTCACTTCTGAATTAAAGCGTGTATTTTCTGCCAAACTTAGAAAAGCGATTCAGAACTATCCCGTTCAGTACAAGGAATCTCTCCTTAAAGGTGAATTAAAACTTCGTAAAGACGAAGATAATCTTGTTGTGGAGAGATTTCGAAACCTGCCAGTAATCTATCGGAATGATCCGATCATTTTTTTTAGACAGTATTCAGAGCTTAAGATTGAGCACGCCAGATACTCTACTGTGGAGTGGTTTTTAAAGCAGGAGCATAAATTATGGTTAAAAGTGCGATCAGACTATTGCGGCAAACTAAATTCCAGCGGAAGTATCCCCATATACCCTATTATGGCTGTTGTAGGAATGCACAAAGCCAGCTTCGAGGCTTTATTCACGGCAGACTTTACTGAATGGTTAAACGAGGTACTTCCTTCTAAACAGGATCTTGTCAAATCACTTAGCACGATGAGGCACCCGGAAATCAAACCACCCTGAAAACATTCAGGATGGTTTATTGGTCGATCAGTCTAGTATGCTGCGACCTTTATCAGCGGCAATTCTCAGTCTCAGTGCATTCAGCTTAATAAAGCCTTCAGCATCAGCCTGATTGTAAGCACCGGCATCATCTTCAAAGGTAGCAATATTTGCGTCAAACAGAGAGTCTTTAGACTCTCGGCCAACAACAGCAACATTACCTTTGTAGAGTTTCAAACGAACACGACCATTTACAGATCCCTGACTCTCATCAATCATCTTCTGCAACATTTTACGCTCAGGTGACCACCAGTAGCCGTTATAGATCAGCTTTGCGTAACGTGGCATCAGCTCATCTTTCAGGTGCGCTACTTCACGGTCCAGAGTGATGGACTCAATAGCACGATGACCTTTCAGCATAATGGTGCCGCCCGGAGTCTCATAGCAACCACGAGCCTTCATACCAACGTAACGGTTCTCTACAATATCAAGACGACCAACACCGTTGTCTCCACCTACCTTGTTCAGATAGGTCAGCACCTCAGCCGGTGTCATCTCTTTACCATCGATGGCAACGATATCACCCTTTTCATAGGTCAGATTGATATACAGAGCTTTGTCAGGTGCGTTTTCAGGAGAAACACTCCAACGCCACATGTCGTCTTCAGCTTCAGTCCATGGATCTTCCAATACATCGCCTTCATAGGAGATGTGCAGCAAATTGGCATCCATAGAGTAAGGTGATTTACCTTTCTTTTTCTCTATCTGAATGTCGTGTTCTTCACAGTAAGCCAGCAGTTTTTCACGGGAGTTAAGATCCCATTCACGCCATGGGGCGATTACCTGAACACCAGGCTTAAGCGCGTAAGCGCCCAGTTCAAAACGAACCTGATCATTACCTTTCCCGGTAGCACCGTGAGAAATCGCATCTGCACCAGTTTCATTGGCGATTTCGATCAGACGCTTGGAAATCAGTGGTCGGGCAATAGAAGTACCCAGCAGATACTCTCCCTCATAAACCGTGTTGGCACGGAACATTGGGAAAACAAAGTCGCGAACAAACTCTTCACGTAGATCCTCAATATAGATTTCCTTGATACCAAGTGCTTCAGCCTTGGCTCTGGCCGGCTCAACTTCTTCACCCTGACCGAGGTCAGCAGTAAAAGTCACCACCTCACAGTCATAAGTTTCAGCCAACCACTTGGCGATCACGGACGTATCAAGTCCTCCAGAGTAGGCCAGTACAACTTTATTAATCTCTTTCACCAAGCACTCCCGGTTCTCGATCCTGTTTATTTTCTGCAGCGGAGTATTGAACAAGCCTAAGCCAAAATCAATATTTATTCAGATATTCAGGATATAAATTCATTATTATTAAAGTTATGCAATCTGCTTTATCAACCATGATCCGATGACAAACCAGCTGCAGGCATTATTCTCTTTTCAAAGAAGTTTCGCTACCAACGATCCCACTTTTTCGCTAGGATTAGCCGACATTTACCCTGCAGCCATGGGATTCGGTCAGAACTCAGGCAACCTCATCCACCTTGCCGAGATTGACAACGCCATTTGCCATGGTCTGCCTGCGTTCGGAACAGGTAATTCATTCAACAATGACAATAAAGCTGACTCTTACCCGGCCTGATGACTGGCATATTCACCTGCGCGACGGCGATGCTCTCAGTGAAACAGTGGCTTCTGCCGCTCGGAGTTTTGCAAGAGCCATCATAATGCCCAATCTCAGACCTCCTGTTCTGACGGCTGATGACGCCACTATTTATCGCCAAAAAATCCAACGACAGGTCCCTGCAGAAAAGGCTTTTGAGCCTTTGATGACTTTGTATTTGACTGATAACACCACACCGGAAATGATCGTCGAAGCTAAGCAACGGGGTGAGGTTAAGGCACTGAAACTTTATCCGGCTGGTGCAACTACCAATTCGGACTCCGGTGTAACAGATCTGAAAAAAATCTACCCGGCACTACAGGCTATGGTTGAACAAGGCCTTCCTTTGCTGGTACACGGTGAAGTAACCGACAGCGATATTGATATATTTGACCGTGAGCAGGTATTTATTGATCGTTATCTGAAAGACCTGGTAAAGGACTTTCCTGAGCTGAAGATTATTATGGAGCACATCACTACAGCAAATGCTGTAGAGTTTGTCGAAACTTCTGGCAGTAATGTGGCAGCGACTATTACCGCCCATCACTTGCTCTATAATCGCAACGATATGCTGGTTGGTGGCATTCGCCCCCATTTTTACTGCCTGCCTATTTTGAAGCGCAATACTCACCAGCAGGCGCTATTGAAAGCAGCGACTAGCGGCAGTTCAAAATTCTTTTTGGGCACTGATTCAGCGCCTCATGTGATTGACGCTAAAGAAACCAGCTGTGGCTGCGCTGGTTGCTACACAGCACCAGCTGCTTTGGAACTCTATGCCGAGGCTTTTGAAAGCATGGACGCATTGGATAAACTGGAAGGCTTTGCCAGCCATTTTGGTCCAGACTTTTACGGTTTACCCAGAAATACTGAAACTGTCACTCTGAGTAAGGACGACTGGCAATTGCCTGAGTCTATCTCTTTGGGTGACAATCAGGTAAAACCTCTTCGAGCAGGCGAAACACTGAGTTGGCGTCTGCTGGACTGATTATTTTTCGGGGGAGTTACACACTCCCTCAATGGCTTATTCCTGTAATTAAGGAGATTCCGTGGTCGATGACAGCCACCTGATGGCCAACCGCTTTCGCGGCTTTTTACCTGTTGTAGTCGATGTTGAGACTGGCGGTTTTAATGCGGCCACCGACGCCCTGCTGGAAATAGCTGCAGTGGTGATCGAGATGGATGAAAGTGGTTATGTTCATCCAGGAAAACCTCAGTCATTTCACATTAAACCCTTTGAAGGCGCCAATATTGAACAGGCGGCTATTGAGTTTATTGGTGTTGACCCTTTTCATCCACTGCGAATTGCTACTGAAGAAGAGCAGGCCATGAATAATATTTTCAAGGTCGTTCGCAAAGAAGTAAAAAGACAGGGTTGTAGTCGTGCTGTTCTGGTTGGGCACAATGCTGCTTTTGACCTCAATTTTGTCAATGCAGCGGTTGAACGGAATGACCTTAAGCGCAACCCGTTCCACCCATTCTCCTGCTTTGACACAGCAACCTTAGCGGGCCTGTGTTATGGACAAACAGTTCTGGCCAGAGCCTGTGAAGCTGCAGAGATTCACTTTGACAAAGGTGAAGCTCACTCTGCACGTTACGACACAGAAAAAACGGCTGAACTCTACTGCTCTATCGTTAATCGCTGGAAAGAATTAGGCGGCTGGCTGTAAAAAGGTATCAGTAGAAAATACAAACCGGGCTTAAAGAGCTCGGTTTATTTTTATCTGAAATCTATTTCTCAACACTATTCACTCAATTTCGATACTGCTGGTCCAGATAATCTGCCACTGCGTTATCATTATGATGACCAATCACTTCTGCATCAGGTAATTGATCTTTCAACTTTTGCTGGCCATTTCCCATAATCAAAGCCTTACCAACGAGCCTCAACATTTCAACGTCATTCATCCCATCACCAAAAGCGATAGTATTTTCTGCCGTTTGTCTTTTCAGAGTAAGCACTTCATTTAGTGCATAACCCTTATTAACACCCGCAGACATCACTTCCAAACAGGTAGGAAGAGAAAAAGCAGTGCTGACAGCATCACCATAAGCGGCCTTTATTTCCCGCTCCAGCTCAATCATGTCTTCATGTTTCTCTGAACAGAAAAACAGTTTGATGACTTCACCATGGGGAATACTATCAAGGTTTCCAATGGTGTAGGTAAAACCTGAATCCGCACTGAACTCCAGCAACTCTTCGCATTCTTGTTCAACATACCAGCGATCTTCGGTGTAAGCGTTAAGAATGACTTTATTACTGTATTTACGAGCGATTTGAATGACCTCTCGACTAATGCTTTCCTGAACATCATGACGAATAATAACGTCACCTTGCGGGTTATAAACTCTGGCTCCGTTCGAGGTGATGGTATACATATCAATACCCACCTGGGAGCGAAAAGTTTTGACGTCTTCATAGTGTCGACCTGTTGCAAAGACGAACTTGATTCCCTGTCCATTCAAACGACGGATCACTTTTTTAGTACGGCCTGCAATCTTGTGCTGGCTATTCAGCAAGGTACCGTCGAGGTCAGACACTACAACTGGATACATTCAAAACCTCTGACTGAGAAATTATTGTTGGCAGATCAAGTATGCTATTTCTTCATTGTTACAGACATAAGAGCAATTACGATAGTACTCCACAGAGAAAGAAATATTTTTCTTTAACTACGAAGATGGCAAAGATTCACAATAAAAAAAGGCAGCACAATGCTGCCTTATAGAGTGGATTCAAATTTAAATCAGTTAAATGTTATGTTATCACCACTGACTTCCGCTTTGATCACATCCCCATGAACGTACTTCCCCGACAGAATAGCCTCAGCCAAAGGATTCTCTATTTGACGTTGAATGGCTCTTTTGAGAGGTCTCGCGCCATAAACTGGATCAAAACCAGCTACTGCCAGCTTTTTCATTGCTTCAGCGGAAATCTCCAGTGACAAACCATTATCCGCCAGACGTTTGTTAAGGTTCACCAACTGAATAGCAGCAATGCCTTCTATCTGATTGCCCGTTAACGGATGGAAAACTACCAGCTCATCGACTCTATTGACAAATTCAGGACGAAAGTGAGCTCCCACTACATCCATCATTGTTGATTTCAGCGATTCAAAATCTTCTCCCTGCATCGCCTGGATCACATCAGAACCCAAGTTTGAGGTCATAACAATAACAGTATTTTTAAAATCTACGGTTCTGCCCTGACCATCAGTCAGACGACCATCTTCCAACACCTGAAGAAGAATATTGAACACATCAGGGTGAGCCTTTTCCACTTCATCCATCAAAATGACAGAGTATGGTTTACGCCGTACAGCTTCGGTCAAGTAGCCGCCTTCCTCATAGCCAACATAGCCCGGAGGTGCTCCCAATAAACGAGCGACAGAATGCTTCTCCATAAACTCTGACATATCGATACGAACCACAGCATCTTCGGTATCGAACAGAAATTCTGCCAGAGCCTTACAAAGCTCTGTTTTACCCACACCGCTAGGGCCGAGGAACATGAAGGAACCATTAGGGCGATTGGGATCAGAGAGTCCAGCTCTTGAACGGCGAACTGCATTTGACACCGCCACGACCGCTTCTTCCTGACCGATTACTCGACCATGGAGAGAATCTTCCATACGAAGCAGCTTCTCTCGTTCACCTTCCAGCATCTTTGACACCGGAATCCCTGTCCAACGGGAAACAACCTCAGCAATTTCCTCTTCAGTCACTCTATTACGTAACAACTGAGTTTCACCGGGCTCCGCGGCATCGGCCTGCTCCAGTTTCTTCTCCAACTCCGGTAACTGCCCGTATTGAATCTCGGACATTTTCGCTAGATCACCGTTACGTTGAGCTGCCTCCAAAGCAATCAGCAAGGTTTCACGATCTTCCCGAAGTTTTTGAGAACCCTGAAGAATGATTTTTTCTGCTTTCCAGATTTCTTCTAAATCAGAGTATTCACGCTCGAGCTTACCTACTTCTTCTGTGAGCAAAGACAATCGCTCAAGAGAGGCCCTGTCATCTTCTTTCTTTAATGCTTCCTGCTCTATTTTCAGTTGAATCAGACGACGCTCAAGCTTATCCATCACTTCCGGTTTGGAATCTATTTCCATACGAATACGGCTGGCCGATTCATCAATTAGATCAATGGCTTTATCAGGCAACTGTCGGTCAGTGATGTAACGCTGGGATAATTTAACCGCGGCAACAATGGCTGGATCAGTAATATCAACACCATGGTGCGCCTCATAACGCTCTTTCAAGCCACGGAGAATGGCGATGGTGTCTTCTTCGGTGGGCTCATCGACCAGGACTTTTTGAAAACGACGCTCAAGCGCTGCATCTTTCTCAATATATCGACGGTACTCATCCAGTGTCGTCGCTCCGACACAATGTAATTCACCCCGTGCCAGAGCGGGCTTCAGCATATTGCTAGCATCCATGGCACCATCGGCTTTACCCGCACCTACCATAGTGTGTAATTCATCAATAAACAGGATGACCTGACCTTCCTGCTTGGAAAGCTCACTGAGTACCGATTTCAGTCGTTCTTCAAACTCACCACGAAATTTGGCTCCGGCAATCAGCGATCCCATATCCAACGACAATAGTCGTTTGCCTTTGATTCCATCTGGAACTTCACCATTAAGAATTCTCTGAGCCAACCCTTCAACAATGGCCGTTTTGCCTACTCCTGGCTCACCAATGATAACCGGGTTGTTTTTGGTTCGACGCTGAAGCACCTGAATAATACGGCGAATTTCGTCATCACGACCAATCACCGGATCCAGCTTACCTTTCTCTGCTCTTTCAGTCAGATCAACGGTATAGGTATTCAAGGCATTACGGTTATCTTCAGCATTCGCATTATTCACAGTATCGCCACCACGCACATTGGTGATGGCATTTTCCAGAGCTGATTTACTGACACTTTGACCATTCAGCACTTTAGATACCGGTGCACTGCCTTCCATCATGACCAGCAACATAGTTTCGCTGGAAATGAATTGGTCATTATTCTTCTGTGCTCTTTTGTCAGCCAGATTAAGGAGTCGAATGGTGTTTTGTGACGGTTGAATATCACCGGTTGGGTTGCTGACCACTGGCAGCTGATCAAAAAGCTGCTCCAGTTCATTAACCAATTTCGGCAGATTAAAACCTACCTGACTCAACAGAGGTTTTACAGAACCACCTTGTTGATTAAGGAGAGCCAGTAGCAAGTGCACCGGCTCAATTTGATTATGATCTTTTCCGACAGCCAGAGACTGGGCGTCGGCAATAGCGGATTGCAGTTTATTGGTAAGACGATCTGCTTGCATTAGTCTTTCTCCCGCTTGAATCCATACACTACTTATAATTCTTATATGGCGGCAGAAAATCTATTTTCAAGTCATCCAGATTAAAGTGGCCAGTCTTCCTGACTTAGCGCCATCTCGACGATAAGAATACCAGCTGTCAGAATCAGAGTAAGTGCAGAGGCCTCCGCCATAAAGGTCAGTCAGCCCAATGGCATTCAAACGGAGTTTTGCCAGAGCGTACAGATCACCAAACCAGCGATCTCCATCACCTGACAAGAAAGCCTGCGAAGCACTAGCATCTTCTCCAATAAAAGCAGCTCGAACTTCCGGGCCGACTTCAAAATGCTTCTGACTGATTGCAGGCCCCATCCAGGCCATTAATTCTTCAACAGGTTCTGACAATGCCTTAACAGTTTGTTCCAGCACGCCTCCCTGTAGACCTTTCCAACCAGCATGGGCCACGGCAACCTTACTACCGAAACGATTGCAGAAAATAACGGGCAGACAGTCAGCCGTTAGCACTGCACAGGTCAGACCAGCTTGATCAGTCCAGACAGCATCACCTTCTCGTTCGATGGCATCCGGTCTAGCTATAGCCACATCAACTCCATGAACCTGATGCAGCCACTGCGGTTCGTTACTGAACTGCCAATCGGCCTTAACAATCTCACGATTTTCCAACACAGTTTCCGGAACATCACCCGACCTTAATCCCATATTCAAACCGTTAAAGGCACCAGTACTGGCTCCGCCAGCTCGTTTGGTAACGCAGGCTTTGATATTGGCCGGAGCCGGCCAATCAGGTGTCAGGTAATGTCCTTTCACGTTATTAGCTCTCTGTCTTGTATTTCTTGAGTACAGCCAGCATTCCCAGAAAATCTTCCGGGGCCGAAATTTCCCATTCCATATACTCATCAGTCGCAGGGTGCATTACCCCTAACTTACGGGCATGCAAAGCCTGTCGCTTAAAGCCGCGCAATGCCTGCTCCATTTCTTCAGAGCAGCCTTTAGGAATACGCAGACGTCCGGCATACAGATCATCACCCACCAATGGATGGCGAATATGACTCATATGAACGCGAATCTGGTGTGTTCGACCGGTTTCCAACTGACAACGAACATGAGTGTGGGACGGAAATTTCTCCAGAACCCGGTAATGAGTCACAGAAGGTTTCCCGCTATGAACAACACCCATACGGAGTCGGTGCAAAGGATGGCGCCCAATGGGCTCATTCACTGTTCCACCCGCAGTCATAGTTCCTATGGTAATCGCTTCATACTCCCTAGTAACGGAACGATCCTGCAACTGGGAAACAAGGTCGGTATGAGCCGCCAGTGTTTTAGCCACAACCATAAGACCGGTCGTATCCTTGTCCAGACGGTGAACGATGCCTGCTCTCGGTACTGAAGCAATTTCCGGGTAATGGAACAAAAGTCCATTCAACAAAGTGCCCGAGTAATTACCCGCAGCCGGATGAACAACCAGACCAGCTTGTTTGTTAATCACCAGAATAGTGTCATCTTCATAAATGATTTCCAGCGGAATATCTTCCGCCAGCCACTGATCTTCGTTTTCCACTTCCACAGACAGCTTCAGTGTTTCACCACCAATCAACTTGTCTTTTGGCTTTTTCTGGCCGCCATTTACCAGCAGATCACCACTCTTGATCCACTCTTGCAAGCGGGCTCTGGAAAAATCAGGAAAGCAACTCGCCGCCACCTGATCCAGCCTCTTACTGCCCAGCTCATCAGGTACAATTACCTGTTGCTCTATCTGTTCACTCATTCAGTGTTTCTCAACCTCATAGAACGCCTGCTAAACCACCGTTTGACTGCCAACCTTAATCTGTAAACCTAAATATGATACTGATGTACAGATAATGGCTGAATGAAGCGGTTTCTTTTCGTTTTCAGGCGGACTGTGTTTAAATTACTTCTATATAAAGACAGGTAGTTTATCACAGCCATGCGCTAACCTGATTTCCTCTCCAAGGATTTTCCGGTGATAGATTCCTGACTGGATTCTTGACGCAGGGGGCATGACTTCCTGACACTCTCCGACAACCATCCGGAGTATGGAAACTGTAAACACCATGACAATATTGAAACGACCATTCACACGCCTGCTGGGCCTGTTCTTTGCTGCTGTGGTGCTGACCGGATGTTCCAGCAGCCCTGAGAAAGAAAAGCTTTCCGAGAACCTCACCGAAACTGAGCTGTATCAGCTAGCCACCGATGCACTGAATACCAACAGTTACACCAGTGCTATCGAACGTCTGAGAACTTTGGAATCCCGTTATCCTTTTGGCTCATTTGCCGAACAATCTCAACTCGATCTGATTTACGCCTACTACATGAATGCTGAACCAGAAGCATCTAGAGCCGCAGCGGATCGCTTCCTTCGTTTGCATCCACAACATCCGGACGCCGATTACCCTTATTACATAAAAGGCTTGGCTTCCAATACAGCCGCTATGGGTATCATTGAGCGCTTCCTGCCGCTGGATAGCACCAAGCGTGACCCGGGTCAGGCTCGACAATCTTTTAATGAATTCCGCGAACTGCTCAGCCGTTTCCCTGATAGCAAATATGCACCAGATGCCCGTCAACGCATGGTTGCCCTGAGAAATCGCCTGGCTGCGTATGAAATTCATGCAGCTAACTACTACATGAAACGCAAGGCCTATGTTGCAGCGGTTAACCGTGGCAAGTATGTAGTTGAAAACATGCAGAAAACCCCAGCGGTTGAACCGGCATTGGGCGTTATGATTGAAGGCTATCAGCATCTTGGCTTAGCAGATCCAGCCGAGGAAGCACTGATTCTTCTCAAGGCTAATTTCCCGGAATCAAAACTACTGGGCAAGAGCGGTGAATTTACGGGCTATCAATCCTTTGGTGATGTTGACCCTTCTCTACTCTATACCCTAACTTTCGGTTTACTCGGCGAGTCTGGTGTTGAAAAACAGACTCGTACGGCACCAAAACCGCCAGTAAGCCAGTAAATTCCGATTATCATCAAAGCCTTCTTCCGAGAAGGCCTTATTTAGAAAGTTTCAGCTATGTCATTATTAGTAAAATGCCCAAAGTGCGACAAAGACGTTGAGTGGAAAAAAGAAAACGAATTCCGCCCCTTCTGTTCAGAGCGTTGCAAGATGATTGATCTCGGAGCATGGGCCAGCGAAGAGCACTCTATTCCTGGCAACCCGTCATTCGATGATTTAATGTCTGCGGATATAGATCCTGAAATCCGTCACTGAAACTCATATCTAAAACTAAAACCGTTCATATCAAACTGGGGTAGCCTGCCCCAGAATCTCCTTCGCCTGATCCCTTTTTACAATTAATTGATGCTGAAGCGTCTTTCTCGCTTCTGGATCGAATATATGGCGGCTAATGTCGTTAATACGCTCATCACTGAAAGCCGCTATTTTTTCCAGTGCAATACGAGCGTGTTTTTCATCATTTCGACCAACCCGATTGAAATAAGTCAGAATAGTTTTCCTGCCCTTATACTGAATTCTATGGAATTTTGAAGGTTTAAAGACTCGTCTGGAAAACTCTCTCAGGTTGCAGCCCTTTGGTATTTCAAAAGGTGAATAAAAGGCCATTCCGAAATCAATCGCCAGCCATTTACAACCCTTCTGATCAGCATTCGAGTCTTCGAAGAGATAGTTGTCCGGCTTAAGATAATCCTGATCACCCAGCAAAAAACGCCTGACCACTAAACTGACAGCAGGATGATAATCATCTTGAATTTCCTTTGTCCCACCTTCAGCTAAGTATTTAAAACAGGATTCCCCTTTTCTATACCCAGTCAAATGCTCCGACGCCACACCATGATCACTACGGGCTTCATTAAAAGTATATTCCAGCTTAAAGTCAGTCCCCGCTGACATTACTTCCTTGTAAACGTTACCTGCCATAATTTCTCTTTGCGCCAATAACTGACGGTTATCAAAATAGTGTGCTTTTGTGGTCAGTCTCGTCGCAGTAAAAATGATTTTCTGAACAAACCGTTTTATTTTCTCACCTCTCGACTCCCTTCCAGGTGTTTTCACATGCCAGACAGGTGAATCATTATCACTTTTTATTCGCATCAACTGATGCTGGGTGACTCCTGACGTTCGGTGAACACCGATATTCTGCCAGTAACCCGTGAATTCAACATCATTCTTAGAAGGGATAATATCGGGCCTCATCTGACCCGTTTTCTGGTAGTAGCGACTGGATCTCTCTGTGATTTTTTTTCCAGCAGGAGCTAACCCTGACATAAATTCCTGTGAATTTATGTCAGGGTTAGCTGTATTTACAGTGTATTCCTGAAAGCGACCTTTTTCTTCAGCCTGACCAAGATCCTGCTTTCGATCATAATCCAATAGATAGGGTTGATCGCCTGTTTTCCCAGAACCTTGCATTTCGCATTCCTTGCTTGCAGCTACACTCTTTTAAAGTCTAGCCTGCAGCCCAGAATGCTCCTATGGCAGAGATACCCTGACCACCGTGTTCAACAACCAACTCTTCATCCGCGAGAGTAAGTCCACCAAGCCAGTAAACAGGTACAGGGCAGGCCGCTGTCAGCTGTGCAGCTACTTCCTGACCAATTGCCAATATTCCCGGATGAGATCGAGTCGGTCTCACCGGTGACAGTGTCACAAAATCAACACCCGCCTTGACTGCCAGATCAACCTGCTCCCTATTATGACAGGATGCCGCCAACCACTGGCCCACCCGCCTATTTTGTTTCCATTCTTTACTCGCTATCCCTAACTGATCTGAGCGCAGCTGAATGCCATCACACCATGATTCTTGCAGTAACTCAGGCCTTCCTTTAAGGATCAGTTTTGCTCCTTTGTCACGGCACAAAGCATGAAGCTCTCGGGCAATATGTTGGTAAGGAGCAGTTTGTAGCCACGGTGCTCGAAATTGAATCAGCTTGATTCCCTGATCCAACCTTCGGCTGACTTTTTCAATGACTTCTGTAGATGATGAGAAACGACCTGTCACCATGTACCGGCTTGGCAGCAACGCAGCATTCACAATAGGTACATTGGCAGGAGGGAAATTGATTTCTGGTAATTCCGCCACCTCCACCCATTTAATTTCCTGCCCTTCATTGCCTTTTGGAGTACCTTTCAACTCTGACGCCCTCCAAGTATCCAGAAGAACGGTTTTATCAGGATAGTCATGACGAACTTCTATGAGTTTTTGGAAATGGCCCGCCTCAATATCCAGCTCTTCCTTTAGCTCCCGATTGAGAGCTACTCGAGTATCTTCTGAATCCTCTACCTTTCCACCAGGAAACTCCCAATAGCCTCCCATATGCTTATCATCAGGCCGACGCGCAATAAGAATACGTCCATCGTCGCCAACAATTACTGCAACCGCAACATGAATAATGGTACGGGAACCAGTCTGAGTCATTCTGACTTGCCTGTGTCTGGATTTTGAAAATTGCAGTAAATGAAAATAGCAGTAAAACGGTGTCACTGCTATTGATCTGGATTCAAGAAAGGTTCAAGAGCGGTAATCAGCGTTAATACGGACGTATTCATGGGAGAGATCTGTCGTCCAGATTTCCTCTGAAACGATACCAGAGCCTAGTTGAATTCTGATAGTAATTTCTTCTTCACTCATTACCTGCTGACCTGCCTCTTCTGTGTAGGTAGCAGCAGGTTCTCCAGCTTCAATCAGAGATACGTCGTTCAACCATATATTGATTTTTCCTATTTCAAGAGTGTCTATTTCTGCCCGACCAACCGCCGCGAGAATTCGCCCCCAATTAGGATCACAGGCAAAAAGAGCCGTTTTCACTAGGGGTGAATGGGCTACCGTGTAAGCTACTTCCAAGGCATCAGCAATACTGTCAGCCTCTTCAACCCGGACAGTCACGAACTTTGTAGCACCTTCACCATCTCTTATAATCGCCTGAGCAAGTTCTTTTGCAACGCTTGTTAAAGCCGATTTCAGCTCTGAATAGAGTTCGCTTTCAGCATTCATCAATGTTTCATTACCTGCCGCTCCGGTAGCAACCAGCATAAAACTGTCGTTCGTTGACGTGTCACCATCAACTGTAATTCGATTAAAAGACACATTCGCAATATCAAGTAACATTGATTGCAGTAATGACTGATCAATATTTACGTCGGTCGCAATATAAGCCAGCATAGTCGCCATGTTCGGCTTGATCATGCCAGAGCCTTTACTGATTCCGGTTATCGTATAGACACTACCATCAACTTCAAACTGACAGCTGCAGCCTTTCGGACGCGTATCAGTCGTCAGAATCCCCTCAGCTGCTTTAAGCCAGCAGCCCTCTGACAACGACTCAAGCGCCAGAGGCAGACCAGCACAAATTCTATCCACAGGAAGAGGCTCACCAATAACTCCTGTTGAAAAAGGCAGCACTTTATCCGCAGGCAAGCCAACCATTTCAGCAAGAGCACTGGTGGTAGCCTGAGCATTCAGCATCCCTTGCCGACCTGTAGCAGCATTAGCATTCCCGGTATTGGTAACAAAATATTCAGGATCATTATTAAGATTTTTTTTAGCCAGAGTCACGGGAGCTGCGCAGAGTTTATTCAAAGTGAATATACCTGCAACTGACGAACCCTGATCCCAATTCATAACGACCAGATCACGGCGATCCTGATATCGAATACCTGCTTTTGCCGTTCCTAGACGAAACCCTTTTACCGAATGCATTTCCGGCCAGTGATCAGCTCCTACAGCCATGGCTCACCTCAATTTTTTTCTTAGTTATGTGATGGAAAAATAACTGACAAACTCGATCAGTTTCAAGAATGATTTATACACCAAAAACAAAAAAAGGTCGCATAAATGCGACCTTTTTTTAGATAATTATTCAATCAGTAATCAATCAATTTTACCGTGACACTGCTTGAATTTCTTACCTGAACCACAGGGGCATGCTTCGTTACGGCCCACTTTACGACCTTCACGAACAAAAGGTTCTGATTGAGCAGCAGCACCTTCAGGTTGCTCACCACCTTCTTCAGTCAGATCCTCTGCTTGAGCATGCTGGAACTGCATACGTTGAGCCATTTCCTGACGACGCTGCTCTTCCATCTCTTCAGTACGGTCATCTTGCTGAACCTGTACGTGGGAGAGAATACGAATAGTATCATTCTTGATCTCTTCCAGCATCGACTGGAACAGCTCAAAGGCTTCACGCTTGTATTCCTGCTTGGGGTTCTTCTGAGCGTAGCCTCTCAGATGGATACCCTGACGCAGATGATCCATGGTCGCCAGATGTTCCTTCCACTTGTCGTCCAGAACACGCAGCAAAATATGCTTCTCAAAGTTACGAAGACCTTCAGCACCTGCAAGTTCTTCTTTCTTTTGATAGTCAGCAACTACTTCTTCCAGAATACGCTCACGCAAACTGTGCTCTTCCAGCTTGTCGTCTTCGTCCAGCCACTTCTGAACAGGGAGCTCAATACCCAGCTCCGTTGACAACTGCTGTTCCAGTCCGGAGATATCCCACTGTTCTTCCAGGCTATCCTGCGGGATGTGCTGAGAAGTAACGTTACCAACTACTTCCTCACGCATAGCTACGATACTGGAAAGTACATCATCGGAATTTAGCAACTCATCTCGCTGACCGTAAACAACCTTACGCTGATCATTAGCGACATCATCATATTCCAGCAACTGCTTACGAATATCAAAGTTACGACCTTCGACCTTACGCTGAGCTTTTTCGATAGCGTTACTTACCATACGGTGTTCAATAGCTTCGCCTTTCTCCATGCCTAGCGCTTTCATAAAGCCTTTAACACGATCAGAAGCGAAGATACGCATCAGGCTGTCTTCCAGAGACAGATAGAAGCGTGAAGAACCCGGATCACCCTGACGACCAGAACGACCTCGTAGCTGGTTGTCGATGCGGCGGGATTCATGACGTTCGGTACCAATAATATGTAAACCGCCAGATTCTAAAACCTGCTTATGGCGTTGCTGCCATTCAGATTTAACCTGATCTTCCTGCTCTTTAGTTGGATTCTCGATAGCAGCCAGTTCAGCTTCCCAGCTACCGCCAAGAATAATGTCGGTGCCACGACCAGCCATGTTGGTCGCAATGGTAATGGCTCCCGGACTACCCGCCTGAGCAATAATTTCAGCTTCTCTCTCGTGGAACTTGGCGTTCAACACGTTATGAGGGATTTTAGCCTGCTCAAGAGCATTAGACAGAAGTTCTGACGATTCAATGGATGCAGTACCCACTAAAACCGGACGCTGCCTTCCAACATTTTCTGTGATATCAGCAATAATGGCTTCGTACTTTTCACTAATAGTCAGATAAACCAGATCATTATGATCTTCACGAACCATGGGTTTATGGGTTGGTATAACAATGACATCCAATCCATAAATCTGACGTAGTTCGAATGCTTCTGTATCTGCAGTACCGGTCATACCGGACAATTTTTCATAGATACGGAAGTAGTTCTGGAACGTGGTGGAAGCCAATGTTTGGCTTTCAGCCTGAATAACTAAACCTTCTTTCGCTTCCAGAGCCTGATGCAGACCTTCTGACAAACGACGACCTTGCATGGTACGACCGGTATGCTCATCAACCAACAATACTTCATCATTAGTGACAATATATTCAATATTGCGAGTAAATAGAACGTGGGCTTTAAGAGCTGCATTAACATGATGCAGCATATTCAGGTTGTGGGAAGAGTAGAGGCTCTCACCTTCAGGTAACAGACCAAGGCTCTGTAGCTGCTCTTCAATAAATTGATGACCCACTTCGGTCATTTCAACCTGACGGGTCTTTTCATCCACTAGGTAGTGACCGGTAGGCTCTTCATCTTCTGCCAGCTCGCCTTCCTGCTTCTGCAGTTGAGGCGCCAGTATATTCATCTGCTTATAAAGCTCGGATGAATCTTCTGCAGGGCCGGAAATAATTAGCGGAGTACGGGCTTCATCAATCAGGATAGAGTCGACTTCATCGACAACAGCAAAGTGCAGCGGACGCTGAAACTTGTCTTCCTTTCGAAAGGCCATGTTGTCACGAAGATAGTCGAAACCAAATTCGTTATTGGTTCCGTAAGTAATGTCGGCATCATAAGCAATACGCTTTTCTTCAGGTGACTGCTGAGGAACGACAACACCAAAAGTCAGACCGAGGAACTCATAAAGTACACCCATGCCTGCGGCATCACGACGCGCTAGATAATCGTTGACTGTAACAACATGAACACCTTTACCGGTTACCGCATTCAGGTAAACGGCCAGAGTCGCCATCAACGTTTTACCTTCGCCGGTACGCATCTCTGCGATACGACCTTCGTGAAGGGTGATACCACCAATCAGCTGTACGTCAAAATGGCGCATGCCCAGGCAGCGCTTACTGCCTTCACGGACTACAGCGAAAGCTTCAGGTAGCAGGACATCAAGGGTTTCACCCTGTTGAAAGCGATCCCGGAATTCCTGGGTTTTAGCCTTGAGCTCATCATCACTCAGGCTAGACAGGGACTCTTCCAGAACGTTGATCTTCTTGACCAACTTACCCATGCGTTTCAGCTGGCGATCATTCCGGCTGCCAATAATTTTTTTAACTAATGTAGCTAACATAGATTGGTTACAGTCTCACTCAAATTCCGGAGCTGTCTCTCCTGCCGACAATCTAGTCGGGGCAGACAAGCGCACAATTGCACAACATTCTATGACAATCACACAAAAGTCTCATCCATATTAGCTACAAATCGGCAGCCTGTTTTATGCCAACTGTTTGGAATGATCGTTATTGAGGAAAATCAACCGTTTGGGGCGTAGTCAGGTTTATCGCTATTCCTTGGCTGGAGTTTAACAAAAAACGTTCGATTTGCCCGGTACGAGATCAATATATGGGGATTACCGGAGGAAATTTCAAGGATACAAGAGGAAGGGAGCGAAATTGGCTGACGACGATCATCTCCAGCCTGGAAAATGGTTCTGTAAATATCGAGTTACTTGCTGGCTCTGTAGATATAAAGCTGAGGATCAACATTCTTTCCATTTTTGATCACTTCAAAGTGAACATGAGGCCCCGTAGAACGTCCGGAACTGCCCATCTCAGCCAAAACCTGGCTTCGAGATACGACATCTCCAACCTTTACCTTTGCAGCCTGATTGTGTGCATAGCGGGTAACATAGCCATTACCATGATTCACCTCTACCAGAAGACCATAACCATAACGGTCTCCAGCCCAGGTTACGACACCCGCTGCTACAGAGATAATGTCAGAACCACGCTTTCCAGCCATATCAATACCTGAGTGCCAAGCATTTTTACCCGTAAAAGGATCGGTCCGACTACCAAAACGAGATGAAAGCCAACCTTTTCGAATAGGAAGGCCTGCAACAAATGCAGAGTCTGTAATAACCTTGTTTTCCAGTAGATCCTGCAACAAATCCAATTGTTGCTCTCTACTGTCAATCTGCTTTGATAACTGATCAATAGCATCAATCAAACTGGACTTCGTATGGAAAGAATCACTACCAGCAACATCTTCAGGCCCACCTACAGCAGGCACTTCATCGAACTCAAACTCACCATCATCAAGCTTGGCAGTAACCGTCAGACGCTCACCCACGGCATCAAGTCGAGTAATCCGTCCTTGTAATTCAGCAAGTCTCAATGTCAAAGCATCAATCTGACGTTCTGCTTCTCTTCGGACGATATCCACTTCTTTTTTCTGTTCATCCAGCTCAACTTTCCACTGCTGAACGCCTTCTTCTGTCAGTAAAATACTTGTATCGTTTTTCATGGTCATATAAGTCAGACCACCACCAAGTAACAGGCACAGGGACATAGCGGTAGCAGCCACTGCTACTAATCTGTTTCCTGAAACCCTGAAAGACCGGGTTCTGGAATGATCCTGTTTAACAACAATTACTTTCATTCGGCGTCCTGTACTCCCCGAGGTCGCAGCCAGCTAAAACATTATCTGGAACAATCCCCGCGATCGATTTTATTTGACCACTCTCTTTTTAATTATACGAAATAGCGAACCTTGATCACTCTGCTCGGACAGAAGCAGTGATGAGTAGACCCATTTAGCGCTCGATCGTATAAAAAGCAGATGCACCAGATAACTACTTAGGCATATTAAAGGCGAACTTTAGCATTCAGCGACAAAAAATCGCAACACAAATGGCCTGGCGCTCTTGTATTTGTGCTTCAAGTCAAATCTCCGGCATGACTATCTCGACCAGTGAGTGACAGGATAATTCCACTCTAAAATAAAAAAAGGCTGCAGAAGCAGCCTTTTTTCAATCATTACCAAAAAACTCTATCAAGCCGGAATAGCAGCTGGTTTGAGATAAGAAATCGGAGCTACAGCTGAATCTTCAAATGTCACGATCTCCCAAGCACTTTTGTTCAGGAGAAGTGCACGCACCAACTTGTTATTCAGTTCATGACCAGATTTGTAGCCTTCAAACTGACCAATCAGGCTATTTCCCAACAGATACAGATCACCAATGGCGTCCAGCATCTTGTGCTTAACAAATTCATCGTGATAACGCAGACCGTCTTCGTTCAAAATACGGTAGTCATCAACTACAACTACGTTATCTACACTGCCACCAAGAGCAAGATTCTGCGACCGTAACTGCTCTACGTCCCTCATAAAACCGAAGGTTCTGGCCCGGCTAACTTCCTTGACAAAGGACGTACTGGAAAAATCGATCACAGAAGTCTGAGAGCGATTCTTGAATACAGGATGATCAAAATAGATGGTAAAACTAACTTTAAAGCCATCATAAGGTTTAAAGGTCGCTGTTTTGTCGCCATCAGATACAGTGACTTCTTTCTTGATACGAATAAACTTTTTAGCCGCTTCCTGCTCCTGAATGCCCGCAGACTGAATCAGAAATACAAAAGGTCCTGCACTCCCGTCCATGATAGGCACTTCATGAGCACTGAGTTCCACATAAGCGTTATCAATACCTAGTCCAGCCATCGCTGAAAGCAGGTGTTCTACAGTATCAACCCGGACACCATCCTTCTGGAGTGATGTGCATAATGTTGTCTGTCCAACGTATTCTGCCTTGGCTGGAATCTCGACCACTGGGTCAAGATCCGTACGACAGAATATGATACCGGTGTCTACAGGGGCCGGTTTCAGCGTTAGGTATACCTTCTCGCCGGAGTGCAACCCAACTCCTGTAGCCCTAATAATGTTTTTTAAGGTGCGCTGTCTGATCATGATAATGCTATTCCGCGACCTCAAAGGCCCCTGTTATTTGAATGCAACGACCTATTGTAACAAAAGTTACATATGACACAACCGGTCAGTGGTCATTCACTCAATCTGCCTGACGACGTAAAAACGCCGGAATATCCAGATAGTTAACGTTATCAGCTGATGACGTCTGACGTTTTGGTCTTTCCTGCTGCTGCTCTTCTTCCTTCGCCGCCGCAGCTCTGTTGCGTACATGAGGAGGAATATCCAGTTCACGCAGATCCAGAGTACCGTCTTTACGGGTACCGACCGGACGCTTGTCATCAACAACCTTCATAGACTCCTGCCTGCCACCGCCTTCACCAAGGCCTGTAGCAACAACAGTCACTCGTAATTCATCGCTCATGTCCGGGTCAATAACAGTACCAACAACAGTAGTGGCATTGTCGGAAGCGAACTCTTTAACCGTCTCACCTACTTCGTGGAATTCGCCAACAGACAAATCCAGACCTGCGGTAATGTTAACCAGCACGCCTCTGGCACCCTGCAGGTTTACATCCTCCAGTAGAGGACTGCGAATCGCACGTTCCGCGGCTTCGATAGCACGGTTGCTGCCTGTTGCAGAACCGGTTCCCATCATAGCCATACCCATTTCGGACATTACTGTTCGAACATCAGCAAAGTCGACGTTAATCAAACCGTCGCGGGTAATCAATTCGGAAATACCCTGAACCGCACCAAGTAAAACGTCATTAGCTGCGCTAAAAGCATCCAGCAAACTAACATCACGACCCAGAACTGGCAGCAGGTTTTCATTAGGGATGCAGATCAAAGAATCTACACATTCCTTGAGTTCATTCAAACCGTCTTCAGCAACACTCATGCGTCGCTTGCCTTCAAATGAGAACGGCTTGGTGACTACAGCAACAGTCAACGCACCCATTTCACGAGCAATCTGTGCCACAACAGGTGCAGCGCCGGTACCAGTACCACCACCCATACCTGCAGTAATAAAGACCATATCGGATCCTGCCAGCACTTCGCTGATACGATCTCTATCTTCCATGGCCGCTTCACGACCTACCTCTGGATTGGCACCAGCACCAAGACCACGAGTAATATTAGCACCCAACTGCAAATGCGTGTGAGCCTGCAGATGTTGTTTTTTCAAGGCTTGAGAATCTGTATTTGCACAGACAAACTCAACACCTTCCAGCTGACTATTAAGCATGTGGCAGACAGCATTGCCACCGCCACCACCAACACCCACTACTTTTATAACCGCTTCCTGCGGTACATTATCCACCAGCTCAAACATGGCCGTCTCCTTTAAAATTATTTATAAACAGGAACAAAAAAACATTTTAAATCTACGGTTAGAAAGAGTCCTTGAACCACTTTTTAACTCTGACAACCCAGCTCCCTTCCTGCTTACTGTATACGGCGTCCTTACGACCTTCCTTCTGCTCTTTCAATCCATAATACAGAAGACCAACACCTGTCGCGTAAATAGGGTTGGCGACATCTACCTTTCCCTGTACTGCCTGAGGCAAACCTAGCCTCACAGGCATATGAAATATTTCTTCTGCCAAATCGATGGCACCTTCTATCTTTGAGGTACCGCCCGTCAGAACGATACCGGCCGGTATCAATTCTTCAAAGCCACTGCGTCTCAGCTCAGCCTGAATCAAGGTAAATAGCTCTTCATATCTAGGCTCTACTACCTCGGCAAGAGAGTGTCTTGACAACTCACGAGCTGGCCTATCACCAACACTAGGGACCTTGATCATATCATCTGCCCCTGCCAACTGAGTCAAGCAACAGGCGTATTTTATCTTGAGCTCTTCAGCATGTTGAGTCGGGGTACGAAGTGCCATCGCGATGTCGTTTGTCACCTGATCACCAGCGATCGGTATTACCGCTGTGTGTCGAATAGCGCCATCGGTAAAGATCGCAATATCAGTGGTACCACCACCAATATCCACCATGCATACACCTAATTCTTTTTCATCTTCAGACAATACTGCACAACTGGATGCCAGCTGCTCAAGTATTATGTCATCAACGTCTAGTCCACAGCGACGGACACAGTTTTCAATGTTCTGAGCCGCATTAACCGCACAAGTGACCAGGTGAACTTTGGCCTCCAAGCGTACGCCGGACATTCCCTTAGGTTCCTTGACCCCTTCCTGGGTGTCAATGATGTATTCCTGAGGTTCTATATGAAGGATTCGCTGATCGGCTGGAATCGCTACAGCCTGAGCAGCATCAATAACCCGTTCAATATCCGCCCCGTTAACTTCACGTTCTCTTATTGCAACAATACCGTGAGAGTTAAGACTGCGAATATGGTTGCCAGCAATACCGGCATACACAGAATGAATTTTACAGCCGGCCATTAATTCGGCTTCTTCTACTGCCCGCTGAATAGCGTGTACGGTCGAATCGATATTTACGACCACACCACGTTTCAAGCCTTTTGAAGTATGAGAACCAATACCAATTACTTCTATCTGGCCATCCTGGCTGATCTCACCTACTATAGCCACTACCTTGGAAGTGCCTATATCCAAGCCTACGATCAAATTTCCATTATCTGCCGATGTCATGGCATCACTCTTCCCAAAACCTCAAAAACCGTTATCATCAGTGACCAAAAGGCATTCACCTTACTGTCATTTACTTCCACGCCACTGAAGCCCCGTTTAAATATCGTAAATCGACTCGTTTCACGTCTTGCCAACGATCACTCAGACGTTCATAAAAGAGCCTGATAAATCTTTGCAGTCGAACCATTCTTCGATCCCGACCAATATTCACCGAAACATGATCCACTCGAAATCGCCAAGAATCAGTGCTGCTTAAATTCAATTCACTGACAGTAACTCCCAAAGGGCGCAACAGCTGACTAATAGACAAATACTGTTGCATCACATCATGAGCTCTGTCCTGCGGCCCTGACAACAAAGGCAGACCCACAAAACTATCCAATTGCCCCGGCCTGAACACCTGCCCACGGGCATCAATCAATCCATCCTGCTCCCAACGGGCAATTGCCTCTCGTTCGACGAGGGTTACCACTACCTTATCAGGCCATTCACGCTTTAAACTGACCTTTTTTACCCAAGGCATATCAGCCACGGTTTCCTGCATTCCCTGTAAATCAAGAAATAGGAAGCGATTAACCAACCAGGGGGCAAGGACTTCTTCCACTTCTTCCCTGCGCAAGTGATCAAAGCCCGAACGAACTTCCACACGTGCTATCGGCTGATTAACCCAGTCCATCAGCTTCGGCCAGGACCAGATCACCACCGCCATAACAGAGAACACGGCAAGGTATTTTCCTGCCAGACGCCAGCGACTAAAATTCAGTCCTGATCTTGCTGTTTTTTTGCTATTGGTCTTAAAAGAAGCCGAAGCTTTATTTTCAGATTTCTTCCGTCTCAATAACTGCACTGTCTTCCTTTAAGCTGCATTCTCTTCCGGCATGGTCATCAGAGAGAGACGTTTTCAGTATCTCCAGCACCAATTGATCAAAATCAAGACCCACTGCTTTTGCCGCCATAGGAACCAAACTGTGGTCTGTCATACCTGGAACCGTATTCACTTCCAGTATCCAGAAGCGACCTCTCTCATCCTGCATAAAGTCAACGCGACCCCAGCCGGAACATCCAAGCGTTTCAAAAGCAGTTAATGCCAAAGCCTGCATTTCTTGTTCTTTGCTGTCCGACAATCCACAGGGCAGTTTATAACCTGTGTCATCAGAGAGATATTTAGCCTCATAGTCGTAAAACTCTTCTTGAGACTCAATCTTAATGGCCGGCAGTGCCTGACCATTAAGCACTGTTACTGTGAATTCCGGACCATCAATAAACTGTTCGACCAACACTGAAGAGCTGTATTGACTGGCCTTTTCCCAAGCAGGATACAAGTCCTGCTCACGATCAGCTCTTGCCACACCCACACTGGAACCTTCCAGACTGGGCTTAATGAACGCTGGCAAAATTTCAACACAGTGTTCCAGATGATCCGGTTTTTCAATCAGCCGAAAATCCGGTGTAGGTAAACCAACAGCCTGCATTAACAGCTTGCTGCGGTATTTATCCATGGCCAGAGCTGAAGCCATCACACCACTGCCCGCATAGGGAACGCCCATCAATTCCAGCAACCCCTGCACGGTACCATCTTCACCACCACGACCATGAAGAGCTATAAATACCCGGTCAGGCTTTTGATTCTCCAACGCTTCAATCAGGTTATCAGCTGGATCAATCATGACAGCTTCTACGCCACTACGAACCAATGCCGCATAAATTCTATCGCCGGATGCGAGACTTACTTCTCTTTCTGCAGAAGTGCCTCCCAGTAACACGGCAACTTTACCGAAAGCTCTTGGGTCAAAAGACTCATGACTGGGTTCACGGTTGTATATCATGATCTGCTTCCTTAAATCTTTTTGCCTTCAGCTAACTCTTTTGACAGTTTTCCAGCCAGGGCACCTATATCACCAGCCCCTTGAGTCAAAACCAGATCACCATCACAAACAATACCGTTCAGAATACCGGCAACTTCATCAAGACCGGAAACATACACCGGCTCTAACTGACCTCTCTGTCTTATGCTACGACAGAGACTTTTGCTATCTGCACCAGGAATCGGCTCTTCTCCTGCTGGATAAACTTCCATCAACAGCAGTACATCAACACGGGAAAGCACATCGACAAAGTCTTCGTAAAGATCCCGTGTTCTTGAATAACGGTGCGGTTGATAAATCATTACCAGTCGTTTATCTGACCAGCCTTCACGAATAGCACTTACTGTTGCGCCAACTTCTGTCGGGTGATGACCATAGTCATCAACCAGCATAATATTCGCATCATTAACATCAAAATGTCCCTGCACCTGAAACCGTCTACCAACACCCTGGAACTGTTTCAGCCCTTCACAAATAGCCTCATCACTCATACCTTCATCTTCAGCAACAATAAAAGTCGCCAGCGTATTCAGTACGTTATGCTTGCCCGGCATGTTCAATTCAACATTCAAAACCCTTTCCGGACAGGCCTTTCGATGCAGTTCAAATTTGGTGACCAACCCATTCTGCTGAATATTTACCGCACGATAATCCGCCTGATCACTCTCACCATAAGTGACCATCTGACGTTTGATTAATGGTAACAGTTCCTGAACAACAGGGCAGTCGATACAAACCACAGCCAGGCCATAAAATGGAAGATTGTGGATAAATTCGATGAAGGTCTTCTTCAGTTTTCCAAAATCACCGTCGTAAGTTGCCATATGATCGGCATCGATATTGGTAACAATGGAAACCATGGGCTGTAGATGTAGAAACGAAGCATCAGACTCATCAGCTTCTGCCACAAGAATTCGACTGGCACCCAAGCGAGCATTGGTTCCGGCAGAATTCAATCGACCACCAATGACAAAAGTCGGGTCGAGTCCACCATGCCCAAGCACAGACGCAATAAGGCTGGTTGTTGTTGTTTTGCCATGAGTACCTGCCACTGCAATACCATGTCGGTAGCGCATCAGTTCAGCCAGCATTTCTGCCCGTGGCACAACAGGTATACGACGCTCTCTAGCAGCAACCACTTCAGGGTTATCTTCTGCCACAGCCGTTGACGTCACAACGACATCACACCCTTCAATATTGACAGAAGCATGACCTATAAAAACTTCAATACCTTTACTCTCAAGACGTTGAGTGACTGCTGATGCGTTGATATCAGAGCCTGAGATTCTGTAGCCTTGATTACCCAGCACTTCAGCAATGCCACACATGCCTGAACCACCGATACCAACAAAGTGGATCTTTTTGATTCGCCGCATTTCAGGAACAGCAGTCACTGAAGACATTTGATTATCAGTTAGCATGGGCAATCTCCAGACAGTGTTCCGCAACATCACTAGCAGCCCTTGGTCGGGCAACTTTTCCAGCAGCTTCAGACATTTTCTCCAGCCTATCGGGCTGGCTATTTAATTCAATCAACAATTCAGTCAATGTTTCTTCACTTAAATCTTTCTGTTGCACCATCAGGGCAGCCCCCTGATCGACCAAATAGCGACCGTTGGCTGTCTGATGATCATCAACAGCAAAAGGAAAAGGAATCAGAATGGAAGGTCTTTGAGCCAATGCCAGTTCTGACACTGTCAAGGCACCTGAGCGACACAAGACAATATCAGCCCATTCATAGGCCGAAGCCATATCATCAATAAAAGGTTCCACCCGACCATCAACTCCGCACTCTGCGTATGAAGCTCGGGTTTCATCGTCATTACCTTTACCGGTCTGATGCCAGACACTCACCTGCCCAGATAATCTGGCCAGCGCTTTCGGCACGACCTTGTTAATCGCTACAGCTCCCCTGCTGCCACCAACCACCAGCAGCTTCAATGAGCCACCCGTCACTCCCTTTAGAGCGCTTCCGGATATACTGTTTCGAACCGGATTTCCGGTCACCGTAAACGCTTTACCCTCAAAAGCCGAAGGAAATGCAATCAAAACTCTACTAGCAATTTTACTCAGAACTTTATTGGTAAAGCCTGCAACAGCGTTCTGTTCATGGACAACCAGAGGCACTCCCATCAATCGAGCAGCCAAACCACCTGGGCCAGTGACATAACCTCCCATGCCAAGTACACAAATAGGCTTAAAGCGACGTATAACCTTCATCACTCGATAAAGTGAAACCAAGATCTTCAAAGGAGCTTTCAATAGATTAACAACGCCCTTCCCTCTAAGTCCGGTCACCGGGATATGTGTAATATCAATACCGTGTTTGGGTACCAGTTCAGCCTCCATACTGTTCGGAGTGCCAAGCCAGTGGATACTACAGCCTGCTTTCTGCAGTTCTTCTGCTGTAGCCAGTGCCGGAAAAATATGTCCTCCGGTACCACCCGCCATAATCAATACAGTTGGGCGATCAACCATCTTTTCGCCCTCTCTTTTTTTCTGTCTGTTCGACATTGACTCGCCGTCGCTCATAATCAATACGCAATAAAAGACCAAATGCGACACTGGTTATTAGAAGGCTACTGCCGCCATAACTGATCAAAGGTAACGCCAACCCCTTGGTTGGCAAAAGGCCAGTACTAACCCCCATATTGATCAAAGCCTGGGTTCCATAGAGCAACCCAATACCATAAGCTAGAAAGCCATGAAACATCATGCCCTTCTGCTCAGCTCTTTGGCCAATATGAAGAGCCCGCCAGGCAATGAACAGGGTCAAGGCAAGCACCAACATGGCGCCAAGCAAACCCAATTCTTCTGCCAGAATCGCAAAAATGAAATCGGTATGAGCCTCTGGTAGATAAAATAGCTTCATCAGACTATTTCCAAGTCCGACTCCAAGCCACTCTCCTCGACCAAAAGCAATTTGAGCCTGAGTAATCTGAAAACCGCTGCCGTATCGATTTTCTTCAGACCAAGGTTCAAGAAAGGAGGTTACACGGGCTAAACGATAAGGCTCGATATAAATCATCAAAGCAATCAGCAGCAGTAACACTACTGCAATGCCAACAAACTGAACTTTCTTTGCCCCGGCGAGGAAAATCATTCCCATGGCCGCTGACATCAGAACAACCAATGAACCAAGATCCGGTTCAAGAAGCAGGAGGCAGGCGGCAGAGCCCAGAATAAGCAGCGGTTTAAAGAATCCGCTAAATCGGGTTCTCACCTCTTCTAAGCGCCTGTCGAGATAAGCTGCCATGTAGATAACGATTAGAAGCTTGGCTGCCTCAGATGCTTGTAGGTTGAATATCCCCAATGGAATCCAACGCGTACTGCCGTTTATTTCCCGAGCAAAAAGAACAACAACCAGCAAGATCATACTGATAAACAAAGATAACCAACTGAACCGATGAACGACACTCACAGGTAGAATCAGAGCCCCTGCCATGAGACCGATACCTGCCAAGACAAAGACAAGCTGTTTGACAATAATATATAACGGTTTTTCGTAAAGACTGTCAGCAATCTCCATGGAAGCAGAACTGACCATCACCAATCCAATCACCATCAGTACAGCAATAGCAGCGAGCAAAGGAATATCAAGAGAACTCCGATAGGAGCCCATTCCTAGATTAAATTCACTCTGAAGTCGCTGCTGAAGAATCATCGAAGCTTCTCCCTGACCAGGGCAACAAACTGATCGCCTCGTTGCTCAAAGCTACTGAACATATCAAAACTCGCACAAGCCGGCGCCAGCAAAACAGTATCGCCGTGCTGACTCACTTCCAGAGCTCTGTCCACAGCGAAACTTAAATCTTCAGCATATGTACAGGAAGCCGCACCCTTTACCGCTTCACTGATTTGCTCGCCATCTCTGCCAATAACGATTAACTCACGAACATAACGCTGTACAGGGGACTTGAGTTGACTGAAATCAGCGCCTTTGCCATCACCACCGGCAATAAGCACAACTTTGCCAGGAATCACTTGCCCGAGACCTTCAATGGCTGCAACTGAAGCACCAACATTAGTGGCCTTGGAATCGTTCACCCAAATCACGCCATCTTTTTCAGCGATCCACTGACAACGGTGACTGAGCCCCGGAAAACCTTTAAGAGCTTTCAACATGGGTTCCAAAGGAATACCAACAGATTCTCCGAGCGCCAGAGCAGCCAAAGCATTTGTTTGGTTATGACGTCCCTGAAGTTTCATTTCAGAACTGTTCAGTAAACGAACGACACCTTTACACAGCCAGACACCTTCATTATCCCCAAGCAACCCGTAATCATTTAAATCAGGTTTACCGGAAGTGAACGCTATGCCACGTGTTGCCTCAGAGAGCAAAGGCACAGTCAGCGCATCTGGCTTAAAATAGACCGCATTGCTGCAACCCCGATAGATTCTCTGCTTGGCCTTATGATACTCAATCATGGATGCATACCGATCCATATGATCCGGACTCAGATTCAACACCGTCGCAGCAGAAGCCCTAAGAGAATGAGTTGTTTCAAGTTGAAAACTGGATAACTCTAAAATGAACAGTTCAATCGAGTCATCCTGAAGCAGATCCAGAACAGGTACACCAATATTGCCACCAACAGCCACATTAATTGCTGCTTGCTTTGCCATCTCGCCCAACAAACTCGTCACTGTGCTTTTACCATTTGAGCCAGTAATAGCGACAACAGGCTTATCTACTTCACGACAGAACAGTTCTATATCCCCAACAACCTTGGCGCCAGCAGCGATAGCCTCTGCGATCTCCGGCTCAACCATGGCCACACCGGGACTGAGCACAATTTCATCAGCGGCCAGCAACCAGCTTTTTTCAAAGCTGCCTGTGTGAACAGGAATTTGAGGATATTTCCTCTTCAGTTCATTCAACCCCGGAGGAGAAACCCTTGTATCAATAACCTTGAATGGCAGGTTTTTCTCAGCCAAATAGCGGACACAGGACATCCCGGTCTTCCCAAGACCAACAACAACACGGGAACAACTGGAACCTATTATTTCTGCCACTCTGCCACTACCTTCGCTGCAATAGACTTCTATTATCTGATCTTCAATGAGGCCAGTCCGATAAGAACTAGAATCAATGTAATAATCCAGAACCGCACAATCACTCTCGGTTCTGGCCAACCTTTCAATTCAAAGTGATGATGAAGCGGCGCCATTCTGAAAATACGGCGCCCAGTCAGTTTGAATGAAGCTACCTGAAGAATGACTGAAACCGTTTCCATCACAAAAACGCCACCCATAATGATCAGCACGATTTCCTGACGAACAATGACCGCTATCGTGCCCAACGCAGCACCTAAGGCCAGCGCCCCAACATCTCCCATGAATACTTGGGCGGGATAGGTGTTGAACCAAAGGAAGGCCAAGCCTGCACCACATATAGCTGCACTGAACACAACCAGCTCACCAGAACCCGGAACAAAAGGAATCAGTAGATACTGGGCAAAATTGGCATGTCCACTGACATAGGCAAAAACCGCCAATGCTGAGGCCACCAGCACAGTCGGCATAATGGCCAGACCGTCGAGACCATCAGTCAGGTTAACGGCATTACTGGTTCCGACAATGGTCAGATAAGTCAGTAAAATAAAGAACGGCCCAAGATCAATTACTACATTTTTAAAAAAGGGAACAATAAGGCTGGTTTCAACCGGTGACGGTGCCGTCACATACAAAAAGATTGCGGCACCAAGCCCACCCACCGATTGCCAGAAAAACTTCCAGCGGGCAGGCAGACCTCTGGAGTTCTTTTCAACCACTTTGCGGTAGTCGTCTACCCAGCCAACAATACCAAAAACCATGGTCACCAAGAGCACAACCCAGATATAACGGTTGGACAGGTTTGCCCAGAGCAATGTACTTACTGCAATACAAATCAGTATCAGAGCACCACCCATGGTTGGCGTGCCCGCCTTACTGAGGTGTGACTGAGGTCCATCACTACGTACAGACTGGCCAATCTGGTGATAGCTCAGTTTCCTGATCATTATCGGGCCAAGCCAGAGCCCCATGCCCAGCGCAGTCAAAACGCCAAGAATAGCTCTTAGGGTCAAGTATTTGAACACAGTCAAGCTGTGGTAGTACTGGGACAAAAAATCTGCAAGCCAGAGCAGCATTATCAGCGCTCTCCTTTATATTCAGATCCCACCAGGGATCGGACAATATCCAACATTTCCATACCTCTTGAACCTTTTACCAAAACAGTAACCGGTTGCTGTGCATCCTGTTGATGCCATTCAGCCATCAACTCCAGTACAGCCTTCGACAAGGCATCTTTATCAGCAAAGTGACTTCCACCTACGGAGAAAGCCGTAACGGACAACTCAGTCAACTCGCCAAAACCAAAAAACGCATCTATCTTTCTTTTCCGAGCGTAGGCACCGACATCAACGTGACGAACTTCCGCAACATCACCCAGATCCAACATATCGCCTAACACCATCAGAGTTCGGCCATTACAATCAGACAGCTGATCAATAGCCGCCAGAGTTGCAATCGGGCTAGCATTGTAACTCTCATCAATCAGCAGTTCTTTTTTGGAAAGCTGATAACGAGAGCCCCTTCTCTGAAATGGCAACGCATTCTCCAGCCCCGAAGCAATCATGTCCAGCGACAATCCGACAGAATATGCAGCCAGAGCCGCACAACAAGCATTTTGAACCTGGTGATTACCCCAGAAAGCAATGATCAGGGATTTTTGTGATATCCCCTCACCACCTTGCAGATTCAAAGTAAATCTCATACCAGAAGCGGTAGATTCAATGTCCGAGGCATAGCAGTCAGCCGAAGTATTTTTCAAACTGAAGGAGCGTATTTTTTTTGCCCCCTCTCGTTCCGCCCTCTCATTCCAGATATCAAAGCTGGGGTCATCCTTATTCAGGATGGCTGTGCCACCATCCCTAATATGATCCAGAATAAAACCTTTCTCGTGAACAACGCCCTCAAGACTGACTAGATCTTTAAGATGATTCTCTGCAGCGTTGGTAATAATGGCCACATCAGGTTTTGCCAGATCCGAGACATAATTAATTTCTCCCGGAGAACTAGTTCCCAGCTCTACGACAGCGTAATGATGATTAACAGACAAATCGAATAGGGTTAGCGGTACACCAAAGGCGTTATTCAGGTTCCCTTTGGTTGCCAGCATTTCACCACTCTCTGCCAGAACAGCAGCCAGCATTTCTTTTACGGACGTTTTACCACAGGTTCCGGTAACTGCAATCAGAGGCTGCTCAAAGTTGAGCCTGTTAAAGCAACCAAGCCTCCCAAGAGCTTGCTCTGTGTCAGCGACCACTATTTGTGGCACTGCCAATCCATTCAGCTCATGATCTACCAATACCGCAGCAGCTCCGGATTCGATAGCCCTCCCAGCAAAAACATGACCATCAAAGTTAGGGCCTTTGATAGCGATAAAAAGATCGCCTTGCTTTATTGTTCTGGTATCAATACTGATTCCGGCAATCTCAACGTCAGCGCCATTCCTCACCGTGCCCTTAACGACTTCAGCAATTTCATAGGTACGATATGATCTGATCATAAACTCACCCCATTCACTGTAGGAGCCGACCAAAGAGACAATGCTTTTTCCGCTTGCTCAACATCGTCAAAGTGCACTCGCTGTCCCTGAACTTCCTGATAGTCCTCGTGACCTTTACCAGCAATCAAAACAATCTCGTCTTTACAGGCCTGAGCTACTGCAGCTTGAATCGCAATAGATCGGTCAGTAATACAAGTAACCCTGTCTCGATCAGTTTCAGAAATAATTTCCATGGCATCTGCAATAATCTGACCAGGGTCTTCACTTCGAGGATTATCACTGGTGACAAACACTTTTTGGGCACCATTCATGGCCGCTCTTGCCATCAACGGCCGTTTACCTTTGTCGCGATCACCACCACAACCGAAGACACATGTCACATTCTGTGCACCATGTTCAGCTAACGAATCCAGAACACTGGTCAAAGCATCAGGCGTATGAGCGTAGTCAATAATGACCAAAGGTTTATCCTGTCCACCCAAACGTTGCATACGACCAGGTACCGATAACATATCAGGAAGCAACTGAAGCACCTTGTCCAGATCAGCTCCCATACTGCAAACAGCACCAATCACCGCCAGCATATTTTCGAGACTAAACCGCCCCATCTGACTGAGGCGTAGCTCTCCTGTTCCCCAAGGGGTTTTTAAAAAGGCCGTAACACCACTTTGATCAAGTTGAATATGATCTGCAAAAATAGCAGCGTCAGCGTCAGTGGTAGAAAAAGTAAATATTTCTGTCTGCGGGGAGCACGCTGCCAGCATGGTTTCACTGAAATCATCATCAAAGTTGATAACAGCCTTACGTACACGGTCACTAGTAAATAAACTCGCCTTGGCTTTTGCGTAGGCTTCCATCGTCTGATGATAATCAAGATGGTCTCGACTGAGATTGGTAAAAACACCCACCTCAAACTGAAGCCCATCCACTCGCCCCTGATCCAGCCCGTGAGATGAAACTTCCATAGCCATGGCAGGAACACCATCAGCAACCAAACCCGCCATAAAACCATAAGTAGCTACTGCATCCGAGGTTGTATTCAGGCAGGGTTTCAGCTCTGGTGGAACTCCCTGACCGATCGTCCCCATGACAGCACAATTCTGCCCTAGCTCTGAAAGCAGTTGAGAGATAAACCAGCAACAGGATGTTTTACCATTGGTTCCTGTCACTCCGATCAAATCAAGCTTCTTAGAGGGCTGCCGAAATACACGATCAGCGACAAATGCAACTCGGTCTTTCAAGCCTTTGATAAAAAAAACTCGGCTAAAAACTTCGTCAGACAAAGCATCTTCAAAGCCGTCCGCCTCAACTAATACAGCCGCAGCTCCGGCACTGACAGCACTCTCAATATAATTACGTCCATCTGAACTAAAACCAGGTACCGCTAAAAACAACTCGCCCCCGGCCAGCTTTCTGCTGTCGAGGGTCAGTCCATTAATCTGTATGTCTGTCTCCAGTGGCGGCTGATCAAGCGCAACCAGTACCTCATTCAAAGACAACAATTGACACGAAGTCATGCTTTATCCTGTTACCAAAACAGTCCCGACTTACCAAATCGGAGCTGCACATTCAAAACTGAGCATCAGTTGGAATGCTTCGTCTAATTCATATGTACAGCAGGATTCTGCATTCCCAGATCTGCTGTTAGCACCTTATCTTTCTGAGGACGAATCCCAAGAGCTCTCAAAGCTTGAGCATTCACCTTGGAAAACACTGGGCCAGCGATAACACCGCCGTAATAATCCTTCCCCACTGGATCATCAATAATAACGACTGTCGCTATTCTCGGATTTTCCAGAGGTGCAATACCGGCAAAAAGACCAATATACCGCTCATTTGAATACCCTCTGTTACCCACTTTTTTAACCGTGCCTGTTTTACCCGCAACCTTGTAAGTTTTCACCGCTCCACGCCAGCCAGTACCTCCTTTAGCAGTAACCTTTCCCAACATTTGCAGCACTTCATAGGCTACTTTTTTTGGCATTACACGCTTACCGGCAGGTGGCAAGTCACGTTTAATCAGAGATGTGGGCCGTAGAATGCCACCAGAGCCAATCACGGCATAGGCTTGCGCCAACTGCATGGGAGTTACTGTCAAACCATAACCAAACGACAGGGTTGCTGTTTCAATATCACTGAAACGATCTTTATAGGGAATAAATCCTGAACGCTCACCTGGAAAACCTGTACCTGGAGACTGCCCAAAACCAACTCTTCTAAACATGTCCATGACGGTGTCAGCACCAATATTGAGCGCCATCTTGGTCACGCCGATATTACTGGATTTCTTTAACACCGTTTCAACATCAATCACGCCGTAACCATGGGAATCTTTTACCGAATCCCTGCCTACACGCATGTAACCAACACCGGTATTTATTCGGGTGTATCGATTGTACTTACCCGATTCCAGTGCAGCAGCCACTGTGAATGGCTTGAGTGTTGAGCCTGGTTCAATGGCATCGGTCATCACCCGGTTACGACTGTATTCCAAGTCTTCTCGATCATTCGGGTTATAGGAGGGTTGATTGACCATAGCCAGAACCTCACCGGTTTTGACATCCAACATAACGAGGGAACCTGACTTGGCATTGTACTTTTTAACCGCACTCTTCAATTCACGATAAGCCATGTACTGAAGACGAGAATCAATGCTGAGCATAAGCTCTTTACCTGGCTGAGAATTTTCCAGCAACTCGGCTTCAGTCACCAGATTACCCAGCAAATCTTTACGAATACGGCGCGAGCCATTGGAACCGGTCAACCACTGGTCGTAACCCAGCTCCATACCTTCCTTGCCAATCTCACCACTATCATCGTCATCTCGCCCAGTCAGACCGATCAGATGCGAGGTCACCTCACCCATTGGATAATAACGTTTCTGCTCAGGCTTGATGACCACACCCCTGATACCAAGAGTGCGAATAAGCTTACCTTGCTCAGGGGTTAATTCACGTTTGAGGGGAAGAAAGCGTTTGCCTGCGGCCGCTTTTTGATTAAGCCTGCGTGTCAACCAGTTACGATTCAGTTCAAGCGCGTCAGCCAGTTCAAACCAACGTTCTTTAGTCTTCAGCAGAGTGACCGGATCAGCCCAAACTGACACAACTGGCGCACTAGCAGCCAGAATTTTTCCGTTGCGATCAAAAATAACGCCTCGGTGAGCCGGAATAGATTCTCTTCGAACCGAGCGTTTATCGCCTTCACCCTGAAGAAATTGTCGATCCAGAATCTGCAGATTGACCAGTTGCCCGGTCACTACTATTCCCAGTATGACAAAAATAGCCTGAATGAAACGAAACCTTCCCTTGAAAGGCACTCTTCCATCCTCTTCTTTGTGACTATTCCTACGTTCCCTGTTCATGGTGCTAATACCTGAATTCGGGCTGAGCCAGGCACTTCCATGGCGAGCTCATTCCTTGCTACTTTTTCCACTCTATCAGGTGCTGTCAGGGTACTTTGCTGAAGAAGTAAACGCCCCCACTCCACCTGTGCCTTATTTTTCTTATCCAACTCCTGCTGGAGAGTATTGTGTAAACGTCTATTTTCATGTCCGGAATAGCTCACCGCTATGCCGGACACAAGTACAACTAAGAGCAACAATGCTCCCCATTTATTGGACTCATTAACCAGAGCTTTCAGTGGCTGTAAATCCATCTCTCAATCAAACCTAACTATCAATTCAATTTCTCTGCAACACGCATCACAGCACTACGAGCACGAGGATTATCATCTATTTCCTGCTTACTCGGCTTAACCGCCTTACTTAGCGGTAGCATACGCTTGTTCAACTGATCTTCTGTCACTGGCATCCAACGCGGCAAGTCATCACCTTTGGCATGCTTACGGATGAAACGCTTGGCAATCCGGTCTTCCAGTGAATGGAAGCTGATGACCACCAGACGACCACCAGGTTTTAAAATCTCCAGAGCCTTATCCAGACATACAATCAGATCATCCAGTTCCCGATTGATATGAATACGGATAGCCTGAAATGCTCTGGTAGCCGGGTGCTTGTGTTTTTCTCTGGAAAAACTGGCACCGGCAATAATATCTGCCAACCTCTTGGTTGTAGTGATCGGAGCCTCTTCACGCTCTTGCACAACCGCTCTGGCAATTCGGCGAGAAAAACGATCTTCCCCGTACTCCCAAATCACTTTACTGATCTCGTCCTCTTCTGCTCTATTAATCCAGTCAGCTGCACTCGGTCCCTCACTGGTATTCATACGCATATCGAGCGGACCATCTTTCATAAAGCTGAATCCACGCTCAGGATCATCCAGCTGGGGAGATGAAACTCCCAAATCCAGAAGAACTCCATCGACCTGCCGCCCATTTAGAGCACTATCCAACTGAGCAAAAGAGCCGTGATATATATCAAATCGAGATTCTCTGGCGGCCAGTTCGTCAGCGACGGCTATAGCTCGAGGATCTTTATCAATTCCCAACAGATGACCGTTTTCGGACAACTTGTCCAAAATCGCTCTGCTGTGGCCGCCTCTTCCGAAGGTTCCATCTACATAGAAACCTTCCGGATTGGCTACTAAAGCCTCTACAGCTTCATTCAACAGCACGGTAATGTGCTGATCGGCATTTACTTGTGACATCTACTATGCCCGGGTATACAACCCACTAAAGGGAGAGAGATTGAAGTTCAACAGGAATTTCGCCAGATTTACTGGCTTCCTGAAGATAATCATCACGCCGCTGGCTCCAGCGGTTCTCATCCCAGAGTTCAAATTTCTTACCCTGCCCCAGCAGGATGCAGCGCTTCTCGAGACCAGCATAGTCTCTGAGCAGGGGAGGTACTAAAACGCGCCCATTGGTATCCATATCAACATCAGTTGCATGACCAATAAGCAGACGCTGAATTCGACGAGTCATTGGATGAAAACTGGGGAGAGCTTCTATTTTTGCCTGGATAGCTTCCCACTCATCCAGTGGATAAATCAGTAGACAGAGTTCATCGGTATCAATGGTCGCCACCAGACTGCCGGCACAGCAATCCTTCAACACCTCCCGATAACGGGTAGGTATTGCCATACGCCCTTTGGCGTCGAGATTTATGGCATTGACCCCACGAAACAAACGTTACTCTCCCTGATTTTTGTTTGGGTTTACTGCTCGATTTACTATGAACATCACTATGGAAAACCGGCCATCCTTACCTAAATTATCCACATTCAAATAATCACAACCCACTTTTATCCACTTTATGCCACTGAAGCACACTATAGAAATCCATGAAACCCACGTCAAGCGTGGCTTTCACTTCAAACGTCAAGCCTTTGACTAGTCACCTTCCCGCACACCTAGGTGAGCAGCACTAAAAAACGGTTTAGAAAGAGCATGATGGGAAAGTACTGAGAGAATTGACTTGAAATGAAAATCAGCAAGAATAAATCTTTCATGGATTTGACACAGCCTGTGGACAACTGACGTTAACCACCAGTTATCCACAACCTGAAACACTCTAGAAAAGAGTGAAGAAGAAGGTCGAGTTGGCCTATAAGCCGGGTTCTGTCCAGCCGGTATATGACAAGTCATACACAAGCTTGGGCAATCATTCATCTGGGATGCCTGTCACCAGACACCTCAAGCAACCTACCCGGATCCAGTGCGGGTCACACCTATAGGATCCCTATTTGGTCTTGCTCCAGGCGGGGTTTACCGTGCCATGAACTGTTACCAGTCATGCGGTGCGCTCTTACCGCACCCTTTCACCCTTACCGTTCTTCACCGAAATGAAGACTTAGGCGGTTTACTCTCTGCTGCACTTTCCGTAGGCTTTCGCCTCCCAGGCGTTACCTGGCGCCCTACCCGTTGGAGCCCGGACTTTCCTCCACCAGTGAATTAAAATTCACCAACAGCGACTGCCCAGCCAACTCGAGGCCGCGAATAGTACTGAAAGCCTTTAGCAACTGCAAGCCGCTTTATACCCGTTACGATTGAATATATAGGCAGGCGGCAAAAGAGCGAAGCTCTCATGCGCCTACAAGCAGTAAGCGATTGAGGCGAGCGAGAGCAGCCAACACCGCCACATCTTTAAGTGTGATAGGTATAATACCAATCAGCCTTTCAGTTCAAGCACTACGTCATAGAGCTGCTTTTTACGATAACCTGTCATTTCAGAGACAATGGCTGCAGCTTTCTTTGGTGGCAGCTCAGTAATCAATAGCTCTAACCATTTACGAGCTTCCTGATCCACCTCTTCATCCTTCTCTTCCTCTGGCGCGCCCTGTACCAGTACAACAAACTCGCCACGACACTGATTAGAGTCATCCAGAAGAATTTGCTCCACCTCCTCTACAGTACCTGCAATAACTGTTTCAAAGGTTTTGGTCATTTCACGAGCAAGAACAATGTAACGCTCTGCCCCCAAAACCTCTTTAAAGTCAGCCAGGCTATCGAGAATTCTATGGGTAGACTCATAAACGGCCCATGTATGGGTGCAAGAGACCAGAGCTTCCAGTTTCTTCTTTCGTCCTGAAGACTTAGCGGGCAAGAAGCCTTCAAAGTAAAAGCGATCCGTAGCCAGCCCACTGACAGACAGCGCAGCTATTAGCGCACAGCATCCTGGAACTGGCACCACTTTATAGCCCGCTTCCCTGACTTTTCTCACCAACACAAAACCCGGGTCGGATATCAGAGGCGTACCAGCATCACTAACCAAAGCAACGGAATCACCTGCAGCCAGCCTTTTTAACAACTGCTCAGACTGATAGCCCTCATTATGCTCATGACAAGGAACCATGGGAGTATCAATACCAAAGTGGCTCATCAACTTGCGGCTATGGCGCGTATCCTCAGCAGCAATAACATCGACCGCATTTAACACCTTAATCGCACGGGGCGTCATATCATCGAGATTGCCAATGGGAGTTGAAACCACATAGAGAATGGATTCAGACATTAAATTCGAGTCCGCAGAAAAATGCTGGTCAGTTTACCTCGCCCTAACCCTTTGAGACAAAAGATAAGCACAGAATAATAGAGTCACAGATGAAATTTAATATACAATATGGGAATTAAAAAAACCGTTCAGGTCGTTGACTCCGAATTTATGAGCCAGAACTTCATCCCCCGCAGTCTGATATCCACGCTACTGATTTTGTCAGTACTAAGCGGCTGTTCAAGCCAGCCCATTGGACCATCAGGCCAGAAATTGCCGGTTGTCGAGAGCCAATCCGAGTCAGCCGAAGATCTTTTATTTCAGGCCGGTAGGAGCTTGTTCCCCGAGAGCGCTCGTCTGAAAATCCAGGTCATCGAAAATTTTTTTAGTCAGTCTCCAGTCAGAGCAAGAGACATTCTCGACAGTATTGATTTTGAGCGACTTCCTGACAGCCTTCAGGCTCGCTATGCATTAGCACAAGCTCAACAGGCCTATCTCAGCAACCAGAATGGACAAATTTTCTTCTGGCTGGATCGAGGCCCCGTTATTGAGAGCAGTAACACGGCTATTACCGATCGCGCCCACATACTTAAGGCTATTGCCTACAATCGCTTCAGTGAGTTCACCGCTGCTCTGGATGAGTGGTTCAGTTTAACTGGCACGGGGATTGTTGAGCTCTCCCCCGACTTTCATGATGAACTTTGGAAAAGCCTACTGAATGCACAAGAAAACAGAATAACCCTACTTTCTCAGAATCACTCAGTTCCCATCATGAAAGGCTGGGCTGAACTGGCTCAACTGTATCACCCAGGAAGATCCCTTGAGCAGCAACTCAATAAACTGAACAACTGGAAGCTGCAATGGAAAGATCATCCAGCCACACAATTCCTGCCAGAAAACCTTTCCCAACTTCAGGCAAAAGCTGCTCAGCAGCCGAAAAAAATAGCTGTTTTATTGCCGACTTCCGGTCCGCTTAGTCGTGCAGGACGCGCTATCCGAGACGGTATAATTGCAGCTTATTACCAAAAACTTAAGAATCAGGAACAGCAAGTCAGCCTACCGGAACTGGTATTCATGGATACTCATGAACAGGATGTCAGCCTGCTAGCGGTCATGGCCAGCGCTCAAGGGGCTGAGATGATTATCGGCCCACTGGACAAGGCAAATGTTGCACTGCTAAAAAACTCCGCTCCCGTCGATACGACCATCCTCGCCCTCAACACTCTCGAAGCCAGCATTCCTGAAGAAGACTTCTTTGAATTTGGTCTGGCCACTGAAGATGAATCTGTTGCTGTAGCCGAAAGAGGCAAGCTGGATGGTCATAGCAGAGTTGCGATTCTCAGCCCACTAAGCCGTTGGGGAGACAAAATTGTCGACAGCTTTAAAGATTCCTGGATTCAGGATGGAAATGAAGTCGTCAGCGAAATTCGCTATAAGCCAAACAGCCAGTACAGCCAGCTTGCCGGAGATTTGTTACTGGTTAATCAGAGCCAGCAAAGAGCTAAAAAACTAAACCGGCTTCTCGGTGAGAAACTCGGCTTTGAAGCAAGACGACGCCAGGATGTTGATATGATCTTCATCCCTTCTTATCCAGAAGAAGCCCGTCAATTAAAACCGGCTCTGGCTTACCAGTTTGCTGGAAAGCTGCCGGTATACAGCACCTCCAGTGCCTACTCAGGCTCTTACGATCGCAAGAATCAGGATCTCGACAAACTTCGCATTCCTGTCATGCCCTGGGATCTTCCTTATGAGCAGAGCGAAATCAAAGCAGATGTTCTGTCTATATGGTCATCAGCAACAGGCGACTACGGAAGTCTTTACGCTTTAGGCGCGGACGCCTTCAATATCTATCCCTACTTGTTACAGCTTACTTTTTTACCAGGCAGCCAGATCAACGGCTTAACAGGCCAGATAAGCATTGATAGCAACCAACAGGTCAGACGTTCACTCCCCTGGCAGACATTTAAAAACGGTCGTCTGAAACCACTTCCTATACCAAAGCAACTGAGCAAGAATGTTCTGGACACTGAAACAGAAGACGAATAACAAAGGTGCTCAGGCTGAAAATCTAGCCCTGTCCTTTCTTCAGGATCAGGGTCTGAAGCTTATTGAGAGAAATTACGCCTGTCGTTCCGGTGAACTTGATTTGATTATGCTGGACGGCGAAAGTCTGATATTCATAGAAGTTCGCCTGAGAACTAATAATAATTTTGGTGGCGCAGCTGGCAGCATTACAAGAACCAAGCGACAGCGACTGGAGAAAACAGCTCTACACTTCCTTCAGTCGCACCCTGTTTTTAGCCATAGACTTTGCCGATTTGATCTCATCTGCCTAACTTCTGCGCAAAGCAACAATGACGAACACCACCAAAAACCGATAGAATGGCTAAAAGGGGTTTTCCAGTAGCCTCTAATAAGATTCAGGCTTTGGCTTTGATCATCAGACAGTGTCGTTATTTCCTGGGTGAGAACGACTTGTGACTGATAATAAAATCAATAACCACGGAAGCTGGCAACATCAGACTTGCATTCAGATAGACTTGTATTCAAAACTGTCACCTTTCGGCTTTAAATATGAGAACTAATGCCGGTAAACTTTAGGATCAAGAGCTATGCATGAACGCATCACCCGCCACTTCTCGGACAGCATAGACGCTAAAGTTCGCGCAGCCGAAGCTCTGCCGCCGATGATTGCCCACTCAGCGGAAGTGATGGTTCAATGCCTGCTCGATGAAGGGAAAATTCTGAGTTGCGGTAATGGCGGATCTGCAGGGGATAGTCAATATTTTGCGGCTATGCTGACCAACCGTTATGAGAGGGAGCGACCTTCTCTGCCTGCCATGTCAATGACCGGGGACAGCCTGACCCTCAGCGCTATCGCCAATGACAGCAGTTACCATGAAGTTTTCTCCCGACAAGTTAAAGCTCTTGGACAACAAGGAGACATCCTGCTGGCCATCTCTACCACGGGAAACTGCCCAAGCATCGTTCAAGCTATTCAGGCCGCTCATGACCGCGACGTTCAAGTCATCGCTCTGACCGGAAACAATGGTGGCGACATGGCACGTCTATTACAAGCTGACGACATTGAGATTCGTGTTGAAGAGCAATGCCCACAGAGAGTGCAAGAAGTTCATACTCTTGTGACACACTGCCTGTGCGACCTGATTGACGAAATTCTTTTTTCTGGTGATTTTTGATTCATTTAAGGAAATACACTATGAACAAACTGACCACACTGATTCTGGTCAGCCTGCTAACCCTTATGAGCGGCTGCGCAACCGTTATAGAAAGCATCAATGAAGATCCTATTCAGGTTGACCCTACTGAAAGATCCTGGGGCAACTGGATCGATGACCAGACTATTGAAACCATTGCTGACGTCAATATAGCAAAAGCCGACCCCGCTCTTGCCCAGAGCCGAATTAAAGTCGTCAGTTTCAATGGCACAGTACTACTTATCGGACAAACTCAAAACAACACATTAAAAGATTTGGCAGAGAGCACAGCTAGAAAGATCAATCATGTTAGCAAAGTCTACAACGAGCTAACCATTGGAGCTCCAGCCAGTATTTTGCAACAGAGTAATGACACCTGGCTTACTACAAAAATAAAAACAAAGTTGATTAAAAATGAATCCATCAATGCCGACCGCATCAAAATCAACACCGAGCAGGGCACTGTTTACTTAATGGGATTAATCACACCCAAACAGGCTCAAAACGCGGTTGATATTGTTCGCAATACCAGTGGCGTTCAGAAAATCATCAAGGTGTTTGAATACATCAGGTAGACTTCTGGGCAATACCGTTCAGTAAGGCATTTCAAATCAAATTGAGTACACTTTGCACAACTTGAACAAAGTGTACTCAATGTTAAAAACCAGATCTCACCTTTCCCGTAACCCCCTCAGAAAATCACGATTTTTTTTGTCAGTTTCAACGTACCATTACCTAGTTATTCAACGAAACCAGATTGATATGATGAACCTGAGTTTTCACAAAACAGGCTCATCATGCGCTGCCCTCAAATGCACCACCGATTGCTGCCTGTACTTCCAAAAAGAAAGATCACACCAACAAGGTTAGATAATTAACATGAAAGGCATTCAAATCACCTCAAGCGACAACAGCGCTCTGGTTAATTCCATCTGGCTGCTGGATGAAGAAGCATCCGAAGCTCGTTTAGTGGCCGCAAAATCTGACGAATTCGAACAAGACGAAATAGTTTCTCTGGAAACTCTGGGGCAATTTAAAAGTCGCGACATCGACCTGGCATTCGATGAAAAAACAGTTCGCGAAGGTGGTCAGCATCTAAACGTAAACGTTCTGTCCCGCGAAAAGCTGCAAGAAGCAGCCGCCAATCCCGAGAAATACCCGTCTCTGACGATTCGTGTTTCCGGTTACGCCGTTCGCTTCAACTCTCTAACCCCTGAACAGCAGCGCGACGTCATCACCCGCACTTTCACCAACGAAATGTAATCGTTAATACAAGGATGATTCCGACCTGGAATCATCTTCCTTGCCTTGGATCCTTTCACGTGTTTTTCTTATAGAACATCAGGTTTCTACGGAAGCTCAATCCATGCCGACTGCCAACAACACCAACACCAACACCAACAAAGTCATTATTATTGATTGTGGCAGTGACAAAGTTAGCGAGCTGATCAAGCAGATAGAAAGCTTGGACTATACGATAGAAACCATAAAACTGAGAGACGGCAATCACTTCCCTTTTGAGCAAGCCCACTCAGTCATCATTTCTGGTGGCCCGCACCTTTTTACCGACTCCCCCGCAACACACCAGTCACTAATGGCCGATTTTGAGTTTCTGAAAAATCTGGAACTGCCCACTCTAGGGATTTGCCTAGGACATCAGGCACTGGCCATTACATTTGGTGGAAGAGCTTATAGAGACATTGAAAGAAGGGAGACTGAAATCATCAGAGTTCTTCATCAGCACTTTCTGTTTGAAGGCCTACCAGTTAACCCAGCGTTTATAGAAGATCACTGCGAAGGCATCTGGCCATCTAAGAAAATGAAAGTACTGGCAGATTCTGAATTTTATGAAACTGAAGCCATCGAAATCCTGCACCGCCCTATGGTAGGCATTCAATTTCACCCTGAGACCTCAGGAGAAAACGGCAAAATCCTGATCAATAATTTTCTCTCATGGGCTGACCAGCTGAGCTATTAACGAATAACCAGAAAAATCTCCACCTTACTGCGACAACGTCTCAAGGAGTAAGCCAGCTTCTTTCCAGGCATCGATACCGCCCGGATGCCTGAATACATTGTGATAACCAAACCTCACCGCCCACATAGCCCCATTATGCCCCCTATCGCACCTCGTTCTGCCACAACTGAAGACCAATAGTGCGCCTCTATTACTTCCTAGCAACTTCTCAAAATCCTGTTCTGTTTTGTCTTTCATGAGAGAGGCACTCCAGTCACCGGACATGATCACATTTTTAGGAAAAGTAAAGCTTATTGCTCCGGGGATATGCCCGAGTTCAAAATCTCGCGATTTACGGACATCAATCAGAAGAAACGGTTCTTTCTGATCAAAAAGAGCCGCCAATTCATCGGTAGAAATCAAACCATAACCAGCATCTTCGGACTGTCGTGCAAGGCTGATACTGACAACTTCCAGTGTCCGCTCATTTAGATGCTTACAATGATTACAGCCAGATAGAACGGCTGTAATTAAGATAACAGACAGGAAGGCGTTCAATTTCATACAGCATTACCAAATTAACCTTCGCATCAGATTAGGTAAACCTCAGCGAAGGTCAATTCAATAATACAAAATGAAACGGAGCTTATACCAGTTCCACTATCTAACCATGAGCTGCGCTGCCACTTATGGAGCACTGGATCAGCGTTAGACAGCAAAAATGGTATTACATACCGTTAGGCCAGGTTTTATGATCTACAGCACCGGAATTTCGCACCAGCGCCAAGCCTTTGGAGTATTCAGTGAGAAGGTTCAGATTGTAATCAATCCGAGCACTGTAGTACTTGTCTTCTTCTGAATTTTCACCCGTAAGCAAGGATTCGACGTTACGAAGAATCAGGTGCTCAGGAATATAACAGATACGGTTATTCTTATAGCTACTGGAACGCAGCTCCTGCACAGGATAGGTACCGCCAATATTGGAGGAAATCGAGGTAATAAGTGCTGGCTTATGGCCTAGCTGAATTGCACCGAAAATCAGGAAGAAGTTTTTCAATGCTGCCGGAACCATTCCGTGCCATTCAGGCGTCACAACAATAAAGGCATCACTGGCTTTCAAAGTCGCACGCCAGGGAGCTAACAGCGCCTTCCATTCATCACTGCCTTCCCAGATAGATTCGTCCCACAGAGGCAGTGGGTTATTAGCAAGATCAAGAACATTCACTTCATCAAAAAGGGAAAGCTCTTCCACTCGTTTTTTCATGATATGACTGATACGAGCGCTCTGGGAGTTACTGCGATGGCTACCACTGATAATAGTTAAATTCATAGAATACTTCTTTTTAGGAGTTATTATTTGTGCAGTCATTCTATCTGTTCAAAAAAAAGGCCACCATTGCAGGCAGCCTCATTGATATGGATTATTTGACGACTTTCAGAGAGGGCCGACCAGTATTTCTTGGCGGTTTGGGTGTCTCATCCGTAGAAGAATCAGAACCCCCATCAGAAGGAACAGCAGTCAACCCTGGTTGATCATCACCATAATCTTCCTGCTGTTCATCAGCCTCTGAGTAAGCCTCTACCTCAAACACCATACCTTGACCGTTCTCCTTGGCATAAATCGCCATCAGCGCATCCAGGGGAACTACAATTGTTAACGCTTCACCACCAAAACGGCCATCAAAGGTAACAACATCATTACCCATATGCATAGCCCTGACAGCCGTAGGGGAAACGTTCAGTACTATCTGCCCATCCTTGACGAACTCGCCAGGAACTTCAACGCCCTTGCGAGTGGCATCAACAAGAATGTGCGGAGTGCAGTCATTTTCCAGAATCCAGTCGTAAAAGGCTCTGGCAATATAAGGGCGACTGCTCGTCATTGTCATAATCTGTCTCCGTCCGGGCTAACATCAAAAGGCTTGCTATCAGCTTGCCTTCTATAACACTTTAGCCAGATTTTCTGGCGATCTCTCAAAACTCAGCCCCTAAAGCCAAGCTTTAAAGCAAAGCTTTAGAGAGTGTCGCGCATTTCCTTTTCAATTTCGGACAGGCTTTCCTTAAAGGATTCACGCTCAAACAAGCGATCTGCGTAATCCAGAATGGCCTTACCCTGCTTTGGCAATTCGATACCCATAGCTGGCAATCTCCACAAGATTGGAGCTACACAGCAATCTACCAGGGTAAACTCATCGCTCATAAAGAAAGGCTTTTCGGCAAAAATAGGCGCAATAGAAAGCAAGCTTTCTCGCAACTCTTTTCTGGCACGGGACGCAGGTGTATCCTTGGTTTTTGGATCCATAATAAGATCCACCAGCGCACACCAGTCTTTCTGGATGCGATGCATCATCAGACGGCTCTGGGCACGACTGACAGGGTATACTGGCAGCAGTGGTGGGTGAGGAAAACGTTCATCAAGGTATTCCATCATGACGCTTGGCTCATACAGAACCAGCTCACGATCTACCAGAGTTGGCAGGCTGTTGTATGGATTCATGTCCGACAGTTCCTGCGGCAAGCTATCAGGATTAACATCCTGAATATCAACCGCAACACCTTTCTCGGCCAGAACAATACGAACCCTGTGACAATAATGGTCAGATGGGTTCGAGAAAAAAATCATGGATGACTTTTTGGCAACTACAGCCATGCAGTACCCCCGCCTCGTGCAAAGGAAAAAAATTTCCGACCGAGACTGCCCTTCCTAACCACCAGTGGCGCCTGAGCACCAGTGACGTAAGAGTGCAGACAGATCGGGTCGAAACTTGAAATAACGCTCTATATTAGCAAATTTTGTCAAGAAGGTAACAGGCTACCGTAAAATAGCTGCCTGAAGAGCCTGCCATTTCCGGCTAGATCATTAAAAAAACCTCTATTCAAAGCTTGAATAGAGGTTTTTTTATATCTGAATTATCAGTGACTACTATGAAATCACTTCCAGCCAGGAACGGCACTGCCCTTGAATAACTCTTGAGCTTTCTTTTCTACCGCTTCAGTGTGGTACGCCTCGATCAGCTTAATGATACGATCGTCTGTCTTATTATCTTCACGAGCTACGATCAGGTTAACGTAAGGAGAGTCCTTACCTTCAACCAAAATGGCATCACGACTCGGCAGTAAACCAGCTGGAACAGAGTAAGTTGAATTAATAAACGCCACATCAACATCATCCAGCGAACGAGGTAATTGAGCCGCATCCAGCTCAATAAATTCCAGACCTCTAGGATTTTCGGTAATATCTGCTGGTGTTGCTTCCAGATTATTAATATCTTTCAGCTTGATGAAGCCCTTGTTAGCCAACAGGATCAGAGTACGACCTTCATTACTCGGATCGTTTGGAATGGCAATTTTTGCGCCATCCTTCAAATCGTTAATATTTTTTAATGTATTTGAGTAAGCACCAATCGGGTATACAAATGTATTACCGACAGCCGCTAATTTGAAACCACGATCATTAATCATGCTCTCCAGATACGGCTTATGTTGAAATGCGTTGGCATCAATAGAGCCATCCGCCAAAGCAACATTAGGTGAAATGTAGTCGGAAAACTCAACCAGCTCTACTTTCACGCCATGTTCTTTTTCAACCACCTGAGCGGCTACTTTCATAACGTCAGCTTCCGGGCCAGCCATCACACCGATTTTCAAAGGACCTGTGCCATCATCCTGGGAACTGCAACCGGCCAAGACAACACTGCCTGCAACCAGCAAACTTCCCGCAAACTTTTTAAACTTATTAATAGCGAGCATTTTTACTTCTCCTAATAAATGCATTCAACACTTTGAACGAATAAATCTCAACGACCACGGTCGTAATAACTTTGCAGGCGATCACCTGCGGACTGAATCAACTGTACTAATACAATCAACACAACAACGGTCGCCAACATGATCACACCATCGAATCGTTGATAACCGTAACGAATACCAAGATCCCCAAGACCACCGCCTCCGATCGCTCCAGCCATGGCGGAGTAACTAACCAACGTAACCAGCGTAATGGTCATACCGTTAATCAGACCTGGACTGGCTTCCGGCAGCAAAACACGACTGACAATCTGCAATGGCGTAGCACCCATTGCCTGAGCGGCTTCAACCAGGCCACCTGGCACCTCATTGATAGCACCTTCAGCAATTCGAGCCACAAACGGTATAGCCGCCAGTGTCAGTGGTACGATAGCCGCCGTTGTTCCTATAGAAGTTCCAACCAACAAACGGGTCAGAGGAATAATTGCGACCAGAAGAATAATAAAAGGTACCGAACGGGCCGCATTAACAATAGCGCCCAATACAGAATTCAGAGCAGCATTTTCTTTTATACGTCCTGGACGGGTTATATAAAGGAGCACACCCAACGGAATACCAAAAAGAAAACTCAAACCACCAGAAACCATCGTCATATAGATGGTTTCCCAGAATGCTTTGCCAAGCAGTAACCAAGAATCAGCTGACATAACCTGCTACCTCCACTTGCACATGCACTTTCAGATAGTCCAAAGCCTCTTGAATTTGAGCCTCTTCCCCTGACACTTCAACCATCAGAAAACCCATGGTATTCCCATGTACCGCTTCGATATCTGCCTGAAGAATACTAAAGTCCACGTCGTATTTTTTTGCAGCCTGTGTAATCAGGGGCTGCCCTACCTTTTGCCCAACAAAGGTAATACGAACAACAGGACGGCTGCCGGCAAACGGCTCAGGCTGAAAACTGTCTTCCAGCTCCGACACAGGCTTCTCGTTAATTGCATCACGAACAAATTCACGAGCCAGCTCTGTCTGAGGATTAAGGAAGAACGACTCAACATCATTTTCCTCGATAAGCTTGCCATGGCTCATTATCGCTACCCGGTCGCAAATGGTTTTCACGACATCCATTTCATGGGTAATAATCAGCACGGTGATTTTCAGTTCACGATTAATGTCTTTTAACAGCGACAAAATAGAGCGGGTCGTTTTAGGGTCAAGAGCTGAAGTTGCCTCATCGCACAACAGCACTTTTGGCTTACTGGCCAACGCTCGGGCAATGGCAACCCGCTGCTTCTGACCACCGGACAATTGAGAAGGATAGCTATCTCTCTTATCTTCCAATCCGGTCAGCTTAAGCAAAGGAGTGACTGCATCATCAATAAGCTGACGATCAGTCCCAGCCAGTTCAAGGGGAAGAGCTATGTTTTCGTAAACAGTGCGACTGCTCAACAGGTTAAAATGTTGAAAAATCATACCTATGTTACGGCGAGCCTGACGCAGTTCAGCTTCTGACAACTCTGTCAGGCTCTGACCATCTACGTTCACCTGTCCGGTCGTTGGCCTTTCCAACAGATTCACACAACGGATAAGGGTACTCTTGCCAGCACCACTGGAGCCTATTACTCCATAAATCGAGCCTTCTGGTACTTGCAGGTCGACACTGTCTACAGCGGCCACCTCTTTCCCACCAGCCCTGAATACCTTGGTAAGGTTCTTCAGTTCTATCATCTTCACTCCTGCCTGCCAGAACTTGAATCTCACTTTTGTACGTAAGTCCGAGTTCAGCAGTTACTCAAATAATGAGTTCACATTAGTTATTACTGACAGCAAATCTGCTATCAGGTTCTGAGTTTGTCTTGAAGATATAGCGAGGGGGTAAGCCATGAACCATGAATTAGCTATTTCATGATTTTTTGACAGGCAAAAAAAACCACCCTGCGCTAACAGAGTGGTTTTCAGAATTCGGTAAACCCTTCTTTTAGCGGAATTTTTAATGCGCCCGCAAGCCAAGACAAATCAGCGCATGGCCTGAACATTAATTCAGGCATTGATTGAAGTCAAGTTTCAGGAAGTCATTCAGAGTTTAAGGATTGACAATCTTCCAGGCACCGTCTGGTTGCAGGCAAACAGTACCGTAAGCTTTCTCTGTTTCTCCGCCAACGCTGATTTCCTGCTGAAACTCCCGGCAAGTGAGACCGCTAGCGTTAGTGCCCTGCTTGATCGCAGTAACAGACCCATGGGCCTCACCCGTGTCCCAGTTGATGACTTCACCAACAGCGGCCGTGGTAGCTGCCACCTGGGCAGCCTCGTGATCACGCTGAGCTTCTTCGTTAAGGTTATCCAGCACTTTTAAAGTGATAGCGGTAAAGGCCATCCACTTCCATGCGTCGTTATCCGAATAGTGCCGACCGTAGCCCCAGTAAACATGACCATGACGACGTACCACAGAGACATTGCGGAAGTTGCGCTGCCGTGGTGCGACGACGACCAATTTTCGACCGCCTCGATATTCAAAGCGATCGTCCCGACCTCATCTTCGATTATCACGACCATCATCGCGACGGTCATTCCTATCGTCATAGCCAGCAGCCTGCGCTTGCTGAATAAATAAGTTAGCTTGTAGTGGTATGGCAGTAACGATGGCCGGGGTGGTAGCGAGAAAAAATAACTTCATAAGCATATCTATGCTGTTTTAATGTATGGATGAAATCCGACCACCTGAGAGCTGCCTGTAAAGATAGCCTCTCGCGGCAACTGCTGTGCTAACAATCACATTAAAACGAAGTATGGCTGAATCACCCCTGAATGCTAAAAATCGACTCACACTAACATGGGTTATTTTCTCGAACCGATCCTAGATTCTCCTTATAGGATCAGGTCACATGAAAACCAAGTCGATCGAGATAGTCCCGAGTCTGATCACCATGACTTACTTGCACTTTGAGAGTACTGAACTCACGACGTTCCGAGTAATTCTTTCGCATGCTATCGAAAGCGATAAGTCGTTCGGCTTCAGGCATTTTCAAAAGCAGTCTCATACGAGCGTCATCACGACGAATATCATAGATCGCTCTCATGGCGAGTTTTGCCGCTTTTTCTGATGCGATGTCTTCTGTAAACACCATTTTTCGCAACACAGGAATTGGAGTAATAGCACCCAGACGAACTCTGGCCGGCAATCCAAAGGTCTGACAAAGAGATTGATAAACCATGCTAGTACCCGCTACTTTGCCATCAAGACTGTAGCCGGCAATATGTGGCGTTCCTATATCAACCCGCGCTAACAGCTCCGGATTCACTTCCGGTTCATGCTCCCAGACATCCAGAACTGTTTTAATATCTTTTCCTGATTCTAATATTTTCAGCAACGCCTGATTATCAACAACCGCCCCTCGGCCTGCATTGATCAAAATGGTTCCAGGCTTCATCGCTTCAAACTCTGATTCCCCAATCAGATGCCAAGTAGGAAAATCACAGTCTTCGGTAAGCGGCGCATGAACGGCGACAACGTCACAACGACTGATCAACTCTGCCAACTCTACAAATTCAACCCCTTTTATCTTGTCGCAAAGAGGATCATGGGCCATAACCTGAACGCCCAGTCTCATCAGCGTCTCATAAAGCCGACCACCCACCTGCCCTTTGCCAATAATGCCAACCGTTCGATCCTGCCAGCAAAAGCCATCCCGCTCAGCCAGAACGTCTAAGGCAGCAAGAACATATTCCACTACTGATCTGGCATTACACCCAGGTGCATTAGCAAAACTGATCTGCTGATTAGCAAGCGCATCACAATCAATGTGATCAATCCCTGCCGTGCAACTGCCTACAAACTTAAGATTCGAACCCGCTACCAGAGACTCATTGACCCGAGTCACCGATCTCACTAGCAGAGCATCAGCCCCTGCAAGATCAGCTCGTGTAATATTTCTTCCTGGCAGCGCTACAACTTCACCAATACTGGAGAAAGTTTCGTGAAGCAATGGGATATTTTCGTCAGCAACAATCTTCATAATGAAGTCAGTGTATCCTTGAATACATCAAAATGTTGATACTATCGTTCTCAGTCAGCGTAGACAAATAACCCGTCTCATAGCCCACCGAATAAACCTCACCTGCCGGTTGCCGATAAATCATTTCAGGGTCATCACGCACCACTAAACAAGACAACCCTGCCAAATACCATGAACACCAGATATGAAAAAGACCGGAGCGTTAATGGATAATAAGCCGGACAACGACACCAACGTCATCGATCTTTTCACCAAAAAGCCAGTAGATGAATCTGAGGGCAACCGTATTATACGACTGGCTCCAGAATTTGACGGCTTGGAAATGCTTTACAGCAACGACGCCAACCCCGGAAAACTGTTCAGTATGAAGATTCTCTGCTGGGCATTAAAAAAAGACGGCACTGTTGACGCAATGGTTCCCTGGCTTGACAAGTTAGTACCCGCACAGCAACTCAATGATCCATTGAATGGACACTGGGAAGGTTATTACGACAGTTTTCATGACCATGCCTTTTTTGAACCACCAGGATACAAGGTCACTGAACTGGAAACTGCGGCACAATATTATGATGCCAGTGAAGAAAAACCGGAGTTAGTACTGCAGGAGATCAGTGACAACATTGGCACACACGCGATCCTGTCCGAAGACAACTTCAGCACTCTCATACTGATTCACGTCACCAGCTGGCGGCTCTATAACGATGGCCGTGTTCATGCCATGTTGGCCGATGAGAAAAAAGTAACCACTACTCCCGTACTACCTAAAGACGATTGCCTCTTCCCGGCTCAAGAGCACGAAGATTTCAAATACTTCTTCCATCATATTATCGCCAACAAAATCAAACGCGGTGATGAAGAAGCCATAGCGGCATTCTCTCAACTGATTGAAGAGTAAACGGCCTATTTTGCCACTTTACGAATCAGGTAAATATATTCCTTATCCTGCTCTTTCTGCAGTAATAACTCATGGCTAAGAAAACTACAAAACTTTGGAATATCTCTCTTGGTTGAAGGGTCAGTAGCTCTCACCTGAACAACTTCTCCTGCCTTCATATCCCGCACCTTGTTATGAAGCATCATGACGGGTTCAGGACAGAATAGACCACAAGTATCCAGTTCATGATTGGCTTCAAGCTCTGCTGATAAAAGCTTTTCGGACACAATATCTCCCAACGTATTTTTTATACAATCTGACACCTTACAGGTCAGCATTTTTCATCTGAGTCCAGCTTAAGCACTGACAACAGCAATCTCAACAAGTGTTTTCCACCAACATGACTCAGAACATCAGACAGCTTTATCACTTTCAAGTGCAGCCAAAAGACGAAATAATAGCTGAAAAGCCATTTCAGTAAATAATACGACCTTTTTAACAAGGTAACTACCATGCCCCTGCAGCAATCTGGCATCACTCCCGACGCCAACTCCGACGCTCTATTCCTAGTACTATCGATCAAGAATTCTGATAGTTCTCAACAAATTATCCGAAGGGCTCTCAATCAGATTCCTGATCTAACAAAAACGTTATCTGACACTTATCCACAGGCCCGACTTTCATCCACAGTCGCTGTCGGCAGCTACGCCTGGGATCAATTGCTTCCAGGGAAACGCCCATCAGCCCTAACTCCATTTAAACCAGTGTCAGATGGAGAAAGAACGGCTCCCGCTTCACCTGGCGATATTTTGCTGCACATTCGATCTGATCGACATGACCTCAATTTCAAGCTTCAACAGCAAGTCATGACCTTATTTGGCAACAGTGTTCAGATTCAAGAGGACATTCACGGCTTTCGTTATCTGGACAGCAGAGATCTGACCGGTTTTGTTGATGGCACAGAAAACCCGGACGGAGACAACCGTGCCAGTGTTGCCCTGGTGGCTGATGAAGACCTGGATTTCAAAAACGGTTCTTACATTCATACCCAGAGATACATCCACAACCTGACACTCTGGAAGCGACAACCGGTGCAGGAGCAAGAAAAAGTAATGGGTCGCACCAAGGAAGACAATATTGAATTCAGTGGTGAACAGAAAGCGCCAACAGCTCATGTAAAAAAGGCCAACATTAAAAATATTGAAGGGAAGAGCGTGGAGGTTCTACGCCACAGCATGCCTTTTGGCGATGCTCGTGAATCCGGACTTTTCTTTGTATCGTATTGCAAGACACCTGAACATTTTGAAAAGATGCTTGAAGCCATGATTCAGGCCGACAGCAATGGTCATTATGACCATCTGATGGATTACTCAAACGCCGTATCCGGTTGTTTGTTTTTTGCTCCTTCTGTGGATTTTCTGAAGTCCCTTTCTTAAATCTCAAGGCCGGAGCTCAGGCTCCGGTATTTTTGACTTATCGAACTTCATTCAAAATCTGGCTAAGCGTTCCATCTTTTCTCATACCATCAAGAACGAACTGAAACTTAACCAACTTCAATCTTTTTGGGGTTACGTGTATTCAGTGTCGTCTGATCGACATCAATGCCATTAGAGATAAGGTATTCAGTAAAACCGGAGCGCAGAGCTTAAGGGCCTGACATTTAAACTGTATATACAGCTTTTTTAATTATTTCCATGATTATGTTTTGTACAAGTTGCGTACGGTTCTATTCGACATTGCTTGAATATTATCGACAACCTTTACTTCCCGAGAGCGCAGACCATAGATAAAACTGACCATCTTCTTTTGACGCAGGTCAATATACCTTCAAAAAACCAGCACACCTATCTGGGTTTACCGATTAAATCATGGCAATCTGAGGCTATCTAAAAAAAACATACAAAGGTTAACAAAATTCATCACAGCCTGCGTTAACTACTTTGATTTAAAGGACTGAAGCCCAGAGAATAAGGACAACCTGACAAAGCGTATACAGAACAGACAATGTCGTACAAATGTGTTCCTAATCCATCAGTAACACCCAAAAAGCCATAGCAGGCCATAGGATATTTCTGTATGATTGCGGCGGGTTTTACCACAGGCTTTAACAGACAAAACCAGTGGTACCGCTTGACCGGATAATTATAAGAAGTGGGATGTACCCGGCTATTTAGATCGAGGACAACCAAACACTCCGGGGTCTGTATTTTCAGAGCTCAACAACAGAGAAAAGGACTGCGAATGATAGAAATATTTTTCATGGTAACAGTCTCTGGCAAGGTCTACGGACAACTCAGGGGAGTTAGCCGAAACCGAATTTCACAGTCAGAAATTCTTAATACAGTCGCGAGTCGACGCACTGCCTGGACAGAAACCAGTAGCAATACTGCTATCTGACCACGCTATTGCTGTATCTGCAGCATAACAAGTGCTCATTGACATCAGGGGGGATTAGCCAACCATGTTATCTGTATTACTGAATTCCTATTTGAAATCACAACGTTTCAGGCCAACTCCAGTATCGATTTTTAATTCTCAAGCAAAACCCGAAGGTAACATGGAGCATGAGCACTGCAACGTTACAGCCAACCTATAACTATAAGGTTGTCAGGCAGTTTGCCATCATGGCGGTGGTTTGGGCCATCGTCGGAATGAGCGTGGGGCTGCTTATTGCCAGCCAGATGGTATTCCCCGAACTAAACATGAATTTACCCTGGACCAGCTTCGGCCGGTTAAGGCCTTTACACACTAACGCCGTTATCTTTGCGTTTGGTGGTTGTGTACTGTTCTCAACTTCCTACTATGTAGTGCAAAGAACCTGTCAGGCGACACTGGCTCTGCCAGGTCTGGCTGCTTTCACCTTTTGGGGCTGGCAGCTGGTTATCGTACTGGCGGCTATCACCTTGCCACTGGGCATCACTTCTTCCAAGGAGTATGCCGAACTGGAATGGCCCATCGATATCCTGATCGCTATCGTATGGGTGTCCTACGCCATTGTGTTCTTTGCCACCATTATGAAACGTAAGGCAAAGCACATTTACGTAGCCAACTGGTTCTTTGGTGCTTTCATTATCACCGTAGCCGTTCTGCACATTGTTAACAGTGCAGCACTACCAGTAACGATGACCAAATCCTATTCCGCTTATGCTGGCGCTATGGATGCGATGATTCAGTGGTGGTACGGTCACAACGCGGTTGGTTTCTTCCTGACAGCTGGTTTCCTGGGCATGATGTACTATTTCGTACCCAAGCAAGCTGAACGTCCGGTTTACTCCTATCGTTTGTCCATCGTGCACTTCTGGGCACTGGTTTCCCTGTATATCTGGGCCGGCCCTCACCACCTGCATTACACAGCCTTGCCCGACTGGGCTCAAAGCCTCGGTATGGTTATGTCTCTGATACTGCTGGCTCCATCTTGGGGTGGCATGATCAACGGCATCATGACCTTGTCAGGTGCATGGCATAAACTGCGCACCGATCCGATCTTGCGCTTCCTGGTGGTATCCCTGTCCTTCTACGGTATGTCTACCTTTGAAGGCCCGATGATGGCCATTAAAACCGTTAATGCCTTGTCTCATTACACTGACTGGACCATTGGTCACGTACACTCCGGTGCTTTGGGTTGGGTTGCCATGGTCTCCTTCGGTTCTCTGTATCACCTGATTCCTATTGTTTGCGGTCGTAAGCAGATGTACAGCGTCGGTCTGATCAACACTCACTTCTGGCTAGCTACCATAGGCACCGTACTTTATGTCGTTGCTATGTGGGTAAACGGCATCACCCAGGGTTTGATGTGGAGAGCAGTGAACAGCGACGGTACCCTGACTTACAGCTTTGTTGAATCTGTAACAGCGAGCGGGTTCGGTTATGCCGTGCGTGCCATTGGTGGCGCCTTCTTCTTAATAGGCGTACTGATCATGGCTTATAACGTGTATCGCACTGTTAAGTCTGGCAATGAAACTGAAGGTGAAGTTCAGGCATCACCTGCACAAGCAGCCTGATCAGGGAGATTCACCATGACAAACCATGAAATAGTAGAAAAAAATCTTGGCTACATGATCGGTCTAGTGATCGTAGCCATCAGCTTTGGCGCTCTGGTTGAAATTGTCCCAGTGTTTTTTCAGGACGAAACCACCAAGCCGGTTGACGGTCTCAAGCCTTACACTGCCATGCAACTGGAAGGCCGTGACATCTACATCCGTGAAGGTTGTGTAGGTTGCCACTCCCAGATGATCCGTCCACTGCGTGCTGAAGTAGAACGTTACGGTCACTACTCTGTAGCCGGTGAATCTGTATACAACTACACATTCCTGTGGGGCTCCAAGCGTACTGGCCCAGATCTGGCTCGTGTTGGCGGCCGTTACTCTAACGAGTGGCATCGTGCTCACCTGAACGATCCTCGCGACGTAGTGCCTGAGTCCATCATGCCTGCCTACCCCTGGCTGAACCAGAACACTCTGGACGGCAAGGATGTACCGACAAAAATGAAGACTCTGCGTACTCTCGGTGTTCCTTACACTGAAGAGGATATCGCTGGTGCTACTGAAGCTGTGAAAGGCCACACCGAAATGGATGCCGTCGTCGCTTACTTGCAGTCTCTGGGCACAGCCATCAAGACTCAACGGTGATAGCTTATGGACATCAATGACATAAGAGGACTGGCCACACTGTTCGCCATGATAGCTTTCGTAATGATCGCTTACTGGGCTTACAGCGGCCGGAACAAAAAGAAATTCGAGGATGCCGCGTCAATGCCTTTTGCCGATGACGCAGCCCATAAGAATTCTCAGAATTCTGATGGATCAGAGAAGAATGAAGGGGATACACAATGATGAGTAGTTTCTGGAGTGGATGGATTGTCGTCCTCACTCTGGGTTGCCTGGCTTTCGTCATCTACTTCCTGGTGACTCAGTGGATAGCACAACGTGCTGAAACCACCACTAACACAACAGGACATGAGTACGACGGCATTCAGGAGCTGGATAACCCGATGCCTAAATGGTGGCTGGCAATGTTTGTTGCCACCATCATCTTTACCGTTTTTTACCTGTTTCTATACCCAGGTTTGGGTAACTGGAAAGGCTTCCTTGGCTGGACCCAGTTGAACGAACTGGAACGTCATCAGGAAAAGCATGCGCAGAGATATGCACCGCTGTTTGAACAGTACGCTAACACCCCTATTGATGAGCTGATCGCTAACCCGAAAGCCGTCAAGATGGGTGAACGTATCTTCATTAACAACTGCGCTCTCTGCCACGGCAGTGACGCAGGTGGCGCATTTGGCTTCCCGAACTTGCGTGATGGCGACTGGTTGTACGGCGGCACGGCCGACGCGATCAATCACACCATTATGGAAGGTCGCAGCGGTCAAATGCCTGCCTGGGGCGCAGTCATTGGTGATGAAGGCGTACGTAACGTAGCCACTTTTATTCGAGCCAATGCTGGTTTGAGTCAAGATGCTGATCCGCAAAGTGTTGCAGCGGGCAAGAAAGTATACGACACAACCTGCATGGCTTGTCACGGCGTGAATGCTGAAGGCAACGAAGCTCTGGGTGCACCTAACCTAGTTGACGGAACCTGGCTGTACGGTTCAAGTCAGGCTCAGATTGAATACACAGTTCGTCAGGGTCGTAACGGTGTGATGCCAGCCTGGAAAGACATTCTCGGAAAAGAGAAAGTACACCTAGCTGCTACCTACATCTACAGCTTGGACAAGAAAGCAAGCAAGTAATCAATTACACGCTCTTTCAAAAAAACCCGCCTGAATTTTTCAGTGCGGGTTTTTTTATCAGTGAATTAACAAATCAAAAAAACACAACTTCTGACACTCATTAAAAGCTCCAACCTTCTCAAGAATACTCGTTAATTCAGTCTCACTATTGCTAATTTCACTCATTTCTTTTTGAATATAAAACCAGTTAACGCCAATAACACTCCCAACAACATAAGTAATACATGGAACTGCTACCGCTAGCGCCTGCAAGCCATTCACTGAAACAGCAATTCCTCCCATACCTAGCAGTAGAATAACTGCGGAAAAATAAGAGTATTTCTTCTCATTGAGGAATAATTTCTCCTCATCAAACAACCCACTCTGATGGATCGACAGGTTCGAAAACACGCCTGACTCAGAATAAGGTAGAGCAAATATGTTTCCTCCCATTTTCAGAAAAACAACTCTCTCATCCTCACTGAGCTGAATATTCATTCGCCCAAATCCAACAAAGCCATCAAAAAAATAAGATAATCGACCCGCACGACTCAGTAGCGCTTTACTTTTCTCTCCAAAATCCAGATGAGCAGCCCGAAAGAAAATAACGAGGATCAATAGAGTCGGAGTTTTTTCAAGAAGAGGTGACTTATTCTGAACCAGGCAGTCCTCCTTGCTCGAATTATCATCAGCAGTAAAAATGTCATAACAAGCAGAGTAGTGCCCTCCAAGATCAATAACAGAGCGCATTACGATTCTCTGCATCTGCTCTAACGTCCCTGTTTCCTTATCCAGAATACGAGAAAATACAGCTTCATGATACCAAGCGGACGATTCTCTCTGAATCACAGAAGGCACGGTAATCTTGATATTGCCCCGCTGACCTTCCGCATCCCATGTTGTGATGTTCCATTGATCCGCAAACACGAACGTATGAAAACACAGACAAGAAAAAAACGAACACAATCTGGATTTCCGGCAAAGCGCTATTGCAAACCGAAGAGACTTCATACGCTTTCAAACCCCGAAAATTTATTTATGATTATTAGTTCACGAAATTTAGACGCTAAAAAATAAATATCAATTCATGTTTCGTAAGCGATCAGTCATAAACTCCAAAATTGTTCTGTCGGCAGAACTGATCGGAGTATAGACAGCTATTTGGGCTTTACAGCTCCTTCTTCTCTCTCAAACATACGCAAACGAGGCTCGATCAAAAGATGTATAACTAAAAAACAATGCCTTTGATCAATAAATAGATAATTAAGTAGTGATCGCACTGACATATGTATTAGGAGACGTTAATATAAGACCACCGATCGATTCATCCCTAAACAATTAAAACATCAAATAAACTCCCGTCAGAGGAGTACAAGGATGACTAACGACAAAAAAGTAATTCAGGGTTGTAGAGAGATATGCCAGACGATAAAAAAGGCTCAGCTGAGCTTGAACTGATTGATATATACGAAAAACCAGACAAGATATACACCAGAAGCTTTACCGGTTTTTATCGAAACCTCCGCATAATGGGCGGTGGTTTACTGTTCCTGATGTTTTTCGGAACCGCATGGATCAACCTCGGCGGTCAACAGGCGATGTTATTCGACCTGCCAGAACGTAAATTTCATATTTTTGGTGCCATCTTCTGGCCTCAAGATTTTATTCTGCTGTCCTGGATGCTGATTATCAGCGCTTTTGCCTTGTTTGCTGTCACTGTGTTTGCTGGCCGGGTATGGTGTGGTTACACCTGCCCTCAAAGTGTCTTCACATGGGTTTTCATGTGGGCTGAAAAAGTTACTGAAGGTGATCGCAACAAGCGAATGAAAGGCGACAAAGGCTCTTTGTCTGCCAATCTGTTCATGCGGAAACTAGCCAAACACAGTATATGGCTTGGTGTATCTCTGGCTACTGCAATTACTTTTGTTGGTTACTTCACTCCAATTCGTGAGTTGATTCCAGCCATCTTCAGCTGGGACGTTGGTTCATGGGGACTGTTCTGGATTGGCTTTTTTACTCTTGCTACCTACGGAAATGCTGGTTTCCTGCGAGAAATGGTCTGTCTTCACATGTGTCCGTATGCTCGTTTCCAGAGCGTTATGTTCGACAACAACACTCTGGTCGTTGCCTACGATTATAACCGCGGCGAAAATCGTGGCTCTCGTAAAAAGAGCGCTGACCCCAAAGAAGAAGGTCTGGGTGACTGTATTGACTGCAGTGTGTGTGTTCAGGTTTGCCCAACCGGTATCGACATTCGTAACGGCCTGCAATACAGCTGCATAACCTGCGCCGCTTGTATTGATGCCTGCGATACTATTATGGATAAAATGGGCTACGAAAAAGGCCTGATTCGCTATACCACTGAGAATGAATTAGAAGGTACTAAAACCCGTTTTCTCAGACCGCGAATGGTTGGTTATGCCGCTGCTTTGATCATTATGCTTGGAATGTTTTTCTATACATTGAACAGCCGCACTTCTTTTGAGCTGGATATTCTGCGAGACCGGAACCAGTTATTCAGAACCAATGCCAGTGGTGAAATAGAAAACGTCTACACCATCAAGTTGGTTAACAAGGAAGAAAAGCCTCACCAGATGACGATCAGTGTCAATGGAATTGCAGGTTTGAAGGCCAACAGCCCAATGACGTTCACCGTTAACGCCGGTGAAGTGGCTTCTCACATTGTTCGTCTAGCCCTACCAGCAGGTATAGATACGAAAGGCAGTAAAGAGATCGAGTTTAGTATTTCTTCAGAGGATGAAAGTTTGCCGATAACATCAGTCAGCAGCCGTTTTATCACTCCGATCGAGTAACCTTTGTGTTATGTAAATAAGTCGAACTTGAGAAGGCTCTTGCGGTAAAATGCACGAGCCTTTTTTACGATCGGTTCTACAGCTTTCACTCTATTTACGCATTCAATCAAATATACCCAAAGAATTTTAAAATGTGAGCAGCCGGCAAAAAAGCGAAGATTTTAGATCTTACATTCCATGAATCTACAAAGAGTAGGTGACTGGAATAAGCAAGAGCAGCCAACGACCTCACACATTCAAAGTCGATGGGTATTACAATAATTTTTTCAGAGTGACGTAGTCACTCCTGATAACGCAGGATTTTTTCATGAGCCTAGCCAATAACGAACCCTTTACCCGCTGGTATCAGGAACCATGGGTCTGGCTGATTGTTGGTATTCTGGGCGCGACCTTTATCGCCGGGAGTTCCTGGATCTACTATGCCTTTAAAATTCAGGACAGCGTCGTCATTGACGATTACTACAAAGTCGGCAAAGGCATCAACATTGACTTGACCCGTGCCCGCAATGCTTCCGAACTGAATATTTCCGGTGAAATACTGCTGGATGACCTTACAGGCGAAATACGTATCACTCTTGATGGCGATATGAGCGAGTGGCCCAACCAGCTTAAACTGAGTCTGCTATCTCCAGTATTCAAAGAGAAAGACAAGGTTGTGACCATCAACCGGTCTGCTTCTGCCAGTGAAAAGAGGCAGGTTTACGTAGGCCAGCTGGATCAATCCATTTCCGGCAAGATCTATGTACAGCTCGAAACTCTGGACGAACTCGTTCCTGAGGTCGGTTATGAGACAGGTTGGCGAATGAATCAGGCTATTTTTCTGGAGCTCGGAAAAGTTTTCATATTACAGCCTACGCAGTAAATAAAGGTTCAGTCGTCTATGTATAATCATTCCAGGCATCACCTTAACAGCACCCTGAAGAGAGCTCCTTCATGAGCCATAAAAGCAGTCAGTGCTTTCACTGCCATCTACCTATTGAAGGTGAGCCTCCTTGCACCACAGTCGTTGACGAAATTGAGCAGCCCATGTGCTGCCCCGGTTGCAAGATGGTCACCGAAGCCATTATTGCAGGCGGCCTGGATAATTACTATCAGCACCGGACGGACTACGCCCTACAGGCTAACTCGGTCAGCGACAAACTTCGGGAAGAGTTACGATTATACGATCGGGATGATATCCAGAAAGATTTTGTCATCGAACGAAGTGCCGAAGAGAAACAGGCCAGCCTGCTGATTGAAGGTATTACCTGTGCCGCCTGCGTCTGGTTACTGGAAAATCATGTCGCCCTAATAGAAGGCGTCGGTCGTGTATCAGTTAATCTGAGCACTCACGAGGCCCAGGTCAGCTGGAACCCTGAACAGGTGCCACTCAGCACGCTGTTGATCGCCATTCATCAGATCGGCTACAAAGCTTATCCCTGGCGGGAAGACCGTCAGGAGGCACTTCTGAAAAAAGAAAACCGGACATTCATTCGTCGTTTAGTTATCGCGGGCATTGGTGCCATGCAGGTAATGATGTACGCCATCGCCCTTTATTCTGGCGCTATCAGCAATGATATGACCGATCCCTATCGGGATTTCATTCGTTATATCAGCGCTCTTGTTGCTACTCCAGTTGTATTTTATGCCGCCGCACCCTTTTTTAAAGCCGCTCTGCGTGATCTGAAAGTCAGAAATCTGAGCATGGACGTTCCCGTTTCCATAGCCATTGGCGGCTCTTATCTCGCCAGTTTATGGGCAACGTTCACCGGTAGCGGTGAAGTCTACTTTGACTCTGTTGCTATGTTCACCTTCTTTCTGCTCACTGGTCGTTATCTGGAACTGCGTGCTAGACACGCTACCTCCAGAGCAGCCAGAGCATTGCGTAATTCACTGCCTTCCAGCTGCCTGAAAAAAGAAGGCAATGATTATGTCCGGGTTCCATTAAAAGATCTCAGGGCTGGCGACAGAGTTCGTGTTCTGCCTGGAGACTCTATCCCTGCCGACGGCATTATCATTGAAGGCAAGAGCAGCGTCGATGAATCCATGCTGACCGGTGAGTATCTACCAGTAAAACGTTCAACCAGTGAGTCAGTCATGGGTGGCAGCCTGAATGTCGACAATGCCATTGACGTTGAAGTCACTCATGTAGGCGACAAAACACAGATGTCAGCCATTCTTCAGTTGCTGAAGCATGCCCAGCAGGATAAACCAGCTATAGCCAAACTGGTCGATAAAATCTCCAGTTGGTTTGTAGGCTCTGTTCTCCTGACTGCCATTGCTGTTTTCTGGTATTGGTCTGATATTGAACCTCAGCACGCTTTTTGGATAGCCCTTTCTGTATTGGTAGTAACCTGCCCCTGTGCTTTATCTCTGGCTACGCCGACAGCTCTCACGGCAGCAACAGGTTATCTTCACAAGTTAGGTTTTTTGGTCACCAGAGGTCATGTACTGGAAGGCCTTGGCAAGATTAATCACATTGTTTTCGACAAAACTGGAACGCTAACGAAAGGCAAGCTGTTGCTGGAAGAGGTCAAGGTGATTGAAGGCTGCCGCCTTAGTGAGCAACAACTAACCTGCATTGCAGCTGCACTGGAAAGCCATTCAGAACACCCTATTGCCAAAGCATTCATCAAACCAACATCGTATATTGCCGAAAATCCGGTCAACCATACAGGTCAAGGTATGGAAGCGAGCATTGATGGCACATCTTATCGAATTGGTCGTCCTGATTTTTGCACAAAAAACCAGATACTCTCGCTACCAGACACTTCCGGCCAATGGTTATTATTGTCGAGAAACGATGAACCATTATGCTGGTTCAGAATCAGTGACAGCTTGAGAGAGGAAGCTTTCGACGTTATCCAAAAGCTGAAAGAATATGGCCACCAAATCACTCTACTCAGTGGAGACCAAAGCTCCGTCGTCAGCAGTGTCGCCTCTCGACTTGGCATTGATCACTGGCAGGCAGAAATCAGCCCGAACGGTAAGCTCGATTATGTTCGCCAACTTCAGAAACAAGGTGATCAAGTATTGATGGTCGGCGATGGCATCAATGACGTACCGGTATTGGCGGGTGCCAATGTTTCTCTGGCTATGGGTAATGCATCTGATCTGGCAAAAACCACTGCCGACGCGGTATTACTGTCCGATGACCTGAATCGATTGGTTGATGCCTTTGAGCTTATGAAGAAAACTCGCCGGGTTATACGACAGAATCTTGGCTGGTCGCTGGCCTACAACCTAACCGCTCTGCCTCTTGCGGCTGCTGCACTGATTGCTCCCTGGATGGCCGCTATAGGCATGTCTCTCAGCTCTCTGGTTGTGGTCGGCAATGCAATGCGTCTTGACCGTAACTCAGCAGGACAGAAGAACACTTTTTCAAAAAATAATTCAACCAAATATAAGGCAGTGGAGGCATAAATTAATTATGAAAAAATCATTATGGAAAGTCTAATCATATTGATTCCCATTGCTGTCATTATCGTTGCTGTGGCCGTTAAGATTTTTCTCTGGGCCGTGGACAATGATCAGTTTGACGACCTCGAAGGTCCAGCACACAGCATTCTTTTTGATGATGACAAACCTGCTCCCAGAAAAAGCAAGCAATCGGTTACTAAACAGAAATGATGATGACTCAAGAAGCGCCCACGTTGTTGGCGGCGCTGACCATTGGCCTACTAAGTGGCACTCACTGTATCGGTATGTGTGGTGGTATTACTTCAGCATTGAGCCTGTCTTTGAAAGGGCGCTCTACTTTTGATACTTATCGCCTGCTGCTGACTTACCATCTGGGAAGAATCAGCAGCTACGCACTGGCAGGCATCATTTTGGGCACTCTTGGCTGGTTTCTGGGAGATGCCAACCAGTTCCTACAATCCAGTCTTCGTTATCTCGCCGGTGGCATGTTGGTTGCCATGGGCCTGTATATTTCCGGGTGGTGGAAAGGTCTGATGAAGTTAGAGAAAGCAGGCAATGTTCTCTGGAAACGGATTCAGCCTATCGCCAGCAAGTTAATGCCGGTTAAAACCACGGGTAATGCATTAGCTCTTGGCGCACTTTGGGGGTGGCTGCCCTGCGGCATGGTATATAGCACCCTAATCTGGTCAGCAAGCGCTGGAACACCTGCGCAGTCTGGCTTGCTGATGGCCGGATTTGGACTGGGAACCTTGCCAACTGTTTTATTAACCGGCATTTTTGCACGACAATTGAGTGCCTTTATTCAATCAGCCATTACCCGCAATACTGCCGGTCTGATGATGATTATTTTTGGGCTCTGGTCCATTCCTGGCCCTCATCAAATGTGGCTGATGTCATACTTTATGGTTATGTAAATCAACACTTCCGTCTGTTCTTATAAATATGGACAAACATATTCACAGGACTCATTCGCTCTCTGTTAATGTCTCGTTTCCGAGTCTGTAACTAGAGTCTTGACTGGTCGGTTCCAGCCGATAGCAATCAGTCCGCTCTTGAAAGATTTCCCGCACTTTCTTGTACGGGAGATACCGACTTATCTCAGAATCGTCATTTCTTGCAAGTACGCTTCTCGCAGCGTTCCAGTCAGCCTGCACAACATTCCCGCTATCACGATAAAATATCAAACAGTTCTTTGATATTTTCCATTCAAGCAAACTTAACGCACAGATACTTCACAAATGATAAAAACATCAACGGCATTGATGCTATGCATTCTGACTATCTACACCGTAAAACTCAACCCGAAACTCATTCAGTTCTTAATCAGCCTTCAGCACTCAAGGACTATGACTTGTACACCAGTGATTCCGCTCTCAAGCACTGGACAATTTACAGGATGAGCAGCAAAACCTGTTTTCCCGCTTGGCAACAGCTGTCGGGAAATACGGGATATGCAAGCGGACACCACATCTTACCTATGAAGCCATGGAGTTCATTGGCGGAGTCGCTTATGTGGAAGACAATATTACGCCCCATCTGTATCGCGAAGCACCGGTCAATGCTATATGGGAAGGCTCGAGCAATGTTTAATGCCTCGACGTACTTCGAGCGGTCAATCGTAAACCAGCAACACTGGATGCGCTTATAAGCGAACTGGAACGGACTAAAGGGCTGCCAAAAGAGCTGGATACTTATATTTCCAACCTTAAAGACAACTTAAAAAATACGGGCACTCTTGAATATCGCTCCAGGGCTATAGTCGACCAGATGGCCGTTGCCCTTCAGGCCAGTGTATTACTGCAACATGGTAACAACAGCATTACCGAGGCCTTTATCAGCTCCAGAATAAAGTTGAATAGCTCCTTTAACCTTGGCACTTTGGATGTGTCCGTAGACTGCTCCACAATTATCAGGAGAGCTAAACCGGATACGCACTGACAGATAAAACACAGCACATCCCGCAGTCTGTTTGCGGGGCACGCTTACCTGATGTTGATTTATATCAAGTCTATTAATTCACCAATTATTTACACTTGAGAACAACATCGGGTCAATCCAAAAAAACCAATGGCCTACATTAGACGACGAGAGTAATCATGAGCAATGCCCCCGTTTGGGATACAAGTCTGATCAAAAAATACGACCTGAGCGGTCCTAGGTACACATCCTACCCTACAGCCGTGCAGTTCCGGGAAGACTTTGACGCTCAAAATTACGAGTCCAGCGCATGGCGCAGCTCAGCGGTGAACACCCCACTATCACTTTATATTCACATACCGTTCTGTACCCACGTCTGCTACTACTGTGCCTGCAACAAAATCGTCACCAAGCACAAATCAAAGGCAGAAGAATATCTTGACTACCTGTTCCGTGAAATTGAGATGCAGGCAGAGCTTTTTGGTGATAACCAACTGGTTGAACAACTGCACTTCGGTGGTGGTACACCTACCTTCCTGACACCTGAGCAAATCGCCCGTGTTATGGCGAAACTTCGTAAGCACTTCAATATGAAAGTCTTCGACTCCATGGATTATTCTATCGAGCTCGATCCACGAGAAGTAGACTGGGTGATGATGCAGGCACTCAGAGACCAGGGTTTCAATCGCATAAGTATTGGCGTTCAGGATCTGGACGAAAAAGTTCAGCGTGCCGTTAATCGTGTTCAGCCTGAAGAACAGGTTCGTTCTGTGTTGGATGCTGCACGAACCATGGCTTTCAAATCAGTCCATATGGATCTGATTTACGGCTTGCCCTTCCAGACAGTTGATGGATTTTTAAATACAGTTGACCGTATCATTGATATGACTCCAGACCGTTTATCTCTGTTTAACTACGCTCACCTACCCCATCGATTCAAACCACAGCGTCGTATCAATGAAGCTGACCTGCCCTCATCAGAAGACAAGATGAGCATTCTTGAGCTGGCCACCAAGAAACTGATTGATCGCGGTTATGTTTATATTGGCATGGATCACTTTGCACTACCGGATGACGAGCTCGCTATTGCTCAAGAAACCGGCACTCTGCACCGTAACTTCCAGGGCTACACCACTCACAGCCATTGTGATTTGATTGCTATGGGCGTGTCCTCCATCAGCAAGGTTGGCAAGGTATTCAGTCAGAACCATGTGGGTATGGAAGCTTACACTGCGGCAATAGATTCAGAAAAACGGCCAGCTTATCGCGGGCTGATGATGACACCGGAAGATGAAATTCGTCAGGCTGTCATTAATGAACTGATCTGTCATTTTCATCTGGAAAAATCGACTATTGAGAAAAAATACGATCTGAATTTTGATCACTATTTTTCTGATGCGATGACCGCTCTGATACCCATGGCTGAAGATGGCTTGCTGACGTTGACAGACAGCAGCATTACCGTTGAACCAAGAGGTCGCTTCCTAATTCGAAATATCTGCATGCAGTTTGATGACTATTTCCAAAAACAGAGAGAGTTAAAACTTTACTCCAAGGTCATTTAACAGAGCACTCGCCGATTTCAAGTACACTGAAGTCGGCAGCTACCTCTTCTTAACTCATCCTTCAAATACCTTTCACAAATAACTTACTGCATCTGAACTCCAGATCAGACTTAGCCAAAAATCTCGTAATTCGACCCTACTAACTTGAAAAATATATTTTCTATATTCAATTTCTTGGACTCTCGACATAAAAACAGGGACAATGCGCCGATTGATAATTACAGTTTGTTGACTAACAGATGTACAATTTATCTCGGGAATCACAGACTTACAGTTTCATAAATTTTAAATAGAATATGTGGCGAATCAGCCAATACGACTTTGAGGCCACTCAATGACGTCAAAGCCCAATGTACGACAGCCAAGTCACGTAGCCTGCAGAGATTGCAGCCTGAGTTCGCTCTGTCTGCCTCTGGCTCTAAGTTTGCAGGATATTGACCAGCTGGATCGCATCATCAAGCGAGGACGCCCACTGAAGAAAGGTGAGCACCTGTTTCTTGAAGGCGACTCGTTCGACAGCGTATTTGCTGTTCGCTCAGGTGCTATCAAGACCTATACCGCGACGAATGAAGGCGAGGAACAAATAACTTCCTTCTATCTGCCCAGTGAAGTCCTGGGTTTGAGTGGTATAGATACTGATGTTTATCCGGTATCTGCCCAGGCCATGGAAACTACCATGATCTGTGAGATTCCGTTTGAACAGCTTGAGAGCCTCTCCGATCAGTTTCCGGAATTACGCCGTCACCTGATGAGGTTGATGAGCAAAAAAATCCGTGAAGATCAGCAGATGATGATGCTGCTCTCCAAGAAAAACGCCGATGAACGTATAGCCACGTTTTTAATAAACCTGGCCAGCCGTTTCCGTCGTCGTGGTTTTTCTTCTCAATCTTTCCGTCTGTCTATGTCACGGAATGAGATGGGTAATTATCTGGGCCTTGCTGTGGAAACAGTAAGTCGAGTGTTTACTCGTTTTCAGAAGAACGAACTTATCTACGCAGTAGGTAAGGAGATAGAAATTCGTGACCCCGCTCAACTCTGCCAGCTTGCCGGTGGTAAGACTGTGGATGCCGAGCAAGTTATCTCCGCTTCCCAGTAGACCGCTGACAAGCAGTCTACTGAAATAATTACTAATATAAAAAGACAGCTTTCCTCATGCGACGAAGCCTGTCTTTTTTTTATTTTGTCAGTATTAAGGCTCAACCAAACATGATCATTGATGAGAACTATCTGAAGTCAACGATTCGTACAGTGCCCAACTGGCCTCAGTCAGGTGTGATGTTCCGCGATGTCACCACTATCTTTGAAGATCCAAAGGTATGGCGTGAAGTAATGGACTCTTTCATTCACCGCTACGTGGATGTTGAGTTTGACAAAGTCGGTGCTTTGGATGCCCGTGGCTTCCTGATGGGTTCTATTCTTTCCTATGCATTGAACAAGCCTCTGGTTCTGTTCCGCAAAAAAGGTAAGCTCCCAGCCAAAACCGTTGGCCAGGAATATGCTCTGGAGTATGGAACCGCTACTTTGGAAGTTCATGAAGACTCTATTTCCAAAGGTGATAAAGTTCTGCTGGTCGATGATCTGATTGCTACTGGCGGCACCCTGCTGGCGGCAGCAGACTTGGTTCGCAAACTGGGTGGCAACCCATTTGAAGCCTGCGCTATTATGGATCTTCCTGACTTGAATGGCTCCACCCGCCTGAAAGAAGCCGGTACTGAAATTTTCAGACTGTGCGAATTTGACGGCGAATAAGCTTCGCTCCAGCCCACCCTGACCCAGTTGCTTTCCGGTCAGGGAGGACTCCCTCCTACTTCCTCTTCACTTTTTCACTTTTTCACTGTCCTTCAGAATCAGTCGAGTGCTACGATAAAAACGTATACCCTGAACAATCTGTCAGACAAGGAAAAAAAGAATGGGGATATGCGCAAAGGAATTGCGTCACTACGTTGTTCGCCCTACTCTCAAGCACATGAACATGTGGAGTCAACCGGCAGAGAATCTGTTAATGGGAACCGCTGCAAGGGAATCCGGCCTGGGTTTTCACCTCAAGCAGGACAATCACCAGGCATTGGGTATATTTCAAATATCCCCAAGAATGCATAGAAATATCTGGGATCGCTTTCTTGCCACCAGAACAGATCTATCAAGTCTGGTGAGAGGGTTGGCCAGTCAAAGAGAGTTCCTTGCTCACCCACACCTGGAACTGGCTACCAACCTTTCCTACAGCGCAGCAATCGCCTGGCTGGTTTACTATCGCACCGAAAAACCCATACACACGTTGGATTCTAACGATATTCGAGGCTTTGGGAAGTTATGGCATAACCACTTCCACCGCCACAACCCGGGAACCATAGAGAGCTATGAAGAAAGTTATCTGCTTTTAATTTCGGGAGAAGAAGTCGAAAGGAGTCGACAGAAGGCCATAAAAACCTCTGCCGATTGAAGGCTGGACTCAGTGACCAGCATCTCTTTTCTCAGCACATTTGATACAAAATTCAGCGTAGGGCATTGCTATCAGCCGCGCTGAAGCTATTTCATTGCCACAGCTGTTACAACAACCAAAATCATCATTAGACATTCGATCAAGCGCTTTATTGATCAGATTAAGTTCAGCTTCAGCCTCATTGCCCAAAGCATCAATAACTTCATCATTTTCACGCTCCTGAGCCTGTTCCGACCAGTCAGCACTGGTACGGCGAGTCACATCTTTTTTTATACTGGACAGACGTTTGCTTAAATCGTCTCTACGAGACTCCATCCATTCCTTGAGTTTGTCGTAATCAGCCATAGAAAGCCCCTGAATTCGTTCTGAGTTCATTGTCTGTTAGTTCATTCTGACGAAAATCTTTACCACTTCTAAAACGCTCACAATACTTTTGTGTTTTTTATTATTATTCGCTATCGACTACATCTACTCTATCGCTCAATATAGCAGTTGTCCAAAAGGACGCCCTGAGAGAAAGGGGCACAGCGAACCGACGATTCAGTACTTACAAAATCATTATAACTCTGAATGGAAAACTGAAACTGATACACATCATTCAAACTACGGTTTGTATATACAAATTTATTATTCCAGAAAAGAATGATTTTGCTTTTTAATCTTTTTTAATATGACTAGCAGACTAAAATCCTATCACGGAATTGGCCATTATTCCTTATGCCTATTTTTGCAGCTTTGATTATAATAGCGACCAATTTTCGGACTCAATCCAGCGCCATTAAAATGGTACGGTAGCTTTAAAAACATATGCAAACCACTCAGAATCAACCAGACAGCAATCAAAACAAAAGCCCAAAGGCTATTTTCAATAAACTTCAGAAGCGTCTGAGACGTGATGTTGGCCAGGCTATTGCCGAATACAACATGATCGAAGATGGCGATAAGATCATGGTATGCCTGTCCGGAGGCAAAGACAGCTATACCATGCTGGACATACTGGTCAATCTGAAGACTTATGCGCCAGTCAATTTTGATATTGTGGCCGTAAATCTGGATCAGAAGCAGCCCGACTTCCCGGAACATATACTGCCTGAATACCTGAAAGGCTTGGGTGTTGATTACCGCATTGTCGAAGAAGACACTTATTCCATCGTTCAGGACAAAGTACCTGAAGGTAAAACCACCTGCGCACTCTGCTCGAGACTTCGTCGAGGCATTCTCTATCGCACAGCCTCTGAACTGGGTGCCAACAAGATTGCTCTGGGACACCATCGTGATGATATTTTGGAAACAATGTTTCTGAATATGTTCTACGCAGGTAAAATGAAATCGATGCCGCCAAAGCTGGTCAGTGATGATGGTAAGCACACGGTTATCCGCCCTCTGGCTTTCTGCAAAGAAAAAGACATCGTTCAATTTTCAGATTACAAAGAGTTCCCGATTATTCCATGTAATCTGTGTGGCTCCCAGGAAAACCTTCAACGCCAAGCTATCAAGGCTATGTTGAACGATTGGGATAAACGTTTCCCTGGCCGTATTGAGAGTATGTTTAAAGCGCTCAGAAACGTTGCACCTTCCCACCTCGCAGATACCAATCTGTTCGATTTCAAAAACCTGGTGGCCGACGGTACAGTAAGAGACGATGGCGATACTGCTTTCGATCCGATTGAAGTGCCATTGGCTTACAGGGAAGAGTCCGATATCGAGGTAGGACAGGTTAACAAGGAATCTATGGTTCAGATTGTTAACCTGTAATTCAAGCTTACTTTATCCGGTTACTGAACAGTGGCCGGATAGTCTGACTCCTGCTCAAACAGATCGTATTTCAACAAGTTATTCCCGTTAATCATGGCGACCAGCTCCTCCACATAAGCTACACCTCGAATAGAATAAGAATAAAGCCCCTGAGCCAGCATTGGACCAGTCACCGCTTCCCCCATCATGCGCTTACCCGCTCGCATCTCTCTCAATGCTGCATAATGATGACTGGTATTGAGGTTAAACATATACGAGCGAACTGACGCCTCTGGTGAACTAAACCTTCTGACCTCATAGGTTCTCCCCTCAGGTCTGCCTTCCGGAATCACCCCGCAGCCCTGTGTAAAACACCATTGCCCATAAAGATTATTAGCTTCTCTAGCAAAGCGTGAGGTTCCCCAAGCGGACTCATTCGCAGCCTGAACCAGAGCCAAGGATGCAGGAATCTGATCCACTCTGTTTAACAGGGCTTCAAACAAACGATCATCAACCTTGTCGAGGTTTTTCAGGCGGTAACTACGAGCCGTTTTCAAAAGCCAGGCATTATTCTGTTCTGACCTGTCTTCTACCTGCTGCACTTGCAGTATTTGCTCTCGCAACTGCTCCAGACGATCGTTCTCCTCATCTACCATGATTTTCATGTACCCAAAAAAACTGGCTTTCTTCTTTTTAACATCAAGAATACTTGCAAAGTCGGGTATATCACTGAGCGCAGGTTTTTTTTCTGGTTCTGAGGTTTTTACCTGAACTGTTTTTTCTTCAACCTTTTTCTCCAACGGAGGTTTACTCAGGTTGTACCAACTGGAGAAACTCATTGCCCCCGCTAGTAGTGCAAGAAAGTAGACATCTGTTCTGCTATTCATCCGTTACACCACTCCCCTATCTTATTCTCAATCACTCTGTTTTATCGCCTTCGACCTGTGCATAAAAGACTACTGAACGGCCTTTTTATTGTTAGCTAAACTCAACAAAGCCTTTACAACCTAACTAAAACATGCAAACACTAAAGCTATGGTCAGTTAGCGGTCCTGCAATCTCGTGTAGGCAGGCCAATAATAATAACAAAATAAAAACACCGCTGTTGGTCGCTGATTATACTGTTAATAACAAAAACTTCAGCGGCGGGTGTACAGCCCTTATTGGAGGTTGCACCATGATACTTAGTCATTTCTGGGGCCTGATATTCCATCCTGCACAAGAGTGGAACAGCATCAGGGAAAAACCACTCTCAATCCTCAGGTTATACCTGGGGCAAATCATGTGGCTGGCTGCAATTCCGGCAGTCTGCACTTATGTTGGAACCACTCAGACCGGCTGGAGCTTGCCGGGCAATACTCAGATAGTAAAGCTAACGACAGATAGTGCCACCGTAATGGCCGGGCTTACCTGGCTAGCCATGCTTAGCTCCATTGCCGTCATTGGCGGATTTGTTCAATGGATGGCCGAAACCTTTGGTAGCAAACCAACGCTTGCTCAGAGTGTTGCTTTCACCAGCTACTGCGCAGTTCCGATGTTCATTGCCGGTATCTGTGGGCTCTACCCATCCATCTGGCTAGCTATAGTGGCTGGCACAGTTGCTGTTTCCATCTCAACCTGGCTTCTCTACTCCGGTCTGCCCACTTTTATGCAGATTCCCGAAGAACGAGCGTTCATCTACTCAAGTTCAATACTCTGTATTGCTATGGTCGTATTTGTAACGCTAATGATTACTACAGTCATTTTCTGGGGTATGGGTGCAGGCCCTGAGTTTGTTCAAGTGTATTGATTAATACAGTAAATGACAGATGAGTCAGATTGTCTCATCTGTCAGAATTTGCTCCTCTGTACATCCCCTGCTGACTCCTTTACCCTCATTGCAGATTAATTTCCAAGCAGTGTCATGTCTGAAAATATTATCCCCGATATAAGTCTGAGAGTAGCCGAGCTCTATTGCTTAGCAGAAAGGCACTTTCTTAAACGTTTTCCACGACCAGCCATAAAACTGGATCTCAGAGGCGAAACGGCAGGGCAGGCGTGGACAGAGAAAAACCTACTGAGACTCAACAGCCAGTTACTAAAAGAAAATCGAGACCATTACCTGAAGCACACGCTTAGCCATGAGATTGCACACTTGGTCGCTCATCAGCTGTTTGGTAGAAGAATTAAACCCCACGGGCAAGAGTGGCAATTTATCATGGAAGAGGTTTTCAACCTCCCTGCTAATAGAACTCATAGTTACGACACCAGCCGTGCACGCTCAGTTCAACGTCCCTATCTTTATCAGTGCCGATGCCCGGAACGATTAATTCCTCTCACCAGTATCAGGCATAACCGTTCCCGAAAAGGAGCGGTCTACTTATGCACAAGCTGCAAGGCACCACTAAAGTTTGTCAGGAAAGAGCAACCAGAAATTATCCAGCAGAATCTATAAATCCCCACATCATCTACCCGCTTCAGCAGGTAGATGATCGACAAAGCATTCCATCAAAAATATTCAGATACTTAACATTATTGAGCCGAATAATTCAGGTACATATTGAGTTAGTGACTTCGTGGATACCAGACAAACTTATCATTCACAATTGAGAAATAGATGTAACTGCCAGAACTCTGGGTAACCTTTTAGAAAACCAAGCAACTTGACAGTAAAGACCGACCATATATACATCCATGAATAGTTAGTATTATTTTTGACAACACGGATTCTGCCAGACAGGTTCTCGGGTGTCTGGCAGTTTTAATCATTTATTTAACAAAAGAGACACTGGTACTGTTTTTTAGCAATAGACTAAGCGTTAAACAATAAAACCTTCAGAGCCGCTTCAGAATCAATATCTTTAAATTCTTCAGGGTTTGGCAGTCGTTCCACAAAACGAAGTTCAGGCGCTTCTATCTTCATTTCTGAAATTAGAAATTCACAATCCAGTTTTGGATCATTGAGACAGGCCAAAACTTCTCCACCCTCTTCTAACATATCTGGCAATCGACGTAGAATTTTCTTGTAGTCTCTTGAAAGAACGAAACTTCCTTTCTGAAATGATGGGGGATCAATTATAATCAAATCATAAGGGCCAAGCTTGCGCACTTTCCCCCAAGATTTGAACAAGTCATGACCGAGAAATTTAACCTGATTCAATTCATGATTGTTTAATCGATGATTTAAACGTCCTCTTTCCAGAGCAGCTCTGGCCATATCCAGATTAACGATCTGATCTGCTCCACCGGCCATTGCTGCCACTGAAAAACCACAGGTGTAGGCGAAAAGATTCAATACCTTTTTGCCTTCTGCATTTTTTTGAACCCAGTCACGCCCTAAACGCATATCCAGAAACAAACCACTATTCTGTTTGCGGCCGAGATCCAGCTGGTACTTTAAACCGTTTTCAATTATTTGCTGAGTATCACTCAACTCACCCCAGATGATCTCAACCGGTGAGCCTTCACGATCACGATGGTGCAAAATAATGGAGTTTGCTTCCAGCTTTAACCAAAGTTCACTCTGAGACAGCTCTACCAGCATTTGCTTCAAGGCAGTTTGAAAGCTTTCTTCCTGATCTCTGAACAAAGACACCAGCAACTGCCCGTTTAGCCAGTCCACCGTTAACTGCTCCAGCCCTGGCCAGCAACGACCACGACCATGAAACAGTCGTCTTGCTTCTTTAGGATATTCAGATAATACATTATTCAGATGCCCGTAGAGTTCAGGCAGTGCAGTTACATCCATCACGAGGGAATACTTTATGAAAAGGCTGGCATTCTAACCACTGACAACCTCATTGCAAACCTTTGCAGTGAGGCTACAGAACCTTTCTCCATACTGCTCAAGCTTGAATTCACCGACACCAGAAACCTGAGACATAGCGTCAAGGTTTTCCGGTTTAGCCTTGAGCATTTCCAGCAATGTTTTGTCATTAAAGATGACATAAGCTGGCACACCCTGCTGCTCCGCCAACTCTCGCCTCAATGTCCTCAATGCTTCCCAGAGTGGCTTATCCTGCTCTTCAACCACAAGACGGCCTTTCTCAGCAGATGCAGCCGTTACTCGAATGGTTTTAACGGTGGCGTACTCATATCGGTCCTGCCTGAATTCAATACTCTCTTCCCCTTTTAACAAAGGTCGACAACGATTGTTCAGCTTCAATGAGCCATGACCTTCAAGATCTACATTGACGTAACCTCTGGCAACCAGCTGTCTGTACATAGAGCGCCATTCAGCCAGTTTGTAATCAGCACCAATACCAAACGTACTCAGCTGATCATGGTGAAACTGCTTAACCTTCGTTGTTTGTTTTCCCAGAAGAACATCAATCAGGTGTGACACTCCAAACAACTGGCCGGTTCGATAAATACAGGACAACGCTTTTCGAGCAGCATCGGTGCCATCCCAGGTTTCAGCCGGCTCAATACAAAGATCACAGTAACCACATTTTTCTTTCAACGGTTCATCAAAGTAGTCCAGCAGCACCTGCCGACGGCAGCCGGATACTTCACATAAAGCCAACATAGCTTCCAGCTTCTGATGCTCTACCCTTTGCAATTCCGGACTTAGGTTGGAACTGGAACGAATCTGCCGCAACAGCATAATGTCCTGCAATCCGTAAACCATCCAGGCGGTAGCAGGTAGGCCATCACGTCCTGCACGCCCAGTTTCTTGATAGTAAGCCTCAATACTTCGAGGCAAATCCAAATGAGCCACAAAACGAACATCAGGCTTATCAATACCCATACCAAAAGCCAGAGTCGCAACGATAATGACCTGATCTTCCTTGATAAAGCGCTGCTGATTATGTTTTCTCTGCTCGGCGGGCATTCCTGCATGATAGGGAAGTGCTTTACAACCATTAGCATTTAACCACTCAGCCGTATCGTCCACTCTCTTTCTTGAAAGGCAGTACACAATGCCTGAATCTTCCGGATGCTCTTTTCCAATGAATCGGAGCAGCTGCTGTTTACCCTGCTTTTTCTGACTGATGCGATAGAAAATATTGGCGCGGTTAAAACTGTCGATGAACACTCGAGCATTTTGTAACCCAAGCCGCTCGATAATTTCCTGTCGAGTTCGCTTGTCTGCTGTAGCCGTAAGCGCAATGCGTGGTACTGACGGAAAACGTTGTGTCAGTCTGGAAAGCTTTAAATATTCAGGTCGAAAATCATGACCCCACTGAGAAACACAGTGCGCTTCATCAATAGCAAATAAAGAAACTCTGACCTGATCCAGCTTGTGCAGCATCATTTCCGTCATTAGCCGCTCAGGCGCTACATAGAGCAGATCAATTTGACCAGTGAATAGTTCTTGCTCTATCCGCATCTGATCATCAAAAGGAATTCCAGAGTGCAGACTCTCTGCCCGAACACCAATTTGCTGAAGATTGCTGATCTGATCTTCCATCAGGGCTATAAGCGGTGAGACGACAATAGCTGTGCCCGGCATAACCAGTGCAGGCACTTGAAAACAAAGAGACTTACCACCACCGGTGGGCATCAACACCAGCGCATCCCGCCCCTGACAAACTTCATCAATGACCTCTCCCTGAAAGCCACGAAAAGCGTCATAACCGAACGTGTTTTTCAGAACATTCAGGGCAGTATCTTTCATGTCAGTCCGGTTTCTCAGGAAAATTTAAACAGCCGTCTATGCTATCGCTATCGATAAAAACACGACAATTGCTGTTTATAAGACAGTGATACAAATCAGTATATCATCAGTAATAGCAGGAATCCTGAAAGCACGTACAGTGACTATCACGATACATTATGCGCTTCTCACCTTGTTAGGTTACACTCACACTTTGTTTATTTTCATACCGGACTTCATGCGCAATGCAGGACATTTGTTCTACGCTTGATCAGCTGCTGGACCAATACGCAGCTGACGATGCATTCACCTTTCACGCCATTCACGGTTATATGACCGCTTCGGCCGTAGTGCCTTTTGAGCAGTCTATTGAAGAGCGCAACGAAATATTCTTCGGTCAACCAGTAAAGCTGTCAGACCAACACGCCAAAGAGTTCGATGCTGCTCTTACCGCACTGGCAAGAATCATTGACCGGGACTTTAACGAAGAGGAAGGTTTTTCACTGTCTTGTGACGAGTTTGCCGACCCTGACGACGAAGACCTGATGGACTGGTGCTGTGGCTTTGTTCAGGCTCACATTCTCAGTGAAGAAAAGTGGTTTGTAGAGAATGAGCAGGAAGTCAGCGAATTGCTGCTGCCTGTTATGCTCGGTTCCGGCCTGTTTGACGACGAACCGGACTTTGAAGCTATTCTTTCTGATGAACAGCTTACCGAAGATATGTGCAGCCAGATTCCTGAAGTACTGATGGAACTCTACTTGCTGTTTAATTCTCCGGAAGAAGGTAACAAACCTCCTGTAAAGCCGAAGGGCAATCCACAGAAGAAGCACCCAAGAAAGAAACGTAAATAATATGTTTGAGAATGCGCTGAATGTGATCAGCGCATTCATTCAATTCAGCCTTTCTTAATCCAGACTTCTACCCGCCTGTTTCTTACCTTGCTGATCATGCTCTCTTCTGACGACAATGCCATATATTGGCCATAACCCGTGTGATCAATCCACTTTCTTGGTACCCCAGCCTTGATCAAGGCTCTTCTCACTACATCTGCTCGAAGCTTTGCCAGCAAGTCGCTGTTTGACGCCCCCGAACTTTGCTCTGCAAACCCCAGCAGGCGAATTTCTGAAGGGTTCTTTTCAATAAATCCGGCCAGTCGTTCTATATCTGCTTTCGCCTTGTTATCCAGCTTTGCCCGTCCCATAGAGAAGCGGAAGTTGACTGAAGCCCTTTCATAATCAGAAACCAGTTTTTTATAACTCTCAGGGGCAGATTCAATATCAACAGGCATCAGCTTTACGTTCTGGCTGACATAACCTACTTCAGAAACCACTTTTTGCGCTTCAGCTCCTCGTACAAATTCCAAAAACTCTTCAGCATAGCGATTATTAGTTACTTCAGGCAGATACATAAACAAACGACGACTCAACAGGTAGTCCTCCGTTGCAACGTTATGAACGACAGGTTCAAGTGCTCTGGTGCCTGAAGAGATCATCAATGGCTTTGCAGCTGCAATTGTATTCAAACTCACAAAACCGATAGCGCCAGGGGTTTTAGTAATCCGCCTGGAAACCTCGCTATTGGATTCAAATCTGAGAGCACGATCAGAGAGTTTATAGTTCTTGGCCAGCACCAGAGATTTAAAGGTATCCCAGGTGCCAGAATGATCGTCTCTCGCAAAAAGCTCTACGGGAAAGTTGTTGCCACCCAATTGCTGCCAGTTCCGAATCTCTCCAGAGAACAAGCGTGCGATGTCTTTTATATCCAGACGGTTCAGAGGATTATCCGGATGAACAATGATCGCCAAACCATCAATACCAACAACATGTTCAGATTTCTGATTATTGAAGTTACCCAACTGAGACAGTTTCGCCTGTTCTGACTTTTTAATCGGTCGTGATGCTGCGGCAATATCAGCCTCACCCGTCTGCAGCGCTGTAAAGCCACTGGACGAGCCGTGGGCTGCAATATAGATACTGGCTACGCGATCCTGTTCCGGAAAATACCCTGTCACCCGTGATTCATTTTTCCCGCTCTCCGAGTAAATTGAAACTCTCTCTGCCCCCTCACTCAACAGGTAGGCTTCTGCTAGTGCTGGCGCCAGTTTTGCACCCACAGTATTGGAACCATGAATAGCAAACAGCTGCTCTTCAGCAACGGCTGATGATGAAAGCAACAAAGGAAAAAAAGTCAGGATAGAAAGAAAACAGGCTCGAAGGCTGATCATTAGAGTCATGGAATCTGTGTCTTAATTATTTTTCCGCGAGTCTAAAGAGCTAATGTGACAGAAATATGACAAGCCGACACCATTAACGCACCTCTTAAACCACTCATAACCGCCTTATAGAAGAGTTGAATTCTATTTATATGCTGAGTTGAAGATCATCAATTTCTCAGGAGTCACTGCTGTGAGCACCCCACCCATTCAAAATAAACCAGTTCAAACACAAAAAACCGAAGCTCTTGAGGCAACCCAAAAAGTAAGAACAGTCAGAGTTGGTGGTTCAGAATATGATATCAGTGCACTGAAGGTTCAATGCGCACGCCTGGCTCGTGCAGTCTGCACTCTGAAGGGGCATGTATCAAACCCCCTTGGGAGAAAGTTAGATACTTACCTTACTCGTCACACGATAGATTCGACGAATGCCCCTGAAAAAAAACCAATTCATTATCGTAAACCAGCTGTTGTTCAGGATGTGCAGCCAGCAATCCCAAAACAAACTAATGAAGCCGCAAGCAAACTGGTTGAGACTCTACGTTATGGTGGCTTCAATGACAACAAAACAGGAGAGCTCTCTCCTGCCCTGCTTAAACAAAGCCTTGCAAAAATGTCGCAGGCTCAAATCAAGCCCCTGTTAACAAATTCCGCTTTTCAGAAAGAGCTTGATAGTCATAAAGCGAGCGACCTTGTTCGTGATGTATACGCAGATAACAAGGTGGCTGAATACCTGTCTCAAAACCCCGAAGCTCATCTAAAAGAAATCAAAGTTAATTTTGGGGGCTATCAGGCAAATGACACACTACTCTATCAAGCTATTGAAAAAAGCGTAAATGCTCGCCTTGGCGCCACAGGCGATACTGACCTTGCAGAAGGAACACTGAAAGGTTCACTGGAAAGACTTCGACGTCCTTTTCAGGCAACCAACCCTACTATTCAAAACCTCTATAAAGAGTTACCTCCACAAGCAGCCCTTGATACTCCTATCGCTCAAGCATTTTCAAAACTGGAAAGCCCAGTGATATCAGATTCCATCAATAGGTCACCAGAGTTTAAAGAAGCGCATTCTCGCTATCGAAATATAAGTGCGGATAAACAGCATGCAGCTTCAGCGCCAGGAGCCCCCTACCATTCGACCAAACTCAGTTTTGGTGACGATCACTATATCGCTGCTCAAACCGCATCTCCCGAAACTGAAGCAGCCTACTTTAAAATGCTGGCTCACAACCAGTCACCCGTCTCTGTTTCTGTCGTTGAAGGCAGTCATCTCAAGTCGGTCAATGCTGGAGCCTTTGGCTGGACAAGTTACGGTGTTGAAATTGGTCCTGAGAAAGTTGGTGAATCAATTGACTATGACGGCACAACTGTCGAACTGAAAGGAAAGGCTACTTTTGATAACGGCAATATCACCGTCAAGGAATTTTCTATCAACGGTGAAACCTGTTTCAGGGTATACGATAAGGGCTGGATTGATAAAACCGCTGGCAATCCGGTAAGACTTGCAAGGCTGTCCGTGTTAACAGAACAGCTCCGTAGAGATCCCAGAGTCAGTGACCGATTTGATAAACCTATCACCGTTAACTGTAACGCAGGAGTGGGTAGAACCGGTACTTTCATCACTATCAACAAAAGTACCAGAGATATGATCAATACCGGCAAGCCAACACCGGATATGACTGAGACTATCAGCACTGCCAGACAGAGGAGGAGTAACTTTGTCCAGACCAGTGGACAGCTCCAAACCCTGAATACGCTTCACGAGAATATGGGCAGTGTACTTTCTCCAATGCTGAAAAAGGTAGATATAACACCGGGTAGTGGCCATAGGCCAATAGTCAACGCACCGAAAGCTTCTTCCCCAGTTACTCCTGCCCAGCCAAAAACCTCTCCAGCTGTTACCGCTCAGGGCATAATTGATTCATTTTACGCAGGTGGATACAGCGTCAATCGCAATGGCACCAAGGAATTCACTCCCGCTAGCATGGCAAAAATGAAAGCCGATATTGAGTTATTAGCAAAAACGAGTAATAACCTGATGACTGACCTGGGAACATTAAAGCAAGGCTTCATTGGGCTTCATATGGCTGATGGCTGGCAGTCAGATGTAATGGAGCTGGATACCCTGATCGATTCACTTAACAGTCGAGGTCGCCGTCGTTAATATTTTCGACGACCTCAATAGCTCAAACCTGAGTCACGAAGGAATCCCGTCCAGAGCATCAATCACATCTTCCAGTTCAGCAACTGTTTGACGAATCAACTGCTTGTACTGGGACGCATCCAGCTTCTGAACATCACCTTTCAGATGGTTTCGTGCACCATCAATAGTAAAGCGCTTATCGTACAGTAAGCTTCGTATCTGGCGAATCAGAAGGACATCCTGACGGCGATAGTAGCGACGATTCCCTCTTCGCACCGGTTTGAGTTGAGAAAATTCCTGTTCCCAATAACGGAGGACGTGAGATTTCACCTGACAAAGTTCACTGACTTCACCAATGGTAAAATAGCGTTTACCGGGAATTACCGGCAGTGTGTCATCACTCTTTCTGAGCTCTGTTTCCTGCATAGGCCTCAACTCGTGCTTTGAGTTTCTGCCCGGGTTTGAAGGTTACGACTCGACGGGGAGAGATGGGAATCTCTTCTCCTGTCTTAGGGTTCCTTCCCGGCCGTTCACTTTTATCTCGCAATTCAAAATTGCCGAAACCCGACAATTTCACCTGTTCATTATTTTCTAAAGCCCAACGGATCTGTTCGAAAAACTGCTCGACCATTTCCTTGGCTTCGCGCTTATTTAAACCGACTTCATAGTGAAGCCGATCTGCAATATCAGCTTTCGTCAGAGCACCCATGAATAACTTCCGTTCTCAGTGCTTGCCTGTGCTGACATCAGCACAGGCATTTTGCTTTTTATTAGAAAAGCTGTTTTTAAAACTCACAACTTTTCAGTACCGGCTGGCAGCCTTGCCCTGTCAGATACTTGTCAGAACCTAGCTTCGTAGACTGGCTCCAAAATCCGCTTCCAGTCTTACCAGGATGGAGTCAATCAATTGATTAACTTCCTCATCTTTAAGAGTGCGGGAAGCATGCTGCAAGGTCAAGCCTAAAGCGAGACTCTTATGGCCTTCCTCAATACCTTTACCGGCATACACATCAAAGACACGAACATCTTTCAGCAGCTCACCAGACACTTCACGAATCATACGGTTCATACTGTCAGCAGCAACATCCTGCTTGACGATCAGAGCCAGATCACGCCGTACTTCAGGGAATTTGGACAGAGCATTAAACTCCGTCACAAAACCGGAAATAACCGGACTCACTTTTGCCTCAAACATCAGGACAGAACCATCCAGACCGAACTCTTTAGCCAGAGTCGGGTGCAGCGCGCCAATATGACCCAATACTTCACCGTTACGGATCAAGGCAGCACACTGACCAGGATGCATAGCATCGTGAATTCCTTTTTCAAAATGGAACTCACCTGCAGCGCCACCCATATCCAGCAGAGCTTCGACATCACCTTTCAGGTCAAAGAAATCAACAGGTTCATTTTTGCCTGTCCAACCCTCAGGAAAACGACTGCCGGTAATCACTGCTGCAATGTGATTCTCTTGCTTCAGTTCTTCACCATTTCGAACAAAAGTCTGACCGGTTTCAAACAAACGCACTCGACTTTGCTGACGATTCAGGTTGTAGCTCAGCGTTTTCACCAGTCCTGGTAACAAGCTGGTACGCATAACCGACAGGTCAACAGAAATAGGATTAGCCAAGGCAACTGCTTCACGCTGATGATCAAACTGCTTGTGCAGTTTCGGATCAATGAAGCTAAAAGAAACGGCTTCCTGATAACCACGACCCACTAAAACACGACGAAGATCAGCCTCTTTAACCTTACCTTCGTCAACCTGTTTTAATTTCAGCAATGCAGTCGGAATGGTTTCTGGCAGACGCTCATAACCATAAATACGACCCAGTTCTTCAATCAGGTCTTCTTCGATGGAAATGTCAAAACGCCAGCTTGGCACGGCGACAGTCCACTCACCGTCAGCTGTTGCTGTCAGCTCAAGACCCAGGCGAGACAACAAGCCTTCAATCAGGTCATTGTTGATTCGAATGCCCAGCAGGGATTCAACCTTATCGGCACGCAGAGCAACGGTTGCCAATGCTGGCAGCAATTCTTCAGAAACCACTTCGGAAACAGGACCAGCCTGACCACCGCAGACTTCCTGAATCAGTGCCGTAGCGCGCTCAATCGCTTTCCGTTGCAGCTGGAAATCAACACCACGTTCAAAACGATGGGATGCATCAGTGTGCAGACCGTAGGAACGAGCTTTACCGGCAATAGTAATCGGATCGAAGAATGCTGCTTCCAGCAGAACACTCTGCGTTGCAGTAGAAACGCCGGAATCATTACCGCCCATAACACCGGCAATGCCCAAAGCTTTCTGCTCGTCAGCGATAACCAGTGTCTTGCTGTTCAGTTCAACCTCTTCATTGTTGAGCAGAACCAGCTTTTCTTTTTCTTCCGCCATGCGAACGATCAGGGAGCCGTTCAGCTTGTCCAGATCGTAGCCGTGCATTGGCTGACCCAGTTCCAGCATCACATAGGCAGTAACGTCTACCACTGGATCAATGGAACGAATCTCGGAACGACGCAGACGCTCAACCATCCACAGCGGTGTTTTAGCAGAAACATCAACGTTCTTCAGAACACGGGTAATGAAACGTGGACTACCTTCTTTGGCAACAACGTTTACCGGAAAGATGTCGTCGATCTCGGCGGCAACATCAGCAACCTGTTGTTCAGTTACCTGAGCCATGAAGTTGGCACTGACTTCACGGGCCAGACCGGCAATACTCAGGCAGTCGCCACGGTTCGGCGTCAGGTCGACATCAATAATCTTGTCATTCAGGTTCAGGCATTCACGAATATCCTGACCTACCACTGCATCAGCCGGAAGTTCCATCAAACCGTCAGAAGAGTCAGCCATGCCGAGTTCTTCTTCAGCACAAAGCATACCGAAAGATTCAACACCACGAAGTTTGGCTTTCTTGATTTTGAAGTTGCCTGGCCCTTCTTTTAAAGGCAATAAGGCACCTACGGTAGCAAAAGGAACCTTGATTCCAACACGGGCATTCGGCGCACCACACACTACCTGAATTTCTTCAGAGCCGATACTGACCTTGGTCACACGCAATTTATCAGCGTCAGGGTGTTGTTCACAGGCAACGATTTCACCCACAACAACACCGGAAAATTCACCAGCTACCGGATCAATGTCGTCCACTTCCAGACCGGCCATGGTAATTTTGTCGGCCAGCCCCTGAGTGTCGGCTTCAATGGCGACCCACTCGCGCAACCACTGCTCACTGAATTTCATAATCTTTTCTCAAATATTCCGATTCGTTACCGTGAGCTTTTTTCTTTCATAACCACATTCATAGCTACATCACTCACGACTGCTAATGCTGATCTTGATCTTGATCTTGATTTAATTAAATTGATTCAGAAAACGCAGATCATTATCAAAGAACTGACGCAGGTCTTTAACGCCGTATCTCAGCATGGCAAAGCGCTCTACACCCATGCCAAAGGCAAAACCGGTGTATTTGCTGGTATCGATGCCCGAATATTCAAAGACTTTTGGATGTACCATGCCGCAACCCAGTACTTCCAGCCACTTGGTGGAGCCATCTTCATTAGTGCCCCACTCGATATCCACTTCAGCAGAAGGTTCAGTGAACGGGAAGTAAGAAGGACGAAAACGTACCTTCAGATCATCACGCTCAAAGAATACACGCAGAAAATCACTCAGCACGCTTTTCAGGTCAGCAAAGCTCACCTTTTCCGCAACATAAAGACCTTCTACCTGATGGAACATTGGGCTGTGGGTCTGATCGGAATCACAACGATACACTTTGCCCGGACAGACAATAGCGATAGGTGGGGTAGTTCCCGCCTTGGCGAAGGCTTCCATAACACGCACTTGAACCGGAGAGGTATGAGTTCTCAGAACCGTGCTGTCATTAAAATAGAACGTGTCGTGCATGGCACGAGCCGGGTGATGACCCGGAATATTCAGAGCTTCGAAGTTGTGGTAATCATCTTCGATCTCAGGACCTTCAGCTACGGAAAAACCGATATTGCCGAAGTACTCGGTAATACGTTCCATAGTACGGGTAATAGGATGTACTGTGCCCAAATCCTGACCACGGCCACTCAGAGTGACATCAATGGTCTCACTGGCCAGACGAGCATCCAGAGCAGATTTTTCCAAAGCTTCGCGCTTTTCATTCAGAACAGCCTGAACTTGCTGCTTGGCTTCGTTAATAAAGCCTCCCGCCTTTGGACGTTCCTCCGGAGACAGTTTTCCCAGACCTTTCAGCAGCTGAGTTAGCTCGCCTTTCTTGCCCAGAAATCGCACGCGCACCTGATCCAGGTCAGCAGCATTTGCAGCCGCCTCAACTTCAGAAAGAGCAGAGGTAACTATAGGTGAAACAAGTGTTTCCAGATTCTCCATGGGGTTCCCGATGACGATACACAACAGAAAATAAACGGGTAATTCTAGCGGCTGCAAAAGCATTTAGATAGCATTTAAATACTCTTGTATTAGTTACTCCACACTTAGTCTTTACCCCCCTATTGAGAATCAGTTAACATTTTTAGCAATATTTACGCTTCTTTTTCCGATTCGAGAGAGCGCTCACAACTCCATCACTTCAAAGCTGACCAGTTAGACAATAACCTATTAAACCAAGTCATAAAGGTAAGTAGCTATTCACCCGTCGTTGAAAGAGCCAGCATCACTCAATCATTGATCTAAATATATTCCGGTAAATTCGACTTTAGTCTCTGCAACCCACTGTTGTGTGGTTATTTTTTCTGTGATTAAATCCACAACCTTTTTAGGGGTATTAGTTTTTGATACCTCATTTGAAGCAGCATTTTCATTACTGTGTTTTACACGGATTGATACATAAACCAGCTTACTGGTTCACAGAGTAACAGCCAAAATGACGATAAAATGGTCCAAAGAATGGGAAATCGGTATTCCCGTTATTGATTCACAGCACAAGCGCATTGTTGACTTCATTAACATGATTCCTGATCAGGGTGAAGATAAGCAAGCTATTGAAGCAGTGCTGACTGAACTCAAGGACTACACCAGCTCTCACTTTGCTTTCGAGGAAAGCCTGATAGAAGAAGCCGGCTATCCATTCACCAAAGCTCATAGTCGCGTACATGTTCTTTTCATCCGACGCATTGAAGATTATTGGCAAGAATTCAGGAACGGCAACGATATTTCTTCCGAACTGGTTAAAACCCTGGAAACCTGGCTGTTCAATCACATTAAACATGATGATCAGGATTATTCAGAAACGGTAAAACGCAACCTTCAAGCCGCTACTGATAAAGCCAAAGAAAAAGAGAAGAAAAAGAACTGGTTCAACAAACTTTTTGGATAAACACGATATAAAGCACTAACAAATTTTCTTTATCTAGATATTTCAGGACTGTTCAGCGCAAAACAAGCTAAACAATATGTGACTAAACAGTTCTGAGGCCAATCTCTTCCAGCATCACTGAACACTTGCCCGTCCACCTCTTCTCCTTGAATATTTTATTGTTTGTTCTATTAATCCTGTATAGATCTCAGAAACAACTTTAAAACAGATAGTTAACTCAGAGCAGATATTCTATAGAATCTCTGCCGCTGATTATAAAAATACTCTCGAAAAAAACTATGCAAATCATGATCAATAACCAGCTAATAGAAGTGGATACACCCATCACTTTGCAGCAGCTGTTAAAAATAATAAACCAGCCCGATAAAGGTGTGGCCCTCGCAGTCAATCGACAGATCATCAGTCGCAACCAATGGCAAGCACACACTCTGCTTGAAGGCGACCAAATAACGCTGATCAAGGCAACTGCAGGCGGTTAAGCACGCTCAAGAACAACAAGATTAACGTTTCCTCTCCTACAGGGCTTACATGTTAACCATTGCTGATAAAACCTTCTCCTCACGCCTATTTACTGGAACCGGAAAGTTCAGTAGCAGCCAGATCATGTCAGATGCCATTAAAGCCTCTGGCAGCGAACTAGTCACCATGGCTCTCAAGCGTGTTGATTTGAACAATGACCAGGATGATATTCTCGACCCTCTTCTGAGTGCTGGCATCAACCTACTCCCCAATACTTCTGGCGCACGAAATGCCGAGGAAGCCATATACGCAGCCCAGCTGGCTCGTGAAGCTCTGCAAACAAACTGGTTGAAACTGGAAATTCATCCCGATCCGAAATACCTACTCCCTGATCCTATTGAAACCCTGAAAGCAACAGAAAAACTCAGTGAAATGGGGTTTATCGTCATGCCCTATGTGCACGCTGACCCAGTACTTTGTAAATATCTGGAAGAAGCGGGTGCGGCAAGTGTCATGCCACTCGGCTCACCCATCGGTAGCAACCTGGGACTGAAAACCAAAGAGTTTCTGGACATCATTATTGAACAGAGCGGGATCCCGGTCGTGGTTGATGCCGGAATTGGCAGCCCTTCCGATGCTGCCAAAGCCATGGAGATGGGAGCTGACGCCGTTCTGGTCAATACGGCCATTGCAGTATCAAGAGATCCTGTTTCAATGGCTATCGCCTTTAAAGAAGCCGTAACCGCAGGCAGAAGAGCCTACGAAGCCGGGCTGGGCAACTGTTCCTTACAGGCTCAGGCCAGCAGCCCTTTAACCGCTTTTCTGGATGTCCTGTAATGTCGTTTCTTGAGCACTTTAATCAGGTCGACTGGGACGAACTGAAAATTGCGATCAACAGCAAAACCGAAAAGGACGTAGAACACGCCCTGACAGTACCTCGGTTGAGCCATGATCAATTTTTAGCTCTCATCTCTCCTGCTGCCGAGCCATATCTCGAACAAATAGCACAGAAGAGCATGGAACTAACCCGTCAGCGTTTCGGGAACACCATTCAGCTCTATCTACCTCTCTACTTGTCCAACAAGTGCACCAACATCTGCACTTACTGTGGCTTCAGTCTGGACAATAAAATTCGCCGAAAAACGCTCAGCATGTCAGAACTGGAAGCTGAAACAACCGCGATTAAATCTATGGGATTTGACCATATCCTATTGGTCACTGGTGAAGCACAAGGAACCGTGGGAATTGATTATTTCAAAGAGGCTGTTAAAAAGCTCAAACCACACTTTTCCCACATCACCATGGAAGTTCAACCTCTTGAGCAGCACGAATACAAAGAGCTAATGGAGTTGGGACTCGACGCTGTACTGGTTTATCAGGAAACGTATCATCGCACTACTTATGCAGAACACCATTTGCGTGGCAGTAAGATGGACTTTGATTATCGTCTGGAAACAGCGGACAGACTGGGCAAAGCAGGTATTGATAAAATAGGCATTGGCGCACTCATTGGCCTCGAAGATTGGCGAACAGACGCTGCCATGGTTGCCCTGCACTTAGATTATCTTGAGAAAATTTACTGGAAAACTCGCTACTCACTATCCTTCCCAAGGCTTCGCCCCTGTGAAGGTGAATTCCAGCCTGTATCAGAGATCTCGGATCGACAGCTAGTGCAATTGATTTGCGCCTATCGTCTGTTTAAACCTGAAGCCGAACTATCACTCTCTACTCGAGAGTCAGCCAGTTTTCGGGATAACGTGCTGCCTTTGGGAATTACCACGATGAGCGCCTTCTCCAAAACCCAACCGGGTGGCTACGCCGAAAATACTCAAACAGCGCTGGAACAGTTTGTCATTGATGACAATCGTCGCCCCGAGGTCGTTGCCGCTGTGATTAAAGCCAAAGGCCTTGAAGCCGTCTGGAAGGATTGGGATCAGAGTTATAGCCATTAACTAATGCAGCTCGCGGGAAGGATGAGCCTTCCCCTGACTCCACAGCAACCTTAAGCTTCACTGGATAACCTGACTGTGAAAAATAAAATAATAGGAAACTGCATCCACTCAAACTCAGATGTAAATCAATGATGCATTGATTCTGTCGATAGAGCATGGAAGAACCCGTCTCTCACAGGAGACCTTATGCTCAATCCTTTAAAAAAGGTCGCTCCTTTTCTGTTCACCCTTATTTTCACTGCTCCTGTGAGTGCTCAGCTTATTTTTCCACTCACGCCGGATATCAGGGATAGCCGCGTAGAGGAAATTGACCTGCAGATCTATGTTACCGAATCCACCTTCAGCCCACCGCTAAGCACCTCTTTCAAACTCGCTATCAGCTGCAAGAGCCATAAACTTTGGGATATTTTCCATCTAAGCGGAACAACAACGTTTCAGCGGACTTTTCTATGCCCCTCTCAAAAAACGGAGGGTTACCCACAACCCTGCCATACCGTCATATCAACCAAAGAACTTATTGACAGTTTGAGCTCACCTGAATGCGAAGCTTTGATTGAAACAGCAGAAGATAAATACTTCTTCTCTCCAGCGGTCTATCGGGACAGCGTTAATGAAGGTATCAACTTTCCTCTTAACTTCCCCAATGTTGGCGGGCTCGATTTCATCGACCTTACTCTGAACAAAGCTAAACAACTTGAAATGAATGAACCACAAGACGAGGGCACAGAGCAATGAATCCAGCTGAATTTCTCACCGCCTGGCTGATCACGCTGGTTCTTGAAGTGCCTGTTTTGATTTTATTGCTACAGCAGCACGCCCCCCTGCAAAAACTCATGTTCGCCAGCATCTGCGCCTCCAGCCTAACCTTACCCTGGATCTGGTTTGTCGCTGATTACTGGTGGACTTACAGACAGGTACTTACTTTTGGTGAACCGCTGGTTGTTGGCATGGAAGCAAGTCTCGTCAGCAGTTGGCTCAGCTCAAAAATCAAGACCATTCTTCCAGCCGTCCTGATTGCTAACCTGACCTCTCTTACTCTGGGCTTCTGGATCATCAGTTAATTCGATGAAGCGCCTCTCCGAGAAGCATCCAATACAGCTAGAGCTATATATTCAGCATTTTTTTGCAGAAATCGTCACTTCCTGCCTCATGAACCTCAGTGTTTCTTTAGTGACATTATTTTTATAAGACATAAAAAAACGGGGCTATGGAAAAACCATAACCCCGTTTTCAGACACTGATATTAATCAGACTTAAGCCAAAGAAGCTTTAGCCTTTTCAACCAGCTGACCGAAAACGGCCTTGTCGTGTACAGCGATGTCAGACAGAACCTTACGGTCGATTTCAATCGCAGCTTTTTTCAGACCAGCGATGAAACGGCTGTAGGAAAGACCGTTCATACGCGCACCGGCGTTGATACGGGCAATCCACAGAGCGCGGAACTGACGCTTACGCTGACGACGGTCACGGTAAGCATACTGACCAGCTTTAGTCACAGCTTGCTTGGCTACACGGAAGATGCGTGAACGCGCTCCGTAGTAACCTTTAGCTGCTTTAAGAACTTTTTTGTGACGCTTGCGCGCGATTACACCACGTTTAACACGTGCCATGAGCTATATCTCCGAAAAAAAATGATCTAAAAAGCGATTTAGTCGCGCAGCATACGCTTAACGAGACCGGTGTCAGCAGCAGATACCATGGAGGTACCACGCAGTTGACGCTTACGCTTGGTGGTCATCTTGGTCAGAATATGACTCTTGAACGCACTTTTACGCTTGTAACCGCTAGCCGTTTTCTTGAAACGTTTGGCGGCACCACTGTTGGTTTTCATTTTTGGCATGAAAAAGCACTCCGCATTCGCGACAACCTACCCTCGTGGGGCGCGTCACTTTCGTGAGCCTGGAGGTGTCGGGATATTTAAAATACAAAATGATCTTGTCTGATACTCAGGTAAACCTGGGTACAGCCTCCAAAGAGGCACAAAAAAGCAGTTATTGATTCAATGAATCAACAGCTGCTTCTTTGCATAGAAATCACTTCTTCTTTTTCGGGGCAATAACCATGATCAATTGACGACCTTCCATCTTCGGGTACTGTTCTACGGTACCGAGTTCAATCAGGTCTTTTTCAACCCGCTTCATCAGTTCCATACCCAATTGTTGGTGAGCCATCTCACGACCACGAAAACGAAGGGAAATCTTCGCTTTGTTGCCCTCAGTCAGGAAACGTACCAGGTTGCGCAGTTTTACCTGATAATCTCCATCTTCAGTACCCGGGCGAAATTTAACTTCTTTCACCTGAGTCTGAACCTGTTTCTTTTTAGCCGCAGCCTTCTGTTTCTTCGTTTCGTACTGGTGCTTGCCGAAATCTAGGATTTTACAGACAGGCGGTTCGCTGGTTGCATTAATCTCAACCAGATCAAGCCCTGCTTCCTGGGCCATGGTCAAAGCGTCACGGGTGTCTACCACACCAACCTGCGAGCCATCAGCTCCGATCAGTCGAACTTCTTTGGCACGGATGTTTTCATTGATCGGCGCTTTTTGCGGACGACGATCGCGGAAGCTGTTACGTCTGATAGGTGTATCTCCTGTATAGGCAGCCTGTACTTAAGTGCCTGCTCACCCCGTTTGAGTGAACAGGCTTTCACAGAATATATTACGCAGTACGGCTACGCTTGCTGATATCCGTTGCGAGACGTTCAATAAATGCCTCTATAGACATGGTACTCAGGTCTTCACCTTTACGAGTACGAACGGCAACGGTTCTGTTTTCCATTTCCTTATCTCCAATGACGATGAGATAAGGCACCTTATTCAAGGTGTGCTCGCGGATTTTAAAGCCGATTTTCTCGTTTCTCAAGTCCGCTTTTACCCTAATTCCACTTTTCGTCAATATTTCTTCCAATTCTAGGGCATATTCAGCCTGTCGATCGGTAATATTGAGGAGTGCTACCTGTTTTGGAGCCAACCATGTTGGCATGGCACCTTCGAAGTGCTCTATCAGAATACCGATAAAACGTTCAAAGGAACCCAGAGTAGCTCTGTGGAGCATTACCGGAGTCTGACGTTCGCCATTTTCATCGACGTATTCAGCCCCCAGACGACCTGGCATTGAGAAGTCTACCTGCATGGTGCCACATTGCCACACTCGACCAATACAGTCTTTCAGGGAAAATTCTATTTTTGGTCCGTAGAAAGCACCTTCACCCGGTAATTCTTCCCATGGAAGGCCTTTAGTATCCATGGATTCTGCTAATGCCTTCTCGGCTTTGTCCCAAATCTCGTCGGAACCTACGCGTTTTTCTGGACGAGTTGAGAGCTTGTACAACATATTTTCGCGGCTGAAACCGAAGTCAGCGTATACATCGTGGAGCATATCGATGAAATCGCACACTTCCTGCTGAATCTGGTTCTCGGTCACGAAGATATGAGCATCATCCTGAACAAAACCACGAACACGCATAATGCCGTGCAATGCACCAGAGGGTTCATTACGGTGACAAGCACCGAATTCTGCCAAGCGCAGAGGTAAATCACGGTAACTCTTCAAACCCTGATTAAACACCTGGACGTGACAAGGGCAGTTCATCGGCTTAACCGCCATCTCCTTGTTTTCAGAGTTGGTGGTGAACATGTCATCACCGAACTTATCCCAATGACCGGATTTTTCCCACAGAGAGCGATCTACCAGTAACGGAGTCTTGATTTCCTGATAGCCACGAGCAATCTGTTGCTCACGCATGTATTTTTCCAGCTCGGTATAGATAGCCCAGCCATTCGGATGCCAGAATACCATACCTGGAGCTTCTTCTTGCATATGAAACAGATCCAAACGCTTACCAAGCTTGCGATGGTCACGCTTTTCCGCTTCTTCCAGTCGATGCAAGTAACCTTTCAGGGCTTTTTTGTCTTCCCAGGCGGTACCGTAAATGCGTGTCAGCATTTCATTGTTGGAGTCACCACGCCAGTAGGCACCGGCCACTCGCATCAGCTTGAATGCTTTCAACTTGCCAGTGGAAGGCACGTGAGGGCCACGACACAGATCCATCCATTCACCCTGACGGTAAACAGAGATCTCTTCATTGCCTGGCAGAGCGTTAATGATCTCTACCTTGTACTCTTCACCCAAATCTTTAAACGCACTGATCGCTTCATCACGGCTCATCACTTCTCGTTCAATCGTGATGTCCTGCTTCGCCATCTCCCCCATACGTTTCTCAATCTTTTCGAGGTCTTCCATATTGAAAGCACGCTCGTAAGAGAAGTCGTAGTAGAAGCCATTATCAATAACAGGCCCGATGGTAACCTGAGCACCCGGGAACAAATCCTGAGTCGCCATAGCAAGAAGATGTGCGGTTGAGTGACGAATCACATCAACACCTTCTTCATCGCGGGCAGTAATGATCGACAGCTCGGAATTATCAGTAATTTTTGCGCTGGCATCCACCAGCTCACCATTGATGCGACCAGCCAGTGTGGCTTTGGCCAGACCCGGACCAATGTCCTGGGCTACTTCCATAATAGATACTGCGTCAGCAAACTCGCGTTTGCTGCCATCGGGAAGCGTAATAACAGGCATGAGGAGTAATTCCTTAGGTTGTGTAGTTCGTCAGTGGCAACCCGTACTGGGGGCTGCTTGTTTATTCAGTTCATTCAACCCATACCAAGGGCTGCGAACCAATTTACCAGTGGCAATCCATACCAGGGATTGCATGGATTTTCTCACGGTTGAGGTGAAGAAAATCGTGGGCAATAAAAAGAATATTTTCAATGTTGTCAGGTCAAGCTGTCAAGCAAAGCGGTTAACTCAATCAGAATAGTGGAAGTAATCGATAGCAAACTGTTTTATTTCACCTGTTTTAAGCTTAATGGCGTGGATTTTAGAGGGGATCTATACATGTGTGCACCATCTACATAAAAAACCCCTTCCTGAAACTCCAAATTCACCTGTTTAGGACACTCATCCCGAAGCTGAAGATTAGCAACATCGGCCAGGATTTTGTAAAGTGTATCCTTATATTGCTGTAACTCTATGTCCATTTTTCTCCTTAGTTGAGACTGTTTATCATCAGTTTTAGCTTGCTCTAAAGCTGATTTAAAGTTGATTGAATACGCCTTTTTTCTTTCCTTGAGTATCACGTCCATTTTCACAGTTTCTAACAGCATTTTAGCGGTCTGCTCTCTCATCTCTGGAATAACGGCCTTTAAAGGTTCTTGAGTGAGCCTTACCGCGTGATCGTGCACACCTTGAATCACAGCATCGACTATGCGCTCCTTGCAGGCTCTAGAAAGGCCAAATGAAACATCTAAAGCAAGCTTTCCTATTTCCGCTTGTAATTGTTGTAATACAAGTAGTTTTGTACCCTCTGAATCGACTAACTGGGAAAAATAGACCAACAACCCTTTCAAGTCCTTACTGATATTTGTCTTAACAAAGGATTCAACCTGCTCACGAACAAAGTGGAGCACAAAATAATGCTTAATTAGTAGCAGTTCATCAACACTAAAGTAATCAGAAAAACCTTCCCGTTTTTTATACCTTTCAATACATTTCGCCACACTAACCATAGAGATCGAATGACGTAAGAACTGATTCAAAGAAAGCGACTCAAGTTCTGAATCAAATGAATCATCAGGAAGTTCCAGAACGGTATCCGCTGTTTTTAGTCTAGCCACAGCAGCTCCAAGACTGTTTATTAATTCTGGATCCGATAATTGCTCATACACATATTTATGCAGATTTCGAATCAGATCAGTCAAACTCGCTTTATCCTTTTTACACGAAGGGTCAACTTCAGTTAATGCCTGCTGAAGCTCACTGTAAAGGTCTTCACCTTCAACAAGAAGATCCACTGTTGTTTGCCTAGAACAATAACAATAACTTTTCTTAAACTCCTCCAAGCGGATCTCACGATCTCTCATACCTTTATGCCTGACAATTTCAGAAACCAAGGGTAAAAGTATTTTAGAACCAGCTTTTTGCAACAGGTGGAGATTTCCATAAAGTGAACCACCGCTTGCAACTACTAGTCTTCTGCCAGACATAGCAGCCTCTGTAGATCCCACAGATCGTCTTGAAACTAAAGGTATCGTACCTTGATGCTGACTTAACCCCAGGGGTAAAGGCTCACTCATAACTTCCTCCGTGATACTTATTGATACTCTGAGAGTTTTATTGCTGTTTTATTATTTTTGCATCCACTGTGTGAGCACTATAGTGCTTTAAATAAGTTCCCTTTGGCTCACTGCGTATGATCAAAAGCGGTCAACCTCCTCATTTACGCTAAATACAGCAATATTCCACACTTGCCTGTCCGAGAGACAAACGCCAAACTACCGAGCTTTGAGTTTTCAGCCTGTAATTGTAATGGAGCCCCATGATCCAGAACCGTCCGGATACCGATGATTTTCTGCCCCTGATCCTTAACGATGTACCACTGATGGATGTCCGCGCACCTGTCGAGTACGAGAAAGGCTCATTTCCCTGTGCCAAAAACATTCCTATTCTGGATGATCATCAGCGAGAAGTGATTGGTACCGAGTACAAGCAGAAAGGTCAGGACGCTGCCGTCAATCTCGGTTATGAGTTGGCGACTGATGAAATAAAGGCTGAACGATTGAACAGCTGGCAGGCTTTTGTCAAAGCCAACCCTGAAGGTTACCTGTTCTGTTTCCGTGGAGGCCAACGCTCCCATATCACCCAAGCATGGCTGAAAGAATCAGGGCACCCTTACCCGCTGATTAAAGGTGGCTATAAGGCTCTGCGCCGCTTTTTGATTGACGAACTGGAAGCTTCCGTTGAACAGTGCTCGTTTATTATTCTCAGTGGTAAAACCGGCACAGGTAAAACTCGCCTGATTCACCAGATTGATACCAGCGTTGACCTTGAGGGGCTGGCGAATCACAGAGGATCCAGTTTTGGTCGTCGCTGTGGCGGGCAACCAGGGCAGATCGATTTTGAGAACACTCTTTCTATCGACATGCTGAAGCATCGTCATTTGAAAGGTAATACCCCCGTTTTACTGGAAGACGAAAGTAAATTGATTGGTCGTTGCAGCCTAACGCAGTCATACCGTGACAAAATGCAGCTGTCCTCGATTATTCTGTTGGAAGAAAGCATTGAAGAGAGAGTGGAAGTTGGCTTGCAGGAGTATGTTCGAGACAACCTGACTGATTTTCAGAATGAGCTTGGCAATGAAGAAGGTTTTGAACAATTCCAGGAAGGGTTGAAAGACAGCCTACTCCGAATCAGGCGCCGACTGGGTGGTGAACGCTATCAGCAGTTAGCGGATATTCTTGATACAGCCATCAGCCTGCATGTTAATCAGAACAACATTGATGGCTATCGTCCACTGATAGAACTTCTTCTGACCGGCTATTACGATCCAATGTATGAATACCAACTAAGCCAGAAAGAAGGAAAGATTCTCTTTAAAGGTAATCGTAAGGAGATACTGGCCGCTTATTCAGAACTCTCAACCGGATACTCTTCCTGAAGCGCTCTGGCGGATAAGACCGTTCTTTTGCAGCCTGATTCAAGCATCAGGCTGCACGTCAACATAATGAGAACCAGCCACTCATGAAGTTCCGGCAACACTCCCTGCACGGTGTAATATCCAGACAAGGCAATAACCAAAGCTGGAGCTATCACATCACTGGAAGATCTACCGTCTCTGTCGTTCAATCGGTACCACATATTTCTTCCCACAAGGCCCACCAACAAACCGGCAAAAACCAACCAGTACCAGTTGTTAACCAGTAAGGTTGTGGACGTCGACATCAATTCCAGCTCATACCAGTGACTGTTTGCCAATAACAGCAATACCAACAATGCAGGAAAAGACATTAAACCAGTCAGTAACAGTTGATTGGATGAATCTATTTGCGGCCCATCTCTAAGCATTCTGCATTGGACTCGCGCAGACACCAGCCAGCAAACGATGGCCAAAGCCAGACTTAAAGCACCCTCGATCGTATTCCCTAATAAGTCATCACTTTGCTCCAGACTGCCGACCAATATCACCAGCCCCGTTGTCAGCAAAGCAAGAACAGAAAGAGTACTTTTATCCCAAGTATTAAGAATGATGGTTCTGCCTAAGGCCGGTAACATCATAATCAACAGACAAGCTGCCAACAGCCCCAGCTCTCTAACCACGATCAGAAGGAAAAGACAGGAAAGTACACCGCCAAACAAACTTCGTAGAAACCAGCAAAGAGCATTACTTCTGTTCAGATAGGAGAGGCAATCGATGCGAAAAGGCAGAACCAGCAAACACACAAAAGACGTCACTAGAAATCGTCCGGCAGTCAGTTCTGATGCGGTCAGCTCAGGAAGAACCAACGGCAGAATCAGAAAGCCGGCCAGCAGGCTTGAACATAACAATAGATAACCTAATCGTCTGGTCATGGGTTAGAGCAACTCCAATAATTGCGTTTTTTGAGAATCGACCAGCAAAGCAGCCGCTGCCAGCAAGCAGAGCTGTTTACAGTCATTTTCCTGATCAGCGAGCTGTATATAGGACAAGAGATTCATCATTCTGTTCACCGTCAGGACAGAAAAACGCTGGAAACTATAAAGATTCTGACCCACAGGGTACTATTCGAAAAAACAGCAAACAGGGTTCTGTCGATTCGCAGAATCGTTGTACAGATAGAGAGAGACTCCAGTGCCAGCGAATTTCGACCAATTAATTGACCGCAGTGGTACTTCCAGCCTGAAATGGGAGAAGTACAAGGACAAAGATATTTTGCCGTTCTGGGTCGCGGATATGGACTTCAAATCAGCTCCGGAAATTATTGAAGCCCTCCATCAGCGCATTGAACATGGCGTCTTTGGTTATACCCTCGCCGATGAAGGTCTGAAGGATCTGATCGTTGAGCGGATGAACAATCTCTATGACTGGAAAATAGAGAAAGAGTGGATTGTCTGGTTACCCGGCCTGGTCACAGCGCTGAACCTCGCCGTAAGAAGTGTTGCCGGTGAAGGCGAACATGTTGCCGTGCCCGTACCGGTTTACTACCCCTTCCTGATGGCCCCTGCTTTGGGCGGTCGTAAGATGATCAGCCTCGATTGGGTTCTCGAAATGGGACAGTGGAAGCTGGATCTGGAGAGTTTCAAGGAACGCATCACCGACGACACTCGCCTACTAAGTTTGTGTAACCCACAAAACCCCAACGGTAGAGTATTGACTCGAACAGAACTGACAGCCATTGAATCCATCTGCAAAGAACACAATGTTGTCGTTTGTTCTGATGAAGTTCACTGCGATCTGATTCTTGACCGCAGTTGCGAACACATTCCCTATGCAGGCTTAAGTGAGTTCACCAAAGAAAACTCTATTACCCTGATGTCGCCTTCCAAAACCTTTAACGTCGCCGGTTTTGGTTTTGCCTACGCCATCATTCCTAGTGCCAAACTGCGTACCGAGTTTCAACGAGTACGAAAAGGTATTGTGCCTGACCCGGACAATATGTTAATTGGTTACACAGCAGCCAAAGCGGCCTATCAACACGGTGAACCATGGCGCCAAAATCTGCTGGATTATCTGCGCGCTAATCACGATTACTTGTTGAAAGAAATCAACGGTATTGAGGGTTTGAGCATGGAGCCGCTGGAAGCGACTTATTTGGCGTGGATCAATGTCAGTGGGCTGAATCTGGAAGACCCTCACCGCTTCTTTGAAGAACATGGTGTCGGCCTCTCACCGGGCGCCCAGTTTGGTGACAAAAACTATCTTCGATTGAATTTTGGCTGCAACAAAGAGTTACTTGAACAAGGGATAAGCAGAATTAAAAACGCGGTCGAATCAAAGGATCAGGTCGAATGAAAATCACCCGTATCCAGCACTGCACAACCCTACACAAAAGTAAGTATCAGCAGCTTGAAGAGCAGGCAGTCTTATTAGGTGATGTTCGTAGTGAAGTGTGGCGTAGATATGGGGCATTGGCGGGTCTGACTCTGGGTGATCGGAAAATTCGTGACACATGGATAAAGGAAGGTCGCACCTTTAGGATGCGGAAACACTTTAGGCATGGCATTAACCACACCCATAATCAGATTGTTGTTCGAGCCGATATGTGCAAGACGTTTGGATGGGATAATGAGTACGGCCAACACAGAGAGGATTTGTCGTCTTTCAAAGCCAGTAAATACCTTGTGAGTAAATCAGGCGTTTATACTCATGATGGGCTCTCAAGAGCTTTGCTACCGCACTTTGAAGAAGTTCAATAACCCATGAATATTCCTTTTGTGATCAGGGAAACGGCCAGAAAGTATCAGCATTCCGTTGCTCAATTGACGGTATGGCGCAAACGCTCGTGAATTATAATGTGAAGGTCTCTTTTCAAATTGAAAGAAGACCTTCATTAAAATATTCACTGGCTAACGCCGTATGTAGGACTTCTTTGATCACCGTTTAAAAGAAGACGGCAGATATATTTTAATATTGTCTGGCCATCGTAACTAATAGCGCTGTAATTAATATAAATATTGGTGATGTTTGCCTTGCTATAGCTGAACTGCCAGTAACACTGTCATCAATCGGTGACGAGAATTCCTCTGAAGTACTGGTTAAAGATGGCTGGGCATTCCAGATCAATACCTGAAAGTTCGATAACTGCTGTATTTCCGGTTCATTGTTGTTGAAATTAAACACTGTGCAAAGCGGTTCGTTGTTTCTGAATATAACCTTGCCGGTACGTAGTTGATCGCCATTGTTATTCCCAGCCAGCTCTCTACAGGCAAACAAGGGTTTCGAGTTTATATCAATGGATACCTGAACGGCGTTGATGTTATTTATGATTTCAAAATGACCATTAGATCCAGCTTCCAGATAAAGACTTTGGGCTGTAAGAGTTAGCCACCCCGCAGAGGAAGGTATATCCAATCTTTTATAAAAAGAAGTGCTTCGAGGTTGATTGAGTGCATTCCCATAGGCACAACCACCGCTATAGTCTTCAACTCCACTGTAATTTTCTGTTAATACTGTGCCAATGCTAAATGAGAAGTTTTCCTGTGTAACAGCGTTGTCGTAAGGAATACATAAGGAGAAAGGACTGTCCTCAATAGCCGTAATTTCAGAGCCGCCTCCGGAACCAATGGCTAGCCTCGCTGAATCAATCCAGGCTCCCTTTAATTGACTATCAAAGTACTGTTCTGGTTCTACATTAAGTAGGTTAAATGAAGGCTCTTGCGCAGTGGCTGTCAAAAAGGATTTGGTATCGGGATCGTTGACAACAAATAGCCGGGAATCATCCCCTATCAAGCATTTCTGCGTGTAGCTGCAGGTTTCTTGACTTTCAGGGAAATGCTCAATGTATTGTCCTATTCGATATACAGGTCGACCAAAATTACCCGATTCTCTCGAAGGCTGAAGAAGTTCTTCTGTTGTGCGGCCATGACATAGAAAGCTTAGAACTGTCTGATTCTGTTCATTATTCTGGTGAATTATATCCGTGAAATGAGAATGCTCGGCGGGTGTCAAATCTTGCCACTGATAACTGAATCCAGGTTTTGCCTGCAAGTACCAAGCCTCAAAATCGGGAGTTTGAGGAGTAGCCTGCACAACCAGTGAACGAATCGGATTGTTAAATCGAGATCTTGAGTTACCAGACAGGCAGCCAACAAGATCGTAAGGGGTCATATTGAGAAGAGACGATCTATAGGTTTGAGAAAATATTGATAAAGGATCCAGTGGCAGAGGAAGAGTCTCACCGATGTGAGATCCGAATTCAGCGCATCCTAAACAGGTTAATGGCGCTGTGCAGTAATAACGAACTCCATCATCCCGGCTATAAACGGTTCTTTCTCCATCATTCTGGCAGTCATAACTGCAAAAAGCGGCGACATCACCTTGATAACCAATACCCAACAGTAACCCGGTTTGCTGACGTTGAGTCAATGTTGAATTCAGTGGAATAGTGCCGAATCGATCCCGGTTTACTTCAGGGTAATAGCAGTTTGCCTGCAACTTGCCGGATACCAATAGAGAGGTGCTCAGTGACAACAGAAGTGCCAGCACCCAATGTCGACTGACATATATATTCATGTTTATTTCTAGTTAATCACAGCCCATATCATGAGACATATTAGTTATGAATATAGATTTTGCTTAATAAGTTACTGTTCTTTTTCATTGAGTGATTAGTAGGACGTTCAACCCAATTTTTAAACCTGACTATTGAATCCAGGCCTTTCTCTTCCAGCCATGAAAAAAAACAAATCGCATGACTGATTGTCGAGATTGGGTAAAGAAGATTACTCGTTTACTTATTTTAATTTTCATTACTTGACGACAGCGTTTCTCAGCATTAAATTTTGAAAAAAATTAAATCAATCGAATTAAAATAATTAACTGTAAAAGGAAGTAAGATGTCGCCCAGCTCAGGTAAAAAGCTATTATTTTCACCTCTTCTGCACTGCCTGATGACAGGTTTAGCTTTACTCTGGTTGGTCGCGGAGCCCGAATCTCCTCAGCTTATCAACGTCACTCAACAGCAAGTTGAAGACCTTAAGAATCAATGGCAGAACAAAACCGGACAATGGCCTTCTAAAATCCAGGTGGATACTCTGGTTCAGGCCACCATTGAAAATGAAATCTTTTTTCAGGAGGGCGTTGATCAGGGGCTGGACCAGCTACCCGCCGTTCTTGCCCGTCTACAAAAACTCGGTAGTTTTTTAAAACTGGCTGACACTCCCGACACCCAGGTCAGAGAAGCAGAGTTATTAGGTCTCGTACAAACAGACCCCATTGTTAGAAAACATATTATTGCTTCCATGCAGGAATTGTTAACCGTCGAAAATCCCATAGCGGAACCAGATCAAACCAGTATTGAGAGCTACTATCAAGAACATCTGGAGAATTACAAAAAGCCGGCTTTATACAAAATCAGCCAAGTGTTTTTTTCCGGTCAGCAAGATGCTTCAAAAAAACGAACCGCTCAATTTCTCCAGTCACCTCCTGAATCCACTGAACAAGCCATACGACAAGGTGATGTTTTCTTCAGCGGTCATTCATTTCCCCTAATGAGTCAAAACCAGATTACCAAGCGACTGGGAGATAGCTTTGCTGGTCAGCTAGAGCAACTTAAAACGGGGCTATGGTCTGGTCCTGTAAAGTCGGTTTATGGTTGGCACGCAGTAATGGTTCATCAGCGAGTAGACAGTAACTATCGCCCTTTGTCTGAAATAAAAGAACAGATTGTCACTGTATTGATGCGTAAAAGCAGGACTCAAATGTTGTCGGAAAAAATCAGAGAGTTTGAGAAAAACTATCAGATCAGCATCGAACCCTCAGAATCACTTGATATTGCCAACACTACGGCATCACAACAGGAGAAGAATCTGTGAAACAACTGATCACTTGCATGACCCTCCTGTTTGCATTGTTCGCAGGACAATCTCAGGCTCACCCTATGGCACCTGGACTTTGGGCACTGAACGAACAGTCCCCCAGCGTCTTTCTGGTAACCTGGAAAGCTACTACCAAACAGAACACTGCAGCAAAAGCCAAGCCACAGTTCCCCAATGGTTGCTACGCCGAGGATAAACCAAACCAGTCCATCGAAGGTACCGGGCAGATCAGTCAGTGGACCATGAACTGTTCTGCTATTGAGCTGGAAAACTCTGAATTCAAGGTATCTGGCCTGGAAGGCAGCCCGTCAGGAGTACTGTTCCGAATGAAGCGACTGGATGGCCACAGTCAGCACACCATGCTCAGTAGTGAGCAGCCATCCGTTTTTATTACTTCAGCCGCCAAATCCATAGACACTCTTCAAACCTATCTGAAGTCGGGATTTGAGCATCTGGTAAGCGGCATTGACCATGTGCTTTTTGTACTATTACTAACTTTGCTGGTCGGCTGGGGTCGCCAACTTTTCTGGACCATCACGCTGTTTACCCTTGGTCACTCAATCACATTATCACTGATTGTTTTGGGTTTTGTTGATTTCCCAGTAATGCTGGTTGAATCCATCATTGCTTTCAGCATCGTCGTTGCTGCGGCAGAAGTGATCAAGAAAGACGACAAGAGTCTATTTCGAAGACGTCCATGGTTCATGTCCGGTAGTTTTGGTTTGTTGCATGGCATGGGGTTTGCTGGTGCACTGGCAGAAGTCGGTCTACCAGCGAATGATATTCCTCTCGCTCTTGCCGCATTTAACATTGGCATCGAGATTGGCCAGTTAGCCGTAATTGTATTGTTCGTTGCAGGCTGGAAACTGTTACTGAAACTCAAAAGTGACTGGCCAACCTATATTCAGTGGATTCCAAGCTATGCTTGCGGTGCCGTTGCTGGACTATGGTTTTGGCAACGACTAGGACTTGAACCCTTACTGGCGGGATAAGAGGCTATTTATTACAGGTTTCGGTAAGAGCAGGAACCTGTAACTCTTAAAAAGTAAAGATATGAACAGTACTCACCGATGTTCATACTTGTCCGAATCCAACCACATTGATATATTCTCTTTCTATTCTAAACTGCCACCAGTGTTTGAAATTTGAGCACAATGGGTGATGTATGATTAGAATGAAAAAATTATTTTCTGCAGTTTTGATTTGCTTTTGTTTTCTTTTATCCGGCTTTTATTCTCTTTTGAATAGCGCTGCTGCAGCCGAAATTCGAGAAAGACGTGTTGTTCATGGAGAAAGGGCTCAGCCCCACCATTTTCCCTGGATGGCAGGTCTTTCCAAAACCACAACCTCCTATCCATACACTTGCTCGGCCTCACTTATTGGTAACCGATGGCTTATGACGGCAAGGCATTGTGTGTTGTTAAAAAACGGCCGCTTGGTAAATCCGCAGGTTTTCCGTTTCAAACTTTACGGTATTGATGATGACCAGCTTCCCCATAGAAAAATAAAGAATATTTATGCAAACCCGGGAAGGCCCAAAGGTTACGATCATGATTTTTCCAGTGCTGAGAGCGCTCAGGACTTTCACACTGATTTTGCTCTCTTGGAAACAGAAGATGAGTTTCCTGAAGTAGAAAAACTATCACTGAACTATGACTTTCTGGAAGACAGTGATATTGCATTACTCGCTCAACATGCCAGTGAAAGAAAACTGACCAGCTATATCGCCGGTTTTGGTTATTCACATGAACGTCATTCTGACAATAGACACTTAAACTGGGGCATGGCTGTGCTTAAAAGCAGTCGCCAGATAAAGACTCTTTTCCCCGGCATAGCGGTTTACCCGAATGATTTTCAGTATCATTTTTTTGCCGGCTTAACCGAGGCCGAAGACACCGACACTTGTAACGGTGACAGTGGCAGCCCTCTGTGGCTCGCGCCTGCTGAAGATGCTGGCAAGGCTGAGGCTATTGGTATTACGATTACCGGTTCTAATAGCAGTTGTGGCCACTCAGGCCAAGCGGGGATTTACCTTAGGCTTTCAACAGTGAAAGATTTTATAATCAGCACTAAGGGGATCAGTGATAGAACTCCCTTCAGATGGTTAGAGATTAATAACAACAAAATTCCTGACGGAATCTGGCGCATAACAGAAGATTTCTCGAAGCAAGACTTCATATGCCGTGTCGGATTCAAGGCAGGTCTATTTGATAATACGAACAATACCTGCATTTATCTAAATGACCAATCTGATGCTGTGGCTTCGAAGAACTACAAGTTACTTCAGGGTAATCCATCCTCACTCTTTGAGTGGCGGAGTAACCTCCAAGGTCATCAGGTTAATGAACTGACAACCTGTTATAAAGTTAAAAACTCACAGATCACCCATAGCCATAGCACAGAATGTCAAGCTTACTGCCTCGCTTTCGGTGAACCCGGTGTTATTCATAATAACCTGTGCGTCACTCCAAAGCTTAATGGCAGAACTCGCTATTCCAATGACTATCAAAGATTGGTTGATAAAATTGAGCCGTTGAATCTGTCGGCTCAACCTGAAAGCCGTGGCAGAGTTCAGAGAAACAACCATCACCTGTTTGACTAGAAAACTGGCCAGTTCATCGAATCAAGAGCGGCTGCTATTTATCAACAACTCCAGCAACCTATCATTCTTCAAAAGATGTCTGCCTTTGACAGACATCAGAATATGAACCGTATGGGTGAGTAAAAACACTACCAACCCTCCGGACCTGTTTCTCTTTAAGCCAGAAGGCGATTCCTTTATATTTCGGAATCAATAAATTAGTTTGGATAGACCGTGAGCAACAGCCCTTTCCAGTTCGAGCAGGTTGGCATCATTCATTCTTGCTATCGGCAGAAATTCGGGATTCCCCGACAGCCCGGTATCGTCACCGCTGCTGAATCAGAACTGGAATTCCTGCCGCCTTACAACCAAGAAAATCTGATTCGGGGTCTGGAGGGTTTCTCTCACATCTGGGTGCATTTCATTTTTCATCAAACCATGGACGAAGGTTGGCGGCCAACCATCAGGCCACCCAGATTAGATGGAAAAAAAAGAATGGGAGTCTTCGCCACTCGATCGACTCACAGACCCAACCCCATAGGGCTGTCTGTCGTCAAATTGAAAGGCATTGAATCGGGTAATGGTAAACTGATTTTAAAACTGGCAGAGGCCGACCTGCTGGACGGTACTCCGGTCATTGATGTCAAACCCTACCTACCTTATGCCGATGCGCTTCCCGAGGCCAAAGGCGGCTTTGCCCCTTTACCTTCTGTTATGGCTGAAGTTGAGTTCAGTGAACAAGCCATGGACAAGTGCCTGGCTTATGAGAGTAAAACCGGCCGTACACTAATTACATTAATCAGGCAGGTACTGGGTCAGGACCCAAGACCAGCTTACTTGAGAGAAAGCACTCATCGTCGCCATGGGTCTGCACTGTGGGATGTTAATGTAGTGTGGGAATCAAGAGGCGATCACTTCCTTGTGATGGATCTGGAGCCTTATTCTGGTACTGATCGATACTGATATTTTCTCAACGTTGGTTATTTCTTACTTAATGTGTAATGTAAGGTTATAGCCTTACCTGACTGGAAAGGCATTCTTGCATAGCCAGCTTCCGTTGTATGTTCATATATATACCGGTTCAGCTTAGCGATAGCAGGCCGGTAAGCAGTATTCCCAAGGTAATTAATGCCTGCTACACCAGCAAAAATACTGCCGCCTTTAACAATACCTGTCAGAGAGTTATAGCCAGTTCTTGCATGCAAAAAAGGGATAGACGGCACAAAACTGTAAAGATGACCACCTAAATTGTTCAAAGCACCTGCAGCAAGGCCAGCCCCATCCCAAACAGTTCGAGCTAGTTGATTCACTGATGACGGAGCATAAGGACCAACAATTCCTGCCAAAGCAGGAATTAATTTAGACCTCCTTTCCAGTGATATAACCCCCTCGAGAGCTTTATAAAACAAAACTCCTGTCAGCAGATTATGTGTAGTGTCTAACCAGCTACCTCCGGGGGTAGCAGCAACCTGTTGAGCCAATTGCTCTGCACCAATTTGACGAGTGTATTCGGCGAGAAGTATCTGTGAACTAGTGCCCTGAACAGCTTCAGCAACACCTTCCAGAGCAACCAGGCCTACCAAATCCATAAAGAACTGCAGTGTCCTGCTTGCGGTTATTTCTTTCCGTATATATTTGTTGATGAATTGCTTGGTATTTACAGATGACTTTAAGCGAAGCTTTATCATCAGATTGGACAGTTTTTGAGAGTTGAAATAACCCTCTGTGGTAGCCAGTGAAGCGATCAGCATCGGGCCTTTCATGAGTTCAGATAAAAGCTTACTTTGATCGGATTGAACGCTATCACTGGACCTGGAAATCATTTCCGAGAGGTAAGGAGTGACAATATTGATGTCCAGACATTCAAGGCTTGTTCCAGCCAGCGCTCCATTCCAGAAAAAACCCAGATCATTTATAAAATTCAGATTTTCAGGATTAATGCCATTGATCTCATTCAGGTAAGTCAGATACCCCATCCCATATCCCAGAGCTACCATACAGCTGCTCACTTGCGGACTCAGCGAAAGGTTATGCTCCAGCAATTGAGTCATGTCACTGGCAAAACTGGTGTGCGCACCCAGCATACCGTAATGTGTAATCGACTCACTGAACAAACCCTCTTTAAAATTATTCAACTGTCCCTGAGTCAGAGAACCTGCCAACCACAAAGTGAACAATTTACTGGCATACAGGCCACTGACCTCAAACCATGATGGGACAACAGTGACTGCATTCTTTCTTTCAAAACACAGTTCCTGATGTGGCATACCACTGGTTTCAATCACCCGATATACTGTTTCAAATTGTTTATGGGTCGTGGACTGCTGCCTTCTGTGTCCATTAACCATGGACGGGGTCACCAGATAAAGATCATCATGGCCGTAATAAAAGCCTATTTCAGAAGCACCGTAACTTTCCTCAGAATCAGTAGAAACTGAACCGGTACTGTTTAAACCAGACCTTTCCAGTCCTCTTGGCTCGGGTAATCGAACTTTCAGCCAGGCTCTGCCACTACCGTCCAGTTGAGTACAGGCTTTTCCTCCACCAGATCGGAGAAGAGAACCGTCACCATCTAGGTCTACCTCCAGAGCCTCGGCCCAACGTGGATCATCAGGATAAATGTCATCAAGAATGGGATAAGCAGCAGCGCATTGAACAAAGGTACAAGATATGGTGAAAACGATCTTAGAGAAACTCTGCTGCAGGTGCTTCATACTACTTCTCACATTAATCAATACCTGATCAATATAGCTCCTTATTCATATTTTTCGATGCTGAATAAACCTTTCTATATAAGCGATTGACTGGAACAATAATACTTACGTAACGACTAATGAGAGAAAATACATGATTATTCCCTGGCAACACATCGAGCAGGACACGCTAACAAATCTTGTTTCGGAATTTGTCAGCAGAGATGGCACTGACAATGGCTTTGATCTATCACTGGAAAAGAGAGTTGAGCAGGTTTTTCGTCAGTTGAAGTCGGGCGAAGCGGTGATTACTTTTGATGCTGAAACAGACAGTGTGAATATTATTCCAAAGGCTGATGCTTCAGCCCTTGGTCATTAACTCATAAAGATCAGAGACTACAACGCCTGAGTTGTTCACCATAATTGGCGGCTCTGCTTTTCACTTTTCGAGCTGTGGACATCAACCAGGGTTTACTGCGATGGGTTCCTCTTTTATAGCCACCCCAGCCTTCGTGGTAATTCAAGTATTGAAGGTCTGCCCGCCACAGTGACACACCATTAATCTTGCGGGTTTTATTGGTGTACCAGCCAATAAAATCAATGGCGTCTTCAAAATCATCGCGATCCCTGAACCAACCACTGGTCTCGTTCAGATACATGTCCCAAGTACCATCCTGAGCCTGTGCATAACCATAGGCTGATGAGTTTCTGGGCAAGGGAATAAACAGAAACCACGGGCGGGGTGGTTGAGCATCATGGCGATAGCTCGACTCCTGATACATAATCGACATCATGATCTGTATCGGTGTCCCCCACTTGTCGTTTGAATCTTCAGCGTGACGATACCAACTGCTCTTCTGTTTAAAGATGCTGCATAGATTACTGGGACTAGAAGGTGGAGTAGTGCTGCTGGCACAGCCGGTCAGAAACAAAAATCCTGTTAAAATCAATGCCAGCGACTTCCTCATAACTTAGATTCCCCACTCTGTTCTAAGTTCAGTAAACTCATCTTCTGTAACGACTCTGACGCCCAACTTCTGAGCCTTAGTTAACTTGGAACCTGCTTTTTCACCTGCCAGCAAGGCATTTGTTTTTGCTGAAACAGAACCCGTCACTTTGGCGCCCAGTTGCTGAAGGATGGCCTTGCCTTCATCTCGGGTCATGGAATGCATACTTCCGGTCAGCACCCAGATTTCTCCTGCCAGTGGTTGTTCACCGGCTGATTCAGCGATATCCACCTTATCCCAATGAATACCTACAGCCAGCAGTTCATCAATAATCTCAAGGTTATGAGGCTGTCGGAAAAAAGTTTCAATATGAGCCGCAACGATAGGACCAACGTCGTCAACGTCCAGTAGTTCTTCAGTGGTGGCAGCCTTGATTGCATCCAGTTCCTGATAATAACTAACCAGACTCTGAGCCGTGGCTTCGCCCACTTCACGAATACCCAAGCCGTAGATAAATCTATCCAATGTCGTTTTTTTGCTGATTTCGAGAGCATTGATTAGGTTAATAGCCGACTTCTTACCCATCCGCTCCATGCCTGCTACCTGATCGGCACTGAGTTTGTAGAGATCTGAAAGCGTATTGACCAGACCTTTCTCCACAAACTGATCCACCAGTTTGTCTCCCAGACCGTCCACATCAACCGCCTTACGTGCAGTAAAGTGTTTGATGGCTTCCTTACGCTGTGCCGAGCAATACAAACCACCGGTACAGCGGGCAGCGGCTTCGCCTTCATCACGCTCAACTTCTGAGTCACACACCGGGCAGGTATCAGGCAGTTGAATGTCTCTGGCATCAGCGGGGCGTTTAGACTCAACCGCTCGCACCACCTTGGGAATAACGTCCCCGGCTCGATGCACGACAACCGTATCACCGATTTTAAGGCCGAGGCGAGCCACCTCATCCATATTATGCAGAGTGGCATTGCTGACGGTGACCCCTCCCACAAAGACTGGCTGTAGGCGTGCTACAGGCGTAATCGCTCCGGTTCTTCCAACCTGAAATTCAACGTCTTTGAGAATGGTCATCTCTTCCTGGGCAGGAAACTTATGAGCAATAGCCCAGCGTGGAGCTCGAGCCACAAATCCAAGACGATCCTGAAGCGCCAGTTCATTAACTTTGAAAACAATGCCGTCTATTTCGTAAGGCAAGCCAGCTCGTTTTTCACTCATACGAGCGAAATATTCAATACACGCTTTTGCACCTTGTACCACTCTCAGCTCTGGGTTAATTCTTAACCCCCAATCCTTAAATCGTTCAAGAGTATCCGCATGTTTTGCTGGCAGAGTGTCTCCCTCAACAATACCGGCACTGTAACAGTACATATCCAGAGGCCGTTTGGCTGTCACTTTTGAATCCAGCTGACGAAGACTGCCAGCAGCCGCATTTCGCGGATTAACAAAGACCTTTTCATCTCTGGCTTTGGCTCTTACATTCAGCTTTTCAAAGCCAGCCTTTGGCATGAAGATTTCACCACGCACTTCAAGCCTTGCAGGCCAATCATTACCCGCCAGCTGTAAAGGGATCGAAGGAATAGTACGAACATTCAAGGTAATATTTTCACCAGTAGTGCCATCACCACGGGTAGCACCTCGAATAAGACGACCATTCTCGTACAGCAGACTGACAGCAATACCATCCAGTTTGGGTTCACAGGCGTATTCAATAGAGTCAGCATTACCTAAACGTTCACGAACCTTGCGGTCAAAATCGTTTAGGTCTTCTTCATTGAATGCATTATCCAGGGATAGCATGGGTCGTTCATGTCGAATCTGGCCAAAAGCAGCTAAAGGCGCAGCTCCTACTCTCTGAGTCGGCGATTCGGAGGTAATCAGTTCTGGATGTTCAGCTTCCAGTGCTTTCAGCCGGTTCATCAACCGGTCATAGGCTGAGTCAGTAATTTCCGGGTCATCCAATGCATAATATCGATGATTATGTTCATTGATCTGATCGCGCAGAGATTGAATTTCCTGCTCGGCATCCTGGGGAAAAAGAGGGGTCTGAGTCATGGTATCGGATCTGGTAAAAATGCAGCTATTGCTGCACTTTTACACATTATGAGGAGTGGGGGCAGCCCTGTAACGGGCAACCGAATCAATCAGTCACTTTATGAGTCAGAGCTTTACGTTCAAAATCCCTGATACGTTGACGATAATGTTCCAGAGTCTGACGAGTCAAAACACTCATATCTTCGTCTTTCAGCTCGGCACCAAGATCCAGAGCCAGCTGTCGTGCTGTTTCTTCCATCAGGGTAAAGGCTTTTAATGGATCTCCAGGTCCAGGTAATCCCATAAACAAACTGATCACAGGCGTTCTGGAATTTTCCATTTTCAATGCGTCAAAAGTACCGGGTTCAATGCCATTAGCCAGGCTAAACAGAACCTGTCCTGTACCATCTTTACGGGTATAACGATGGAAAATCGACATATCACCGTAACGCATTCCTGCGTCTAGAAAACTTTGCAGCAATACAGAACCTTCGAATGGTTCTTCCTTGGTCAACAAGTTGATAATCAGAACTTCACTGGCTGAAGGACGATCAGACAGTTTTTCCTGCCGCTTGCTGCCTTTCTTTTTGGCTCGAGAGGGAGCCATTTCTAGCTCCTGCTGAACCATCCGGCTTGTTTGCTCAGCCGTTATCCTATCCCGAGCTTCATGCTCCATTTCATCAACCATGGACATTTCCTGGCTGACGGACTGCCGCTTAATAGGCTCGTTTACCTGAGTAAGCGTCGGAACTTCATCTTCATTCTTTTTTTCGGTCGAAAAACTCTGCCGTCCTGACGATTCATTACCAGAGTCATAGGAGCTGGACTGCTGATCAAAATCAGACAGACCCGGTTCAATTCGATCTTTTACTGCAAGGTGCGCGCTCTCTTCTTGACGAGCCCAGTTCCTAACAGTATCTCTGGGCTGCCGGTCATTCTCTGAAAACGAATCAGAATAACCATCGCCTGATTTTCTGGCGCCACCATTAGGCAGCTCACTGCCATAGTTATCTCCGCCCGCAGAAGCAGAAGCAGCCGCAGCCGCAGCAGTACCTTCCCGCCCGAAAGACAGTTCTTCCGAACGCTTTCTAGCTAGACGCATTCGTCGATAACCATCTGCCATTACTCCGGCAATAATGATAATCCCTATCAATACCAACCATTCACGTAAACTCATTTCCATGCCGCCTTCATACGCTCTGGGTTGCCAGCTCCACTGACAGCCCCTGAAACTTTACTTTGAAACAAAAACAAATAAAAACCAATAAAAAAACGATGAAGTTTCACGTTACAACAACTATTCCCTGTCAGTTATTCTCTGTCAGAACCCTACCTGATTCTAACGATCTACACATGGTCTATTTGCGCTTTTTTACAAAAACAAGCAATAACCATGCTATACGACTCAAACAACGTTGAGCTAAAGAAACATTCCTTTATCTTCCATTATATTGAAAATAATTTCCACAAAAGTGGTTAAAGAATAGCCATTGCCGCCGCTTCTTCAATATCAACCGTCACTGGTCTGGAGACACCCGCCTCCTGCATAGTGACACCGATCAGTTGACTTGCAGCCTGCATGGCAATCTTGTTGTGGGTGATATAGATGAACTGCACCTTATCACTCATCTCCGATACCATTTTTGCATAACGCCCTACGTTAGCATCATCCAGCGGAGCATCCACCTCATCCAGCATACAAAAAGGTGAAGGATTCAACTGAAAAATAGCAAATACCAGCGCTATCGCTGTCAGAGCCTTTTCACCACCAGAAAGCAGGTGAATGGTGCTGTTCTTCTTGCCCGGTGGCTGAGCCATAATGGTCACACCGGTATCCAGAAGATCGTCACCCGTCAACTGCAAGTAAGCCTGACCACCACCAAACATTCTCGGAAACAATTCCTGCAGTCCGGTATTAACCTGATCAAACGTGGTTTTAAATCTCTGCCTCGTTTCCTTATCAATTTTTCTGATGGCGTTTTCTAGTGTGGACATCGCCGATTCAAGATCTTCGTTCTGGGTATCCAGATAGGTTTTTCGCTCCATCTGGGTTTCATACTCTTCGATAGCGGCCAGATTGATAGCACCCAGTCGTTCAATTCGATTATGAATAGTTTCCAGATCCTGCTCCCACTCTTTTTCCGAAGCATCTTCCGGCAAATTGGCAATCACAGTATCCATATCAAACTGGTCTTCTACCAACTGCTCTGCCAGCGTACTTCTGCGAACCTGCAGCCCCTGCCAGTCCATACGCAGTTTTTCCAGCTGTGAGCGAACCGTGGTGGCTTTCTGCTCGGCAGACTGTCGATTCTTTTCCATCTGCTGAATGCGCTGTTCTACTTCTTCCAGCTCACTGCGAGCCTTTTGCATGATCTCTTCTTCTTCAAGACGACGATTCAACAGATCTTCCAACTGTTCTTGCAACTCACCTTCAGGTGAATGTGATTCAAACAGAGAAGCTTGAATCATTTCTCGACGTTCACGCAGTTTGGTGGACTGTTGGCTGAGTCGTTCAATGGCCGCCTTCAACGACACCATCTGACTTTTGATAGTTTGGGAGCGCAAAGCTAACTGATGCAAACGATCTTTGTCGTGTCTGGAGCGTTGTCGTATCTGTTCCAGTTTGTCACGACACTGTTCCCTTTGTTCTAGCAGCTCTTCCTTTCGGCCACTGTCCATCTCCATCATATCCAGAGCTTCCTGCAGACGCAGACGGGATTCGCCAATGCTCTCTTGCTCTGCCTGACTGAGCTCCTTACATTCCGTTATCTCTTGTTCCAGTCTGCCGCGACGGACAGAGAATTGTTCAAGACGAACCTTTCGAGCACCAAGGTCTGCCCGAACTTCACCCTGAGATCGGTTTAGATCTGACAACTGTCGTTGAATGTCCTGACGAAGACTGTCCAGCTGTTCCGACTGCTCTCGCATCTTAGTACGTTCAGCATCAACCAGCTGGGAAGTCTCTTCCAGCTCCGCCAGACGCTCAGTCAGCTTTTCCAGTTCCTTCTGACGTTCCAGCACGCCTGAATTACTGTCGACATCACGGCTGACTCTCAGCCAGCTGGCAGAAAGCCAGATACCGTCCTGAGTAATAATCGACTCATGGGGTTCCAGTGAGCCTCTGGCAGCAAGTGCCTGTTCCAGAGTGTCCGCTACAAAAATACCAGCGAGTAAACCGTTGGCTTCCTGACCTGATTGAATTTTTCCAGACAGCGCCTTGAGCTTATCTTTGTCAACACTGGCACTGGCTACCTGAGAAGCATCCAGAAGAACCGCTGCGCCTTGTTCCAGAGAACCAAGAAGATTCGCAACAGTGTCCAGTCCATCAACGCAAAGAGCCTGAAGACTGCTGCCCAGAACGGTTTCTACCGCTTGTTCCCAACCCGCTTCTACTTGAAGTTTTTCTGCCAGACGGGGAATATTTTCAAGACGGTTCTGCTCCAGCCAGATGGCAACACCTGTATCCTGGCCCAAAGCCGCCTGTTGCAAAGCTTCCAGCGACGCATGACGACCACGAAGAGTACTTAGCTCAGTGCGAACCTTTTCACGGTTTTCCTGCAGCTGTTCATATTGAAGACGGCTCTCTTCTATTTCTGACTGGGTTTCTTCAAGCCGAATTTCCTGAGTTTCCCGAGTCATTTCCAGTTCGGTCAGTTTTTCTGCGAGTACTTCAAGCTCTTCGGCGTCTTCACCTCCACCCAAAGCAACGGCTTCTTCTTTCAGTCTCTGTCCACGGCTTTGCAATCGTGCCAATACAGATTCAGCATGCTGAATGCGTGACTGTTCAACTTCTGCCTGTTTCTGAGGTTCGTGGGAGCGCTGATTAAAGTTATCCCATTTTTGCTGCAGCACATGCATTTCTTCTTCAGCGGTTTCCAGCAGTTCACCAGAACCGTGTTCCTGCTCCTGAAGCATTTCCAGCTCTGGTTCAACCTGCAGCTGTTCTTCTTCCAGCACTTCCATTTGAGACTGATCTTCAGCCATCTGTTCGCGGGCTTCATTCCAGCCCTGTTCCAGTTGCTGAAGATCATGACTGAGTTCTTTGGCCCGCTCTTCTTTATGTCGAAGCGTCTGCTCTATGCGGGTAATTTCATTACCCGTGCCATAGTATTTGGCTTGAGTCTGATGAAAATGGTCTCCCAGATCCATCTGCTGAGCTCGGTCTTTTTCCATGCCTGCATCAGAAGACCGCTGTTCACTAACCGCTGCTTCCAGCTGAACTTCCAGCGTACCGATGACGTGCTCCTGGTTTTTAACCTTTTCATCAATACTCTGCCATTTCAAAGCCTGGAGCTGAGCTTTTTTGAGACGTTCCTCTTCCTTGAAGATTTTGTATTTTTCAGCAGACTGAGCCTGACGTTCAAGGTGCCCAAGACGCCGACCCAATTCATCACGAAGGTCGGTTAAACGTTCCAGATTTTCCTTAGTACGGCGAATTCGGTTCTCTGTTTCGCGGCGACGTTCCTTATATTTGGAAATACCCGCTGCTTCTTCAATAAAAACCCGCAATTCTTCAGGCTTTGATTCAATCAGAGTGGAAACAATACCCTGAGAAATAATGGAATAACTTCTTGGCCCCAGACCGGTGCCGAGAAAAATATCCATCACATCACGGCGACGACACTTGTTGCCATTAAGGAAATAGAAATTCTTGGATTCCGAGGTCAGCATTCGCTTGACGGAAATTTCATTGTAAGCCGCAAACTCGCCCGTAACACGGCCTTCATTATTGTCAAAGATCAGCTCAACCGAGGCTTTGCTTACTGGTTTTCGGCTGTTGGAACCCTTGAAAATAACATCGGTCATGGACTCGCCACGCAGATGCTTGGCGGAAGATTCTCCCATTACCCAGCGAACGGCATCAATAATATTGGATTTGCCACAGCCATTGGGCCCGACCACGCCACACATGTTCGAGGGGAAGTGAACCGTCGTAGGATCCACAAAAGATTTGAAACCGACCAGTTTGATTGACTTAAGACGCATTTTTTCCTTAATAGATTACTTTCGGGCCACTGCTCGCGTTCAATCTTCAACGCATTTGGCGGTTTTATTGAAACTTAGCGCTTCGGTGGCCCTGAAATCCCTGTCCCCGAAAAAGCATCGTATTAATAATTAATACATATAAGTGCGCCTGAAATCCATTCTCATTCGAGTTTACACAGATTCAGGGGGTGAGGAACAGTCGTTCATTCCGAAATTGAGCTCCCAATCATCCTCTTTATGGATCGCTGTATTGAATACTCTTAATATGAATATAAAAATGTATGTACATTGGTAAAATTTTAGCTTTCACCAACAAAGATTATCTCTGGTGTATTCCTTGACGTCTACAAAACCCCAAAATTCTTAATCAACCAAGCTCTGCAAGTCAGCCTTCACCCCGCAAGACAAGTCTAATACCTTGTTCCAAGAAGTTGGAAATACACGTTGGAGGCTAGCCTGTTAAAAGCACCTCGAGCAAGTAAGGTGAGTTTGAGCTCTGTTTGTCCGCTTATGGTTCATTTGAGGAATTTCGGTTCATGACTATGGGAATGAAAAACTTCGGGGGAATAAATACTAAAAGCCAGGAAGAGCCATTAGCGAACCAGAAAAGGGTCGTCATCAGGCACTACTGGCTGATTTTATCTAGAGACTCATTATGCGCTTGCACTATTTCCAACTGTTTGTGTGACACCCGATAAAAAAACGATATAACTGTATTCCGGAAAGATGATGTGCTTCTTTATGGTAAACATCCCAATTATAAGTCCTCATACCATCTGAACCACCACCACAAGTTCCATCGTTATATTTCTTTAAGTAAAAATCAATTCTCTTGTAACGAGTTTCGTGATTATTGATAGTCATTTTTTTAAACATATCTACTGCCTTTCTGGCAACATGAATATATCCGTTATCTCCAAAAAAAAAGTCAAATTCTTTTTGCCTCGTTAACCACCAATAAGGTAATTTACCCTGACGAGATACCTCAGTAATAATCTCAGTAATAATTGCTTTATGTTCGCTCAACACAAAACCTGACAGTAGATACTTAGTGCCTGTCCGAAAACCTCTGGAATTTAAAACAGAGTGACCTTCATCAACGTATAATTTGATCATAAATCGACCAACGTATGTTTGAAGACTACTTTTTCAGCATTTTCAGAGAGTTTTTCCCAGAAATACTCTTTTTTACGTGAACAGTATCCTCATGCAACCATGATTTTAAAAAAATGAGCCTTTACCAAGGTGTCAGGCAGCTTTTCGCTGTGTCTCACTGGAGGAGGTTGAGTGCTTTAGTCTGCGCAGTTTGTTGTAACATTTTTTATAGCGTTTCTGTGTGTGTTCAGATTGTCTCCAACCTGGCAACTGACTCTCTGCTGCCAGTTCACGCAGGCGATCAAAGTCACAATTAATCACCAAGCGAAGTGTACCAAATACCAGTACTCTCCAGAGATCCATACCCGGTCGACCGTTCTTTTTATCGATTGATTCCGGAATTATTTTCTCAAGCGCTAGAAAGACAGATTGTCGTAATTCGGGGTTTATATAAAGGTGCTGTAAGCCTCTGAGAATACGAGGAATATCGTCACGGGAACAAGGATCGAAGTGGATGGCAGAGATATCCACTTCACCCAGATGCATTTGTGGATTGATTGGTTTGCGCATAATTTTAGAAATAACAGCCAGTAGTTGAAAACTTCATTCTCTATTTTGGGCTGTAGGGCTTTAATTTCAAGGGGCTAGGGTTTTCGGTCAGGCACTAGAATATATTCTTAAGAGTGTGCACTTGGACTGGTAAAAGTCATAACCACCAATGGTGTAGCACCTGGAAACTGAATGAAAGTACTTTGGAATTCTCAACGACATGTACTCCTTCTTGAGATTCTGGTGCTGCGCACAATTGTTAGCCAAGGTCTACCACTCAACCAGAGAGATAGACCTTGGCACCCATTGCACTAAGAATTCAGAATCACTAAGCATCTTCCTGTACTTCAAAGGCTTAAAAAACATGCACTCTAACCAGCAACCAAAGTGGAGTGAACGTGTTTCTCACAACCGTTCAAACTGATTGCTAATCTTCTCCTGTACGACCACCACCGGCTTTAGGCGCACTGGCAAGAATACGATCAGCAAGACGTGAAAATGGCAAACTCTGAATCCAGACTTTCCCATGGCCACTCAATGTAGCGAGAAACAGCCCTTCACCACCAAAAACCATTGATTTCAAACCACCTGCCATTTGAATGTCGTAATTAATATCACCCGTAAACCCCACCAGACAACCAGTATCAAGCCGCAGGGTTTCACCGTTCAACTCTCGTTCAATCACGGTGCCACCGGCATGAATAAAAGCCATGCCATCGCCTTCAAGTTGCTGAAGAATAAAACCTTCACCACCAAAAAAGCCCGCTCCTAACTTGCGACTGAATGAAATGCTGATTTTTGTGCCCAAAGCAGCACACAGGAAACTGTCTTTCTGACAGATTACTCGCTCACCCAGTTTTGACATATCCAAAGCGACAATGGAGCCCGGGTAAGGTGCAGAGAAAGCGACTTTCTGCTTGCCCGTACCTTCATTAGAAAAATGGGTCGTGAACAGCGACTCACCAGTAAGCACTCTTTTACCGACCGAGAACAACTTACCCATAAAACCCTGGTCGGGATCTGAGCCATCGCCCATTTTAGTTTCGAAATTAATACCTTCTTCCATATAGGTCATGGCACCCGCTTCAGCGACCACCGTCTCATTGGGATCCAGCTCCACTTCCACCAACTGCATATCATGGCCGCGGATTTCATAATCGACTTCATGGCAACGCATGGTTTATTCCTTGTGATAGCGACAGAAAAAAATACACTAGCAAATCCCCATCAACACTCAAATCTTTTTATCCACAAGATGCCTGTGTGAGTCAGACACAACCTAATAAGTAAGTGGGCACACATAATAAGTAAGTGGACACACATAATCGAATATCCAAGCAGCCATTACTCTTGAACAGGAGATAGCACGACTGGCAATCCTGTCGAGCCTGACTAATATTGTTCCACTCAGCATTAGCATCATGAATAAACGGTCGGCTTTTTTATTTATACTGTGGATTTCCAATCGTGACTGAAAGACATGTTTCAAGAAGGGCTCTCGTTAAAGCCGCTCTAGCGCTTGCTTGTCTGGAAGCACCCAGATCATGGGCAGACATATTTACAGTTAACGGCTCTGAAGACAGCCAGCAGCAACTCTTTCTTAAACTATCTCTTTGGTTGACTCAAAGTAAGGCGATTGATAGCGGCCTGTCAGAGGCCTATATGAACGAGCTGGAAAGTAAATCTGGTACAAGGACGCTTTACTCTGCGCTGGCTGACTTCAAACCGATAGTCCATGACACGTTTTCAAATAACCACATGCTGGCACAATTTACGTCGAACCACAGAGAAGTGATTCAATCGGTTCAGGTAGACGGACTCCGTTAAAGCCAAAGGTCTGCCACGGGTGTAAACACACCTACGCTGCCCAATCCGGACTGGAACTAACTGCCTTGAACAAAAGAACAACAACCAAAGATACAGAAGTACTCATTACTGGTTCAGGTGTCGCTGAAGCACCCATTGCCAATCAACTGGCAAAAGCAATTAAGCTACAGAGATTGAACACCCAAACTGTTATTAATGTCCAAGAGCAACGTTACGCAAACGACATTTCAAACGACAGTGATCTGGTAGGAAAATCTTATAGATCCCTCGATTGCTTTGCGCTGGGTACGTTCTGCCAAGCCTATTTATCCCTATCGTGGCCCACTGTGGGCATCCAGTACTGCCCTGGCTAAAATACCGAACCATATCGTTCGGTCACAGAGTAACCACCTGTTTAAGTCGATATATTTATCATTTCATCTTAAGACTCTGGTCACTAAGATTCATTTGAATCACTCTGAGCTAAAAATGAATCTTTATCTATCAGCATTAGGATCATTGTTCCAAAATCTTTAAGCGATAAGATGAAAGGGTATAATATAAGTTAGTTGTTCATGATAGCTGCCAGAGTTGTTAGAAACAGAAATAACGCTGTTTTCTGACCGACAACCTGAGCTCTTGATGCTGTAGTGCCTACTTCTGTTGAATCCGTTGCCAGGATTTTCCATCCCCTTTAGACACAGCACTCGTGGTTGCCTCCCGGGTCGGGGACAAGGTTGGTACTTTGGGAGGATTGCGAATATAAAATATTGAAATAGAATGGTTAAATTCTCCGGCAGCCAGCATAGTTCCATCAGGGCTGATAGCAACGCTTTGCACACTACTGTTCAAGAGTATTGTTTCACGGGGACTATCTCGTGTAATAATTCTGGATTACCTGTTGAAAAATCGTAAATTCGAATAGAGCCTGCAAAATAATCTTCCGGGCACGCAGAAAGTTCAATGTTAATAACGCTTAACCCGACGGCCAGTAAGTTGCCTGATAGACTCCACTCAAGACTCTCCACTCGTTGATCTTCATAGCGGCAATTATCCTGCCCGGATATAGGCTCCGAACTGCTTCCTAACCCCAAACCGCTTCCTGGCCCCAGTTCGTTGACCGAGTATGGGCGGCTTATTTCAGCCGCTCAACAGATGTGCTGCAATAGTAATTAGTTGACCATCTGCTTTCGAATAAACTAACTGGATAGAAGGCTAGGGAACCTGCGAATAAGTCTTGGCAATTTCAATATTGAGCTCTATTGACCTGTATGGAGCCAAAATCGAGAAAAAATAGTTCAATTTGGTCGTTTTTTAGCGGCTTCAGGGCGGATTAACCCTGTGCTGCTCGCTCTAGTTGATCCAGTCTGACCACATTAGCAAGAGCAAACATCATTGCCAGCTTGTTGTCGTTTTTCTTCAGCCCTTTGTAGCAGGCTTTTACAAAGTCAAACTGGCACTTAATAATTCTGAATGGATGCTCCACCGCTGCCCTGAGGCTGGCTTTGAGATACTCCAGCCTTAAAGGCTCTTCATTTTTACGAAGATGCTTCCTCAACTCTTTCACTTTCCCAGGGTTCTCAGCAATAAACCATTCAGCCTGACAATCTTCCAGTTCAGACCGTTCTTCTGCACCACGATAACCGGCGTCGGCACAAATGAAGTCTTCGTCTCCGTGAAGCAGCTTGCTGGCCTGGTTTAAATCGTGCTCATTCGCAACGGTTGTCGTAAGGGTATGAGTCAAACCGGTTCTGGCATCAACACCAATATGCGCTTTCATGCCAAAGTGCCACTGATTACCCTTTTTGGTCCGGTGCATATCAGGGTCATGCTGCTTAGCTTTGTTCTTGATAGACGTTGGTGCTTCAATAATTGTGGCATCAACCAGAGTGCCTTCTCTGAGGATAATCCCGGCCTCTGTCAGCCAAGAGCCGACCTCATCAAAGTTTGAACGACCAAGCCTGTGTTTCTCAAGGAGATGGCGAAAGCTCATAATGGTCGTACGATCTGGAATCGGCCGAACCAGAGCTAGACCTGCAAAAAAACGCATCGAAGCAATTTCATAAAGCGAGTATTCCATGCCTTCATCGCTAAGGGTGTACCATTGTTGTAAACAATGAATCTTAGCATGAACTGTAGCGGGTAGGGACGGCTGCCGTTGCCTGCTTTGGGATAAAAAAAGGCTCAATCACAGACTCAAGCCTTTGCCATGGAATAAGAGTTTCCATCCGTTCCAGAAAAATTTCCCGGCGAATCTTACGACGTTTGTGGGTAAACTCACTGTCAGAAAAAGAGAGCTGCTGTTCCATAGGTATTCTCTGATTTGGCTCTGGTCAGGATTGTCTCATAATGGGGACTTATTCGCAGGTTCCCAAGCATACCGGACGCTCCGTATTAGGATTGATTGCAAACGGTGCGGCTTAATGTCTTCCCTATGCATACTCGCATGCACTCGCTCAAATAAAAAAAACAGTCATTACCAGTTTTTACATGAAACCTCGCCGCAATCTAAACCATCTCTGTTTTTAATTTCACCATCGAACAAATCGAATGGATACTCATCAGTGGTAACTTTTAAAGTATACGTTTTGATTTCGACATCTTCATTTAGCAAATAGCTCGTTAAATTCCCACTAAAGAGCTGTTTATTTTTTTCATCGATAAGTACAGTAAGAGAGTGATTACTGCTATTAACGATGAATACACATGTTTTGTAGGAAGCGTACTTTGTATCGCATTCTGGGAAAGTCGGATCATCGTTTGAGTCATATTCACTCGGTGGTTTTATTTTTACGACAAATGTTTTTGACGCAGACTCGTACTCATTTGACTGAGTATTATTAAGCGGATCATCACTTGAATTGGCGTACAGAGCATTTAACAAAAAACAGACAGTGGCAATTTTTAGTATCGAAAGTGTCTGAAAATATAAAATTCTTTTCATTTTTTTAGATCTCAAAAACATGATTAATTATATTATAACTTTTCGTTTTCTAAGCCTGCTGCTTCACAGAAAGAATCCAAGCAAACCAAACCACTTTTGTTACTAACCTTCCCGTTATATAACTGTATTGGATAATTATAACTTTTAATTTTTAAATTAAAATAATCAATTTCTGTATCTTCATTCAGCAAGAACCCCTTCTGTTTTGCTTCAATAAACGTTTGTTGTTTATCATCGACGTCTATAACCAGAGACAGAGTGCCAGCATTAATGATAAATACACAGGTTTTGTATGAAGAGAATTTTGTGGCGCACTCTCCATTCATTGCGTATTTTTCATTAAGATAGCTGAAGTTATCTTCTTCATCTAAAGAATAGACCCTAACAAAGGTTTTTTTCGAATAAACATTATCCGTTGAAGGATCTGTTTCGTTAATCGGAATAACACCTGAATTAGCGTTTAAGATACTTAAAAAAAAACAGAAAGTCACAGTTTTCAATAGTAACGATATCTGAAGACATATGATTTTTTTCATTTCACTAGACCTTAAAATATGCTTATAGAAATTAAAGTATATTTAATACAATAAAAACCAAGATCACTAAAATCTAGTTCATATAAGCAGTTCGGCAAGATCATTAAAAAGAACTTTACGCTCTAATATTGTTATCTATAATTTTATATAAATATAAGCTAAGTACGGGACAAAACATTCAATAGCCTCAAAAAATTGTCATGGTTGCTTTTTGCACAGTAATTCTTGAGCACTCGCCGAATGATATCAATTCCTAGACGAAATAAACTTTTCTCGGGTCGACCATGCTTTTTAAGGGGAAACTCTGAAGCTTCGCCGTGTTCCCAGTGACCCGCTATCAGACACCAACAAAATGCCAGTGCTAATATCCCCATCAGCTTGTCCATTTTCTTAGGATCTGTCATATGGGTAGACTCCAAATCAAACCCTCGACTTTTCAAGCAGTCAAACAAGGTTTCTATACCCCAGCGTTTATAATAATCACTGATCATACTGTCAGGCTTTTGGGTTGCTACAACAATGAGAAGGCCTTTCAAGCTGCGGTGTGCACCAATATAGAGGGAAACACCGGACACTTTTTCTTACTGTTCCAAATAACTGTTTGATTGAATTTTACACTCCGAAATAGTCGTCCGGTCGTCGTCTCGTTACCATTACGATCAGTCACCTTCAGGTTATTTTTTACCCTAAGCCTGCAGAGCAAATGATGGTCATTGAGCCATTGAAACCAGTCATGACCAATGAATTCTCGATCAGCTAAAATACCCTCAATCTTCTCGGCCAATGAGCTGACTTCTTCCATGTACGACTTCGGTAAACTGTATGGAGGTTAGAGACCACACAGGATACTTGATGGGAGGGTCAGCTCATACCCTCCAAAGCCTTGTGATTACTGACTCTAGAAAGTTTTGTCCCGTACAAAGATTAAGCAGGCAAATGACTGATTAGACATTCGATTACGTGTGCCTACACGTTCAGCTTTTTTAAAACATTTTTTGATTTTTGAAGCAGCTACTTGCATAACTCCATAAGTGGTTTTCATATCTGCAATCCAGTCTTCACCGAAGCGATAATCAATAGTGACTCCCATGTTCTGATAAGCCTTGATCACCTTAGGGTTCTTCATTACCTTATTGGTCGCCGCAGTCAGCTTCTCAACCACTTCCTGTGGAACACCTTTAGGGACAAAAATTCTTGACCAGCCTTCAAAACCACCTTCGATTCCGTAATCAGCAAAAGTAGGAACGCCTGGATAAGCTTCCAGCTTCTTGTTCATGACCAGCGCTCTGGCGCGATCCGCTTTTACGTGTAGTCCGAAGATCGGTGGGAAAGAGACAACTCAGTCAGTGTGACCACCAACGACCGGTACTATGGATGTTGAGCCACTGTTGGCGTGTACGTACTTTGTCTTGTATCCAGCTTGATCAGCAATAATACCAGCCAGAATGGCACCCGATGAAGAGGCTCCCCATGTTCCCAGAGTCACACGCTGTGTTTTGGCTCCGGCAATAAAATCATCGAAGGTCTTGTAAGGGCTGTCTTTAGCCACAACAATGGCCAAAGGCACAGAGGTCATCTTGACTACAGGAGTAAAGCTGTCGAATTGATAAGGTGCTTTGCTGAAGTTAGACGACACCAACATGTTACCAAGGCCCGCATTAATCAGCGTGTAACCGTCTTTTCTTGAGTTGGCAACAAACGCTGTACCGACGATGCCACCATCACCCGGCTTGTTGATCACCACAACGGGGACGCCTAACTCTTTCTCTACGGCATCAGCCCAAACACGAGTAGTCAGATCGAAGTCACCACCAGCACCATAAGGCACAGTAACCTTGATAGGTTTTTCAGGAGAAGGAAAATGAGGACAGCCACAAATTTGACAACAGATTTGACAACACCAACACGCCGACTACTTTTCCCCTGACTCCCACAAGCAGTAAAAAGTATGACCCGTGCCAGACGCGTTCAGACACAACACCTTACTACTGCATGGCAACGTTGCGTACGCAGGACTTTTCTGTGGGGTGAAGATCATCTGACCGGAACCAACTACGAACATCGGAAAGCCTGGGTTGTTGAGCGTCTGGACGTCCACGTTGAAACTTTTCGGCATACAGGGGCAGAAAAAAGACATTGCCATTCCTTTCGCTCTAGCCGATTATCTGGAGCTGGTTGATTGGTCTGGCCGTGCTGTACGCGATGATAAACGCGGAGCCATTGAACACAGCCTGCCACCTATTCTCCAACGCTTGGGAGTTGATCCGGAGGAATGGTTAAAAACTCTGCAGCTGGAAGGCCAGCATTCTACCCAAGCTATTGGGCGAGTTGGTGCGTTCAAAGAATTTGCGGAAACGCTTCATCGTCAACATCAGCGGATGGCGTTGGCCAGTGTAACTCTGAGTCAGACGACGCTGACCCAGTTGGTGCAGCGTGACATTAAACTGCTCAAGCCTATTCACGGTGCGCTGCTAACATCAGACTGGCCCAGTGCTGGACTCATTGCAGACGATTTTTTGTAAAAGCTAACTACCCCCAAAGGAATCAAAAGATCTTGTGTGTATAGAGGGGGGGGTACGAAATTGAAAACTCAATTTAGAGCTTCATAACCATGTGTTCGACGATGCCGGGCCATAACAATAACAGCAGCAAAAGTAACAATTACCACTACTGCTGTTACCACTATTGCTGCAGTCATGACTACCGTGAAAATTTGAACAATGTTGGGTTCTGATGGATCAGTAGGCTGAGGAGGGAAGCTCCATGATCCATGTAAAGCCAAGATTAAAGGATTGCCCGGTTTGCCTGTGTCTGTTGTAGTGGTTAGGGCTAAAACATAATCAGCCTTAAAAGTCGGAATAGAAATATCGTTAGATAATTCACTCCAGTCATGGAACTGGAATTGAGTAGTATTCACGAAAGTGGAGTTATCTAACAAAAACTGTTGTTTAAAATCTGCAGTTTGGTTTGTTAGCAAGGCTGTTACCAAAACACTCTTGTCGCCTTCTGAATTAACGATATTTGTAAATACAAATCCATCAGGGTTATTATAACGATGAACTGGCATTTCTACGTAATCTTCAACAGAGGTTATATCGTTACGAGTTGAAAGTGGAATATCACAAAACCGCTTATCTTCAAGGTAGTGAACAGATATTTCATCTGTTCTACTGTTGTTATAGGGTATCTCTCTTAAGCAAGGCTGGCCTTCGTCAGTTATAAATGCATAAAATTGATGACCGAAAGTCAATGAGAAATGCTGTAATTTCTGACTGTCAGGGAACACAATAATGTGACTGTCTGAATGAAAGATAGCCGGAAACTCATCATTATATATTCCATAGGCTAGAGAGTTGTAAATCAGATTAGTTGTATTAGCCGTCGTATTGTATAGATTGCCAGTAGCGTAAAGATAGAGCGCCTTATCATTAAATAAAATGCCTGTTGACTGCATATCTGCAGATTGATTCATTCCCGGCACTAATTTTCCATTATGAAAATCATCCATTTCTCTTGGTATCATTATAGGAAAGGGAAGGACATAAGGCGCATTGACCATATGTTGATATTGAAAGTGATTTGGTTGATTTTTTTTAACCACACGTAAAAGATGATACGAATTCATATAAGCACTGAAACTGCCTATGACTCGCCTTGAAACGGGCTTGTCAAAACAAGACGGTCCATCGTCTTTGTATGCGCAATCCGGAACGGGGGTAATCTTAGGGAAACCTGCTTCATCTGGTCTTGAAATAACAAAAGCCTCAACCGAACAGCCCGTTGATTTGTGAATAAAGGCAGCGGCTTGCGGTGTAGTAGAAAACCCCTGTCGTTCAATAAGCAACAGGCCATTATTATATTCTTCTGGCAGTGGTATTTGTTTGAAGATGGGTTGCAAAGGATTACTTAGGTTGTAATAAAAAGGCTTTAATTGCTTGTCTACTGTATCGTAAGCGTTCAGATAACCCCAATCCTGCCCAACAGGCATCACCATCTTCCATTGACGAAGCTGGTGCTCTTTTTGACAATCAGCAGACAAATAATGGCTTATATCTGCCTCAATAATAAGATTTTCTGGAAGTAAAAGTTCTCTGATTTGATGGTTCCAATTACTTGCCAGATTGCTTGCTAAGCAAATCGGGCTCGATAATATTCCCAGTAAAAGGAAATAAATACAGTGTGGAGTGCTCAAATGCTTATACTGCCCTGAAATTTAATATAAAAAAGTAGAGTATAGGTTATATATCACTCAGGTTACGCACTGTTTCAGCATCCGAAGTTCTTGGAACGATGATCTAAATTCTGAAAGATAGATCTTTGCTCGCAATTAAGATCTGACAGAAGAGCAAAACAGTAAAATCTTGCGATTTGACCTGCAAGCCATGACAAAATGCTTGTCGCATTCGTGGCTTGTCTGGTTCCAAAAGCACCAAACGCACATTGAATACAAATCTTCAGTACTCAGTATTACCGTACTCGCAACGAACCAATCATCTCTTAGAGATATAGCAATAAGTTGCGAATAAGCTCTGAATAATCTTCTGGAGACAGACCTGTCATTTTATTGTCAATCAGTAAGCGTTTAACATTTTCAATCCAGAAGACAGCTGCGTAATAGTCTCGTCTTGTTAAACTCTCGCCTCCTATCTCATCTACAGAAACATTGTTCTGTAAAACTTCACTAGTAACGTCTATCGCTTTTAAAAAATCTAAAGCCTCCATGTTCATGATTCCTACAGCAGAGCAACTATCTAATTCATGCAATAGGGTGAAGAGCAGTAATTTTAGTGTGGTTTTAAATTTTTTAAATTTTTCATGCTTTATCAAATAACTGTAATTAGCATTGAAATAAATACTGTTTAGCACATTCTTATTACAGGTAATCTTATCAGTGCATAGTGTACTGAACCCGTCGTCGAAACTTAAGTTTGAATACGAACTGCTATCAAAAATTAGTTTGGTCTTACAAATATTCCACTGTTTGCCTATGCGCAACGGCGCGTCAGCTGAATGAACCAAGTCATGAAACCAAAAGATCATTGGGGTTTGATAGATTCCATCAGCCTTGCAAAAAGCCTCTTGACACAAACCCTGAGGAAGAATGGAGTAAGGCGCTATACGAATAAAATCATCCAGAGAAAGATTATTGAATTCGGGCAATAGAATAATATCCTCCCTATCTAACATTCGAGAGAGTTGGTCAAACCCCCCCCCACTAACAACATCATCTTTAGAAATGAGAACATCTCTCGCCGTCCAGTCATCAGGGAAAGCGATATAGCTTAGTTTTTGCATATCGATCTCTGGAGAAATACGAGTCAATAAGTTATCTACAGTGTGCACGTGAGGTGACTCTTTCGAGTAATACGTGGAGGAGACTGTTTGTTGGGTTATCTGGTAAAAATCATCATAAAAGTAGTCTCGCAAAAGTGTTGCCTTGAAGAGTATTTCAACAGTTGTGCGATAGGGATAACTACTCGTTTTTAAGTCGTCCAGAAGCTTATGCATTTCAATGAGTACTGTAGCATCATCAGCACTCATATTTAGCAAATCCAGTTTACGAAGGGCTGTATGCATATTATTGACAGCATCGGCCAATTCAGGCATGGAGAACTGCTCTCCATTATCCTTCCGTCGTTTTAGCAAATCTCTTGCAAAAGATTCACCCTCTGAACCAGTCAAATTATCGATGATAGCTTCTGTTTTATATTCAGTACTGTCTGAAGAGTTGGCCCATAAAGGACAGAAGCAAACTATAAAGACCAGCTGTCGAACTACTGTTAAACATCGATTTGATTTCGTATACATTGCAACTTCCTTTCTACAATTCAAAAAAGCATTCACCGTTATTGGCTCTATTTAAGACTTTCTTACGCAGGAATAGTTCCTTGAAGGGTTAGTTAAAATGTAAGTAGTTCGCTTCTTTTTGATCTTTATGCCGTTATTATCAATAAATCATCAACAGCTCTGGTAAAAAATTACCCCGCGGAAAAAGCACCGGACACCCACAAATTTGACAGAGCGAACACCCCCCTGGCTGTTGGGCGAGTTGGCGCACTCAGAGAGTTTGCGGAAACATCAGAGCAGAAGTCGGTGCAGGGATTTAGCGCCAGCCAGCGGCTGTTTGTTGGGCGGCTGTTTGTTGGTTAGTTGATTCCTTTTCTTCGCTTGTCTCTTGATTTGTCCTCCTCCCGTCACTAGTCCGTCGTTTCGATTTCGTAATATTCCTTACGGATCATTGCTAGGACTTTGTGGCTTCTGATTTTGATATTTTGTGGGTGTCCCATGTTTTGGTGTTATAAAATAAAACAAAAAGGATCTCCGATTTGGTTATTTATAACATGCAAGATCATTAATTGAATGCAGATTTGACCCACTACTTCCTATGTAGCTGCGATACTACCAGAGCCAATAGCCGAACCATCGGTTTGGGCTTCTGTGTAGAAAATTGTTATGACTGCTTTGAGGAATTAAGCCAAGTATCATCATTATCGGATGTGGTACTAACAACCAAAGAGAATCTTGTGAATGATGATAGAAGCCCTGTACTTGCAGTCTAGGAATGTATATCGGCTGTGTATTTTCTATGCTGACATCCGCTAGAAGGTGAATGATTTGAGATAACGAATTTTCATGCTGAACGTTCAGGCACTGCTCACCAAATGCGGCACTTCTTGAAGCTCTATTGAGGAAATTACCTAAAAGCGACGAGCATGGATAGGAAGGAACTACCGTTCCTCCTACAGCACATAAGCTGGGGATGATCGTTTCAGCTGAAGTCTGCGTATTTGGAATTTCCACTCCGTGAAAATACTGACTCTGTGTCAGAGGCATAACAAACATTCCAACAAAAGACATTACTGAAATCAATGACTCCAACCCTCCTACCTTTCTCTCAATATTTTCTACGCTATAAATACCCGATCTAAAGGTGACTCTTCTTACAGGTGTATTGCGCCAGTTATGATGAGTAATGTGATGCATACAGAGAGGTTGTGGTGAACGAGGGGTGTTTGAATCCTCCGATTCTGAGCACCACCCTGTAAGAGAACTGTGTATATGATGCAGTATTGCAGTTTGCTCCTCTTCTTGCTGATTGAGTGACACTAAGCCATGTAGAAAAATTCTCAAGTCGCTATGGATATTGACTAACCAGAAAAAACGATTTTGAGCCTGTGCATTTTGAGTTGATGTAGATATGATCAATATCATAAAAAGTAATATCAGATTATTAAATTTCATATGCATAAATCACGTCAAACTAACTAAGCTTGTAATTTATAGTGGCATCCAGTTTGCACGTCAATTATAGGATTTTATTTAATAGAGCGAACAGAGGAAACAACGAACAGACGAACAGACGAACAAACAGAGGACACCCTACTACCACTGCATCGCACGTTGCGTACGCAGAGCTTTTCTGTGGGGTGAAGACCGCCTCACCGGCACCAATTATGAACATCGGAAAGCCTGGGTTGTTGAGCGCCTGGAAGAGCTGGGCTGATACTGAAGTATTGCAACGCTGGACGCTACTCTTCACTGGCTCACTGTTGGTGCATCAGTTTCTGGCGAGAGCTGCTCTGGATAAAGCGTCGCAAAACAGAGTGAGCGAGTTTGCAGAAGAGTATCGCAATCGCTTGCAGTATAAGTTGGTTTATGCGCTGCCTGAACGAACACTTAGCCCGAAAAGCCAACGAAGAAGATGGCTGCAAAGGTCGATTCTGGGAAGGACGTTTTAAAAGCCAGGCTCTGCTCGATGACGCTGCATTGCTCACTTGCATGGCCTATGTCGATTTGAACCCGGTGCGAGCAGGCTTGGCGAAGATGCCGGAAGATTCCGACTTCACTTCCTTGCAGTTGCGTATACGACAATGGCAAAAGTCACAAAAGAAAGCCGCGCCGTGTCAAACGTCAACGTTGAAATCTCTCTGGATACAGGAGCAGAAAAAAGACACTGCAATTCACTTTGTACTCACCGATTTTCTGGAACTGGTTGATTGGTCTGGCCCTGCTGTACGTGATGATAAACACGGAGCCATTGAACACAGCCTGCCGCCTATTCTCCAGCGTTTGGGAGTTGATCCGGAGGAATGGCTAAAAACTCTGCAACCGGAAGGCCAGCACTTCACCCAGGCTATCGGGCGAGATGGTGCGCTCCGAGAGTTTGCGGAAGCATTGGGGCAGAAGTGGGTGCAGGGATTGAGCGCCAGCCAGCGGCTGTTTGTTGACTGATTTTTTCGCTTATCTTTTGATTCAACCTCTTCCTATCACTATCCCGATGTTTCAGCTTTTTAGTGTTCCTCATGGATTATTGCTAGAACCTTATGGCTTCTGATTTTTATATTTTATGGGTGCCCCGTGTCCTTTCTCTCGTGATACTTTGTGGGTGTTCTATGTCCTGCTTCTTGGGTGTCCCGTGTCCTTTCTGGTGTCCTGTGGGCTGTATGCTGGTTGACCCTGTGACAGCATTTGATTTCAGTTGCCGCAGCGACTCGAATATACTGATCAAGCCCTTTAATCCCGAGATCAGCTTTGATATTTCAATCATACTGCCTGATTTGTATATCTTATCTCATCTCTGTCAGGCGTTTTTTGATTATCTGAACATAGAAATTGATGATTTGGTCAAGTAGTGAGAGGAGTTCCCATGTTCAAGAAAGTACTGGCTTCCATCGGAATTGGTGGTGCCAAGGTGGACACCATTATTAACAGCGAGCAGGTTCAACCTGGTGGTATTTTACCCATCACTGTGGTGATTGAAGCCGGTGATGCCGAGCAGGATATTTCCGGTCTGCAGCTAAACCTGATGGCTCGCACCAAATATGAAGACGATAACGGTGAAGGTTACCGAAATCAGGTTCTGCAAACCTGGACTATTAACCAGCAACTGCTGCTGAAACCCGGTGACAAACATCACGTTCCGATGGAACTGCAGCTGCACTCTGAGACACCTATTACCCACTTGCCCTGCCGTAACAACCAAAGCCAGGTCTGGCTGGAAACCGGGTTGGAAGTGGATCTCGCTATTGATCCCAGTGATCGTGACCCACTGAGCATTGCACCTACTCGAACCATGATAACCTGCATGGAAGCCATGGAGCGTTGTGGCCTGAGAATGGTAAAAGCAGACATTGAATTTGGTACTCTGCGGGGCAATGGTTTTGCATCGACCATAGGCTGCTATCAGGAGCTTGAATATCGCCCGGAAAGCCGGCTTACCCGCTTGAATGAAGTGGAGTTATCGTTTATTACTCGATCAGGTGTGACTCATTTGTTCATAGAGGTAGACCGGAAAATGCGAGGAGACAGCTACCTGTCTTTGAGCTTGCCGGATGGCTTGTCTGTTTCAGACATTGAAGAGCAATTAAAATCTCTTCTGAACCTTTAAACTGAAATCAATTTATCTACTCAGCCATTTTCCCGCTGTAAGCGAGAAAATGGCATATAACTTCGGATATTCAGGTATTTACAGGAAATTGAAAAACCTCCTGTAAATACATTAAAAGCTGAGACAATTCATTTCAAAAAATTCATTTTCGAACAACTAATAATCATCCATTCTCTCTTTTCAAAGACAGACACCAAAAAAGATTTTCCCAAAATCAATTTTGTTAGAGCATCTAACAGGCTTGTTAGCAAAGCCATGGAATTTTTTTTACATCTCGTTATCCAACGTTTATTCAATACGTGTATTTAACACTTAACACACAAGGAGTGACAAAAAGTGAGCAACTCAAACAGCCGTATCACAACATTGCAACCACCAAGGGTGAACATGTTTACTGAACACTTTAAATCGGTACGTGATAGTAAATACTCTAGATTGACAAAAAGAGCCCAACGTTACGCTCCCTATCCTGTGACCAGAGAGCGTACAAATAAAGTACGTAAACATCGAAGAATTCATGACGTATCGGTACCACCTTCTGTGGCGATCGATTCTCGGCTGAAGGAGCTCTTTTTTACTTTAAAAGAATCAATGATTATTGAAGATAGACGAGATGGGACCTATTTCCTTGCAAGATCTGAAAATCCTGGAATGGATGATATGTTTGAGAAATTTAAGTGTGAAGAGAGCAGAATGACCGATAATCAGCGTAGGTTTCTGGGTGAACTGCAAGAACTGAATGATGGTCTAAAAAGCAATCGTATTGGTCATTATCATGGTTCAGATGAAGGGCATATTACCAGACATTATGGTGTCAATAATCGTAAAATAATTATCGATCTTCTAAAGGTCAGCGGATACAAGAGTGAAGCGTTAGATGAGCTAAGAGAACTATCGAAACTAACTTTTACGTTAGATCACGAAGATTGGTTCAACATAGCGATTCAAACGGCAGACCTTGAAGATAAGATTCAAAATCTCGAACCTTGCCGTACATTTTTCAGTTCAGATCTTACTGCCAACACTGAAATCACATCCACACTCCCAAACCCAACAATATGCAAGCCTCTACTCAGAGGTTTTAGGGGATTGATTGAGGGAGGCAGGAGTGGAGCTGAACCCACTTTAAAAAAACTAATAAGAGACTCAGACTCTTACAGCAAAAATGAAAAACATGAAATAATTCAATATAAAAAAATGTATATTTGCTTGAAAAGCATTCTTGAAAAACGGGAGGGTGATAGAAGTCCAGAAGAAATTCTATTTCTGGCTGACTGTCTCGATAGGGGTGGAAGTTATATTGAAGCGGAAAAACGATTGAATCTAGTGCGTACAATGTATATAAATAAAGATATTTTTCCGCAAGAGCTTAAACCAGTTTTTGCCTTACTAAACCATAAGGTTCTCAGAACTTCCCATAGAAAAACAGAAGCAATTCAATATATTAACAACGAAATTGAACCCTTGTTAAAAAAGGGTCAATTCAATGATGCCTACGAACTTATTCAGAAGTATCTCTCTAGTCACGATTCAGCTCTTCTTACGCCCTTTGAAAAAGACCTGTTTGATAGAAAGAAAATCGTTGCTCAGATTAAAAAAGACCCCACCTCAGCAGAGAAGCTTCTTGAAAAATTATCTGATGAGGGTAATTTGTCCTTTAAGGCTAAGTACTTCAACATACTGGGTAATGCTGATCGAGCTATGTATTATGCCAATTTAAATCTTGTTTTAGCTAGGAAAAACAATAAGAAGGACGAAATCCACAGCGCCCTCATAGCACTTGCCAGAGTCGCTGAAGATATGAAGCGGCATACCGAAGTAGAAGAAACCTATCATCAATTATTCGGCACTGAGATAATGAAGTCTATTTTCCCGGACTTTCAATGCGAAACTACGTGCTCTTCTGACGATTATGAACCAAGGCTTATTTTTCAGTTCGGGCTGGCTTTGAAAAATATAGAAGATTCAGCGAAGGCTTTTAAAGTTTTCTCATGGCTGCTGAACGACCGCAATTATAGGCATCCCCACCTCAGGTTAGCGTTAGCCAATACTGCCCTGAATATCGGTGACTATAAAACAGCTTACACTCAAGGAATCAAAGAACATCAGGATAAGCCTACGCCGGAAACTATCAGTATTTGCCTTTGGGCTCTTCAAGCAAAAGGGGACATTGCGAGTACTGAGTCTTTCAAGCTGTTTTCAGACAGTAGCTGCTCTCCTGAAGTGTGTATAGCAATACTAGGTGCCGTTAGGAAATCGATCGATAATATTATTGAAAACAGACTATCTAATAAAAAAAATGAAACTCTTACGAGAGATGAAGAGAAGGAAATTGAAAAAAGTCTTAAAAATGCTCTCTTATTTGCTGATCAAGCTACTCGCAGATTCCCAGAAAATATCAATCTACAAAACGTAGCAATACGACTAGAACATCTTCTGATCTGCAATCAAATTGAGCTTGATAAAAGTAAACTTTTAGAAAAAAGCAAACAAGAAAAATCCAGTAAAGAGAATACACACCAACTCAGAAAAGGCTCAGATAAACCTCCATTCGAAAAGTACCTGAACCGTTTTATAGACATCATTCGTCGTTTTAAAGAATTAAGCGATAAAGTAGCCCTCTTACCTGCTTCAAATGAAACCATTAAGTTAAAAGGAGGGCTTTTTGCTGCACTAGGTCACACTTATAAAAACATGAGCCGTTTATGTGCTATGAACCCTAGATATAACAAACAACAGCAGCAGCAGTACGCCGATACTGCAAAGAATTTTTTCAGTCGTGCTGATGAGTTGAGAGGTGATAACATATACACTGAACGACCTGTCACTTTGGACTACTATACGAAACAATTGAAAGTTTTTTGATGCTCTATGATTACTGCCGTCATGAAAAGCACGGCAATAATCGCATCAACGCTTTTTAACTCGCTGGAACAATCTTTAGCTGAACGACATCAGAATCCATCACTTTGATGCCCTTAACTTCTGCTTCATAATCAGCACTGGCTGCATCGCCAGTCAAACTGATTCGAGCTACCACATCCAGACTTTCAATTCCGGAAAAACTGCCTCCCATCATCATGGCTGCATTGTCATCCAGTATCACTTCACGGGGTAAGTCAGATACTTGCAAAGGGATTGCCGCAATAGGTGTGCGAACGCCTGGTTGGCGTGCAAACACAATGACTCTGGTGTTGCCTGGCAGATTTCTCAACTCGGGATCCAGTTCAACCATAACCCGGACTTCAGCTACAGGTTCACCCAGTTGTTCTTTTGCACGACTGATTCCAGCCGCCAAAGATTGTCGTGTAGACGGGTCACTTTCCATGGACATAGCCAGGGTCCAGGCAGTGACCGCTTCCCGATAATTTGCCTGACCAAAAGCATCGATGCCTTTCAAACCTAATGCAGTAGGGTTGTTTTCATCTTTACTCAGTGACTCTTCATAAAGATTGCGAACACGCTTAGTCACGTTATTACCCGCAGCAAGAAACTCGGCCTGTGCCAGTTCTGCCGCAGCCTGTGGGCTGCCTTTGGTCACGTTATAGAGGTGACTGTAAGCTTCTACTGCCTTGTCATGCTGGCGCACTGCCATATAACGACCACCCAGCATAAACCAGGCCTGTGCATTTTCAGGGCGCTTTTCTGTCCACTCTTCCAGTGAACGAATCACCTGAAAATGCGTGGCATCAGGATCCCTTACCAATCTGGAAACATCCAGCTCGGTCTGAGCTCCCAGCTGGAAATAAGTAGGAATAGCCAGAACTGGAACCAGTATCGCCATCGCCCAACCCAACATGGGATTGCCTTTGGTTTGATAGTCACCGGTTTCCTGATTATCAGCAACGTCACTAAGCAGTTTCTTTTCCAGCTCGGCACAAATCAGGTCAGCGTCGTCTTTAGTAATCAGACTCTGTTCCTGCTGGTGACGAATTTCAGCTTCCTGCTCCCTGAAGTAGGCAACATTGGATTCCTTGTCAGAAACACCGTCTGTTTCTGCTTCTTCAGATTGTCGGCTGCGACCAACAAAAGGTAGAACAATCAGCGCTGTACTGGCCAAGAGTAAAACAAGGACAATTATCCAGAATTGAGTCATCAGTCTTTACCACCCAAAATCTTATCGAGCTCCGCCTTATCTTCTTCATCCAGCGTTTCATTGCTGCTTTCTGGCCTGTGTTTGCGCACCAGACCAAAGAGTACAAATAAGCCAATCAATAGCAGAACTACCGGACCAAACCAGAGCGCGGCGGTCTTGCCACTGATTCTGGGTTTATAGAGTACAAAGTCACCGTAACGATCCAGCATGAACTGAATAATGGTGTCGTCGTCTGCTTCTTCTTCCACAATCATCCGATGTACTTCACGACGAAGATCCTGAGCAATCGGTGCATTGGAGTCCGCAATGGACTGGTTCTGGCATTGAGGGCAACGCAGTTCATTATTCAGCCGGAAGAACTGATCTTGCTGGGCTGTATCTTCAAACTTATAGTTGTCGATAACAGCCGCTTGTGCAGACGAAAACATGAACACCACTGCAATAGCTGCCAGCGTTCTTATCAGAGCTGATCGTGTCATGAAAAACCGTGTCAGAAAGGACATCACTGGATCGCATCCTTCTGTAACCGTTCATATTTAGGTTTGAGAATTTCAACCCAGACCCGCGGATCAACGATACCTACATGTTTGTAACGGATGATACCGTTCTTATCCACAAGGAAGGTTTCAGGCGCACCATAGACACCTAGGTTCACACCCAGACGACCCTCTTTATCAACAATATTGAATTCGTAGGGATCGTCCAGACGCTGAAGCCAACGAAGCGCATCTGCGTCTTCATCTTTGTAACTCAGACCGATAATGCGAACGCCCTTTTTAGCGAGCTTTACCAGATAAGGATGCTCCACCTTACAAGCCGGACACCATGAACCCCAGACATTCAGCAGGTAAACCTGACCTTTCAGGTCTGCCTGGGTCACTGTTTCAGTCGGCTTTTTTAACGTTGGTAAGCTGAATTCAGGAACCGGATCATTCAGCAGAGCTGAAGGCAGTTCCTTTTTACTTTCCATGAACAATCCGACGTACAGCAAAATGCAAAACGTCATGAAGAAAGCCAGAGGTACAAACAGTTTCAGCCGGCTTTTCTTTCCCTTTTCTTCAACACGACTCATGCACGTCCTCCCGCTACAGCTTTACCGGCAATCTTTCCCTTTGCCGTTTTTGAGCGGATACCTGCTTTCTTCTTTAAGCGAACACGGTAGCGTTTATCAGACACAGCCAGTAAACCACCTAACGCCATAAACATGGCACCAAGCCAAAGGAAGCGAACAAAAGGTTTTATATGCAGTCGAACCGCCCAACTACCTTCACCCAATGGTTCACCCAGAGCAACATACAGGTCGCGAGTGAAACCGCCATCAATGCCTGCTTCCGTCATAGGCATGCCTTTCACTTTATAGACACGCTTTTCAGGATACAAAACCGTTACTTTCTTCTGATCTTTAAAGATCGAGATTATTCCGGCATTGGCCATGTAGTTAGCGCCTTGAATCTCCTTAACACCGTCAAAACGGAACGCATACTCACCCAGCTCAACCGTATCACCCGGATTCATTCGAATATCTTTTTGCAGACTGTATCCCGTACTCATGGCTGCACCCACAAAGGTAACCGCTATACCAAAATGAGCCAGTTGCATGCCGTAGTAAGAAGGTTTGAGCTTTTTAAGACCAGCAAACAAGTTACTGGCATTACGGGTTTTGTTGTACATATCTTTAAGAATGGCCAACACGACCCAAATCACCAAACCAATGGCCAATGCTTCGCTGATAACAAATTTGTCACCATACATAAAGCCAAAAGCAACACCGCCAATCACTGACGCCAGGAAGATCCAACGCAGCTGTTGCACTAACCAGGAAACCGTTCCTTTCTTCCAGTTCAACATCATTCCGATACCGAGAGCAAAAGCCAGCATCATTGCCATGGGGACGAATAACGTATTGAAGTAAGGAGGGCCTACAGAAATCATGCCCAGATCAAGCGCATCCACCAGCAGCGGAAACATGGTGCCCAGCAATACAGTTGCACAGCTGGTGACCAGCAATACGTTATTAACCAGAATCAACGTCTCACGAGACAACAGACTAAAGGTGATCTTGCTACGTATCTCTGGAGCCTTGAAAGCAAAAAGAGTCAGGGATGCTCCGACAACCAGCACCAGGTAAGCCAGAATAAACAGACCTCGTTCCGGATCACTGGCAAACGCATGGACCGATGTCAGTACACCGGAGCGAACCAGGAAAGTACCAAACAAACTCAGGGAGAAAGTGGCAATAGCCAGTAATAGTGTCCAGCTCTTGAACAAACCGCGCTTCTCAGTCACAGCCAGAGAGTGAATCAATGCGGTACCGGACAACCATGGCATTAGGGAAGCATTTTCAACCGGATCCCAAAACCACCAGCCGCCCCAGCCAAGCTCGTAATAAGCCCACCAACTACCCAGAGCAATACCGGCAGTCAGAAAACACCATGCAACTGTCGTCCATGGACGCGCCCAGCGAGACCATGCACTATCGAGTTGCCCGCCCATCAAAGCTGCAATGGCAAAGGCAAAGGCAACGGCAAAACCCACATAACCCATGTAAAGCATGGGAGGGTGGATGATCATTCCCAGATCTTGTAAGAGCGGATTGAGATCATTACCGTCCTGTACAGGAAACGGCAGTAGTCGTTCAAAAGGGTTGGATGTCACCAGTATGAATAACAAGAAGCCGACACTCACCATACCCAGTACGGAAAGCACACGAGCACCCAGTTCCGGCGGCAGTTTATCACTGCGCAGGGCAACAACCTGCCCCCAACCGGTTAACGTCAAAATCCACAACAACAGCGACCCTTCATGACCACCCCATGTCGCTGTGAACTTATAGATGGATGGAAGTAAGGAGTTTGAGTTACTGGCAACGTATTTGACCGAAAAATCATCAGTCAAAAAGGCATAAACCAGACAGCTAAACGACAACAGGGTAAAAATAAATTGTCCTGTCGCTAACGATCGACCTGCACTCATCCAGCGCAAGCGACCGGTGTAGCTGCCCACCAAGGGCACAACACTTTGCAGCAAGGCCAGGCAAGTGGCCAGGATCAGGGCAAATAGCCCCAGCTCGGGATTCATTACTGGTTTCCTTCTGACTTATGAGCCTTGTCGATAGCATTTTGTACTTCTGGCGGCATGTAGTTCTCGTCATGCTTGGCCAGTAGCTCTTCGGCAATAAAGCGACGGTTCTTGTCCAGCTTACCGGTACCTACAATACCCTGACCTTCACGGAACAGGTCAGGCAGAATACCGGTGTATTCCACTTCCACTTCACCTTCACCGTCACTTACCTTGAAAGTCACTTTCAGGCCACCGGGATCACGTTTCAGGGAACCTGGCACTACCACACCACCACCACGAATTTTCTGACCAATGGGTGCTTCCCCACTAACAATCTGTGCAGGTGAATAATAGTGGTTAATGTTCTCTTTAAGGGCAAAAAGTGCCAAAGCTACTGCCACACCGACACCGGCGACTAGCAGTAAAATTAATAACAACCGTTGTTTTCGTACCGGGTTCACTCGACTTCTCCCTCATTCATTGTGCGGGAGCTTTCTGCTGTGCTCACCTGCTGCTTACTTTTAATTGTTCTATCCCGGCTTGACGGTGCTTTGGGAACACTGGCTGCGCGTGCCTGACGTTTAATCTGAGCTACGATTTTCTTTCTAGCCATGAGTGGCGAGAAAATGTTGTACAAGATAACCAATAGACCCAAACCGTAGGTTGGCCACACATAGACACCGTGACCCCCCATATTTACCAGACTGGCGAAGTTCTCAAAATACATAGTTTCAGCTCCTCGCCCCGGCTTCTACAGCATTGCGAACCCATTTGGTACGACGTTCACGGTCCAAAATTTCGGTTCTCATACGAATGATCAGTGCAACGGTAAAGAAGAGGTAGAAAGCCGCAATAGATATCAACAACGGCCAGAGCATTTCGGGAGCCATACTTGGCTTCTCCGTCAGCTTCAGAGTGGATCCCTGATGCAGAGTGTTCCACCACTGTACAGAGAACTTGATAATCGGAATATTAACGACACCCACCAACGTCAGAATGGCACAGGCTCTAGCTTGGGTATTGGCACTTCGAATAGCACCACGAAGCGCTATAACACCAAAGTAGAGAAACAACAGGATTAACATGGAAGTAAGACGAGCGTCCCATACCCACCAGGTGCCCCAGGTTGGCTTACCCCATATAGCACCGGTTATCAGTGCCAGAAAACAGAAAGAGGTTCCAATAGGCGCCATACTTTTGAGCGCCATGTCCGCCAGCTTAATACGCCAAATCAGGGTAACGGCACCTGCAATAGCCATGCTGACGTAAATCGCCGAGGCTAAAAATGCCGTCGGTACATGAAGGAAAATAATGCGGTAACTATTACCCTGCAAATAGTCGGGCGGAGTAAACAGTAGCCCCCATGTCAGACCCGTTACCATCATTAATGCAGCCAGAATAGCCAGCCAGGGCAGCCATTTCCCACTGATCTCATAAAACCACTTGGGTGAGCCCAGTTTGTGAAAAAAAGTCCAGTTCATCGTCTTTCTTATATCCGCATACCAAATCACTGTAAGTCCGCAGTTTCAGGTTCTACAAACTGCTGTTTTTTCAACCGCCCGACGGTTAGCCGTCAACCACAATACGTAGTGCTGCGGCAATAGCAATAGGAGCAAGACACAGTCCCATCACCAGAAATGCGCCTAGCCACAATAAATGACCTGCGTATCCCATTCCATCCACTGCAGACTGCACGGCTCCTGTTCCAAAAATCAGAACCGGAATATACAAAGGCAGTGATAGCAATGTTATTAATACTCCACTTCGCTGAACTCTTACTGTCAGAGCGGCACCAATACCACCGGCCAGACTCATCAGAGGCGTTCCCAGCAACAGACTAGCCATCAATGCAGGAAACGCTCGTTCAGGAAGATGAAGCATCAGTGCCAATACCGGTGCCATCACAATCAAGGCGACTCCTGTAGTAAGCCAGTGAGCAATTACTTTACCCAGAACCAGCAATGGCAATGGATGTGGCGACAGCAACAACTGATCCAGTGAACCGTCGTCATTATCGCCTTTGAATAGGGAATCCAGAGAAAGAAGAACGGCGAGAAGTGCTCCAATCCAGACAATGCCGCCGGCCAATTGGGACAGTGTTTCTCTTTCCGGAGCAATACCTAATGGGAATAAGCTGGCAACCATCAGATAAAATACAACAGGATTGAGGCTTTGACCCGGTGTTCTGAAAGCCAGTTTCAGATCACGACGGATCAACCCCATCATGGCTTTGCGCCCTTCCAGCTGCTGTACGTCAACGCTCACAGGAAGGCTCCCGAATCCATTTCGTCATCAAACTCATCTTCCAGAAAGCCTCCGGCAAAGTCATCCAGTTTTACTTTGCGTACCGTACCGGAAATGTCAGACAGACTCTGATGACTGGTAATAATCACCATTCCGCCTTCTTTAACATGTTTCGCCAACACTGTTTCAAGCCAGGCGACGCCATGGACGTCAATAGCCGTAAAAGGTTCATCCAGAATCCATAGGGGAGAAACAGAGATAGACAGATCGGCCAAAGCGACACGGCGATGCTGTCCTGCAGAAAGGTGCCCACAGGCCACCTCTTCAAAACCGGCTAGGTTCACCTGTTCCAGAGCACTAAAAATACGATCTTCTGAAGGCGATTCATTGCGCAGGCTTGCACGCCAGCGGATATTTTCTACCGGCGTCAGTTCCGCCTTTACCGCTGGTTTATGACCAAAGTAGAAAGTAGAAAGACGAAAATCTGCGTACATGCTCGAGAGTTTTTTTTCTTTCCAGAAAATATTGCCCTGAAAATCACCGGACAGACCGGCCAGAATGCGTAACAGGGTGGTTTTACCAGAACCGTTGGCACCTTCAATCTGCAGCAGTTCGCCAAGGGATAATTTCATGGAAAGTTCGGAGAACAGGACTCGATCATCCCGCTCACATCTCAGCTGTACAACCTCGAGCAAATGATGTTCCTTTTATAATCTTGTTCCGGGAAGGGTAAACGCTTCGACACCGGAAGGATGGAGCTCAACATAGCTGATCATTATTTCACCGCTCAGCGGTTAACTTGTGATGAATTATATAGAATTCTGCCTGAATTCCGAACAAATAAACTATCCAGATAGAGTAAATATCATCTTATTGATTCATATCAAAATTGAGTGATTTCGATAGATATTAATTTGGCTTTGATCGATAGATTCAAAGCTTATTCAATGATTAAACTCGAGGTATTTCGGCCACAGCCCATCGCTCACTTAGCATGCTATGAGTTTTATCCATATCAAAGAGCGGTTTACCAGCCAGACATTCCTTTCTATTTTTAACAAAGGGAACGCTCTGCTTTTCCGCGCTAAAACCATCGTTCCAATAGCCTTCGGCACTAAAATAAATCGTACTATTAGTTACTTGTATTGCCAGTCGTACGACTTTAGTTATAACGCTTTCGCTTCTTTAATGAGCGTGTTTCCTGTGCCATTTATCCCATCAAAACATCAAAATTGGAACTACCTCTGAAAATATCGGTCTCATATTTCAGAGAGCCACAAAGGATGTGGTGAAATCACATCTCATGGAGGATATTACTATGATCTCATGTCAACATAGCACTCGTATTCAGTCGTTTTCTAACACTCTACGGGCTGTATTCTTCATTGTTTTTGCATTCAACTGTACCAACTCTGAGGCTTTCCAACTTAGCGATAAGGCCAGCGCACCTTCTTCATGGGCATCTATGCCATCTCCCCCCATCAATCTGGATTTGATGTATGACCCAGCGTTTAAAGAGATTATTGAAGACAGTAGTCGCAGTATGGATTGGTATAAAACAAAAACAGAAGAACGAAAGCGCTTGAAAGAAAAAGGTCTGGAAGACGAATTTTCCATACCCGAATTGAAAGTAACTTTACAAAATATCAGATTAATGATTTTACATATTTTTTCAGGATCACAATTTGCAGAGCCAATCGAATATCTGGAGCAGATAGCGTATTCTCAAATGTTATTGCGTATTGATGAGTTATTAAGACAGGAGAAGCCATCGTATATTAAAACAATACGTGAAATCATTGCCTTTAATCTTATCTATGACTTTTCTGTTTATGAAAAAGTAACAGCACCTCTACTCGACGCTCTAAGTGTTAAAGAGTCCGAAAAAAGAATAAGTGGTTATAATTCGAATTCTTCATGTAAAAGAACAGATATACCTAGCTATCCATTGATTATGGCTGAGTACAAAGAACCTGTAAACTCACTGTATTATCTTTATAACTTTCAAAAAAATAATTTACTTCCCACTGAAGAATTCACTCATGAATGCGACCCTATGCATTTGTCAGACATAAGAGACCATATTAAAAACACAGATATTATTTTATACCCCAGTTTTAACGAGATGGATTTAGATGACTTTGTGAATATTGCCCACATACCCTTGTACCCTGTGGGTTTAATGAATCAGTATGCTATTAATGCAGATGGTGCTCTCAATACTCCATGGATGTTTATGGCTCACGATATTCGCCATACTAAAATCCATGCTAGCTATAAATACATATCTGGATCAGGCTACTTAGAAAGTATCGAAAGTCGTCATTCCTTTATAACGGCGGCTGTTTCTGGAGCAAAAGAGCATTTTCAATCATCTCCAGGGATAGAGAAATCTATCATGTTATTTTTATTTGATGCTTTTCATGAATTTAATTTTAATTACACCAAAGGTTTTTTACGATTAGACAAACATTCATTCAATAGTGTTAACAATATACTGGGAAGTCAGCAAACAGTTGAAGCTTATCATTTTTCTCCAAAATACAATTCAATGACTGAAGATGAATTGAAAATGGGACTTATTTGGGTGACACAACTGTACAACTATTGGAAAGGACGAAACGGAGAACAACTGACACAAAAAGACACAGAGCGGTTCCATAAATATTTGTTTCTTCCTATCGTCGATAAAGGCATCGGAAACTATGAAGACGAACTGCCTGAAAAGCTTTATGAACAAGCCAATTGATCTCAGAAAAATTATCCAGCTTTAGTAATATCCTGAAAAGTTAAAGCCATCAGTTTTAGCTGATGGCTGGTGAGTTTACGCATATTTTCACCTTGTTCAGAGTTCGATTCTTTCGTGCTCCAACAAACCTTCTCCTTCATCAGGAGCGGCAAACTGCCTGACTTTGAACAACACTACGTGACTGTCTGAATCTTCAAATAGTTTCAGAAATTCATCAGCAATGTCTCCCACATCTGCTCCGGCTGGCAATGAGAAACTGGTAATCGAGTGTGATGTAAATGCACCGAAGAGATTAATGACTTTGTATGTAAAGAAACCTAGCCAACCATTTTCATCTTTCTCAGCCAATGTCTGTAAACTGATATGGACTGTTTTGCGGTCTTCACTGGTAGTCACAACCAGACACTGAAATTTGTCCTCTTTAAGATCCCCGGTGATTTTATACCCCTTGACCATACGACTGGCTTCTAATAAGGCATTAGATTGCTCAAAAGCCTTCACTATCACGTCTCTGGTCAACTTCTCCGGCACGTCTACTTTTTCAAACTCAAGTCCGTATCCTTCAGCTATCAGCAGTTCAACTCTTATTCCTCCGGGTTCAATGACTGTATGTGTTTGATAAAGCCCTTCAACACGATCCGCAAACTCACACTCTTCCTTTGTTTCCGGGTTTTTTCTATCCCTGTTAGTCAAGCAAGGGTTATCTTCAGGTTTGTATACCTTGTAAATGGCTGTTTCATTTCTTTTGTGATCAGCCATCCATTTCAAAATCGGACTGGTTGTATCTTCCGCTGCAAACAGTCGAATAGTCCTCTTCCATCCACCAACCGCATTCATGGTCCTGATAAGAGCGCTGGGTTCATTTTTTAAGATATCCGTTACAACGGGTGTATTAAGCAGACTCAGTGCGGTAAAAAAAAAGTTGCTCGTACTTCCCCCCAAGCCTCCCAAAAACCTTGCTACAGAAAATTTTTCATCGCACGAATAATAACACGGACACCCCCCAACAGCAGGCGCTACAACTCCGCCCAACCCAGCAGTCAATGTTGCACATGTAGCAAAAACTATACTTTCATCACTCTCAAGGACATACCAATTTTCTGGCCAATAGACATAACCAATATCCAGCGCAGTTCCAGTTATTGCAAATGCAACAGGCATAAGAAAAGCATCCAGTGCAATCATCTTTTCCTCACTGGATACGAGTGGTCCAAGAACAGTCCTCAATGCACCCACTCTTTTCTCACTGGATACGAGTTGCCCGAGAACGTTAACAGCCAAGTGAACGGCAAGAACCGGCATTCTATAAATAAGAGCATTATAGATGGCAGAAGTGTAATCATTCAGAGAACGACTCTCTTTGGAAAAAAAATTAAAATAAGACGCACTGGCTTCGTTAGCCATGGTTTTTTTAATGTTCAATCCCAACACCTGATCAATAAACCTTTTTTTCTGATCTAGAGCTGCTTCTCCTACCATCGCTTGAATCGATTCCTCTCCTCTGTTCAATTCATCTGTTTCAGTCGTTATTCGAAATCCTCTAACAGATGCACTGGTCGAATTCTGGCCGTCGTTATCCGCAGCCAGCAGCACACCTGAGAAAAGAATACCCATCCAGAAACAGCACCGTAAAAGTTGTTTCATGTATCACTATCTCTGTAAAAATCTCCCTTTGTTTATTAGTACAGCTTGCTCAATTTAACGATCTTTTTTACTAACATCTGAATCACTTTTCCATCTCCATCCCATATTTATCACAATATACTAAATCCTTTTTTTGAAAACTTGCTAGTCCTGATATTTTTTCTAAGCTGTGATATTGAAAACAGCATTAATATCCCTGCTTGATTACCCACACTCCATTGGAGTTAAATCATGAAGCTCACAGAAAAAATCGTTTCGATAACGAACCCGTGCCTTGTTATAACCATCAGTCTGTTTTCTCTGACAGCAATAGCAGCCCCGAACAATTTTTGTAATCGATATTCTTTGGGTTCTGAACACAGGAAGGTGTGTGACCAGTATGAAGGCCAAAACGTTATTGAAATGTCGTCTAATGACATCATTAACGATATCGTTGACTCAGCAGACACCAACAAATTGATTATCATCCCTACTACTGCACGCAATAACCCCTTTCGCTTAACTAAACCTCTAAAGCTGGCCAGTGGCACATCACTATTAGCTGATAATGATGGCCCTAATGGTTTTTTTGACCTTGGTTGGGCTGGCGATTTCAGTATTGGGGATGACCCGATTTATTGTCTGATTGTTCTTGGAGAGGGCAGTTCTGTTACTGGAGTAAGAATAGATTCAACCAACATGACACCCGCTAACGAGCGCCAATATAATCAATTTGATGTTCAGACTCGTGCCTATATCTACTCACGGGGAAACAGTGGTTTTAAAGTCAGCTGGGCAAGCTTTGCCACTCCACTAGGTCTGGATGGTGCCATTTACGCAGACAATGACCTTGATCGTAACAACATCGCCGGTAATACCAACCATATCGTTCGCTACACCTGGATAGAGAACAATGGCGCCAGACATGGCATTCGAATTGCCACAGCAAACACCTCTGACTCGAACCTGATTGAAAATGTCGAGATCAATAATAATGTCATTAAATTAAACAGATTCCCCAATTCCATATCATCCCAGACAGGAATACACACGAAAAACGGCTCCGGCAGTATAAAGAGTAACACTATTATTTTTGGTGATTATTCTCCGATTACGAGCCAGCAACGAAACGGTATTACTCTGGAAAACCAAGCAACACCAACGGTCAGCGGTTTTACCATGATCTCCCAATCTAACCTTCCTTACATTGGGGACTCTGCCTTTAAATTCCTTGAGTCCGACGAAGAAACCCTGAGAGCCTACATTTTCTCAGGTTCCATTGACGAAAAAATCCCACCAGTTGCTGCAACCAGCAGCGGTAAAGGCATTCTGCTTGGTGATATTCCTCAGGTTATTGAACCAGTTTTCACACAAACGGAAGAACAATTTTTCAACCAGAGTTCACCTTTTGCAGATACCTGTCCAACTAATCCATACTGCAGTGGTCAGCTACTGACTCGAAATAATTTTATGTTTACTGAGCCCTACTCTGTCCAAACCAGTGATGTCAACAATGGAGGACTCACTGCGGGCGTAGTGATCACCACAGTTTCTACTGTTGTTGAGTTTGCCGTAATTGCCGGCCTTGTATCTTTCATTGTCTACGGTCGATACCACACGTCTGAATTCCCTTCTACCAAATTTTAACAATATCAGAAGTAACTTAAAACACTCGAGCGAAATAACTAAAATCCACTTGAAAGATAAACAACAATGAATCAATTGAAGACAACAAGTATCAAAAATAAACAGGAATAATCATCTATATTTTGTCGAGTGTTTTTCACTTTTTCTTATGACTAAATCGTAAGAGAGGTATCAGGTTGCGCTGCTATAGTCAGCTCTATGAAAAGCCTGACTCAATAATTATTAACTTATGCAGCTTACTCATTTTTTTAAAATCAACTACTCATTTCTAATCAAGAGTGAATCACCGTATATAACTGAATTAGTTTTACGCCTTTATAATGAATGGGTATCTATTCATTATAAATTATATTTTAAATTGTTTTTTAAAAATCCATAACCCTGACAACCACATCATTATATTGAACGAGTGTCGTTCAGTCTCAGTGATTAGCGACGCTCCTAATGGTTAGCGACGTTTAGTTCATGATCGAGGAAAATATAAAATGGCTACTGAATATGTAGATGCAGAGGTTGATCCAGAAGAGCTCAATACCTACTTTCCCGATAGTACTACAACCAGCATGCCGCTGGTATTTATCAACAGCTTCAAAGCAACTATTCCCAACGAACCTAAAATCATCAGCAGTCTCGGCATCATCGATGGTCCTAATGGAGACAACAGACCTCCGACCGGTATCATTCGTGAAGACATGTTTGATTTTTTTTCAGGGATAGGAATTGAAGTACAAGGTGCCTCTACCCTCGCCTTCGAAAAAGAAGGCTTTAGTATTGAATTTCAAAATCTAACTCTGCTGCAAAGTACTTTAAATTCGACCAACAACTTGTTTTCCAGCTTTATTCTTAATAAACGGTTGCTTGATGCCAATCAAGCAACCGTTGATCTGGATGTCGCTCTTCCACTTCTTGGAATGCCCGAAGAGGAAGACTGGATAGCGAAAGGCCCTTTCATTGACCGAACCTACATCCGGAATGCTCTGTCGTTTGATTTGAGTTCAAAAATGGGTGCCCCGTACGCACCAAAAACAAGATTTGCTGAACTTTATATTACTGACCAGAGAGATAACTCTACTCCTGAAATGTATCATTACCATGGGCTCTATGTCTTCACAGAAAAAATAAAGCGGGATAAAAATCGAATAGACATCAATAAACTCAAGGACACTGAGGACCCACTTGACGGCGGTTACATCATTGCTGTTGATAATCCGAAGGGCGTCAAGGGGGAAGGCTGGAACTCAAACATAACCAGCCTCACTTCTGAACTGGGAAACGCTTACCCATTGTATACCGAGTATCTCTACGAACACCCCAAAAATGACGATATTACCGATGCACAAAAAAAACACATTCAAGATTTCATGTACAGCTTTGAACAGGCTGTTTTCACCCATGGAGATTACGGTACATATATCGACCTTGATTCGTTTGCAGACTATTTCCTGCTGACGGAACTTTCTAAGAATCCAGATGGTTACCGACACAGCACTTTCTTCTTTAAAGACAAAGGGGCAGATGCAAAATTGAAAGCAGGTCCTGTCTGGGACTTCAACGAAGCCTATGGTAACACTGCTAAATGCGATGCCATCAAAACCGATGGTTGGCAATTTTTGTGCGGCTACAACTACCCTTCTGACGATAGCCTTCCTGTTCCTGGTTGGTGGGCAGAGCTGGCTAAAGACGACACTTTTGCACGAAAACTGGATGAACGCTGGACTTATCACAGACAAACCGGCCGGGTCTTTGATACCAATCGAATCAGGAGTGATGCCTTAGCTCGGGCCAGTGCACTCAAAGACAGTGGTGCCGTTATCAGGGATCAAATGCGATGGAAAACTGCAGCAGTCAATATTCCTCCCGGCCTTCAAAGCTCAAATTTACTGCAAGAGTTTACGCCAAACGCGATTCATACATACTACGACAAAGAAGTTGATAAAATGCTGGAGTATCTTGAAGCCCGCGTCCATTGGATGGATACAAACCTGCCAAGTGCGTCAAACAGCTTCGCTATTGAGGGAGTGCCTCCTCAAACCGATGCTGCCATGTCAACAACAGAGGCTGCTGGCGGACTCACGATGTTTTTTGCATTAGTGACAGTGCTCCTTAGTAACAAATTCTTCTAGGAAAACCCTACAGGTAGCAGCCAGTCTGCTACCTTTTCCCCACCTCCAAATTAAAAGGCATAGGTAGTGAATAAAAGAGGATTAATTGTCACTCTCTTTTCACTATTGTTGATTTCCCAATCAGCAGAAGCCGGGTTATGGCAATATTTCTGCAGTTGGCTTAACCCCTACGAATATCGATGCCTTAAACCCCATGCAGACAATGAAGACGATTTGACCGATGAGCTACTACTGGAAAATCAGCAGGATGCAACCAGCTATAGCCTACCCGCCGAAAACGACTCCCCTTCCGAAGAACAAAAGAAAGCTGCACTGGAATTTTTACAACATCTGACTCCAGAGCTTCAACAGCAGCTTCAACAGGAAGGTGTCGAACCCAGTCAGATCGCTTCACTAATGATTAACAATATGTCGGTTACAGGCGCTCTTAATCAGCTGATGTACGACTGTGCAGTTACTGCCCGCAAGGAGGAGTGCGAGCACCATACAACACTCAGAGCCATCCTGTTGTCTAACAGTGCCATCTTTGGCTCTATTAACCGCATTGCCGGCCTGACCGGTATGATTCAGATATTTTCCAGTTACGGCTATCCTCCTGAAGCTGCTATGGGGTTGGCAGCCACTATAACGCTGATTTCTCTGGCCAGCAGTAACATGCGAGCAGTCTCAGGCACCAGTCAACTGAGGTTTCAGGGTATTCACAGTAGGAGAGATCTGGCACTGTTGATGGTCGCAGCCCCACCTGCCATTCTCGATGTGCTGATGGCTATTTTCGGTTTTAAAGCATTCTTTGCTCTACTGGGGATCGACTCCTACCTCCCGGGAATACCAATATCTCTACCACTGGGTCCCGCCCTGCTCTCTATTTTCATCAGTAAAGCGGATCATCTTAGCTACAGGCTACGCGGCCATAGCTTTCCTGATGAGCGCAAAATGGAGGAGAGTGTTCATATGCTGGCCACTTGCCTGCGCATGGCGACCCAGCGGGGGCTTACGATGGGGCCGGAAAATAGGCAGGCTAGACTGCGTTGTTTTTCCGATGCATTGGGTTTGAATCGTTCTGTATGGCCCCAATCAGCCAGAGATTTTCTACTGAGAACCGCTGAAGCTACCGCAGTGTATGCTCCATCCTCACGACTGAAAAACCAATGTGTTGACTTGCTGGACAGCGATTTGTCCGATGAGGATTTCTATCTGACTCAACTCCATGACCGAGCTATAAACAACAGGCGCGGCAATGCTTATAAAGCCTGTAACTTGGCACTGTTAGGAGGCATGATGGTGCCAGCTTTCTGCTATGGCGCTGTAGACTCCAATGCTGCCTTTGAACTTATACAAACTTTGTCGTTTGGTGAGCTAGCAGGATGTATGACCAGCTCTGAAGCCGCCACCTACTGGGTTGCTGAAGCAGGTTTTGCCCTGTTTATGTCCGGAAAGTTTTTGGCCGCAGGGCAAGATGGTGCTGAAAGCATCATTCGAATAGTTTCCTGGCTTAAGGAGCTAGCTGTTGAAAAAAACTCCAACGCCAGCAAAACAGATATCACCTTAAACATTCTCAGTGGCCTGGCAGCAGGAGCCTATGCGTACAATGTATACTCAACGTTTTCTACTGATCCAGCGGAGTGTCTGGTAGACGCTGGTGCCAATGCACCTGTTGCTGGTTTGGCGGCCGTCGGGGCTTACTGCTTCACATCCGGATCCGGTCCTAAACTGAAAGTTATTCCTCACGCAATCAAACGCTTGGTTCAAAATATTCGCCGCAGTTTTCAAATGCAATTTGGTGCATCAGCAGAAGCTGAGGCAATGAAATACATTGACGAGCTTCGCCGGGAATTAGCTGCCCTACCAAGTCCCGATGAATATTCTAGCTGGAGCAATGATCTTCAGATCAGCCAGGCCGCCCAGAGCATCATCCATGAATGGCTCAGGCAGCTGTCTGGATATGAGGAAATACGTCTAGCTGATTATGAGGAAAGACATTTAATGGATGAAGAACTATCAACTGCGGATGAGGATGGGTTTCTTCGAGTTGAAATGGCAGATATATCAAGGAGACTTCATGCAGAAGCGAATGACATTGAAGAATCAACAACAGATTCAACAGTAGAATATAACAGGGGAACCGTCAGCTATCTGGTCGAGTCCAGTTACAGCCAAAGCTTGACGGACTTAAACATTAATAGTCTGATGTCGCTTCATAACTTAATCTCAAGTAATCGCTACCAGGCCATTAATATTCCCTGCCCGAATAATCTTTGTATGTTCCAGCATGTGCTTCATATGCTGAATAGTACTGATATGACATCTGAGGAGTTAGTTGCACAGTTGATTGAGCGACTAAAAAAGCTAATGCAGAGGCGTGACCGAGGAGACACTCTCAATCAAGAGGAAAAGCATTTTGTTAATCATATAGGTCTGCAAGCCTTATTGACTGACCTTACCGGAAACGCACTACAGAACATTGAGACTCTTCAACTGATCGCCTTGCATTTTAATCAGGATTTTATCGCTATATACCACCAAGATGAACAGCTGGTTATCGAACACATTTCAGCACAAACCCCTGGAAAATCTGAAGTGATAGATCAGAGTGAATTACAAAATATTGCAGGAGTTATGGTGGCGCACAACAGTATCAATCACTGGTTTGGTATCAGTCAGACTGCAACTAATGCAATACCTGCCACTACTCCACCAGCTACCCCACCACTGTTGCATGGTGGGAATAACACTGAAGCTCATACACCTGCCATGGAGATAAATTTAAATCCGACAACCCTGAACCGATTAATACATCTTATGGGACAGATGCAATAAGCGTCAGAAACTGACTATAAACAGTCAGTCGTTTAATGGACTTTCTGATTCACTACCCAGACTGCCGCTTCCACCCGAGAGCGGAAGCTCAACTTTCTCAGCACACGCTTTACGTGGACTTTAACGGTCCCTTCGCTGATATTCATTTTGCGGGCAATCACCTTATTGGCATCGCCTTCTGCAATAAAAAACAACACTTCTTTTTCTTTGGGAGTTAACAGATCCAGTTTACTGGTTTTTTCTTCTTCTGGTCTCAATACAGAGGCCAGCACTTGACCAAGTCTATCGTCTATTACCAGTTTACCGGTAGCCGCCTCACTGACTTTTTCCAGCAACTCTTCCGGCTCCATATCTTTTAACAGATAACCGTCAACGCCGGCCTTGAACATAGCGGAAACATCTTCCCTATGCTCTGATACGGTCAAAGCAATGACCCTTGAAGCAACACCGGCATTTCGCATGGCTTTCAAGGTCGCCAGCCCGTCCATACCTTTCATGTTTAAATCCAGCAGGATCAGATCAGGTTCGAGCTTTATGGCCAAATCCAGTCCGGTCTGACCATCACTGGCCTCCCCGACCACTGACAACTCTTCCTCTTCATCCAGCAGTTGAGCCAACCCTTTCCGCAGTAAGGGGTGATCATCAATCAGCAAAATACTGGTTAACTCTTCATCTTGTAATGCAATGCTGTTCATTCTCAGGCTGCCTCAAATTCCAGATACACTTCTGTTCCGCCCAGCGATCCCTTTTTAAATATCAGCTGCCCGTCCAGACTGGCGGCTCGTTCCTGCATAATCGTTGTGCCGTAGTGCCCGGAAGCACTACTGACATTTTCCAGACCAATGCCATTATCCTCAATACCGATCACAATACGACCATCGTCTTCCTGAAAACAACGAACCAAAGCCTGAGTGGCTTCAGCGTGTTTAATCACATTGGTCAAAGCTTCTCGAACAATTTGCAAAGCATGAATCTGATGACTCGCTTCAACCTTGCAGTATCTCAACTGATAATCCAGCGACAATTCAAGCCCTGGCTGACGCTCTCTGTATTCGTCGATGGTATTGCTCAAAGCGATTTCCAGGTCCCCATCGGCCATGGTCAGCCGGAACGTTTTTAGCAACTCACGTAATTGTAGATAGGCAGTACTAATGCCGTCTTGAAGTTCATTTAAAACCCCTTCCATTTCTGCATACACGTCGGTTTTGGCCAATTTCCTCTTCAGTCGTACGACTTGAATCTTCTGATACGACAACGCCTGAGCCAGAGAATCATGTAGCTCACGGGCAATAACAGCTCTTTCTTCCATTAACAGCAGACGTTGTTGCTGGGTTTTAACCGTGCTTTGATACAGAGAAGTCGCCACTATATCAGCAAAGGTCTGCAACCAGCGTTGGCTTTCCTCACTGAGTACCTGATCGCAGAGAGTAGAAATACGCAGAAAACCAAAATAATGATCTTCTGCTGAAAGATTAAACTGCTTTAGCTGACGCCCTTCAGGCGCTTCTTTACGGCCATGAATGCAATCATTACAACTACTGGCGTGACAGGGTTGAATATCATCCACCAGAGAGATCTTCTGCAACCTGAAACTGTCCGCGACTCCTGACAGACAGAGGTGGCATGAGTCCAGCTTCAACAGCAACTGCCAATCCTTAAGCATTAAAGAAACAAAAAGACTGTCGTATGGGGTACGAGAAAGATGGTGTGAAGCGGTATAGAGCAGTTCAAGCGCTTTATTTGACGTGGCCAACGCCTCTGTTTTTTCAGCAACTCGATCTTCAAGATGATCATAAAGTCTGGACAAATCTGTAGACATATCACTGAAAGCCTGAGTCAGCTGACCCAGCTCATTATTTCTTCGGTAAGGCAGTTCAATATCGTTGAAATGGCCGATACTGACCATCCGGGAAGCTATACCCAGATCACTGATCGGTTTCAATAAATGTTTACGAATAAATCGAATAGTAAAGAAACCAATAATCAGAATACCCAACAAGGTTCCGATAGCCACCACAACCAGATTTTTCAGCTTATTCTCTGAATCTGACTGAAGCACTTTAACCATCACATCAATGTTATCCACAAAGTTCGGAACCCGCTTGATAAACGATTTCCGCCCCTCCGGATGCATAAGCAAGGGTCTAATTTCCTGCTGCCACTCAGAATGAACCGATCGATAGTGCTGTCCCAACTCATCGCTTCGATTCATCAGCCATTTCAGGGAGTCAGAATTAATGCTGTTATCGTAGATATCTATCAGCTTCAATAATGCTTCTTCACTGACCAGCTCCGGAATCAATACTTGCTCAGTTAACCGCCAGGACTGCATTCGAAGAGATCCTGCAACATTGATAGCAGCCGCATCATTTTCTGTCGACGCGGCAAACCATAGCGACGAAGCAATACTGATCAAAGCCAGCAGGCAAACAGCACTGATGGCTGCCAAAGCTTTCTGATGCAGCGATATCCTCATTTTTATTTGATTCAGATCAAACCTCCTGCCGATTTATTCCCGTACCTCTAAATAGTGATGGCATGAGCCAACCCAATGTAAAGAGATACTAAAGTTCCAGAAAAGCCAATGCTTTCAAAGCTCAAAATAAAACCCTATTCCCCTGAATAGGTACTCGGTTTGAATAATGCTCTAACTCTGTCGTTTCCAAGGGGTTTCGAAGCGTTTATTAATCGTTAATATCAGCATCAAAGACTGGTTAGGAAGATGTTTTTACAGATAAATCTTCTGCCCCTGACCCAAGTAATTTACTCACCCGACACTGAACAGCATCACGATCAACATGACCCAAACACCATTGGCATCACGCAGACATTTTCTCAGAGGTCGAATCTCCGATTCCGACACATTGCGCCCGCCATGGAGTATTAACGAGTCTTTGTTCGTTGACCAGTGTCGTCGCTGCAATGACTGTATTGAGCAATGCGAAACCGGCTTATTGGTCAGTGGTAGCGGTGGTTTTCCTGAAGCAGATTACGACAAGGGATACTGCACCTTTTGTGAACAGTGCGTTGATGCCTGTGATCACAAGGCATTGATTCTTACTGATACCCCCTGGCGACAGCTTCCGGAAATAACAGACAAGTGTCTGGCGAGTAACAAAGTGTTCTGTCGAAGCTGTCAGGAATCCTGTGAAGTTGAGGCTATTAGCTTTCAACTTAAACCAGGAGGTATCGCCCAGCCACAGCTCGACAACGATTTATGCACTGGCTGCGGCGAGTGTATTACAGATTGTCCGGTACAAGCTCTGACAATGAAGCAGTCGTGAGCAGAAAAATCATGTGTATCAACAACCTGACAACCGATTGAGTCCAGAACAATGAAACAACCGTCAACCGCTCATGCTAATAGCCATGTCACCAAAACCGAAGTCTGTGCCATTTCAGGTTTGGTGGTTTGTGCCATGCCAAATCGCATGAAAGAAGTAGCACAGAGATTGAATGACATGCCTGGCGTTGAGGTACACGACAAAAATCCGGAAGGAAAAATGGTCGTGACCGTAGAAGAAATGCCAGATGAAAGAATCATGGTCGATCGAATTTCAGAAATCAGCGTTGCCGAGGGGGTTGTGTCCTCAGCTCTGGTTTATACGCATCAGGAGTGAAATCTATGAAGCTAGAACAAAGTCGTAGAGACTTTATAAAAAACAGTGCTGTGGCCGCCACCGCAGCAGCAGCGGGCATCAGCACTACCGCTTCCGCCACGAATCTGATTACCAGCAGCAAAGACACTGATATCCATTGGGATAAGGCTCCTTGTCGCTTCTGTGGTACTGGTTGTTCTGTATTAGTCGGCACCAAGGATAATAAGGTTGTTGCTACTCAGGGTGACCCTGAAGCACCAGTAAACAAAGGTCTGAACTGCATCAAGGGCTACTTCCTGTCCAAGATCATGTACGGCAAGGATCGTTTACAGACTCCCCTGTTACGTATGACAGACGGCAAGTTCGACAAGAACGGTGAGTTTGCTCCAATTACATGGGATCAAGCGTTCGACATCATGGCTGAGAAATGGAAGGCAGCCCTGAAAGATACACGCAACTCTGACGAAATGCCTCCAGTTGGCATGTTCGGTTCCGGTCAGTGGACCATCATGGAAGGTTACGCGGCGTCCAAGCTATACAAGGCTGGCTTCCGTTCTAACCACATTGACCCTAACGCTCGTCATTGCATGGCTTCTGCGGTAGGTGGCTTCATGCGTACCTTTGGTATCGATGAGCCAATGGGTTGCTACGACGACTTTGAACACTCAGATGCGTTTGTACTCTGGGGTTCTAACATGGCAGAGATGCACCCGATTCTTTGGTCCCGCATCACTGATCGTGTACTGTCTAACGACCATGTAAAGGTAGCAGTACTGTCTACCTTCAAGCATCGCTCTTTCGAGTTGGCTGACAACTCAATCATCTTTACGCCACAGTCTGACTTGGCCATCGGTAACTTCATCTGTAATTACCTGATCCAGAACGATGCGATCAATAAAGAGTTCATTGAGAAGCACACTCACTTCCGTCTGGGCGTCACCGATATCGGTTACGGTCTGCGTCCGGAACACGAGCTTGAGCAGAAAGCAAAGAACCCCGGTAAAGGTGGTTCCAAAGAAATTGATTTCGCTGCATTCGCCAAGTTCGTCAGCGAATACACTGTTGAGAAAGCGACCGAAATTTCCGGTGTTCCTGCCGAGAACCTGATTGAGCTGGCCAAGCTCTACGCAGATCCAAAGCGTAAAGTCATGTCCTTGTGGACCATGGGTATGAACCAACACACCCGTGGCGTATGGATGAATAACATTGTTTATAACATCCACCTCCTGACCGGCAAGATCTCCGAACCAGGCAACGGTCCATTCTCCCTGACCGGTCAGCCTTCTGCTTGCGGTACCGCTCGCGAAGTGGGCACCTTCTCTCACCGTCTGCCAGCGGACATGGTGGTTAAGAAGAAGAAGCACCGCGATTACGCTGAGAAAATCTGGCAACTACCAGAAGGCACTATCCCCGCGAAAGTCGGCTACCACGCTGTTGAGCAGAATCGCATGTTGAAAGACGGCAAGCTGAACGCTTACTGGGTGATGTGTAACAACAACATGCAGGCCGCTCCGAACATGAACGAAGAAGGTTTGCCAGGTTACCGTAACCCGGACAACTTCATCGTCGTATCTGATCCATACCCAACCATCACTGCACAGGCTGCTGACCTGGTTCTGCCAACCGCTATGTGGGTAGAGAAGGAAGGTGGTTACGGTAACGCTGAACGTCGCACCCAGTTGTGGTATCAGCAAGTGCCTCCTCAGGGTGAAGCTCGCTCTGATGTGTGGCAGCTAATGGAATTTGCCAAGCGCTTCAAGGTAGAAGAAGTATGGTCTGACGCTCTGCTGGCCAAAGCACCTCACTTACGTGGCAAAACCCTGTTTGACGTTCTGTACAAGAATGGACAGGTCGACAAGTACCCAATGTCCGAATTCAAGGGTCGAATGAATCAGGAAAGTGATGACTTCGGTTTTTACGTTCATAAAGGTCTGTTCGAAGAATACGCCACCTTCGGCCGTGGTAAAGCACACGACCTGGCTCCATTCGACATGTACCACAAGACCCGTGGTCTTCGCTGGCCAGTAATCGATGGCAAGGAAACCCTGTGGCGTTTCCGAGAAGGCTATGACCCATACGTTAAAGCCGGCGAAGAAGTCAGCTTCTACGGCAAAAAAGATGGTAAAGCCTGGATCTTCGCACTGCCTTACGAAGCACCTGCCGAATCTCCGGATGAAGAGTATGACCTGTGGCTGTCTACCGGTCGTGTTCTCGAACACTGGCACACCGGCAGCATGACCCGTCGTGTACCTGAACTTTACCGTGCCTTCCCGGATGCTGTGATCTTCATGCACCCGGAAGATGCCAAAGAGCGCGGTCTAAGTCGAGGTATGGAAGCCAAGATTATATCCCGTCGAGGTGAAGTACGCAGTCGTATCGAAACCCGTGGTCGTAACCGTCCACCTAAAGGACTGGTATTCATGCCGTTCTTTGACGCCAATCAGTTGATCAACAAGCTTACTCTTGATGCCACTGATCCGTTGTCCAAAGAAGCAGATTACAAGAAGTGCGCGGTCAAGATCGTCAAGGTCTGACAAAGGAGATCGAGCGGCCTGCAACCGAAGGGTTCAGGCCGTAGAACAGGGTTTTTTAGTTTTACGACATTTTACGACAGAAGTAGATAACCAAAACATAACGAGCACACGATTGATCAGAGGTATGTCGCCATGGACGCAAACAAGGAAGGAATCAGCAAGACACTAAGCCAATGTCGTTTCCTTACGGAAACGGCGCAAGCTGCATGGACTGCTACTCGGTCTGCCCGGAGCCTCAGATTCTACCTCTGGCTTTGAAAGAGAAAAAAGGCTTCGGCCCTGTTCTGAAAACCAGCGATTGCACTCGTTGTGGTCGCTGTATCGATGTCTGTGAACAAGACGTTTTTGAATACCGAATCAACACCACAGCCCTTGATGTTGCGGCGAGAGATTGATTTCGAGTTTTGCCATTTAGGCGGAGAAACTGCCATGAAATATTTGAACATGAGCATGAAAAAAGTAATAGCTTTCACGATGGCAACCCTGTTTACAGGCCTTGTCAGCGCTAGTGAAATGGGTGGCCTCAGCTCCCTTCGCAGTGATGAACTTAAACTGTCCATTGAGTCACCAGCAGTAGCCCTCAAGAAAGTTAGAGAAAGTGACACTCTATTAAAACGTGATTTTATTCAACAGCCACCACTGATCCCCCATGCTATTCGTGGCTATGACACTAACAAAAATGTAAACAGCTGCCTGCGTTGTCATAGCTGGAAAAATGCCAGCAAGTGGGGCGCTACCCGTATCAGTGTGACCCACTTTACTGACCGCAATGAAAAGCAACTGGCGGATGTTGCTCCTCGCCGTTATTTCTGTGTTCAGTGCCACGTACCTCAGGCGGATGCAAAGCCGCTGAAGGAAAACAAATTTGAACCTGTTGACTCTCTGAAGTAAACAGCCTTGAGCTGCTATATAGGAACACTGGAGAAGAGATTATGAACAGGGAACCTTTCTACAAACGTTATTTTAAGCTGCTGACCAAACCAGCCGCCAGAATATCACTGGGTGTGATTCTGGCCTTTGGTTTTGTTGCCGGCATTGTATTCTGGGGTGGCTTTAACACTGGCATGCAAGCAACCAACCAGGAAGAATTTTGCATTGGTTGCCATGAAATGAAGAACAATGTGTATGAAGAGTATAAATCTACGATTCATTACAACAACCGTTCCGGCGTTCGTGCAATCTGCTCTGACTGTCACGTCCCTAAAGACTGGACAGCCAAGATGATCCGTAAAATTCAGGCCAGTAAAGAGGTTTGGGGCAAGATCACCGGCAAGATTGATACTCGTGACAAATTCCTTAGCCATCGTCGTGAAATGGCCGATCGTGAGTGGGCTCGGATGAAAGCCAATGATTCACAGGAGTGTCGTAACTGCCACAACTTTGAATTTATGGACTTTTCAGAGCAGTCTTCTCGTGCCGCTCGTATTCACCAGACAGCATTACGCGGTGACGATAAAACACCGGCTACTGGTGAAACATGCATCGACTGTCATAAAGGTATTGCTCATCAGCTGCCTGAAATGCACGGCGTAGAAGGCTGGTAAGGAGAACGTTATGAGTGCACTTGAATCCATTATATGGACCATTCTGGGCTATGCGGCCATGCCAGCGATTTTCATCGCCGGATTTATTGGTGTAGCACTGGTCGGTTGTTTTGTTTTCGACAAAGTTGAAAATAAAACAACCTGATCGTCAGGTATGAAAAAGGGGCGTCAGTTAAAAAACTGACGCCCCTTTTTTATTCTTTATTCTTTATTCTTTATTTTTTATTCTTTATTTTTTATTCTTTAAAGGCAGAAAACAGATGAGTATCCGTTAGCTCCAGTTTATCTTCTGATTTCGGCTTGTAACTTATTACCTCTTCTTCAACATCTGACTTTAAAGTCACTGGATAATCCAGAGCAAGCCATGAATAGTACCCATCCCTGAAGAAGAACACTCTCTGATAACCCCACAGCGCAGCAAGGTAGCTGGCGATGGCTCCACGCATATGGTAAGTGCTATTACCGTAGATCACGATTGGCGTCTTCTTGTCCAGGGTACCAGGCATAAACAACTGCCTGAAGCCGGCTCTCAAATCCAAACTGTGAGAGTTATCTACTCGTCCCCACTTCCACTGTTCCAGAGGCCGAACATCAATAAACAGGGCACCCAGATCATGGAGTCGTTTTGCCTGATGAGTATTAATAGTTACAACATTCTTGATGTTGACGGGAGCTTCCTGAGCAAAAGTAAAGCTACAGAAAATGGCAAACAGCAAGCCTGCCAGATAAGAATTCCATTTCATATGAAGTCAGGTCCGTTATAAGACTACTTAATAAAAAAGTATATGGAGCCTGGACCCAGCCGTTTGGAACAATACGAAGCAAAAAAGTTAATATTCACTGCATTAGACTATATAAAAAGCACTTTCTTGCGTCGAAATGTATACAGCACACTTCGGCACGGGTTGAGAGCTCGTGATTCATACAGGTAAGCAAAGTGGAATATCTGCCTGCTGAGCGTCGACGCAGCAGGCAGTTGAGAGTTATCTGAGCCAGTTTTGCAGTTTTGCTCTCAGTCTTACAGCAGCCTGGGAATGGATTTGACTGACACGGGACTCACTGACTCCCAGTACCTTGCCAATTTCCTTCAGGTTCATCTCCTCATCGTAATAGAGCATCAGAACCAGTTTTTCCCGCTCAGGCAGCTTCTCAATGGCTTCCACCAGTGCATACTTGAACTTCTCTTCCTGTATGTCGGCGGATGGACCACGATCTCCAGAACGTGCCTGCATTCTGGATTCTTCACTATCAAACAGCTCTTCAAAGCTGAACAATCGGCAGCCTCTGAGGTCGCTGAGCATGGTATAAAACTCGTTGAGGTTAACTTCCAGCTCTTTTGCTACTTCAGCGTCACGGGCATCACGCCCCAGTTTGGATTCAACCTTCTGAACTGCCTCGGTAACCTTACGACTGTTTCTGTATACAGAACGAGGTCCCCAGTCACCTTTACGAATTTCATCAAGCATGGCACCACGAATACGGATACCGGCAAAGGTTTCAAAACTCGCACCTTTAGTGGCGTCATATTTACCTGCAGCTTCCAGCAAACCGATCATGCCTGACTGAACCAGGTCATCAATCTGAACACTGGGCGGCATACGCGCAGCAAGATGGTTCGCAATTCTTTTAACCAACCCTTTGTGAGTTTCAACCATTTCAGTCTGAAATTTTTTCCTGGCTACTCGCTCTTCCGGTGTTTCATTCACTGGAACGCCTTTTATGACTTTAATTCCTTGTGCAGTAGCATCCATGGTTAAGTCCTCTCACTGATTCGTGATGGTAAAAAGAATTCGATACGGCCTCTTGGTGGTGTCACAGGTGCTGCCATAATTTGATGGGCAACCCTGTTAATAGCTTTTGATGCCCGACAGTCCGGACTCGACTCCAGTAATGCAGTCTGTTTGGACAACGATTCCGCTACCGCTTTATCAAAGGGAACCGCTCCCAGATAACGAAGAATGATCGCAACTTCATCACTCAAATGGCTCTGCAACCGTTCAAACTGATTAGAACCGTAACGACGGTTGGTAACCGCATTAACGATGATATTAAAACGACGTACTCCAAACTCCCTATAAAGCAATCGAATTAAACGTACAGAGTCGAGTAATGAAAGAACTTCCTGATTCAGAACAATCAGTATTTCACCTGCTGCCTGAATCAAGGCAATATTGTCGGGTGCCAAACCTGGTGCCGTATCAATAACGAGAGTATCAAGTGATGGAGCCAGTGATTCGAGGCTATCAATCATCTCTATAGCCTGACCTGTCTCTATTTTTTCTCTCCAGATAGGCTGACCTAATGGTGTAAGAACCTTAATACCTGATGGGCCTTGTTTGATGTAACTTGAAATATCTTCATCAGACGACCGTTTTGTAACATCAATATTCTTTTCTAAACCCAAACTGATGCCAACATCGGGAACAGCAAGGTTCCCATCCATCAGTACCACACGTCTTCCGTTGTTTGATAAAGATAATGCCAGGTTTACTGCGACCAGTGTCTTACCTACTCCCCCTTTACACCCGGCAACTGCAATAATTTGTTTTGTTGATGAGTTCATGGTTTTCAGCTTTTAAAATGGCCAATAGAATTTGCTTACTTCTCTTTATGCCTGTTCTTAACAACTCAACTTCGTACCTACTTTATATATACAAGAGCCGTGCCAATTCTGTGAAGGTCTATTTTTTTCGATGCTGTCAGAGTTACGATGTGGCACAAAATTGACCGAAGACCCAAAACTATCTGTAACTTACTGATTTATATATAATTTTAAATTTCGTGTTATTTGTCTGACATGATGTTTTTTTGACGACGCCAAACCATAAGTCAAAGTAAAGGCATCTTCTGTCGTTTCTTTGGAAAGTGTTTAGTGAATTAATTGACAGTGTCATCTTATAGTGACGATTTATTGTCGTAAGTTATTTTTCAGAAATTGAAAATACGCGATATTTTTGGCGTTTTTTTTATTTTTAGTATCAAGAAAATTAAAACGACGATTTTATAACACTAAAATTATTATCAAAAACCATCACTAAAGTTATTAATTTTCTGTCGCGTAGTCTGATTTTAATTTCAAAACAGATGAACGATGACTTTTCACAAAGGCAGGAGAAAAATTCAGCAAAGCGTTATATTTATGTTTAAAAAATTTCAGATAATAAAAAAGGCCGTAAGCTTTCGCTTACGGCCTTTTTTATTTTTCGTCAGGTACTTGACGAAAAAACGATCAACGCATAGTTTCTTCGTATCTCTGCAAACTATACTTTCGCATTTTCTCAACCAGCGTTGTACGGCGAATTTGCAGTTTATCAGCAGCTCTGGCGACGACACTATTACAGTCACTCAATGCTTGTTGAATCAAGCTTTTTTCCAGTCGAGTTAGAAATTCTTTCAGATTAATGCCGCCTACTGGCAAAATCGCCAAATCATCAACTTTTCCATGTCCCGCCGGTTGAATGCTGTCCGGAAACAGTTCAGCAACACCATCGTCATCATCGAGCATTTCCATGTGTCGGAAATTTTGTGGTAAATCCTGAACTCCGACCACGCCATATGGATACATAATGGCTAACCGTTCCAACAAATTCGACATTTCCCTGACGTTGCCAGGCCACTCATGACGACAGAGTGACAGAATGGCGGCAGAGCTTAAACGAATTGATCCACGGTTCTGTTTCTCCATTGCACCGACCAATTCATTGAGAATCAGCGGAATGTCTTCCGGGCGCTCTCTTAAAGCTGGCATTTCAATGGGGAAAACATTCAGTCGGTAGTAGAGATCTTCTCTGAATTCTGCCGCTTCTATCATTTCCGCCAGATTTTTATGGGTGGCGGCAATGATTCTGACATCCACGGGTATCTGCCCTGATCCACCTACTCTCTCAATGGTTCTTTCCTGAAGCACACGTAGCAGTTTCACTTGCATATGCAGAGGCATATCACCAATTTCATCAAGGAATAATGTGCCGCCATGAGCCAGTTCAAATCGACCGATTCTTGTCTGCACTGCACCAGTGAACGATCCTCTTTCATGACCAAAAAGTTCACTTTCCAGTAACTCATTTGGAATCGCACCGCAGTTAACAGGTACAAAAGGCATATCCCTACGACTTGAATGCTCATGAAGATTTCGTGCGACCAGTTCTTTGCCGGTACCAGATTCGCCAGTCACCATAACATTGACATCACTGTCGGCCACTTGAGCCATATCAGCCCTGACTTTACGCATCTTGTCACTTTTACCCACCAGCCCTTTAAACAGTTCAACCTGTTGATTCATGCCGGTGTTATGAAGGTGACGCCATTGCTCTTTATATACCTGGCCATAATGCAGGCAGGAAAGCAGCTGGTTACGATTACAAGGCCAGTCAATTCTGGCAATAACCTGACGGCGAAGCGAAGATTGAAGGTTCTCAGGCAGAGGCTCGGAAATCCTGATAACAGGAACACCACCACTCCAACACTGAATTCGAGCAACCATTGCCTGCATGGAATTCTCTGCTTGCAGATAGTCACCGAGGAAGAGAGCACAGAAATTGTGCTGGTCGGATTCGTTGATGGCATCTTCCCAGTAAGCTGAACTAATAGCTTTGGTGTGATACCCCATAAACTCGATTATGGTACTTAAATCATGACGTCTTTGTTGCGAGTCATCAATGATCAGTACCTGATCTGCTGCTTCCATTGTAACGACTATCCTTGTCATCAAATCAATGCGAATTAACAGCTCTGAATAAATACAAAATGAAATAAACGATTACTTATTAATTCAGTTAAGGTCTAAATTACTGTTTCGTCAAATTTTCCAGCAACTTTAACCCTTTATATAAAAGCTGGCAGTTATCTGACATTGCTTTTCTCTATCTATATAGGTTGTTTGACGACAGGAACCTGAAAACAAGTAGACCTCGCATAGGCATAGGCATAGGCATAGGCATAGGCATAGGCATAGGCATAGGCATAGGCATAGGCATAGGCATAGGCATAGGCATAGGCATAGGCATAGGCATAGGCAAAATCAAAGACACAAACGTTGTTTTGAATTTCAGCTTTGGCTGAAAGCCATACTGGGAGCGAGTCACAACCGTGACTCTCACTGTCTGTTCTTTCAATAATTGACTTTTTATAAGCCTGAACGGCCGTCTGTTAACTTCAGGGTGCATTAAAAGGAGAGCACTAAAGGGAGAGTGTTTCAGGGTTTAACTTAAAAAATAAAATTCAATTTTAGATATGTGACATCTATTCAGCACTATAAAGCTCTCAAACAGCTAACAAATCAAATCACTGCTCTTCTAGGTACTCCTGATTTTATTCGGAAGAACCGTCAGAATCAACTTGTTGCCAGTCATAGTCATCTTCTGTTTCATTGAAAGCGGTTTCATCACCATCAAAATAGTCTTCAAAGCTTTCAGTAAATTCCTCGAACTCTTCTGGAAGGTCAATATCATTGGCAATGGTATAACCTAGTCCGGAAATCAGTATTACCATAAGCAGCCAAACGAATCTTTTCATAGCCTATCTCACTCAATAGCAGTATGCAGGTTTAACGGCCGCAACTGAATCTACTAAATCAAAGCCTACTTCATGCAATTGATAATCCAGACAGAAAGAACAAGAAAACCACAAATAAACCACTCACTTGCATAATGAGATTGCCCATCAATTTCAATTGAAAATCGAATCATACAACCATTTATTTAAAGTGAAATTGCCATAAAAAAAATTATATTGTTATAACGGGTCTATTATCTTTTCATCACTTTAATCGAATTTTACCTCTATGAAAAAATCACCCCGTTGACTGCACTATCAACTGCTATTGCCGCAACCACTCAACTTCATGCCATGTCACAGCAATCTCTTTCCACCGGGAAAGAACCGTTCTATCGATATTTACCTGTTTTTCGTCTTATAGAAGAGCGCGTAACACTAGATTATGTGACTTATACCTCAATAAGGCGATAAGTATACTTAAACATTCGTCGACCTGGCTGGCCAAAAAATAATGGAGGTATTTTTCAATCATAGATCAACAACTCCAAGCATAAACATTTGGGCACACGAGTCTAATCGTCATCTTCCTGCCGTAGCTGAGAAGATGACTGATTAACCATTCACTTGTACGCATTTACCTGCTGTTTATCTGCCAAATAATTTAAATTTCCTGAATTTCAGCCCAGAGCTTTCTAAGGCGTTTATCCGATACCGGGAAACGAGTTCCTAACTTCTGAGCAAAGAGTGACACTCTGTACTCTTCCAGCATCCAGCGATAGAACACCAGCTTACTGTCCACAATTTTATGCTTTTGATGAATCTCTTTACGATTTTCCCAAGCTTTATAAAGATTGGTCAACTCTTCTGTCCAGGCTCTGTCTCTATTGACCTGAGCGGCCAGTTTCTCCTGTCGAACTTCTATTCCCTGAATAAAACGAGGGTAATGTCTCAGCCATTCATTCCCGGCATCAGAGAGAAAACCCGGGTAAATCAGTGTGGAAAGATGCTGTTTGATATCCGAAAGAGAAAACGCCTGATCAAAGGCAATCTTACCTTTCAGATTTTTATTGATGATATGAACCCGCTTGAAGATATCCAGCAATAGATTATCGATATCTTCAGCAAAAGGCACAATTTCACCTTTTCGCTTTTCAATCAGATTCTTAAAGTCCTGTTGATTTCTTGGCCACTCCGCTGGCTCTCGAACAAAAATTTCTGAAATAAGGAAAGACTGGATGTCCTCCTCCAGTGCTTTCGCCTGTAGTGATCCAGTAGCGTAGAGTTTGATCTGTTTAAGGTTCTTCATGCGACTCAGTGCAAACTTCAGCTGAACGGAGAGCTTGAAGCGAAACAACCGGGTCAGACCGTTTCGATTCACCGAATCAGCCATGCCCTTATCTTCAAACAGTTTTACCGCGACAGAGTCTTTTTGATCCACCAGTGCCGGATAGGTTTTCAACACAAGACCACCTACCTTTCGAGTAATCTCTTCAGGCAGGTCACCACAACTCCAGTCTTTCAGACCTTGCTGTTCCAGTGAACTGTCGGTCAACCGACGCATACTGTCTTCCGACTCTTTACCAAACTTCTCTTTCAAATGTGTCAGGTCACGACCTTGCCCCAACAGCGTGCCGTTTTCATCGATCAGCCTGAAGTTCATTTTCAGATGATCCAGCAGACCTTCGTCATTCCATTGTTCTTCAAGAACTCGTGTGCCCGACATACGATGCAAGTGATGTCCAAGAATATCAGTCAATGGTTCATCGCAGATGGACATAGACTCCAACGCACCTTTGATATAGTCCGGCACGGGTACAAAATTCTTACGTGTAGCCTTGGGTAGATTCCGTACCATCGCTACACATTTGTCATAAAGCATGCCTGGCACCAGCCATTCCAACCGATGCTTTGGCAGGAGCCTTAGAGCCTGAACTGGCAAGGTCAGGGTAACCCCGTCATCTACAGCTCCCGGTTCAAAGTGGTAAGTCAATGGTAACTCAAGTCCTTCCCAACGCAGGCGATCCGGATATTTGTTTTCCGTAATCTCACCTGCATCGTGTTTCATCAAATATTCTTTGGTGAGGTACAGCAAGTTGACATCCTGTTGCTCAACATCCTTGCGCCACTTCTCAAAACCGGCACCGTTGAAAATATTCTCTGGCAGCCTCTCATCGTAGAACTGATAAAGGGTTTCCGGATCGACTAAGATGTCGCGGCGACGGGACTTGGCTTCCAGCTCATCCACTTCACCGATCAGGTCAAGGTTATGCTTCTGGAACTTACCCTTTGAGCGAAAATGACCTTCGACCAACGCTTCTCGAATGAAAATCTCACGAGACACGACCGGATCAATGGCTCCGTAGCTGATACGACGACGAGCCACAATAATCAGGCCATAAAGAATGACCTGTTCAAAAGCAACCACCTGGGCTCGATTCTTCTCCCAATGAGGTTCAAAATAGTTACGCTTAACCAGATGATCCGCCAACGATTCAATCCACTCCGGCTCAATCTTGGCACTGGTACGAGCAAACAGGCGGGAGGTTTCTACCAACTCCGAGGCTATGATCCATTTGGGTTTCCGCTTATATAACGTTGACCCCGGGAACAACCAGAAACGACGGTTTCTGGCGCCCATATAATCGGCCTCATCATCCTTATTACCTAAATGAGAAAGCAGACCGGCCAACAGAGATTTATGAACATCATCGTAGCTGGCGGGTTCATCATTTACCTTCAAATCAATGTCTTTACAGGCCAATGATAACTGACGGTGTAGGTCTCGCCACTCTCTCATTCGCATAAACGACAGGAACTGCTGCTTACAGTATTTTCGCAGCTGATTCTGAGACAAATTCTGGCGCTGTTCTTCGTAGATATTCCATAGGTTAACAAAGCCGATAAAATCAGAATCATCATCGAAATGCTCCCGATGTCTCTGATCTGCTGCCTGCTGCTTCTCTGCAGGTCGTTCCCTTGGGTCCTGAATTGCCAATGCAGAGGCAATAATCAGCAGTTCATTCAGTGCATTGTTTGTGTGTGCTTCTACCAGCATACGAGCCATGCGAGGATCGACCGGAAGCTTTGAAAGCTGATGACCGACACGGGTCATTCGACGTTTATCATCAACGGCTCCCAGTTCCTGAAGCAGTTTAAAACCGTCGTTAACGGCTTTCTCGTCGGGAGCATCCACAAACGGAAATGCAGCAACATCCCCCAAACCCATTTGAAGCATTTTCAGAATAACGGCAGCCAAACTGGTTCTTAAAATTTCAGCGTCAGTAAATTCGGTTCGACCAAGGAAGTCTTCTTCAGAGTAAAGTCGATAGCAGATACCTTCAGCCACTCGGCCACAACGACCTTTACGCTGATTGGCAGAAGCCTGGGAAACAGCCTCAACAGGCAATCGTTGAACTTTAGAACGAACACTGTAACGACTGATTCGGGCCGTACCCGGATCAATCACATAACGAATTCCCGGAACTGTCAGTGAGGTCTCAGCGACGTTAGTGGAGAGAATAACTCGACGACCAGAGCCTGTTTGAAAGATGCGATTCTGTTCAGCTGCGGACAATCTGGCATAGAGCGGCAGGATATCAGTGTCTCTGAGCTTGGCATCTTTTAGAAACTTTGACGTTTCCCTGATTTCACGTTCACCACTGAGGAAAACCAGAACGTCACCCAGGGTTGGTCCCTGCCCTGAACGTTCACTGTCTTCAATTTCCCGTAATGCTGAAAGAATACCCTGCTGCAGTCGTTGGTCAGCGTCCCGTCCTTCCAGTTCCATATCTTCCATCGGCCGGTATTCCAGCTCTACCGGATAGGTTCGACCAGTGACTTCAATAACCGGAGCGTTATTAAAGTGTTTCGAGAACCGGTCAACATCGATGGTCGCAGAGGTAATAATCAGTTTAAGATCAGGACGTTTTGGGAGCAGAATCTTTAGATAGCCCAGCAGAAAATCGATGTTCAGACTGCGCTCATGAGCTTCATCAATAATGATGGTATCGTAACGACTCAAAAAACGATCATTCTGTATTTCGGCCAGCAGAATACCGTCAGTCATCAATTTGACCAGCGTTTTTTCATTAGCATGGTCGGTAAAACGTACCTGGTAACCGACCTGCTCGCCCATAGGCACTTTCAGTTCTTCTGCTATTCGGCCGGCAACAGATCGAGCAGCCAGACGACGAGGCTGGGTGTGACCAATCAGGCCAAAAACCCCTCGCCCCGCCTCCAGACAAATTTTCGGCAACTGCGTAGTTTTACCGGAGCCGGTCTCACCAGCAATAACAACAACCTGATTATTCTCAATAGCTTTTCGGATTTCTTCACGACGTTCAACGACAGGAAGCGCCTGATTGTATTCAATCTCCGGGATAGCAGAGAGGCGGGCAGAAGCTCTTTCCGTAGAGCGGTCAATCCGGCCCTGCAGCCTGCTCAGCCCATCTTCATCGTTACTTTTGAGACGCTGAAGTTGTCTGCTAATGGGGAAGCGATCCCTGATCATGCACTGGCTGATGGCACTGCGTAAGTCATTGCGACCGGACACTCAATTCTCCAGAAAATGGGCAAAAGCGAGCATTATACCTGTTGAGTTGAGGCTTTTCTGAAATCCCTGGAAAAAAGACTAAGCCATTATCCAAAGTTGTATCAGCTGTCGGGCTAAAATTCCGCCATTACCCCTTGCCACTCTGGCCTGACCTGAAGAATAGTTTGAAGCTGTTTAAGTTTTTGAGGGTCGTTACCAAGTTCAAATTCGATAAACCAGCGTATACGCTTACTGTTCATCTCCGAACGACTCAGTGATATACCTTCTTGTTGAAGCACCTGTTCGACCAGAGCCATAGACATTTGTGGGTAGCCTGTTTCCCAGAGCTTAAATGCTTCTACAAGCAGTAATTCAGATACTCTCTGCCAATCCGGTTTTTCAAACTTTTTCGGCAAATTCTTCAATAACTCGTTACGAACATATCTATCGAGAAAGCCATCCAAAAGCACAACCCCGCATTTACAGGTTTTTATCTCACCATGGCACCTAATACACAGATATGAAACACACCACGGATCATCACATTCACTTTCGGGGTGCCCATTCTCCCATTCAGAATTATGTCCTGTCTGAAATAAAAAACTCAAGCTATTACAGTTCACGCACTTATTTAATTTTATCCCTTCAACCCAACTACTGGAGCCAAGGAAATTCAGTAATTGAGGACTCTCGAACTGGGTTTCAGGAAACCGTGACAGGGCTGCAACCAGAGCTAACCCCTGATTATTGGTCAACCATTCAGCTAAAGTGCTCAATAGAGTGCGATCAACACCCGCGCCTGTCACTATCACTGCGGTGAACCAGCTATTGAACTCTCGATATAAACCAAGAAAACGTTCTTCTGCCGCCAACTCTTTTTCACTGCGCTCAGCAAAAGATTTTAGCGTCAAAAGCTCTCTATCAAACGAGAGAAGCAAGTTTTCAATAAGTGATGAGCATATTGCCAGACTGATCAGCTTTCCTTTATCAATCTGATCGAGCCTTTGGCTCACACTTCTTTGCCAATCCAGAGACTGAGTAACCCAGTCACTCTTAAAATCCAGTGTTACCGTTTCTACCTGTAATTCTTGTTGGATATCTTTATAGAGTTTAACTGACGGATCCATAGAAGATAAATCCTGTCTTGATATTGCTAGTTTTTCTTCCAGTTCGGTACGCATTTCATATTCAAATCTTGATTCGACCCCCTCTGTCACCCCTTCCTGATGTAAACGAAGCAGTCGGGAAAGACGAGCAGGCCTCAGTAGTTTTCCATTTACATGTTGATTAGCCAACCAAAAAAGAGCCTTGGAACTGCTAGTTGCTGACTGCCAGATCAGTCTCTCCAGTTCAGAAGTCAATTTGATACCAGAGGATATTCTGGCCTTAACCAAAGGTTCAAGAATCATCCAGAGACCTTTTCCTGAGGATTTCTCAAGAAGAAAAAACTGTAGCATTTCCAAATGAGTGGTTTTTCTTTCAACCTCAATTCGAAATTGTCCTTTTAATTCTTGCCAGGGTTTTTTCATCATTTTCTGGCTGGCTATTCTGGCTCGATTCAGCTCTTTGTTAATTTTCTTACGGCTTTTTTTATGAGCTGCTTGCTCATTCGGAAGATCGTCTTCTTGCTCATGTTCACTAGTAGCTATCTGCGTATCTCTTTCGTCCGGCTCTTCGAGATCAAGATTCTTCATCGTAAAACTAATCTCTTCCTCTCTCTTCTCTACTTCCGGAGACAGGTCAACAGTCGTTCTAGTCAAAGCCTTTTCCATCTCAGGGGCGACGAACAATTCTTTAGTATCCGAGCTAACTAAAACAGCTGATGAGAGGGCTCCCAATTTAGTTGGCTCATGTAACGATTTTAAATCTGGTAAGTGAATTGTTGTCTTTTCTTTATGCTTTGGCTTAGCTTCAGAAAGGCTCATCAATAGTCGAAGCTGAGGTGTAAGTTTCGCCTTTCGTATAGGTGCCTCACTGGCTACTCTTTTCTTCATTACCTTTTGGGCAGGTTTCTTTTTTGCAGGTGCTTTTTTTACAAGCATCTCTTCAGGACAGTATTTTTTCAGCAGTGTTAATCTGGACTCCAATGATTTCAGCTTGTCGAGCTTCCACCCAGAAGGTCTTTTGGCTGATTTCAGAACACGAATTGTTTTCACAATTTCCTCTGCTAACTGTCGAACCTTCAGTACTCGCACAACACCATCAGCCTGAGTATCTGTTTTCCAAGAAGTAACATCACTTTTATATTGCAGAGAGTAATGAAGGACGGGTTGTTTTTTTAAAGTGACTCGTATGTATTCAGCATCAGGCCCTCGATCCAGTTCTTCAAATATAACGGCATCATATCGCTTGTCTAAGCGGATCATTTTCTTTATTGACTTGTGCAAACCACTTGCCACTTGTTGGCTTCTCACTGCGAAATTCCAGTCACCACCAATGTCAGTCCAATGCGATCGGGCCTGATCGAAATCATCTTCAGTCAGCTGCCCGGAAATATGCCACCAAACCGCTCGGCCACCAGCGAGCGCTACAAAACTATCCGGATGTTTTCGCTGATAATCGACAACAGTCTGATAGACCAAACGATCAAGATCTCTGTCAGATAACGCTCCCAGAGTGACAGGTAAAGCTGGCAGTCCCTGCTCTACTATCTCAGGAAGCACAACTGGTTGATCGCTTACTGCAGACGCTTCCGGTATTGATTCAGGGACAACATCATAATCAGGCTGTTTTTGCTCAGGCTGTTTTTGCTCAGGCTGTTTTTGCTCAGGTTGTTTCCGCTCAGGTTGTTTCCGCTCAGGTTGTTTCCGCTCAGGTTGTTTTCGCTCAGGTTGTTTCCGCTCAGGCTGTTTCCGCTCAAGTTCTGGTGGCTCAGCTGTGGTGAATGATGCTTTGGATTGTAATTCCACAATAGGGGCCGGTATTTCTTCCCAAACCAGTGCCTGAAGACGTTGAAAATTCTCTTTGCTGATGGCTTGCATGGCTTCTTTTATTTGGCTCTTTTGAATTTCAAGTGCCAGCCAGCTTTTCAGCTTTCTGTGGTGTTTACGAAAAGCATCCCCAGAAGGTATGTCCATCAAACTGTTTTTTTTCATCTCTTCCGCTTTAGTCAGAATATAATCAACACTCACTGTTTCTATTGATCCCACATTCTGAAACCAAATATTCTCTCCCACAGGGACTTCTTTCACTAAGGTAAAATCCAATTGCAGAATCAGCTTTTGTTTTCTGATCACACGAACACTGAATGATTCAAATACACCAGGCAAGAGCCGTCTCTTCAATCCAAAGCTCAGGTCTTTATCACTCTGATCCCTGACAACAAAACCATAAGCACGAAACTGACCAACATCAGTATGAGATTTATCATTATCATCAGTATGTAATTTATCAAAGTCGCTCTTGGTGATACCAAGCTCTTTCAAACCGGAATAAAGCCCGTCGCGAGTAATTAAAAAATCCCAATCCACAGGATAAATCTCAGCGTGACTACCGTGCATTTTTAAACAAAGAGCTCGCAGAGCATGGCTGCCATATAGAGTGATGCTGTTTGGCTCTACCCCGCTAAACAGTTTTTTCAGAAGGCCCATGGCTTCTTCATCCATGTCATCCAGTATGACTGAAAAAGGCATTGCTTCAGGTAATTCTATTACCTGAGCCTGTGGACTACTGCTTGTAGCAATAGGTGGAACGGCAACTGATGAGTGAATAATCGAGACAGGATTTGGCAGAGGAACGGCTACCCATTGCAATGGTGGGTAACCAGGCCAAAAAGGCTGCTGCTGTAATCCCTGAGCACCAGCGACAACCCATAATGGCAGACTCTGGGGCCTTCTCGCAGAGGGGGGGCCGAATGGTTGTCGGGGAGGCCTACCTCCTCCTCCGGCGTAACCGCCTTGCCACCAACCACCGTACCCCAAACCGTTAGGATGATATTGATTCCCTCTCGGTCTTGACCGGCCGCTGCCGCTCCCGTACTGATAACTTCCCCCACTGCTCTGCTGACCGTTCATGGCCGTGCGTATTTTAAAACCAGCGCTTGGCAGCTGTACCTGTTCCTGTGCATAGGAAAATCCTGCAGTATCAAATAAAGTAATACCGTCTCTATCAGGTACAGAAGAATGCATAGCACTGAAGAAGTGTTTTCTGGCAAGCCAGTTAGCAACTCTTTCTCCTGTTTTACCAAAAGATCTGAAAGGCAGTGTCTCCGCCTTAACCAGATTAATTCCACTGATTTGCTCTATGGCAAAACAGACACGAAGCATTTCATCAGGGCGATACAGATATGTGGGGACATTAATATGAGTTATCCCTGTTTCATCTCGGTGAACCTGTAGACTCTCCGACCCTGCCGATGGTGCTGCGCCGATAGCTCCCTGAGTTGCCAACTGCAGTAATGTATACGCATCGCTTCCAATGACCCCCATCATTGAAGCCAAAGAACTTGCGGCCCAATACTGCAAACCAACTGACATCATTGTTCTTGTTGTATGGACTATGCTGGCTGTCATACTGCAGTCATAACGTAACCCAAGAAGGCTAAGGTGCCCTGGCAACGTCATGGCAATAGGTAAGGCAAACTGCTGAGCAACAGAGAACAACCACTCATTGATATTTCTGGTTTTGAAATAAAGGTGATAATTCCCTAACTCGATGACTCTCGAATCGCTCTGTGCAAAAGGCAGCGCATTTGGAGACTCCAACCCTATGGCAGGATTAGAAAGCATAAGACAGGTCAGAAAAAGAAATCGAACCAGGGCTCGCCTGAAAGACCCCATTTCCTGCAACCTCTTAGAATTATTAGTTTGCAAAAGAGTCTAGAAGATAAAAATGGAATATCTATTTATTTCCATTTGGTTTAGTGCTGCCTCTCTGTAATCAGCTCCCCCAACTAAGCAGAGCGAACTATCCTACTAGCCTCACTTATTGAAAGGGGCATAAATATGGAGTACGTATCAAAGCTTACCGCCTGCTTACTGACCTTGAGTCTTTTTCTGGTCACTCATCTGGTACAGGCTGATCCAACACTGAAGATTGTTTGCCCAAATATCGGTTGCTCCAATGATAACCCTGAAAAATACGAAGTGAGTAACTGGCAGTGTGGAGCTGGTTATGCATTTCTTCGATGTTCGAATTGCGGGACTACGTTTACTTTGCAAGAGTTCGGCCAGGCTATGGATAGAGCTCAATTCTCTGGCAGCAGTTCGCAGTATCTAACGGCCTCTATTATCAAGGGCTCCAGACTTGAATTTCCAGCCTTACGACAGATTTCTGCAGTAATAGACCTTGGCAGACTGGAGAGTGCTCACCAACTTTCCATGAGTGCTCTTCAAGCGAATAATCATGACACGGACGGCGATCAACTGATTCGAGTAATCCCTCAGGCTGCGATAGAAAGTATTGTCTATGCCATCTCCGCCTCTTATTGGCAGAATGTCAGCGTCCGGCTGCAACATGCCATTCTGTTCACGTTAATGACGCTTATGGAAACTGAAGGGGCAACCCGTATTCTTCAGCAAACAGAATTAACGGATGATCAACTCTGCCTATTCTATTCAATATTCTGGCATATGTTCCATTCAGAGACCAACGGTCAAACAGTTCCGCCTAACTATATGATGCAGTACGGTTTACATCAGTTTTCACAAAGCTACATTGCTGCATTCGACGGTTTCACTAAGGACGGAATAGGTACTCTACCGGCCATAATTTCAGCCGGATCTGATTATCAAGATAATATAGAGCGTTGGCTCACAGGAATTGGAAGCGGAACTTGGGATATCAGAACCTTATGGAACACTGGGCCTGTAGGAGTCATGAGAGATGGCTCTAATTACCAGTTAATGTTGGCTTCAGGCAATGTGCTTTCAGGCGATCTGAACACGATAATCAGTTTCGCAACATTAGGGCACTTTCCTGTAGTAGGACAAGCAGAGGCTGCTCAGGAGGCCTTCCAGTCTGCTTCTAGTATTGTGATGGGAGGTATTGCTATTACTCTTGGTCATTTATTAATACCTGAATTATCTCCATGGCAAAGATTGTTTTTACTCACTTCAGCGGGCGCTTTTGGTTGGTGGGCTGGACATCATGCAGGTCTTGGTTTCTGGCAAAGTTACAGTGAGCGTCCCATGCGACACAGATCGGATAAAAAAGAAGACAAACAAGAAAATCAGCAGTAGAAGGTAATAACGCGTTCATCCTAAACACAACCGTTTTTTATACAGCCCGGACAACAACTATTAAGTGGACTGTCCGGGCTGCTTGAAACAGGATTACTTCTCAGCCAATTTTCTCAATTCTTCATCCCGCAGTTCACGACGAAGAATCTTGCCAACATTAGTGGTTGGCAGCTCGTCACGAAACTCAATCTGCTTGGGTACTTTATAGCCCGTCACATTCTTGCGTAGATGCTGAACCACATCATCCTTGGTCAATTCAGAATTAGTGCTGACCAGAAAAACCTTAATAGCTTCACCGGTTTTTTTATTAGGGACACCAATAGCCGCACATTGCGTTATATCAGGATGTGCAGACAGTACATCCTCTAACTCATTGGGGTAAACGTTAAAGCCGGAAATGCAGATCATATCCTTCTTGCGATCAACAATAGTGATATAGCCTTCATCGTCAATTCGAGCAACGTCCCCGGTTTTAAGCCAGCCGCCTTTATCTATAGACTCAGCGGTTGCCTGTTCGTTTTCCCAGTAACCTTTCATAACCTGTGGGCCTAATACACAAAGCTCACCGACTTCATTAAGGTCAAGGTCATTACCTTCATCGTCAATCACTTTCAGGCGACAAGAAGGTACTGGAATACCAATACTGCCGAGCTTGATTCGATCCAGCGGATTGATGGTCACCACCGGTGACGTTTCAGTCATACCGTAACCTTCACACACTTTACAACCAGTCAGATTTTCCCAACGCTCAGCTGTATCCATCTGCAGGGCCATACCACCGGACACTGTATTCTTTAGATACCTGAAATCCATTTTACGAAACTCGGGATTGTTCATTAACCCGACAAACAAGGTATTCAACCCTACGAACATACTGAAAGGCTGCCCTTTCAAATCTTTCATAAAGGTTTTCATGTCACGGGGGTTAGTGATCAACAGGTTGTGCGCGCCTACTACCATACCCACCATGCAATGCACCGTGAAAGCAAAGATATGATAGAGCGGCAGAGGAGCCACCAGCATTTCTTTACCGTCTTCCAGATTACCCGCCACCATGGCTTTCACCTGAAACATATTGGCAATGATATTTCGGTGAGTCAGCATGGCACCTTTAGCGATACCGGTTGTACCACCGGTATATTGCAGCACTGCAGTATCATCCCCTTCACCACGAATATCCTGTGGTGCATGAGCTGAACCCAGCGTCATCACTCGAGTAAACGGTACTGAACCTTCAACATTAAAAGGTGGCACCATTTTCTTAATGTACTTCACGGCTAGGTTGATCACTGTACGTTTTACTGGTGACAGCAGATCGCCAACCTCAGTGATAATAACTTCTTCAATGGTCGTTTTAGGAACCACTTTTTCCGCCATATGCGCCATATTGGCCAAAACCACCAATGCTTTGGCTCCGGAGTCACGAAACTGATGTTCCATTTCCCTCTCGGTGTAAAGAGGGTTGGTATTAACAACGATCAGGCCGGCTCTTAAGGCACCAAAAACAGCCACAGGAAACTGCAGCAGGTTCGGCATCATAATGGCGATACGATCACCTGGACGAAGTCGTGTATGGTTTTGAAGGTAGCTGCAGAAATTCCCACTCAACTCATAGAGTTCCGAGTAGGAAATACTTTTGCCAAGATTACTGAACACCGGCTTATGGGCATACCGCCGGGTAGAATAATCCAGTACATCCAGAATAGATCGATACTGTCCGGTATCTATCTCGGGTTGAATGCCTTCAGGGTATTTGTCTTGCCAGAAATCATTGTTTATCACAGAGTTCTCCTCTCTTCTGAAGAAGAAATGAACCTGTACTGCCCGAGAGATGTCAGAAACATTACGAAATCAATTACCACGAACTACAACCGTCATGGCAAGCGAAATGCTTGCCACCTGGTAAGAATGAACTTACAAAATCCGGCTAACAGACTCTAATGAGCAACTGACAGAAGATGTACAGTAAAGTTAGTCAGTATTTTCTTTAAAAAACGTAAACAGGTGAAGAATATTATCATTTCCGGCAAAATCCTGATAGATGATACGCAAAAAATACCTTGACTGAAGTATGCTCTTTACCATTGAAAAATAACAAATAATAAAAGGTACTTTCTGACATGAAGCAATTCACTCTGCAACAGCACACTCACCGCATCCCCGTAACATGTTGGGACCAACTACCTGACCACATAACAGCCAAAGCCGTTCTTCATATCAGCCATGGTATGGCAGAGTATGCCAACCGTTACCAGTCTCTGGCATCACAACTCAATACAAACGGATTTATTGTCTATGCTCATGATCACCGAGGCCACGGCGACTGTATAAAAACGGCAGGTGAAGGTTACTTTTCAGACCTGAATTCAGGAGACAAAAATGGCTGGCAACTGGTTGTGAATGATATCGCCTGTGTTATTTCAGACATTCAGAAACGACACGCTGACCTGCCACTGATTATGCTGGGCCACAGCATGGGCAGTTATATGCTGCAGAGCTATCTCATCGAGCATTCAACTGAACTGGCTGGCGCTGTTTTTTCCGCCTCCAACTTTGCTCCGCCACTGTTATTGAAACTGGGTAAGTTGGTTGCTGGTATTGAATCCATACGTCAAGGGAAAACCGGCCACAGCCCGATGATCAAACAGTTAACCTTTGCCAGCTACAACCGCCGATTCAAACCGAATCGAACCGAGTTTGACTGGCTCAGCAGCGATAAAGAGCAAGTCGACCGTTATGCCAGTGACCCTCTTTGTGGATTTGACTGCGGTAATCAGCTGTGGAAAGAACTCTTTACTGGAATGCTTAAAAACCAGAAATCATTTAATGCTATTTCTCATGACCTTCCAGCACTAATCATGGGGGGAGAACTTGATCCAGTCAGCTACCCAAAAGGACAACAGAATCTCACAAAAGCATTACGAAACGCTGGTCTCAAAGATGTCACAATGCAGCTCTATCCTGACGGGCGTCATGAGATGTTTAATGAAGTCAATGCTCAGCAAGTAGTTGAACGCCTGATACAATGGATAAACGAACAGGTTCAAACCAAGCAACTCTCACCAAGATCTAACCAAGATCTAACCAAGAGCACAGAGAATGCGTAAGCTGGAAAACATTCCTTTTGCAGAATTGAAAGTGGGCGACACTGATTCCCTCACCCGCACTTTGACCGAAGAAGACCTGGTACTTTTTGCCAAGGTTTCTGGTGACACCAATCCGGTTCATCTGGATGAAGAGTTTGCAAAGACCACACAATTTGAAGGCCGCATTGCCCACGGTATGTGGACATCATCTCTTATTTCCTGCGCTCTGGCCACCAAACTGCCAGGACCTGGTGGTATCTATCTGGCTCAGGAAGTGAAGTTTATGCGTCCGGTCAGAGTCGGCGATACAGTGACCGTTCAGCTGGAAGTAACCGCTATTAACGATCGTCGCAAGCACGCTACTGTTTCCACTAACGTGGTAAACCAGACGGGTAAAATGGTAGTGAAAGGCTCTGCAGAGATAATGCCGGCTGCAGATAAAGTGATTGTGGATGAATATCAGTTACCTGAAATAGAGTTTGTAAAACACTAACTTTTCTACAAGATTAACTCTTCTACAAAACGACCTCTTCCAAGAGAACCGAGTCCGATACTGGTCTCGGCTCTCCCCTATCCAAAATTGCACCTCGACTAGTCACAATTGACTGTCAACACACCATCACTAAGTAAGCACATCTGAGTAGATTTACTGAACGGGCCACCGTTAATATTATCTCTATAAAGGTTATAGATAATCTCCCCCGTACTTAAGATTTTCACTTCTTCTATGGTTTTGAGATACACAGAGGGAACCGTCCCGTTTAAGTGCGAGGTAAATGGTCTGTCACTGGAACGATTAATAAGTATTGCTTCGAGATCGCCTTGATACCCTACTTCTGCATTTACTGTATCAAACGATTTTGAAGTAATAACCGGATCATCACCCAACGTATTTACTTCACCTATAAGCTTACAGTGCTCATAATCCGTCATGAGTGTGAGACGACAGAGGTGATTGCCTTGAACTTTAGCAAGAAGTTCATCGAACGTGGCAGAGTTCGTAGATAACGGTGCGGCACATACCCAGGCAGAGACCAGAGCGGCGGATAGAGCAGTAACTAAAGATAACTTCATAAAAATTCACTCTAAACAATATAAGATCACCCGAAGTTGTCTGCACTATTGATCTATCAACCAATAACCTTACTTCAGGTACAAATCACATCGAAGAAGTAAAGTTTCACTTTCCGAACTTGTCCAAATTTAAAGTCATAATTTATTGTCACCCAACTGAATACAGCGTACACCAGCAAACTTACCTTCCAGCATTTCAGGTATCAGGGAAGTGACACTCCCCGCCTTATCAGGCGAGGCTTCTTTTTGACTTCACAGGCTGCAGCCGGTCTATAACGATCGGACTTACCTACTCCGGGACTGCTGAGTAAGCCTCTGTGCCATCTTCTGACCGTTGTGTTGAGAGTCTCTATTCCATAGGACTTTCAACATTCATTTAAGTATCAGGATGGCCATTGACGACGGTTACCTGTTTTTTTGCCAAAAGCTCGATCTTTGGCCCGTTGTTTTTGGGCATTTCTTGAATTCTTCTTGTTTTCTATAGCGGGCTTATTCATGTCCGGCTCATAACCGGGATACCAGGACTGTGGTAAGCGACTGTCCAGAATAACCTCAATTTCCTCCAGCAGATATTCTTCACCCAGACTGATAAAGGAAATGGCCAAACCTTCACTGCCTGCACGACCTGTACGGCCTATGCGGTGAATATAATCATCAGCAATGTAAGGCAATTCGTAATTCACAACATATTGGAGCCGTTGTATATCCAGACCTCTGGCCGCTACATCGGTTGCAACAAGGGCACGCACCTTTCCTTCTTTAAACTCTGCCAGCCCCCGTTCTCTGGCCCCTTGGGATTTATCCCCATGAATCGCAACGGTTTTTATACCATCTTTTATCATTTCCTTGGCAAGTGCATCTGCACCTGTCTTAGTGCGAACAAAAATCAGCACTTGTTGCCAATTTTTAGAGCCAATCATATAGGACAAAAGTTCACGTTTACGATCAGAATCAACGACGTAAACCATTTGTTCTATTTTTTCTGCGGCTGTATTTCGGGCATCAACTTCAATCAGCTTCGGGTTGTTCAACAGAGATTTGCTGAGAGTAAAAATCTCATCATTAAAAGTGGCAGAGAACAGCATAGTCTGGCGATTTGCTGGCATGCATTTCATAATGCGTTGGATATCGATAATAAATCCCATATCCAGCATTCGATCGGCTTCATCAAAGACAAGATGTTTGACTTGGCTAAGATCAACGGCATTTTTTTGCATCAAGTCTAATAAGCGACCAGGTGTTGCCACTAGAATGTCCGCACCTGACTTTAATGCATCCAGTTGCGGCTTTAAGCTGACACCACCGTAAGCCAATGCGGACTTAAGACCCGTATTACCGCTGTAGATTTTAAAGCTGCCATAGACTTGTTGAGCAAGCTCTCTGGTGGGAGTCAAAACAAGCGATTGAATCGGTTTATTTTTGGAATTATCTGCGTCAACTGCCCCATGATTAAAGAGCTGTTGCAGGATAGGCAAAGCAAAGGCTGCCGTTTTACCTGTTCCGGTCTGTGCGCGAACCATGACATCCTTTCCCTCAAGAGCCACCGGAATGGCTGACTGCTGGACAGGAGTAGGTTGTTCATAGCCTTGTGTGTGCAACGCATGAAGAAGATCCGGAAGAAGACCCAGGGTAGTAAAGCCCATGGTAGAGAATACTCATTGAATAATTGCTGCTATTTTACCGTATGTCCTTCACTAAAGGCAGACAGTGAACCAAAGGAGTTTTTCTTAGTTAAGTACCCAAATACATGGAAAGCGATAGCAGATATGCAACAAGTAAGGTCGGAAAAAAATAGTGCTTTGTTTTTTTGCTCTATCTTATTCACATTCGTCTCATGAGCGTGAATAACAATGTCAGTACGATTGTTTATGAAAACTATTTTCATAGCCTTTATCATCATCTCTATTCATACGCCATTGAATGCGTCCAATAATCCAGACAAAGAACTCTACATAGTTGTCGAAGAAAAACTGTTTGACTATATCCCAACGACTTATCTTGATTCATGGCAGGAACAGCTGAGAACCTTACCCTCATATAAGCCTGCAGAACTCAATGAACTCAATGAACTCAATGAACTCAATGAATTCAGGTTTTTAACCTTGAATGATGGAATTGTGATGTTCAGAAATAAGTTTTACACAACGTCCATTTTCGAAGTTCCTAAAAATTTCATCTTTAGATCTCTCGAGATATGGGTAAGCTGTATTGATCCCACACATCATCAGGTTCAATTTCCGAGAAAGCTTTTCCGGTCAAGCTGTCAACATCAAAACCTTTTTTTTAGATAGAGGTGATATGGAACAAGTCGAAAAAATAAAAAATATGTCGGGTAGTTTCGAAGATGAATTAAGAGGCAATTAGTTTTCACAAGCTAAGAAAAAGTAGCCGGCCAGAAAGGGCCGGCTTATCGTCAGAGCACCTGACTCAGGAAGCTCTGCAGACGCTTATTTTCCGGACGATCGAAGAATGAATCAGGACAACTGTCTTCCAGCAGTTCTCCAGATTCCATGAACAACACACGATCGGCCACTTCACGAGCAAAGCCCATTTCGTGAGTCACTACAATCATGGTCATTCCAGATTTGGCCAACTGCTTCATAACATCAAGCACCTCACCCACCATCTCAGGATCAAGCGCAGAGGTTGGCTCATCAAACAGCATGATCCGAGGTTGCATAGCCAGGGCACGGGCAATGGCCACGCGCTGTTGCTGTCCACCAGACAACTGTGCAGGATAACTCTGAGCCTTGTCAGACAAACCAACTTTAGCCAATAGCTCTACAGAACGGTCTTCAGCGTCGCTTCTGTTCAGACCACGAACCTTCATGGGCGCCAGACAGATATTGTCTAACACAGTCAGGTGTGGAAACAGATTGAACGACTGAAACACCATACCTATTTCTTCACGCAGGGCATTAACATTACCCGGTGTGGTCAGAGAGATACCATCGACAACGATTTCACCGGCATTGATGGTTTCCAGCTGGTTCAGGGTTCTCAGAAAGGTCGACTTACCGGAACCACTGGGACCAATAACCACAAGCACTTCCCCTTCCTTGATGTTCTGGCTGACATTTTTCAGCGCATGAACACCATTCGGGTAGTGCTTGTGAATATTGCTCACTTTGATCATGGGTTCCGCAATATTAGTATCAGCGGCTGACGGCATACTTCAACTCCATTCGACGCACAACGTACGACAATAGTCCTGTTAGCACCAGATACAGCAATGCTACCGTAAACCAAACTTCAAAAGGACTGAAAGTGCTGCTGACAGTCTCCCGCCCCGCTTTGGTCAGGTCTGTCAAGGAGATGACCGATACCAGGGAAGAATCCTTGATCAGATTGATAAATTGACCTGCCAACGGAGGCAGAACCTGCTTGAACGCTTGAGGCAGAATGATATAGCGCATAGTCGCGGTACGACTCATACCGAGACTGCGACCCGCTTCCATCTGCCCTCTATTGATGGATTCAATACCCGCGCGAATAATTTCGGCAATATAAGCACCGGTAAAGATGGACAGTGCCGCAACACCTGCCGTAAATCGATCCAAATCCAGTACCGTACCAATAAAGAAGTAAACGATAAAAATCTGCACCAACAGCGGTGTACCACGAATAATCTCAATATAGAGAACAGAAAGGTTACGCACAGCCGGATTTGGCGAAATACGTGCCAGGCCGGAAATAACACCCAGAAGAATGGCAAAAACAATGGCCACCAGCGACAGTTTAATCGTCATTGCCAGACCATTGGCAATAGGTCCTGGTTTCCATTCGTAACTTACAGCCAGAAGATCACCTTCAAAAATCAGGTCACCTTCATTACTTCGGATTTCAGAAAAACCTTCAATCACTGTCTGTTCATCAGCGTCGAAGTCATTGATCAGTATAAGTTGACCAGCATCGTTGGCTGTTACTGTCCCGTCATATTCGGCTCTAAGCTCATTTTCAGCCTGATAGACAATGTACTGGGGAATACGCTCCCAGCGCCAGGTGTAATCAATGGATTGACTGGATTTAAAGATACCCAGACCGAACAGCACCAGCAGGACAGCGAAAACCAGATTCCAAAGAATCTGGTTTGGCTGTTTTTCCATCTGCAGAGGACGGCCCATTACGGGTTTACTGCTAATCACTTAGTTTAATGTCTTCTGCCACTCGGAGCTTTCAAACCACTTGCCGTAGATTTTGTCGTAGGTACCGTCGCCGCGAACCTGACGCATAAAATTGTTCAGCCAGTTTTCAAAGTCAGGATCGCCTTTGCGAATACCCCAAGCCAGAGGCTCGAAAGTAAACGGTGTATCCAGATGAGAGACCTTGCCTGAGTTTTGAGCGGTGTAGATAGAATTGTATGGCAGATCATAAACGAACGCGTCAGCTTTGCCGTTAGCTACTTCCAGTGCACCATCAGCTTCTGTTTCAAACAGACGGATGTTAGATTTGCCCAGGAAACGCTTGGTAGCAGCTTCACCTGTCGTACCCAGCTTGGTAGCAACGATAAAGTTCTTGTTGTTCAGATCTTTGTAGCTGGAAATTTTACCTTCCAAGCCTTTACGCAGCAAAATGCTCTGACCCACTACAATGTAGGGCTCGGCAAAATTGATTTGCAGGTTACGCTGAGAAGTCAGAGTCATACCAGACATGATAATGTCAAACTTCTTGGTCAGCAGCGCAGGAATGATGCCATCCCATGCAGTGTTAACCAGTTCCAGCTTAACACCCATGGCTTTAGCCATCTGACGAGCGATATCAACGTCAAAACCAATGATCTCGCCACGCTTGTTAGTCACTTCAAACGGCATATAGCCGGCTTCCATTCCCACACGCAGGGTGCCACGATCAATGATTTCGTTCAGGGTAGACTTCTGCCATAGAGCTATATCAGAAGCAAAAAGGCTTGTGCTGAAAGCCAGCATCAAACCCATCAGGGCCATTATTTTTTTCATTGTTTTTTCACTCCGCAGCATCGGGGTTTCCGACACGCTTCACTACTTATGAATTGTTATTGGTTCGCCTATCCAGACAGACTCCGCTGTCCACTGGCAATTTCTTCAGTAGAAGACGTGCGTATTGTACCTATCTAGTCCTCGTTAGCAAAAACAATATCTTCACAACCCTTATTTTTAGCTTTAAGCTCTAAACAAAGCATATTGACCAGAACAAATAGCTCGAACCATTATTCAAAAAATCCGTTTTTTATACACATTTGTGCAACAAAGACCGCTATTTACATCAGTTTCAACCATTCTGCATCACTTTAATAAGTGTTTTTACACGACAGAAAATCGATAGCATTCTGCATGATAAAAACGACTTTAATGGAGTATCGCAAGTGTTCGATTTAAAGGGTCACAAGGCATTGGTTACTGGTTCTGGTCAAGGCATGGGCGTGGGTATTGCCCGCTCTCTAGGTCAGGCTGGTGCTACGGTTTATATCAATGATTTGTTTTCGGAAAGAGCCGAAGCCGTTGTTGAAGAGCTCCGTTCCGAAGGTATCGATGCTCATGTAAAAGCCTTCGATGTCACTAGCCTTGAAGCTTTTGAAAAAGCGGTTGGCGAAATCGGTATGCTGGACATTCTTGTCAGTAATGCGGGCATCGTACCGGTAAAGAGCAACACTGAGCACTTTCTCCCCTTCGCCCATACTAACCCGGACACTTGGCATCGTCAGTTCGATCTGAACGTCTTTGGTGTTATGAACGGTATTCGTGCTGTACTGCCCGGTATGCGTGAAAAAGGCCGTGGGCGTATTATTACCATCAGTACCGATGGTGGACGTAAAGGCACTGCAGGGTTGTCTATTTACGGCGCTTCCAAAGCAGCGGGTATGCAGCTGACCAAATCCGTTGCGGTAGAAGAAGGCGGCTACGGTATTACAGCCAACACCGTATCTTTGGGTCTGATGGAAAATGCGGCCAGCACCCATGTTTCTGAAGAGATCAACGCTCTGTTCAGCTCCGTCATTGCGCAGCTGCCAGTCTCCCGTGCCGGACGTGCTTCTGATGTGGGTTCAGCGGTTTCGTTTCTTGCCAGTGATCAAGCTGAATGGATTACCGGCCAGAACCTGCCAGTGAACGGCGGCGGTGATACTTTCTAAACCGCTCGAGAATAAAAAGGCGATTATCTCATAATGGCTGATAATCGCCTGCTTTTACCTGTTAACCAAAAGCTGGCAGCATACCAAAAGTATCCAGTCCGGCCAGAGCCATGGAAACCACTCCAAAGCCAAACACCAGCAGCATTCTGGACAATCCACCTGCAACTCTGAATGAATCATCACTGTTTCTTTGTCGTCCAACCCAGGCCATGGCCACTGGTGACAGAATACAGATGATGCACATCACCATTCCGGCATAACCGATTGCGGTAATAAAACCGTTGGGAAGCATTACGCCCAGTAGGGTTGGCGGAACAAAAGTGATGGCCGCAGTCTTGATACGACCAGACAGATCATCCTCAAAACCAAACAGGTCAGCAATATAATCGTAAAGACAAAGAGCTACGCCCAGGAAAGAACTGGCAACCGCCATATTAGAAAAGGCTTTTAATAAGACATTAACATTTTCATTCAGCCCTGTTCCCGCCAGCGCAGAGATGATGTCGCCAATATTACCACCTGCCGCAATCAGAGCCGGAAACTCACTACGAGCCAGATTACCGAATACGGCCAACTGCCAAAGCAGGTAAAACATCAGAGTCAGCAGAGAACCGGAAAGAAGCGATACCCGGACACGGCTGAAATCCTTATTCATGTATTTAACCAGACTTGGTACCGATGTTTGCATACCAAAGCTGACAGCAAGAAAACTGAAGGCGGCCAGAGAATATGGCAAGGTGTCTGAAAGTGACAGCGCAGGAAACAGTGACTCGCTCTTCACTCCCGTCATCAAATCACCAATTGTGCCCAGGAAGGTAATGATCATTCCTCCCATTAGCACCCTTGTGATTCGATCGACTGTTTTCGTACCCATCATGACAATCAGAGAAAGAACAACGGCGAAAATCAGGCTAGCCAATGCAGGCTCAACAGTGACATCAGACACTGAAGCGAAAGAGTGACTGATGATGGAACTGCCACCAGAGATATAAGCGTAAGTCAGGATATAACAGAGAAAAGCAACAGAAGCACCATTAACTATCCGTCCCGCTTTACCCAGCGTTGCTTCAGCAATAGTGTCGAAACTCGCTCCTCTGGGAAATCTTAAATTAGCTTCCAGCAGATAAAGCGCTGAGCTGTACATGCAATACCAAACCAGCAACATCAGTATCAGTGAATAACCAAACCACATGCCACTGGTGGCTATTGGCAGGGAAAACATTCCAGCACCAATGGCGGTACCAGCGACAATGACGACTCCACCCAGAACGCTGCCTTCAGGCTCGCTTTTTTCCAGTGGTAAAACGGTTGCGGTCATTTCAGTCATAACATCCTGCTATTAGTTACCAGCATTTTTTCTTGTTCGCTGAGTCTTTTCAGGTAGTTGGAGCAGCGCGTCACTTTAGCGATGCTTACGGTCAGGTCGGCCGCAATTTCTCTCTGGGACATAGTGCCTGCCAACAGAGCTCTCATGATTGAAAGCCTCGATGCTATGGCATCCTGTTCTTCCGGTGTTAACAGAACGGCAAGTATTCTGTGTAACGCTGGCGTATCGTCCTGTTCCTGCAGAAGATCTACTACCTTCAGCCACTGCTCTACGTTCATACGCTAAAAAGTGCTCTCAAATCGTAATGGCGCAACAGTACAGCAGTACAGTAATGCGAGGCATAAGCAGAAGCCCTTAATAATTCACATTTGAATATTCATGTACGGACATTCATACAACGGGGACTGACGGTGAGTTTCGTCATGTTTTTAGCTATCTGGTCGAGAATATAGGCAGAGACTTGCAACAGAATGGAAACGGCCATGAAACGGGGATTTTGGATACTGACAGTTGTTCTAAGCATGCTGATGACAGCTAAAACATTTGCCATGTCTCAGGATGCTGCTCTGAACTTCTATTTTCAGACCGATGAAAAGACTACAGGTAAGGCAGTGACCCTACCGATAAAGCTGGATTACGGCCAGTCTTCAACACAGCCCAGAGAGCTCAATGATTTTCCAACCTTTAAGGTAGCGGTTAAACAAACCGTTCATGGATTGGAAGTGCATTTTTTCAACAAGCAGAACGGTCAGTTAATTTCCAAAGTCCGTTACTCCATGCAAGATCGACTGGAAAATTCTTTTCAAAGTCAGGGGTTCACTGGCCTGCAATACATTCATCATCCCGATGGTTCTGTGCTGCAGTTTATTGGAATGGTGAAGTAGCGTCAGGGCCTGAACAGCCCTGACGAAAAAGAAATGATCAGATGTTCGTTTTGATGGTGCTGATCACATCCTTGGCATCCGCTTCAAACATGACACCTTCTTTTACGTAAAGCACTTTATTATCCTTGCTGACCACAATGATAGCGGCACTTTTACTTTGCAGGTCCCAGGCTTCGTGAGCTGCACCGTCTTCATCAAACCATACGTCCTGAAGCCTATCGTAAGCCGCTTAATGACATTGCGCAGTCCATCAAGAGTGGTGAAATAAAGGTTCACAACTACTCTGAAAAACACTCCTGCCTAGTATAAAGCTGGCAAACCAAAACTTTATGCAAGCGTAACCATTGTCGGTTAAACTGCCCAGCTAACACGCACAACATGAAAAACATGAACAAAGAGTGCCGTTTGCAGCAAGCCCAAAAAGTAGCTGATTCTCCAAATAAACGACATTCCCATGATACATATTTATCAGCGATCATAATGATAATTTGAGGCAGGCATGAAGCTTTCCACGTTTGGTACAAAATTCACCAGTCATTCCGGCATTCTTCAGCTTATGGACGATCTCGGCAATGCGCTGGCCGGTGGGCAGGATATGATCATGATGGGCGGTGGTAACCCGGCCCATATTCCGGAAGTGGAAGATATATTTCGCCAGCGACTGCAAAAGATTCTCGACAGCCCGACAGAGTTTACCCGTCTTACCGGTACTTATGATCCTCCTCAGGGTGAGAAAGAGTTTGTTACCGAAATAGCGGCGTTCCTTAACCGCCAATACGGCTGGAAACTTACTCCGAATAACATCGCTCTGACTAACGGCAGTCAGGCAGCCTTCTTTATGCTGTTCAATATGTTTGCCGGTGATTATGACGATGGCTCACACAAACGTATCCAGCTGCCTCTGGCTCCTGAATATATTGGTTACGCCGATGCAGGTCTAAGCAATGATTTCTTTCTGGCCAACAAGCCTGAAATCGAACAGATCAATCAACACATGTTTAAATACCGTGTTGACTTCAACAGCCTGAAAGTAGACGAAAGAACCGGGGCTATTTGTGCTTCTCGCCCGACTAATCCGACAGGAAATGTTCTGACAGATGAAGAAGTCAGCCGGCTGGATGAAATGGCAAGAGCCAACGATATCCCTCTTATTATCGATGGTGCCTACGGCACTCCTTTTCCTAACCTGATTTATACCGAAGCTAACCCTGACTGGAATGAAAACACCATTCTTTGTCTGAGCCTTTCAAAACTGGGGCTGCCAGCCGCTAGAACCGGTATTGTGATTGCAAACGAACAGGTTATAAAAGCACTGTCTGGCATTAACGCGATTATGAATCTGGCGCCAAATAGCTTCGGCAGCCTGATCGCTCTGGATATGATTAAGGACGACAGCATTGTTGACCTGAGCCGTAATGTCATTCGCCCTTATTATGAAGATAAGGCTCAGTTTGCTGTCGGTTCATTGAAAAAACATATGCAGGGACTGCCATGGCAGGTGCACAAACCTGAAGGCGCCATGTTCCTCTGGCTTTGGTTCAAAGGCTTGCCTATTTCCAGTCAGGAACTTTATGAACGACTGAAAAGACGTAATGTTCTGGTGGTTTCCGGTCATTACTTCTTCCCGGGCATTAACGACGACTGGCGCCATAAACATGAATGCCTGAGAATGACCTTCACCAGAGACAACATCACCATTGATCAGGGCATAAGCATCATTGCGGATGAAGTCAGAAAGGCTTATCAACAAGCGTAATCATTTCGGTGTCGGGTTTCTGAAATCACGTTCAAAAACCCGCCACCGCATCTTTTCTGATCTATAGTCAGTTCCTTTCACTGAAGCAGTTTCAGTTGTGCTGACATTCAAATACAGAACCCTTGCCCTACTTACCTGTTGCTTGATAACTCTTGTGCTATTGAGCAAGGCCAGCTTTGCTGGTCTTCATGAGTACAATTCTAAAGAACTACAATCTGAACACGTTATTGATCTGAGTCTCACTTATGATAAATCGTCGCTTATTTTCGATATCTGTCAATCAGGTTCGCTACTTAATCCTAATGAAATTGACACTCCCCTCAATGGACGAGGAGAAACACGGTTAATTCTCGCCACCCACTTACACTGCAATGAACGAGTAAGCGAATTTCTTGGAATCGGTGCTTCAGTGGACACGGCGGACTCTTTGGGTAATACCGCTCTTCACCATGCAGTATTGGCTAATAATCTCGACGGTTGTAACCTACTGTTGGCCAGCGGAGTCTCTGTGAACAGACACAATAAAAGGTTTCTGTACTCACCCCTGCACCTCGCTGTTTCCCATGGTCACACAGCCTTGGTCGAACCCCTGCTTAAAAAGCAGGCCGATTTTCAGCAGCTCACCGCTGAAAACGAGAATGCTTTGTTTCTTGCGGTTAGGTACAACCAATTTGAGTCATTCAAACTATTACTGACGTATATAAAACGATTGAGCATAGAAAAACGGCAACCTATCTTTCATCAGGAAGCCGTCCTTTCCAAACATTCAGTTATTACACCTCTGATTCTGGCAAGCTTCTATACGAATCAAAGCTATTTCGACAGCATGGTGAAAACCGGTGTTGATCTAAATCAGAGGACTGGCAGTCCACAAAAACCACTTATTCATCTGGCTATTTATAACAACCAACCCATTGTCATCGACAGACTACTGGCCGCAGGTGCCAATCCCGATGTTATCGATGCTGATGGTCTGACTCCATTGATGGTAGCTACTTTGGGAGCTCAGGCAGACATCGTCGAATCATTGCTCGAGGCCGGCGCAAGTGTGGATGCAACGATGAGAAAGCAAGCAGCTCTGGAAGAAAATCAGTCTGAAAAAAATCTAATCACAGCTCTTTTCCTTGCCATTCAGGAAGACAACCTGGAAATCGGCAGAAAGCTATTAGCGAGTAACGCAACGATAGATAATGATCAGTTTTCTTGTACGACACGGGCATTGAAACTGGCTCACTATGATTTTTTTGCCTTACTCGTGGGAGGATTTGACACAGGAATAGCCGGGCTTACAAAACATGGGGAGTACCAACAGGTTGTATTCGTCAGTATGCACTGGACTCGTAAACAACTGGGCTACCTATTTGAGCTCTCTAAAGAACCACTGATCTTTATTTTTTACATAATGACCGGCAGTTTTATTACATCTATCCCTATTTATCATTTCATGAAACGGTTCCAACCACTTTTTTCATACCCCACTTACTAAAATGAATATTTATGCTGTTTTTTAGAGAATATATCTAGACAAACTTAGTGTAATATTTAATTATGGCTGCTTACTGTCGCCATGAGTTTCATCATCGGCCCAAAGCAATAACAAAGCTGAGCGAGTACTACCATGGATTTCAGACTGCCAGGTCATCACTTTCTGAAACTGCTGGACTTCACCACCACAGAAATTGCTGCACTTCTTGAACTGTCTGCTCAACTAAAAGCAGCCAAGAAAGAAGGTAGAGAACCACAGTTTTTAAAGGGTCGCAATGTCGCCCTGATTTTTGAAAAAACTTCTACCCGTACCCGCTGCGCCTTTGAAGTAGCCAGTTTTGACCAAGGGGCTAACGTCACTTACATTGCCGGTGGTTCACAGATGGGCAGCAAGGAATCTGTAAAAGATACTGCCAGAGTTTTGGGTAGAATGTACGACGGCATAGAGTTTCGCGGACACCACCAACAGCACGTTGAAGAACTGGCAGAATTCTCTGGTGTTCCAGTCTGGAACGGACTAACTGACGAGTGGCATCCAACTCAGGTGTTGGCTGATTTCCTCACCATGCTGGAGCATGGCAAAGGTAAAACACTCAATGAGATGAAACTCTGTTATGTAGGCGACGGCCGAAACAATGTGGCTCATTCCTTAATGGTGGGTTGCGCCAAAATGGGCATCGATTTCCGTGTTGCAGCTCCCGAAGGTTACACGCCTGATCCAGAATTAATCAAAATTTGCCAGACCGTTGCTCTACAAACGGGCGCCAACATCACGGCGACTCAAGACGTTGATGCTGCGGTTAGCGGTTGTGACTTTGTCTACACCGATGTCTGGGTTTCTATGGGCGAACCTGCAAAAGCCTGGGATGAAAGAGTCAGCTTGATGAAGAAGTATCAGGTTAACAAAGAACTTCTGAGCAAGAGTGGCAATCCGGATATTCATTTCCTGCACTGTTTGCCGGCGTTTCATAACGATGAAACCAGTGTTGGTAAAGAGGTTGCTGAAAAATACGGCATGAAGGGTCTAGAAGTGACTGAGGACGTGTTCGAGTCAGAGCACAGTGTTGTGTTTGATCAAGCAGAAAACCGTATGCACACCATTAAAGCGGTGATGGTTGCAACTCTAGGTCAGAAGGCCGAACAGAATATTATCTAGCACGTATAAATAGCAGTCAGTCGTTTCTGACTGCTATCTTAATTTTCTTCCTGAACGACCATTCCTGAACTTCTTCATTTTCTCTGCATATATTCCCAGCAAAAACGACAACCTTGGCTACTATTGTTCTGCCAACTAGCTGAATAAATCCAATCAACAACCCGTAGCCATCAGGAACAGAAATGCCCCAGAGTTTGCTGAGATTTACTCAGATCCTGAGTATTGTCGGGGATCTTGTCAGAGTAAAAGTCCCTTTACAGTCAGGAATCAGCGAACATATCGGCTTCGGCGATCTTGCGACCATCCAACAACAGGATCGTTTCTACTCTCTGGCTCAAGTCATTAAACTCGACCGAGAAGAAGTGTCGCTACAAGTTTTCAGTGGCACCAAAGGGCTGTCAACAGATGCTTCCGTCTCTTTCCTTGGCGAGCCCATGAAAGTGACTTACTCCGGTAATATCCTTGGTCGTGTTTTCAGGGGGTCGGGTGAAGCAATCGATGCTGGCCCAACATTGGAACAAGAACCAAAGGTTGAAATCGACGGTCCTTCAGTCAACCCAGTAAGAAGGGTTCTGGCTTCCAGAATGGTCCGAACTAACATTCCTATGATCGACGTTTTTAACACTCTGGTTGAGTCCCAAAAAATTCCGATTTTTTCTGTTGCTGGAGAACCCTACAACCGATTCCTAGCTCGTATTGCCATTCAGGCTGAGGCTGATGTTGTGGTGTTTGCAGGTATGGGGCTTATCTTTGATGATTTCCATTTCTTCAAAACAGCGTTTGAAGGCGCGGGGGTTTCGGCACGAACCGTCATGTTCAGTAATCTCGCATCTGATCCTATTGTTGAACGTCTGCTGACGCCTGACATGGCGCTGGCTGTTGCTGAACATTTTGCGGTAGAAGAAAATAAAAAAGTATTGGTGCTGCTGACTGATATGACCAGCTACGCCGACGCCATGAAAGAAATAGGTGTCGCTATGGATAAGATTCCTGCCAACCGCGGTTATATGGGGGATCTTTATTCACAACTGGCTCGTCGCTATGAAAAAGCCTGTGATTATAAAGGGGCTGGTTCAGTCACCATTCTGGCAGTCACCACCATGCCCGGAGACGATGTCACTCATCCAGTTCCCGACAACACCGGCTACATCACCGAAGGTCAATTTTACCTGCATAACGGAGTTATTGATCCATTCGGTTCTCTGTCACGACTGAAACAAATGGTTCAGGGCAAGGAAACCCGTGATGACCATGCGCACATCATGAACACCATGATTCGCTTCTACTCCGATGCCGTCAATGCAAAACAGAAACAGGCTATGGCCTTTGAGCTTTCAAGCTATGACCTAAAGACTTTGGCATTTGGGGATAAGTTCAGGCAACGATTCATGTCTCTGGATGTCAGCATGCCCTTGGAAGAAGCTCTGGATCTGTGCTGGCAAACACTGTCTGAATGTTTCTCTAAAGATGAAACGCTCATGAAACAAAGCCTCCTTGATAAATATTGGCCGTTGAATGGCTCGGGTGAAGCAGCAATACCAGAGGTTGTTTCACCGTGACCTCACTTACACTCAGCAAAAGTACTCTTAACAAGGAAAAACAAAATCTCAAGGCCTATAACCGTTACCTTCCGGCACTTGAGTTAAAACGACAGCAGTTGTTGGCCGAACTGCAAAAGGCCAAAGCCTCTATTAAAGAGGCTGAACAACAACTAGAAAACGTACTCACTCAAGTTGCCAACGAACTTCCTATGCTGTCCCGGGAAAATGTGGATATAGAGAAACTGGTCAAAATAGACAAAGCAGAACTCTCTGAAGAAAATATCGTCGGCACCAAAGTACCCTTTTTAAAGGAATTAACGGTACACACAGCTCCCTATTGTGACCTAGCCATGCCCCACTGGGTGGATTTGTATGTGGAGCTGATGCAGAAAGCACTCAAATGGCAACTTGAACAACAGATCAGAAAGGAGCGGTTGGAAAAGCTGTCCAAAGCCAGCCGAACTACAGCTCAACGAGTGAATCTTTTTTCAAAAGTACTGATCCCCCGAGGAAAAAAAAGCATTCGAAAAATACAGGTGTATCTGTCAGATCAGGATCGTGCTGGCATCATTAATGCCAAACTTGCAAAAGCCAGAGGAAAAATCGAACAAGGTTATGAGGAGCATCTTCAGATTCAAGTCTGAATTACAAAAAAATGACAATAGAATCCCTATATAGAATGACTCTCTACGGGCCTGCACCCAAACAACAGCAGGTTCTGTCCAGCCTTCAGGAAATGGGCTGCATCCATCTTATTCCTTTAGCTTCTGAAAATCAGAACCCAAACGACAGTGACATGTTAAGTACGACCAATGAGGCTGTACAATGGCTGGAACGTGTTCGCTCACCAAGGCGCCAGTTCAAAAGCTCCCATCAACATGATGTTGATCAGGCCATCAGGGATGCACTCATCAACAAAAGTCAGTTTCGGGCGGTTTCGGATAAAAGAGATAAGTGTCAGGAGCGCATTCGAGAAGTCACTCCCTGGGGAGAATTTAACTTTCCGGCCTTGGATGACCTGCAGGGAAACAGACTCTGGTTCTATGTGGTCTCTGACAATAACTTTAGCGATTTTCTTCAGTCGGCTGCAACTAAAAACCTCCATTATCAGATCATCCAGAAAACCAATATTGAAAGCTATATTGTAATCATTTCACTGAATGAACCTGATCAGGAATTGCCGGCTCTACGCTCACACATTGGTGAAATTCCACTATCCAGTCTTCACACTGAACTGGAAACGGCTGAGCAAAAAATCGATGAGTTACTTGCCGAACGGGAAAATCTCAGTCGGTGGCATACTTTAATTTCAGCATCTGTTTCCGATCTTAAAAATCAGGTTTTCCTAACTGAAGCAGGCACAGGCACACGAAAAGAAGAGGGATTTTTTCTTCTTCAGGGCTGGCTACCAGTCGCCAATGAGAAAGAAATCAAACAGTTCTGTAAGGAACAGCAACTGGCCGCTCAATTTGAAACACCTACTCGAAATGACAGACCGCCAACCTTACTTAAAAAATCAAAAAACACGGGTGGAGGAGCAGACGCTCTGGGATTTTTTCAAACCCCTGGTTACAGAACATGGGATCCGGGCAACACTGTGTTTTTTTCCTTTTCACTGTTTTTTTCCATGATCATCAGTGACGCCTGCTATAGCCTGTTGATTGGTCTTATTTTGTTATGCATAAAACGTCGCATACCAAATAACACCCAGAATAAAAGGTTGTTGAATCTTGGTTTTACCATGGCATTCTTTGGTCTGATTTGGGGATGCATGGTAGGCAGCTACTTTGGCGTCTCACCTGCCGCTGATAACCCATTGGCCACCCTGTCTATCATCAACCTTAATGATTACAACGTCATGATGAGGCTATCCATTACTATCGGTGTGGTTCACCTTCTAATAGCCAACCTCATGTCGGCTGTAAGCTTGAAGGGAAGCTATCTCGCTTTGGTACCACTCGGTTGGGCCGCTAACCTGTTCGGTGGCTTATTGGGTTGGCTCGGAATGACTCATGCACTTCCATTGTTTTTCTACTCTTCTGTGGCACCGGCATTGCTGGTTACGGGGTCTTCCCTGATTCTGTTTTTTTCAGACGATCGTCCTGTGAGATCTCTGAAAGATGTATTTTTCAGGCTTCTTTCAGGGTTGAAGTCACTCTATAACATCAGCTCTGCTTTTGGCGATGTTTTGAGCTACATGCGATTGTTCGCGCTGGGTTTGTCCGGTGCTTCATTAGCCCTGACCTTTAATTCTCTGGCTGAGAGTGCTTTACACGGCAGTCCTGTCATTGGTGTGCTATCCAGTGCTCTTATTTTGATTCTTGGTCACCTGCTTAATTTTTCCCTTTGTATCATGAGCGGCATTGTTCATGGCATGCGCCTGAACGTTATTGAATTTGTTAATTGGGGAATCCCTGAGGAAGGGTATCCATTTCAATCATTCTGTAAACATGAGACTTCATAATGGATTCCCTGATTCTTGCTCTTGGCTGGCTTGGTATCTTTTCCCCGGTGGCACTCGGAGCCGTAGGCTCTGCTATTGGCTGCTCAGTGGCCGGGCAAGCAGCCTGCGGCGCCATGTTGGATGTTGAGAGTGGCTACGGCAAATTCATAGGCCTTTCCGCCATGCCATCATCACAAGTTATATACGGCATTGTTATCATGTTCTCACTGAACACCATTGGCGTTTCGGTCAATAGCTCCCCCGGACTGTTTGGGATTGGACTGCTAACGGGCATAGCCCTGCTCTATTCTGCTGTTTATCAGGGTCAAGCTGTAGCAGCAGCCATTAACGCGTCAAAAAACAAACCTGAGATATTTGGCCTTTCTGTCGCACCTGCAGCCATCGTTGAGGGTTTTGCTGTATTCGCCTTTGTTTTCGCATTGGTACTGGGACAGCAGATTGTTGCTTAAGCGGACATCAGCAAACAGGAATTAATCAAACATGACTGATAGCTCTAGCCAGAATAATGTCTCAACCGGTGTACAGGGACTTATTGAACAACTGAAAACTCAGGGAGTGAGCAGTGGGCGAGCGGAAGCCGCTAACATCGTTGCAGATGCAAGATCTGAAGCAAAAGCGCTTGTTGATCAGGCGAAGTATGACGCAGAGGTCATCCTTAAGGATGCTCAGAAGCAGGCTGACTTTACTGTTAATGCCGGTACTGAGGCTTTGATACTGGCTGAACGCGACACTGTTCTGGAGTTAAAAGAGTTTCTGATTGAGACATTTTCACAACAGGTTGCGACGCTGATTCATGACACTTTGAGCGACAAAGACGTCATAAAACACATCATTCTTGAAATGGCCGGTAAAGAAAAACCCGGTTTAAGCCAACCCGTTGAGATTATTCTTCCTGAAAGAGTCATTGGAATCGATGAGTTGAGGAAGGACCCCGAGTTGATTAAACAAGGTCGCCTACTGAGTGTTGTCATGGGAAATGCCGCTGACATGTTAAAAACAGAGATCGAATTTAAAGTCGATCGGTCAGATTTCACCGGGATCAAATTCAGGCTTAATCAACAAGCTGTTGAAATTGATTTTTCAGACAAAGCCATTACCGCTATTTTGCTACAGCACCTGCAACCTAGATTCAGGGCTTTGCTGGAAGGCATTATAAAATAAAGGCAGTGAGTACCGTAACATGGCTGAGAATACTTACTACACACTGCTGGCGTCCCTTCCTCACATAAACTCTCTGTTCGACAGCAAAATAACGCCTATATCACGGATCCAGTTGAACCGACGACTCTCGATGCTCAATCATGACGATCGCCGAATGCTTTTATCTATTGAGGAACTCATGCACTGGAGCATGCTTGAAAGCACCATTGATGAGTCTCACCTGATTCAACGAACAGCAAGATTATTCGAATCCTTGCCCAGTAAGGAGTTGAAGGAACTTATTACCTGGCGTCTGGATATGAGAACCGTAATCGCAGCCCTGAGACGAAAGAAATCAGGAGAGCAGCCTCCAACAATTGAGCAATGGAGTTTTGGCTCTCGCTATCCCTATATTCGACGACAGTGGGGGCATTCAACCCTTGGCCTGAAACACTCATTTCCATGGATAGAGGAAGCCGGAACACTTTTACAAAGCAACCATCATGGAGAACTGGAAAGGCTGTCATTAAAGATAATCTGGGACTACCTCAATCAATTTGGTCTCAGAAACAAGTCCAACTATGAAGCCGTTGTGCTCTATGTTTTACGCTGGAATCTGGTCGCTCGCTGGACTACTTATAACGCTGAGCTGGCACTGGAAAAATTCAATCAGTTAACCGCCAATATATTAGTTGAAGCCGGTATGGACACTGTATACAAAAAAACATCCCACTATCATGAGTCGGAAGTACAAAGATGACGAACAGTGTCACATCCATCGAAACTCATTCTAAAAAACCTACCGCTCAGGTTGTCACTGTTGTGGGTGATATTGTCACCATTGAACGGTTTACAGATAAGCCGCTGATTAAGAACGAAGTCGTTTATATTCAGGTAGAGCGAAAACAATCAGCACAGCTTATGGCTGAGGTTTTGAGGGTGGATGGCAATACTGCTGATGTTCAGGTTTACGAGGAAGCCCGTGGGATTGCCATTGGTGATAGGGTTATTCAAACTGGGGAGCTTCTATCTGTAGAGCTTGGACCAGGAAACCTTGCCACTATTTTTGATGGATTGCAGAACCCGTTGGAGAGAGTGGCCAGTGCTTATGGCAACTTTCTAGAAGCTGGAATACAAGTCTCTCCACTGGATAGAGTCGAAACCTGGGCATTTACTGCCGTTGCCAAAATCGGAGATAAGCTACGAGCAGGAGAAACACTGGGAACCGTTCCGGAAGGAAGGTTTACACACCAGATTATGATTCCTTTTGATATAGAGGGAGAGGTAGAAGTTATCTGGATTCAGGAAGGTATTTTTAATGTTGATGCCGTTATCGCACGAATTAAAAATGCTCATGGAAAAGAACAACCACTAACCATGGTGCAGAAATGGCCCGTTCGTTACTCTATTGGTGAAACGCTTGCCAGAAAAGGAAAGACCTGCCGCAAATACCCGGATTCACCTTTGATTACAACACAACGTATTGTTGATACTTTCTTTCCTATTGCGCTCGGTGGTACCGGCTGCATTCCTGGTCCTTTTGGTTCTGGTAAAACAGTTCTTCAGCATTCGTTCTCTCGTTACAGTAATGCTGACATTGTCATTATTATCGCCTGTGGTGAACGAGCGGGTGAAGTCGTCGAAACTATCGAAGAATTCCCTCATCTGCAGGATCCCGTCACTGGTGGTTCTCTGATCGACAGAACCATTATCATCTGCAACACCTCTTCTATGCCGGTTGCCGCCAGGGAGGCTTCTATTTATACCGGCCTGACCCTGGGGGAGTACTACCGACAAATGGGCTATAACGTTCTTGCTCTGGCTGATTCAACGTCTCGTTGGGCCCAGGCAATGCGTGAAATATCCAATCGCCTTGAAGAAATCCCCGGCGAAGAAGGCTTTCCAGCTTACATGGACTCGGCCATCAAGGGGGTTTATGAACGCTGCGGGGTGATCGACAATGAAAGTGGCGATCAGGGTTCATTGACACTGATAGGTTCCGTGTCTCCTGCTGGCGGCAACTTTGAAGAGCCCGTCACTCAAGCGACATTAAATACGGTGAAGACTTTTCTAGGACTGTCTTATGATCGTGCCTATAAGCGTTTTTACCCAGCCATTGACCCTCTGATTTCCTGGTCCAGATATCTGGATCAGTTATCTGACTGGTATGGTAGTAATCTAACTGAAGGTTGGGTTGATCGCGTTAAATCTATGCAGGCTTTGCTCGTACAGGGCGACAGTATCAGCCAGATGATGCAGGTGACAGGTGAGGAAGGGATCACACTGGATGACTATATCCTCTGGCAGAAATCACTTTTTTTGGATATGGCCTATCTTCAGCAGGACGCTTTTGATGATGTTGACTGCAGCTGTTCTATTAATCGCCAACAATCTCAGTTCAACCTGATAAACGAGGTTATTCTTGAAAGCTATAATTTCTCGAATAAAGACGATGTTCGAAGATACTTCGTGAAAATGACAGGCCTATTTAAAAACCTGAACTACTCTCATGAAGGTTCACCAGAATACCTCGGTTACATACAGAAGATTAATGAACAGATGACTCTCCAACCTAAGACTGTCGTCTAGCAACTACTGGCCGTTAAGTTGATTAGTAGTAAGCAACCGTTAAACGGTTGCTCTCAACAGGAGTGAAGTATGTTTTCACGTATCTCATTTACTTCATCACTGACCATTCTTTTGCTCGTATTGGCACCCATTATAGCTTCCGCCAATGAAGAAGTAGACGGTGAGATCATTCCTGCATCTGAATTCACAGAACCAGTCAGTCGTGAATTCGGAACCTTTTTTCAGGAGAACACTTTGCAAGAGAGCACTTTGCAAGAGAGCACTTTGCAAGAGAGCACTTTGCAGGAATTTCACTCATACGCTGAAGAGGAAAGTACTGAAGATCAAGAAGATACAGAGGAATCATTCAACTCAATTCCCGATGATCTGGATCCTGATGAGATAGAAGACGTCGGTCAGGACGGTGGATAATATGAGTAGTTTTAAATACCTGTCAATAAGCTTCTTTTATCGTTGTGTTCATTCTTTATTAAAAGAACGATAAGCATCTCACTGATTTGCTTTAGCAGAAAAATGCAGGTAAAAAAGCTCTGGACCTTCCGTTTTCAAGTGAAAATCAATGCCAATCCGTTTCAGGGATAGACTCTCTTATAAACAAGCGAGAAACACTGTTTTTATCGCTTTCTCTCTGGGTATTTTTCTCAGTTTGTTTCAAGTACTGAGTGATTATAAATCTCAGGATGAACAAATCGATGAAACCATAGAAAACTATATTGCTATCACTCGAACACCTGCAGCTCGAATTGCCTATAACATCGATAATGAGTTGGCTCATGAATTAGTCGTCGGGCTCATTAAATCGCTTCATATTGTGCAGGCTGAAATCATTGATCCTTCTGGTAGCCCTTTGGCTTCCGCCAGCGTTACTCCAGACAGCTCTGGTTCAGGTGCATTCAACAATATGTTGTTTGGCTCCAACCGCACCTATATCAGGGAACTGAAGGTTCCTTTTGATGAAGATGAAAAGCTGGGGTGGCTAAAAATCATAGCCGACCCCAGTCCCATCAGCAGCCAGTTTATTCAACGTTCTCTCATCACCATGACCACAGGATTGGTTCGGACACTACTGCTTTCAGCCGTACTGTTTTTCATGCTCTATGCCATGTTGACCAAACCTTTGTTGTTACTCACGGATAAAATGGTTGAGCAACCAGACGGCGCTAATCGCATACAACTGCCAGAACCCATTGGCCATGAGCGAGATGAAATTGGATTATTGACTCGCACCATTAATCATTACCTTAATAATATTCACCATCACCTGCATCACCGACGAGCAGCAGAAGAGCAACTCAGGGAACACCTATCAGAGCTGGAAAGCATTATCGCTCGGCGTACTTCTGAACTCAGGAAAAACAACCTTGCTCTGGAAGAAACCAATAAAGAACTTGAAAAAGCCAGATCACTTGCTATGGATAAGGCAACCCAGAGAGCTCAGCAACTTTCCAGTCTTAGCCATGAGATCAGAACACCGTTGAATGCCCTGTTGGGCATGCTGAATATTGTCATTGATGAAAAACTGCCGGACAGTCAACGACAGCGATTAATGATAGCCAGAGATTCAGGGGCACATCTGATTTCTTTACTGAACGACATACTTGATCTGTCGAAACTGGATTCTGGCAAGATGAATCTGGAGTCCATACCTTTTGATCTGCGTACGACACTGGAAGATGTAGTTGTACTGACGGGGCAGAGTACTTTTTCCAAAGGTGTTCCTGTCTTCTGTGATATAGATCCAACCCTGCCGGAAGAGGTTATAGGTGATCCCACCCGTTTCCATCAGATTATTACCAATCTCATCGGTAACGCAGCCAAGTTCACCGATTCTGGAAGTATTCGTATCTGGCTTGATTGCCAAAAAGAAGCTGAAGATACACTTTCAATCATGCTCAATATTACTGATACAGGCATAGGTATTCCGGAGGAGGTAACAGAAGAGATATTCAAACCTTTTGCTCAAGCCAGCTCTGATACTAATCGAAGGTTTGGTGGTTCAGGCATGGGGCTTCCCCTGACTCAGGCTATTGTAAATAGCATGGAAGGTCATCTAACTTTTATTTCCAAATCTGGTAAAGGAAGTACTTTTTCAGTTCGACTGTCTTTCAAATACTCGCCTGATGCAACACTGCCTAAACTACCCTCCAATACTAAGTTTGGTCAGATTGCTCTGGACGGCGATAAATCATTTCAGAACTGCTGCTCACACCTTTTAACCCACTGGCATTTATCTCACCGCACGCTGGATGAGAATGATAAAAACTGTAATTTCAAACAATACTCTGATGTGTTGATCACCGACAATCCGGAAGTTGCTTTAGCTACCTCCAAAATCAACCTATCCCAAAGAGTCATACTAGCCAGTCATAGCCCTGTTACAGATCAGGAAAATCTGTTTTGGTTGCCTCTTCCCATGACTCGCAAACAGCTGTTATCTGCGCTGGAGAGAACCATTGATCAATCAGAGTCAGATGGCATCAATTATTTGAGCAACATTGATATGTCAGCCCTCAGATATGACAGACATATCCTTGTGGTAGAGGACAACCCCATCAATCGTATGGTTGCTGAAGGTATGCTTGAACAGCTGGGATACAGGGTTTCCCTAGCACAAAATGGTGAAGAGTGTCTCACGCTCAATCGCAGTAACAACTACGACCTGATTCTTATGGACTGCAACATGCCGGTACTGGATGGTTTCAAAACCACCAGACAGTTACGCAGCCAGCCAGAAACAAAACATATTCCGATTATCGCTCTTACAGCCAATGCACTGAATGATCATCGCCAACGCTGTATGGAAGCAGGTATGAATGACCATATTTCCAAACCGTTTGATAAACAACAGTTACAGCAGGCAATCAATACCTGGCTGGAAACTGAGACTGCATAATAAATACGCATCATAGGGAGTTAAATATAGCCATGAAAATATTACCGAGAAATATACTGTCGTTGGTTATCTTATCGCTTTTTAGCATGGCCGCTTTTGCTAAAACTGTATGGATAGATGTTCGTTCTGCAGAGGAAAACAAGTACGACTCAATTGCCGGAGATATCAATATTCCTCACACGGATATTGCCAGAAAAATTGCCGACATTACCCTGGACAGAAATGCAGACATTAAACTGTATTGCCGAAGCGGTCGTCGCTCTGGAATCGCCAAACAAACATTAGAGTCCCTAGGCTATACAAATGTGACAAACAGCGGTGCTATTTCCCATACCAGAGCCATGCGAACCGACGAATAACATTTTTAGATAAAAAAAGGTCGCCATGTCCGCGACCCTTTTATCAATAAACTCAATACAGTTCGAGTTTAGAAATCGTACTTCATTTTCATAAACATACTGTGAGCTTTAAAGTCTGACTTTTTGTTCATTTCATAGCCAACACTGAAGCTCATATTGTCATTGCGCTTGTAACTCATAGCAGCAGTGGCTTGATAACTCTTCTTAACGGCATCAGCACCTTTCAGAATAAAACTGTCCCCACCGGCAACAAAGCGTGTGGTGGTTTCCACCTGCTGGCCTTTAAAGTCATACCAAGCCATCAATCTCAAGCTTGGGGTTAACTCACCTTTGTCCATCATAATAGATTTGCTGAATTCCACACCAAGACCCAGTTCTATTTTCTGGTACTTCTGGCCATCAGGATCCTGAGCCAGTTTACCTACAACACCATTCGCTTCTTCAGTATAAGCATCGGTCTTGACCATGGTGTAATTGAATCCAACCAATGGTTGAACATTCACATCACCCCACTGTAAATCTGTCCCAGCCATAAACTGTAATCCATAGATGCTGGAGTCAAACTCTGCAGTAATTGCAGTATCTAAAAAGTCATCAATATAACGGCTACGATTGTGCTTGCTTTGGCCCAGATTTAGAATTCCATCCAGATACCAGCTGCCCAAATCCCAGGAACCATAAAAGCTCATCTGGTAATTTCTGATGTTGCTAGAATCGTTGGAGTTATGTTTATCTATTTCAACATTGGCCAAAGTAAAAGCAACACCACCTCTTACGCCGTTGCCTAGTTCCTTATCCCACCCCATCGTAAGACCACTCATTTCAGCATCGTAACCAGAGAAGTTACTGCCTTCATCATTGGTGCGCTGATCCATTTTGACATCACTGCCCATAGCCTGAACCCAGAAACTCTGGCCATCCATGCCATCGCCATAAGAGTTACCGTCAGCCAAATTATTGGATCTCAGGTTATCAAGGCGACGGGTAATCTGGCTTTTAGATTTGCTGGCCAGGTTAGTATTTGCTGTCTGGGTTGCACCGGCATTATTGACATTGGATTCTTCAACGACATCATTGAACTCACTACCATCTGTATTTGCCAGCCTTTCATACAACTTTCGTGCGTTATCAGAGTCATCACCCTGCAATACATCAGCTAATGCTCCAGCAGCATTCGCGGCATTACTACCACCGCCTGCTTTTTTAACATCTTCTTTTATTTGATCTGAAGTTTTAGGGTCGACAATAACAACAACTTCTCCGTTATTACCGGTTCCCTTCTCATTATCGGACAGAGGTGAATCAATTACTGTAAGAGTTCCGTCACCATCAACGAGACTACCCGTAGTTTTGACCAGTATGTATGTTTGTTCAGTACCATCTTCAAATGCATCTTTATCAGGTACAGGAATAAAATCTACCTCATGTGTACCGATATTCATTCCACCATCGATTTGTAGCACCGGATTCCCACCATTCGTACTGCCCACTTTGATCCTTACAATAGAGTCACCATCAAAATTCAAATCTCCTTCAATAGTTTGTTGATCCGATTTGGAGAAGTAGACGTCACCTTGGCCGCTGACCGTCAAACTATGGGTTGGATTTAATATATCCCCAGTGAACTCAACACTTCCCTTTTTGGCGTTACCATTGAACCCTATTATCTCAACGCCCGAAATGGCTCCATCGAATACCGCATCGCCTGTTGCCGTAATGCTATCACTGTCATCCTGACTGCCTTTGATTTTCCCTTCAACATAGCCACTATTAACAGTCAGTTTCAGTCCAGGACCGGTATTAACAACAGAATCATCTTGAACAGAGGTAAAATCGACAGCAACTTTTTCTGACCCTGTACTTTTTCCGGATATCGTACCTTTGACGATGAATTCTGCATCATCAGTCATGCCTCCATTGTCCTGAGTAGTGATAGCCGTCAAACCAAGCAACCCACCTTTGGAGTCAACAGTCACCTTACCTGCCATCATATCTTTCAAAAGATAGGCATGCTCTCCAACCTGAATTTTACCGTTCAGATTGCTATCACCCAAGTTCATAGTCGATACGGTAGTTGCATCTCCATCGTTCAGAACGACACCACTGATTGTGCCATCTGAGATAATTTCACCGGAATAAACGGTTCCATCTTCAATAACGAGACTATAGCCATTGGAGTTGGCTGTATCGTAAAGAACAACTCCCTGCCCATTACTCTGTTTATTTTCCAGGGTATAACCCTTAACAATTAAGGAGCCTTTCTCGGTCGTGTGAATGACCATGGTGTACAGCTCACCACTATTCGCAGAAACGGTAAAAGTGAATCTACTTGCTGGGTTATAATCGCCACCTTTAACAATAGTGTCTGCATTCGCCATCCCAATGGGAAAGGTCACACTGGCAGCAATGGCAGCAGACAGAAGCTTTTTGCGAAATCTATGCAGTTTCATTTTTATCATCCTTGAGAGCGATCATCGGTAGTCCGTGACCGGATTATCGGCGTTCGCTTTCAGAGGTTAAAAAATAAAATGCTATAAGATTGGGCTTTTTTAAAAACGATAATTAATTTATTAGCCCGCCTATTCGTTCTCGGTATAACCAAGAGCCACTGAATTCATGCAGTAACGCAGCCCCGTAGGTTCAGGTCCATCAGGAAAGACGTGCCCCAGATGAGCATCACAAGATGAGCAGACCACCTCGGTTCGAGCCATGCTCATGCTTTTATCCTCAATAAATGTCACTGCACTGGGGTCTGCAACCTCCCAAAAACTGGGCCAGCCACACCCTGCGTCAAACTTGGTAGCGGATCTAAACAAAACCTGTTGGCAACAGATGCACCGATAGGCACCGGCTCCATCAAAATGCACATATTCACCCGTATGAGGTCGTTCCGTCCCTTTTTCACGACAAACCCGATATTGTTCATCAGACAGTTGTTCTCGCCACTGGGTATCTGTTTTTGTGACTTTCATGGAATCTCTCTTTATCCGTGCAGTAAACGCCTAAAACTATCATAATGATCGCTCCTGTACCCAAACACTCAATAATAAAATTGGTCTGTGAAGCGGCCTTGAAGTGGAAGCACCATGAAGGAAGTCGAGAAGTCCCTGAAGCTGGAAAACGTCTGCTATGAAATCCGCGGACCTGTGCTTAGGGAAGCCAAACGCCTTGAAGAAGAAGGCCAACGTGTCCTTAAGCTGAATACCGGAAATCCTGCTGCCTTCGGCTTTGATGCACCAGAAGAAATTATTCAAGATGTGATTCGTAACCTGTCTGATTCCGCAGGCTACACAGATTCCAAAGGCCTTTTCTCGGCGAGAAAGGCAGTAATGCATTACTGCCAACAAAAGAACTTTCCCGGTGTCGAACTGGAAGATATCACCATTGGTAACGGTGTTAGCGAGCTGGTCGTAATGACTATGCAGGGGCTGCTCAATAACGGTGATGAAATGCTGATTCCAGCACCGGACTACCCTCTATGGACCGCAGCCGTGAACCTATCCGGTGGCAGAGCCGTTCATTATATCTGTGATGAACAGGCTGACTGGTTTCCGGATCTTGATGACATGCGCAGCAAGATCACATCTAAAACTCGCGGAATTGTGGTCATCAACCCAAACAACCCAACCGGTGCTGTGTACCCACCGGAATTACTGAAAGAGATCATACAAATAGCCCGAGAGCATCAGCTAATCATTTTCGCTGATGAGATTTACGACAAGATTCTCTACGATGGTACGGAACACACAGCCATGGCATCACTGGCTGATGATGTTTTTATGATCTCATTTAACGGACTCTCCAAATCTTATCGTGTAGCCGGATTCAGAGCTGGCTGGATGATTGCTAGTGGTCCAAAACATGTTGCCAAGGACTATCTGGAAGGTCTGGAAATGCTGGCTTCTATGAGGCTGTGCTCGAATGTACCGGCCCAGCACGCCATACAAACCGCTCTTGGCGGTTATCAGAGTATTAACGATCTCGTACTGCCAGGAGGCCGACTATTGGCCCAGCGCGATCTCCTTTATGAACGCTTGAACCAGATTCCGGGAGTCAGCTGTACCAAACCTAAAGGTGCACTGTACGTTTTCCCTAAACTGGATCCAAAAAAATACCCCATCCATGATGATGAAAAAATGGTTCTGGATCTGCTGATTCAGGAAAAGATTCTGCTGGTACAAGGCCGAGCCTTTAACTGGCCGGACCCTGATCACCTACGTATCATCACCTTGCCCCGCGTTGAAGACCTTGAACAGGTTGGCGATAAGCTTGAGCGCTTCCTTAGCCGATACAAGCAATAACTAAGATAAATAATGGAGGAAGGGCAACAGCCCTTCCTGTTTATGGACAATCCAGACAACCTATCTATGGCTGATATTCATTTAGATGATTTTTTCCGTGATTGCGCCAAAATTCTGGTCAGTCTTCACGGTGCCTTCCCTCGTTTAACATCTCTGTTTGTAGACGATGTTATTCCCTCTGAACCCCTGGATGAGTTTGGTATTCCCAGCCGCCGTCATCAGGCCTGCTTTGATGCGTTCATCTGGTTGGCTGAAGAAGGCTACATCCGTTATCACGATCGGGTTCGTACTGAAGGTTTTGACGAAGTCGTTCTAACAGAGAAAAGCATTGTCAGGTTGTGCAAACCTGTCATTGAAATCTCAAGTGATGAAAACAAACCGGCCCTGATCGGTCGAAAACAGGCCAGCCTGGCCTGGCAATTAAAGCAGGCATTGAAATCTGGAACGACTGATCAGGTCAACCAGCTCTGCATGAAACTATTTGAGCATTAAGATATAGGCCCAAAGGCGACGGAGATAGCCACCTTCGGGTCATGTAAATCTTTTGTTAAACCATTGAAATGGTAGCTGTCTATCACCATATTCAGACAAATCAGATCATAAAAAGGCAACCACCGAGATAATGAAAAGAATCCTGCTATTTCTGGCTACTAATCTGGCCGTCATTGCCGTAGCCAGCATTACCCTTAACATTCTGGGCGTTGGCAGTTATATGAATTCCCAGGGACTGAATCTTGGCTCACTACTGGTGTTCTGTGCTGTCTTTGGTTTTGCAGGCTCTTTTGTCTCTCTTTTCCTGTCAAAAATGATGGCGAAAATGGGAACCGGTACACAAATTATCGACCAACCAAGAACCGCTCAAGAACAGTGGCTGTTGAAAACAGTGCGAGAACTGTCTGAAAAAGCTGGCATTGGCATGCCAGAAGTGGGCATCTTTCCATCACCGGAATCCAACGCATTTGCCACAGGCTGGAATAAAAATGCTTCACTGGTTGCTGTCAGCCAGGGACTACTAGATCGCTTCAGTCAAAGAGAAGCCCGTGCCGTTATCGGCCATGAGATTGGTCATGTAGCCAATGGTGATATGGTCACTCTCAGTTTGATTCAGGGCGTGGTAAACACCTTTGTCATGTTCTTTGCTCGTATTATTGGCTATGCCGTAGACAGTTTCCTGCGTCGAGATGATCAAGAGAACAGCGGCCCGGGGATTGGTTTCTATGTTGTCAGCTTTATTGCCGAGATTATTCTTGGTATTGCTGCCAGCACCATTGTTATGTGGTTCTCCCGCAAGCGTGAATTCCGGGCCGACATAGCAGGAGCCGAACTGGCTGGTCGTGGCGACATGATTGCCGCTCTAGAGAGATTGCGTTCCGAATACGATGCTCCAAGTGTCATGCCTGCCACCATGTCAGCCTTTGGTATTCGCAAGAGTGGTCAGAGCAGACTGGGTGCTTTATTTACTAGCCACCCTCCTCTGGAAGACCGTATTCTGGCTCTCCAATCCATGCGCTAATGGCGTAAAGCCATTCACTTTTGTGTGGGTGGCTTTCAGAAATAACCCCTTCTATTACAAAGACTGTTTGGGATTCCAACTTATCCCCTTATAATGATGTTTTATTTCCAGCACAGTCTCTTATGCCTTTAGAACATCCTGATCCGGTATGGGTCCTGACCAACGATCAGTTATCGGACTGCTGTAAAAAGTGGCTGAAGCTCGATGCTATCGCTCTTGATACTGAATTTATCAGAACGGACACCTTCTACCCGATTCCCGGACTGGTTCAGGTTGGCACACATGACGAAGCCTTTCTGATCGATCCACTGTCTGTCACTGACTGGTCTTCTTTCGGTGAAGTGATCGCTAGTCCGTCTATCACCAAAGTTCTCCACGCCTGTAGTGAAGACTTGGAAATATTTCATATTCTGACCGGAGTCAAACCCGCTGCACTGATTGATACTCAGCTGGCTGCCGCTTATGCAGGGCTCGGATATTCTTTGAGCTACCAAAATCTGCTACGTCATTTGCTTAATATTGATCTGCCAAAAGACGCTACCCGCTCAGACTGGCTGCAGAGACCTCTGTCCGATACACAAATCAGTTATGCTGCACTGGACGTTACTCACTTATTGGAAGCCTATACAGCACTGAAGAACAAGCTGGAAGGTTTACCTCAGTGGGGTTGGCTTAAAGAGGACTGTTCAAATATGGAAGCCAGCTCACTCTACATCGATCCCACTGAAGTCTGGAGAGATGTTAAACGTAACTGGCAGCTTCGCCCCAGACAACTCGCTGTTTTAAAAAATATCTGTGAGTACCGTGAATTACAAGCACGAGAACGTGACATCCCCAGAAATCGGGTTATTCCAAAGGCAACTCTCTGGTCCATCGCCCGTTATATGCCGGATAATATACAGTCATTGTCTTCTATTCAGGACATAAAGCCCAGTATGGTCCGCAAAGATGGCGAGGTTATTCTTCGCCTTATCGAACAAGCTTGTGCGCAACCAGAGAGTGAATGGCCACTGCCATTACCTGCTCCTTTGCCAAAATCAGCCAAAGACTACAGCAAGCTGATTAAGGCCTGGCTTCATCATAAATCTGAACAGCTTGATATCCCTGTGGAACTACTTTTCTCCGGCAAGATGTCCAGTGCTATCCTCAGATACTGGCAGAGCAACAACCGTTTTTCTGTGCCGGACAGTATTCAGGGTTGGCGAAGAGACGAAATAGCTGAACCTTTGGTTCTAGCTCTGAAAGAACACCAGGCTCGGAACAACCGATAACTTATCCCTGAACGAACCTGATTGCCGACCTTCTTAGGACTACAGCAATTAGGTTCATTCACTGTAAAAGACCAACGACAATAGATTATGACCAGACAACTGATTTCCATTTTCAGAAGCTCTAGAAAAGAGGGAATGTACCTCTATGTCAGCAAAAAGGACCAACTGAAACAGGTACCGGAAGCACTGATGACTGCTTTTGGGTCTGCAGTTCATGTTTTGGATATGCTGCTGACTCCCGAACGGAAACTGGCTCTTGTTGAAACAACTCAAGTACTGACTGACATTGAAGAAAAAGGATTCTATCTGCAGATGCCTCCCGCCGATGATGACTACATTAAACACCTACCTGCTGAGTTCCTGAGTTTTAACGATCCTTTATGAGCAAACCGTTTTGGGAAACTGTCCCACTGGAGCAGATGACAACTGTTCAGTGGGAAAGCCTATGCGATGGCTGTGGTCGTTGCTGCCTTCATAAGCTTGAAGATGAAGACAGCGGAGACGTTTATTACACATCTATTGCTTGTCGTCTTCTGGATATAAAAACCTGCCAGTGTTCCAATTACCCCAAGCGAATTGAACATGTGCCGGAATGCCTTAAGCTGGCGGTCACAGATATTCCTGATTTTCACTGGTTACCAGAGACTTGTGCCTATCGATTAATTGCCGATGGTCAACCCCTCAGAAACTGGCATCCACTGATTTCCGGTCTAAAAGAAAGCATCCACCAATCTGGTGTGTCGGTAAGAAATATTGCTCTGCATGAATCTCAAGTATCGGAAGAAGACTGGGAAGATCATTTAATAAAATTAATTAACTTGTAAAGTTTTTATTAGCCTGTTTCATAATGCAGGCTAGCTTTCAGATCTAATACTCATACAATAAGTGGTTGGTTTTTGCACTGAATTATTTTTTTATCAAAAATTTGTGCAAAAATCCGCCCGATATAAATTTATTTTACTATTTGATTCACTTAGCTTAAAAAATCTCGTAATCTGCACAGAATTAAACAGCTAATTCCTGGATTTAGTGAAAACAAACAAAAATACTGTGATATTTATTAATCAATTCCAGCTATTTTTCTGTTTTTGATTAAGTAATAATCTCTGGTGTAACCTGTTCTTTAAATGATGTACACACTTCTCAGTGTCGTCTTTTAAATATGGTCAATCATACGACAGTAAAAAATGAACCGACTGGATCTTCAACAACATCTGCACAACCCTGTAAGTCGTGATTATTTTGCGCGGATACTGGCTTACTCTCTCTCTACCATCTGCATAACCTACGGCATTTTTAGCCAGACTCTACCAGAGCATATGAAAATATACGCCCTGCTTCTGGCCATATACCCACACTTTGGAACCATGATGTTCTCGGCAGTCGAACACTTTTGGCCGAGAAAAAGCAAAACTCTTTCGGTATCAACCGACGCCTTAATTTTTGGCAGCACCATCGTTGCCGCAGGCTTACCCCCTGTAGCCTCCATCATGCTAATTATGGTTATGACCTGCAGCACCATGATCCGCTTTGGTGCCATCTCTCTGGTCATACTTCCCATATTAATGCTGGCTTCGGGAGGTGTTACTCTTTACCTGATACCACAGCCATTGATGCAACCGGCTCCACTCTCTCTGACTTTTTCTACTGCCGTTCTAGTCAGTATCTATATGGTCTACCTATCCTGGGTCATACGACAAAGACAGCAGGGTTTTCTAGAGCTTAAAAACAGAGCCGACGAGCAACAGAAACACTACACCATGCTGGCCAGCAATCTAACCAAATATCTATCTCCTCAAGTCTGGCACTCTATCTTTGCCGGACGAAAGTCAGCCAAAATTGAAAGTCAGAGAAAAAAAATGACCATATTTTTCTCTGATATTAAAGGATTTACCGAGCTCTCCGAAGAACTGGAAGCTGAAGCCCTGACTGACATGCTCAACCAGTATCTAACAGAGATGTCGAGAATTGCTCTGAAATACGGTGGAACCATCGACAAATTTGTTGGTGACAGCATCATGATTTTTTTTGGCGACCCGAAAACCCGGGGGCCCAAGAAAGATGCTCTTGCAGCAGTGTCCATGGCCATCGCCATGCGACGTCATATGAAAATCCTGCGAAAGCAGTGGCGAACACAGGGCGTTGAGCGTCCCCTGCAAATTCGTATGGGACTAAATACCGGTTACTGCACGGTTGGTAACTTCGGCGCGGAGAATCGAATGGACTATACCCTGATAGGCAAGGAGGTAAACCTTGCTAGTCGACTGGAAAATCTGGCGGAAGCTAACCAGATTTTAATATCCCACGAAACCTGGTCTCTGGTGAAAGATACGATTCTTTGTCATAACCAGGGAGAGGTGCCCATTAAGGGTTTTAATCGCTCTGTGAACTGTTATCGAGTTCTGGATTTTCGACGCAATCTTGGAGAAAGACCGACCTACATGGATTTTGAGACCCAAGGATTTTCTATCTACCTGGATAAAGACAACATTAACGCAGAGTCAAAAAAAGAAATTCTCGAAAACCTTCAAGAAGCCAGTAAACGGCTTGAAAAAAATCTCGCTTATGAAGCTGAGAGCGCAGAAGTTCATTAAGGTCACAGCATAATAGAGATCAATACTGCGACCCAGGGGTCTGTCGGCCTTTACTTTAGCCTACTGTCTTATCAAACGAATATTTTTCTGCTCAGGTTGGTTTGTACTGCGCCATGGATTAATATCCAACCCGCCACGTCGAACATAGTGAGCATAAACAGTCAGCTCTTCCATTTGGAAACGCGCCTGGATTTCAGTGAACACTCTCTCCACACACTGCTCATGAAACTCCTGATGCCCTCTGAATGAACAGATGAATCTCAGGAAGGACTCATGGTCAATGGCCTGGCCTTTATACTCAACAACAACCGTTCCCCAATCAGGTTGACCTGTAACCGGGCAGTTGGACTTGAGCAAATGAGAGATTAGAACCTCTTCCTTTTGACCTTCAACTTTCTTCAGTAAATCAGGACTGTAGTCATAACAGTCGATACTGATATCAAACTGATCAACTTCAACGCCTTCAACATGATGGAAGCCAAAATCTTCCATCTCTGCGATAGTCATCAACCGGACTCCTACAACAGCTTCAGCCGCAGCACTGAGATCTTTGATCATCAAAGCTTCAACGACTTCAACAGAATCAAATTGACTCTGGTTAAAGGAGTTCAGATAAAGTTTGAAAGACTTGGATTCAATCAGATTGGCCGAATTACACGGGAGTTCAAATCTACCCACCATCGCCAATGGTTTACCCTTGGTGTTCAACCAGGAAAGCTCATAGGCAAACCAGACGTCACTGCCAACAAAAGGTAGATTCTCCGGATCAAGCCCTAGCTCCTGCTGCTTCTCTTTTCGGGGAATAGAAAACAGCAGTTTCGGGTTATATTCAGACTGATATTCACTCACCTTGCCAAGTGGCGAGGCATTCACTAATTCACTCATTAATAAGCCTTATACTGAGAGCCAGCTCCCAACCTTTTACCAGCTGAAGCAACATAAAAAAAGCGCTGACATTTGGTTTTCCTCGATACATAGCTAAAGCTATGCGTCTCAAAAAATCAAACCCCGGCGCTCTTTTCTCTACGACTGTTGCTTTGCATTGAGATTATGAACAGACCTAAGGGGAAAACAAAAGCGCGCTATTACCCGCCTGACAGACAGAACTGCAAGAGCACCAGTATCAACTTCTCAGACCTTTGCCTACTTTCAGCAAGTGCAGAGCCCATACAGCCATCATGACAATAGCCAGTATCATAACGGCAAAAGCCCAGACGATGCTGATACCACTGTCCTGTCCAAGGATACCGTATCTGAATGCATTTACCTGATACAGAATCGGGTTCAACATGGACAGCTGTCGCCATGGCTCTGGAAGCACATCAATAGAATAGAAAACACCCCCTAAGTAAGTCAAAGGTGTCAGGACAAACGTTGGAATGATGGCAATATCATCGAACTTTCCGGCAAAAATGGCATTGATAAAACCGCCCAGTGCAAACAGCATCGCTGTCAGAATCACAGCCAGAAGGGTGACCAGAATATTGTGAATCTGAAGCTCTATAAAAAAAGCGCCAAGACACATCACCAGAACACCGACATAAAGACCACGAACCACACCGCCCATCGTGTAACCAGCCAGAATCACCCAGTTGGGTACTGGCGACACCAGCAGTTCTTCAATGCTTCGTTGAAACTTATTACTAAAAAAACTGGACGCCACATTAGTAAAGCTATTGGTAATCACTGACATCATGACCAAACCTGGAACAACAAAGGTCATGTAATCGAAGCCGCCCATTTCTCCGACACGAGAACCAATGACCGCACCAAAAATGACGAAGTACAACGTCATGGTGATAACGGGTGGCAGCAATGTCTGGGGCCAGATTCGCATAAAGCGGCGAATTTCTTTACTGAAGATAGTGTAGAACGCAACCAGGTTATACTTCCATTCACTCATGGCTGGTTCTCTCCTTCTGCAGCAGGTTTGGATGTCGTCAGGCTGACAAACAGCTCTTCCAGACGATTGGACTTGTTTCGCATACTGGTAACACTGATGCTGTAGTCACTCAACTGTCGAAACAGCTCGTTAACACCTTGATCTTTTGCAACATCAACTTCGATAGAAAGGTCATCAACCTTTCTGACCGAGTAACCAGCAAAGCTTGGTATGTCAGCAACCGGTTTACTGAGGTCAAGAATAAAGCTTTCTCGCTGGAGTTTTCCGAGCAAATTTTTCATTGTCGTATTTTCGACAATCTCGCCCTTATCGATAATACCGATGTTACGACACAGCTGTTCAGCTTCTTCAAGGTAGTGTGTCGTCAGAATGATGGTCGTTCCCTGCTCATTAATTTCTCGTAGAAAATCCCAGAGAGAACGCCTCAATTCAATGTCAACGCCGGCCGTTGGTTCATCGAGAATCAATAGTCTGGGCTTATGAATCAAAGCCCGTGCAATCATCAGCCTGCGTTTCATACCACCCGATAACATTCTGGACACTGAATTTCTTTTTTCCCACAACCCCAGTTGCTTCAGATATTTCTCAGATTGCTTTCTTGCTTCAATTGCTGGAATGCCATAATAACCAGCCTGAGTGACAATAATATCCTGCACTTTTTCAAACTGATTAAAATTGAATTCCTGAGGGACGATCCCCAGCATTCTCTTGGCTTTTACCATTTCTGAATCAATATCATGGCCAAATACAGAAACATGGCCCGATGTTTTTCTAACCAGTGAAGAAATAATACCAATGGTCGTAGACTTACCCGCGCCATTTGGACCAAGAAGGGCATAAAAATCACCTTCCTGTACTTCCAGATTTATTCCTTTCAATGCTTGAAAGCCATTGTCATAGCTTTTCTGCAAATTTTTTATTTCCAGTGCTTTGGTCATATATTCCTGAATACCGTTTGCCTCTGTGAGCGAACCAGAGCTTTTACTCACAACTAAAAAAGTTGCCAGTCACGAAGTGCAGCTTTAGAAGAATGAAGATAAGAGGCTTATTGTATTACAAATTGAAATATTAAATTATTGTAATTTTCACTAACGTAATAAGGAAATCAGGGCAGGTTCAAGAGAGGGAAAAGTAAACTCAAAGCCTTCAGACTGGATTTTTGTCGGCAACACACACTGCCCCTCCAGCAACACGATAGCTCCCTCACCCAGCAAGGCTTTGAGAACAAAATCCGGTACAGGAATCAAAGTAGGCCTATTTAAAACCTTACCCAAGGCTTTGATGTATTGCCGGTTATCCACAGGCAATGGAGCTGTAGCATTGAAAGCCCCTGATGCTGAATCAGTCTGTAGCAGATGCAATAAAATATTGATCATGTCGTCCATATGAATCCAGGACAACACCTGACGACCAGAACCTATAATGCCACCCAGCCCAAGCTTAAACGGCAGAAGCATTTTTTGCAGCGCACCACCAGAGCCGTGAAGTACCACTCCGGTTCTGACACAACAAACTCGAACTCCGGAATCTTCAGCTCTTAAGGCCGCTTTCTCCCAACGATCACAAAGGCTGGCGGAAAAGTCACAGCCGACAGCAGATATCTCCGTTAGGCCATTTCTTTTTTCGTTAACTGATGGGATGTTTGAACCGTAAATACCGATCGCTGAACCACTGATAAGAACAGGAGGCTTGTTTTCCGCTCGCTCAATCCAATCAACCAGATCACGGGTTAAATCCACTCGACTGGATACCAGTTGCTGCTTACGAGCTTCATTCCAGCGTCGATCCAGAATGCCTTCACCTGATAGATTGATTACGGCATCAAAATTCGTATTAAATGAAATGGAAGAGAGTGAGGAAACGGCTTTAACCAGAGGACCCAATAGCTTTTTTACCACTTCCGGTTTTTGACGGCTGAGCACCGTTATTTGATCACCATCGTCAAGTAGGCGATCGATCAAATGACGACCAATAAACCCTGTTCCACCAGTAATCAGTAAGTGCACAGCGCCCTCTCAGTATTTTTCCTATTCAGTAAGAATGTATCGCAGGTGGGAATGTCAGAGAAGATAAAACGAAGAAAAAGAAAAAGAAAACCCGAGCCCCCTCAAACCCAGGTTTAAATTTTTGTCTGCCGACAATGTCCAGATCAGGCGTATGTACAAAAGTGATCAGGCTACCTGCTATTGTTGTTGGTCAGGTGAACAAGGCCTTACTTCACTTTTAAATCCTGCGGACTAAATTTTGTACTTATTGGTTGATACTTATCTGTCTGTTCAGACGTTTCTTACTATACGTAAAACATCCTTTTATAAAATTGATCTAAATCAATATTAATAAGTAATCACCCTTACTTTTATGCGTCTTTCACAGAACCCCTTAGAGAAACCTAAAAGTGAACTTCAGCTAGTCTATTCTCACTCCAGTTCCTTTTTCATATCTGTGCGTTGGGCCACATCCAATGATTTTTTCCAAACACGGCTATTTCCAGCAACTAGGCAAGGCATTGATGCTACCGGTATCACTATTGCCTGTTGCAGGAATTTTACTAGGCCTTGGAAGTTCCGGCGGCCATTTTTTACCAGAAGTCATTGCCAGCTTGATGACCCAAACCGGAGAGCTGGTGTTTATTATTCTGCCACTTTTTTTTGCTGTTGGTACCGCTATTGGCCTTTCCCATAACGATGGAACCTCAGCCTTAGCCGCCATTGCCGGCTATCTGTTTATGATTGTTTCCACAGGCATCATGGCAACTCACCTTAACGTTGAGCAGAGTATTATTCTGGGCTTTGAGTGTATAGATATCGGGCTCTTTGGAGGCATTGCTTCAGGCGTTCTTGCCTCACTACTCTTTCAACGCTACCACCAGACTGTTTTACCGTCTTATCTGGGGTTCTTTTCCGGAAAAAGATTGGTACTTATTTTAACGGCACTTTTTGCGATTCCACTGGGCATACTCTTGAGTCTGATATGGCCGCCTATTCAACAGCAGATCATTGAATTATCACAATGGTCACTCAAGGAAAACTCATCTATAACCGGTTTTATTTATGGATTAACAGAGAGGTTACTGATTCCTTTCGGGCTCCATCATATCTGGAACACACCCTTTCAGAGTCAAATGGGTCTGTATATCGATGTGGATGGTTATCGATACACTGGCGACATAGCCCGCTTTCTAGCAGGTGACCCCAACGCCGGCTTTCTTGCCGGAGGCTATCTGTTCAAGATGTTTGGTTTGCCTGCTGCGGCTTTTGCAATCTGGCAGTGCGCCAGACCGGAAGCTCGGAGGCAGGTTGCCGGAATCATGCTGTCCGCTGGCTTAATCTCACTATTCACCGGTATTACGGAGCCCATCGAATTCTCATTTCTCTTTGCAGCCCCGCTCCTGTACTGCGTACATTCAGTACTTGCTGGTACCGCTTATGCGTTAACAAATTTTTTAAACATCAAAATGGCCATGTCTTTTTCAAATGGCCTGATCGATTTTGCTCTGTACTGCGGGCTGGGCACAAAACCCTTCTGGCTACTGTTGCTAGGAATTCTCTATGGGGGCTGTTACTACCTTGTTTTCAGAATCCTGATCATCCGCTTTGACTTGAAAACGCCAGGTCGTGAAAATTGTTGTGAATCAAATCTATGCCAAAAGAATATTATTGAAATAGCTTATGAACTGACCGAAGCACTCGGTGGCAGCGAAAATATAACGCACCTGAGTGTCTGCGATAATCGATTGGACATTACTGTTCTTCGTCCTGAAAACGTCAGATCAAGTGCCATCAAAAATTCTGGAGCCACAGCCAACCTCATCATCGGAAACCATGTTCAGGCCATCTTTGGAGATGAATCCGAGCACATCCAGAGAGAGATGATGAACCATATTAAACAGAAACAAACATTCTCATAGCACAACTAAAATCCCGCTTTCAGGGGCTCACTGTCTTTGGCGACAGTAACTGATAAATGCCCAGGAACTTTATCCTGATGAACCTTTTTAAGCGCCATTTTAACTTCTTGAGGCATATAGCTGGAATCATGTCTGGCCAGTAGTTCCTTAGCTTTAAAAACACCGTTCTTACCTAAGACTCCTGTTACCACTACTCCCGAATCCTCAACAAACAAATCAGGAAGAATCCCTTCATACTCTACGGCAACAGATTCAGCGCCATCACTGACTCTAAAGCTTACTTTCAAACTATCCGGATCACGATGAATAGATCCAATCACCACCATCCCCCCACCTCGTATTATTGTTCCCGAAGGAGCTTCTCGCTGAATAATCTGACTGGGTGTATAAAAGTGATTAATATTTTCACCGAGCGCAAAAAGCATCAGACCAACAGCAACGCCAATACCTGCGAGCATCAGTATGACAAGAGCTGCTCGCTGCCTTCGAATAGCGATCATAAGACCGGTTCACCTCACCTAAATGGTTTTTTATGTGCAATGCCAGTATGGCAGTCAATACAAGACACGCCTTTTTCTTCCCATACTTCTGGTTTGTGATTATGTCTGGCACGACTCGGCTGAACCTTGAGATCCCACTTGGCAGGGTTATGACAGCTCTGACAAGTACTGGATCCCTGTTCATCCATCGCTTGCCAAACATGCCGTGCCAGCCGGAGCCTGTGATCCTGATCAAAATTGTTAAGATTGATATCTTTTACCCAATATTTTTTGTACACATCCTTGATACCGGAACTGATCTTGGTTTTCATTTTGCCAACAAAATCCTGAGGGACATGACAGTCAGCGCAGGTAGCAATGATTCCATATTCATTTCTGTAATGCTTTGAGGCGTGATACTCCTCAACAACCGTATCCATACCGATGTGACAACCTTCACAAAACTCATTGGTGTTAGTGGCACGGAGTGAAAAATTAAACGTAGCCAGTGCTGCAGCACCCGCAGCAAGAAACAGAAAACCTCCGAGAGGGATACCCAGTAACCATTTGGCATTAGGCTGGCTCCAGAGTTTTTTCCAGAACGACTTCATTGAACCTTACCTTGAACAGAAAAACCGGATCCGGCCTGAAGCACTCAGACTTCAAGCCGAGCAAGGTGAGTTACTGGGCGTATCGTTGTTTGAACTCCTGCTGGGCTTTCAGCCTTGCCCGCTTGATCTCCTCAGGCTCTTTGCCGGTAAACCAGGCATGTTCGGGTCGGGACAAGATTTTTTCCAGCAGTTTTTTACCTTTCTCTGCCGCTTTCTTATTACCCTTGAGTTCAGCCTTGTGCAATACCTCTTCAAACTCAGGGATAAGTTCTATGTAGAAGCGATGAGCTACTTCGAACAAACCATGCCATTGCACGTAATCAGGAGCCATCATTGCAGCGCCGTGACGAGATCTACGACCTTCGTGATGCCACAACAGGAACCATGTCCATTCGATTCTTTCATCGAAGCTGGTTTCTGAAAGCAGCTTTTCTTCCTTCAGGAAATTCATCAGGCTGAGACCAGGCTTCGCAAATTTCTCGTTGTATAGCTCAACGACTCCATCAAACTGTTTATAGAAATTATTGGTCCAGGTACTGGTATGGCAGGCAACGCAGACCTTCTTCATATCAGCTCTTCGATCTTCCCATGATTTAACTTTCCCTCTGTTTTTAGCATCAATTTTTTCAGAAACCGGAGGCCTGAGTGTCCATGAAATTCTACTTCCAACGTCGTGAGTAATAGGCTGATCTTTGGTCGCTGACATATGACAAGTAGCACAAGTTGGTGCGGCATCATAATCCTCTCCGACTACCCATTTCGAAGAGTCGAGATTCATGTCTGAAATGTTGCCGTAGAACGCTATACCATGCTTGGATTCTTCATAGATTTCTTTCTGAGGATGATCCGGCCCCAAATGGCACTTACCACAAGCTTCAGGGCGACGAGCCTGAACAATATTAAACTTATGCCGCTGATGACAGGCATTACACGAGCCCTTACTGCCATCAGGGTTGATACGGCCAATACCCGAATTCGGCCAAGTAGTCGGATCAAGATCACCATTTTCCATCACTTTAACCTCGGAACCATGGCACTGACCACAACCACTTACGCCTGCTGGCGACTGTCCATTGAACATCAACTTACCTTCAACCACTTCGGCCAGCATATTATCCAGCGAGCCTAGTATCTTGCCGGCATCGGCATGATGGGAAGCGGTGAATTCATTCACTTCCCGCTCATGACATTGACCACAATCCTTTGGCGTAACCAGCACTGAGACGGTGAAGCCGTAATGCTTAATCGAATCTGGGTCTGTAGGTTTGGCTCCATGGCATTCAAAGCAACCGACATTAGCTCCATAATGTTTGGAATCTCCCCACTGCTGAAACAGCCCTCGGTTAATGTCTTTATGACAGGCTGCGCACTGCTGGCTTTCTTTGGACAGGGCATCGAACGCTTTTAGGTTTTTAGCCTTGGGAGTTGCTATCAGTTCCGTAGATGCCAGTAGCAATAGAATGGAGAGTAACGAAGGTAACCAGGGAGATTTTCGAGACATCTTGGTGGCCCATAGTTCAGCTTCTGGCTTTAGCCAGACAAACAAGAATAATTATCAGTCAAATTGGAATAACAAAAGACGATGAGGCACAAATGGAATTAACGATAAAGTGTAGATAATAGCTCAAAAAAAGGAATTTATTCTCGAATACATAAGCGACTAATTTTAAATTAAAAACGATTTTATTATACTATCAGGGCAGCTTACCTGTGAGACCAAGTACATCATCCACCAGAATTTTGTTCAGCCCCTGCTTTTGTTCAAGTAGTTTCATTTTCGATGGATTCACTCGAACTCTTACAGACTTTGTCGCTTTTCTATTGTTTTTTTCGGTAATAACCACAGGCAGCTCAATGTCATAGTCCATCAATTGAGAGTCATAGAACTCACCACTCTCAAATTGAGCATTGGAGTTAAATCGGTCATATCCTCTTCGATGGGTTCCTCCAAAACTGCTACTTTCATAACCAGTGCTTCCCCATTGGTTTTGGGAGGACTCTGTAGAATTAAAATTTGAATCAGTTATTTTCATGTTCAAGGAATCACCCGCCAATCGCTGTCCAGCCTGCAACTGAACCTGTTCCAGCCTTTGAATTTCAGCAATAAGTTGAGTTTCCGACATATCCTTGATGCGCTCCCAAGTGGCCTGCCGATGCCGCTGACTAATCCTTACACCCAAAGCTTTTTGAAGCGTATCATCACGAATACCATCCAGAACGCTTAGTACTTTTCTCAGCTCCAGCTCCTCTTTACTGAGAGGAAGAGGCTTTGCCTGCACCATTAAAACGGTGGCAAGCAATAGTACTGAAGAACACTGAATCCATTTTTTCATAACTATTTCCTACCTCATGAGTGCAGCGTGATTAATACAACAGGTGCAACTCACTCAGCGTATTTGATAATTACAAATACTAGAGAGACTGCACTTCCCTACTAAGACTCAGCCCTCTAAAACAAGTTCCCTTCGTACGACCTCCATAACCGGTCTGTTAGTGATACTAACCAAACAGGGTTTATAATTGCTTCTCATAAAAAAACCCCGCATGAAGCGAGGCTTTTTAAACTGAACAAGTTCAGCTGATCATACGGTGATGATATCAGCCACTTTTAACAGTTCTCTGTCGATAGCATTGTGCTTGCTAATTGCTTCTTTCAGAGGCGTCTGAACGACCTTCTGATTACGCATACCAACCATAACCCCACTGTCGCCTTCGCGCAGTGCTTCAACAGCAGCAACGCCAAGTCGACTGGCCAGAACACGGTCAAAGCAGCTTGGCTTACCACCACGCTGAGTATGCCCCAGAACAGTCACTTTAACTTCATAGTCAGGGAAGCTGTCTTCAATCTTGCTTGCAAGCTCGAAGACACCTCCAGATTTGTCGCCTTCAGACACGACAACAATACTGGACGTTTTACCGGCACGACCGCTACTAGCCAGGTCATTCATCAACTCATTAACGGACTTCTGCTCTTCTGGAATCAGAATTTCTTCTGCGCCCGCAGCAATACCGGTATTCAGAGCAATAAAACCTGCATCACGCCCCATCACTTCTACTAGAAACAAGCGGTTGTGAGAGGTTGCAGTATCACGAATTTTATCGATCGCCTCTACTACCGTGTTCAGGGCCGTGTCATAACCGATAGTGAAATCAGTACCAAAAATATCGTTATCAATGGTACCCGGCACACCAATACAGGGCAGACCATGTTCTTTTTCAATCAACATGGCACCTGTAAAGGAACCATCACCACCAACCACTACCAGTCCGTCAAGACCCGCAGCTTTGGCATTTTCAAATGCCTTGGTACGACCTTCAGAAGTACGGAATTCAGCACAGCGGGCTGACTTCAGGAAAGTCCCCCCCTGGTTGATGATATTAGCCACGGAGCGAGCATTCATCACTTCCAGATTGTTATCAATCAGGCCTTTATAACCTTCACGAATAGCTACAGGCTCAATTCCATAAAAAATGCAGCTTCGTACTACGGCACGAATAGCTGCATTCATTCCAGGTGCATCGCCACCGGAAGTCAGAACTCCGACTTTTTTCAGTTCCGCCATGGTCTGATCGTCTCCTTCAACCCTTTGCGGGTATCGAACCAAAAACCGGGCAGCCCTGAGTAAATACTGCAGGTACTGCAGGTTTTTGTATCACCTATTATTTTACAACCAGCACTTGCATAGTGTTAGTTCCACCCTCAACCTCACGGGACTCGCCCTTGGTCAGGATGATCTTGTTACCAGCAACCAGCAGTCCGCGATTTTTCAGTTCGTCGATAGCACGCTCATTAACTTCAGCGCCATACTGGCTGCCACTGTCAAAAGCAACTGATTCAACACCACGGTACAGAGCAACACGACGCTCAGTGGCCGGGTAGCGGGTCATGGCATAGATAGGCAAACTGGTGTTCTGGCGAGACATCCACAATGGAGTCGCGCCAGTCTTGGTCAGACAGACAATCGCTGTCACACCTTCAAGAGTGTTAGCCGCCAACATAGCAGACAGAGCAATAGCTGCGTCAGTTTCACCGGCGTAAGTACGGTCCAGCTCAGAACGAGCTATCAACTTTTCGTTCTTCTCTGCGCCTTCGCAGATACGACTCATCGCACGAACAACTTCATGTGGACGCTTACCGGTAGCTGTCTCACCGGACAGCATTACGGCATCGGTGCCGTCCAGAACAGCGTTGGCCACATCAAATACTTCAGCACGAGTTGGCTGAGTGTTTTCGATCATGGATTCCATCATCTGGGTCGCAGTAATAACCGGACGGTTCAGACGACGGGCTTCGTTGATCATGTGCTTCTGAACACCGATCAGTTCCGGATCACCAATTTCTACACCCAAGTCGCCACGGGCAACCATTACTGCGTCAGAAGCTATGATAACTTCTTCCAGCAGAGCGTGATCCTTAACCACTTCAGCACGTTCAATCTTGGACAGAACAGCAGCGTTGCCGCCGGCTTCCTTCATCAACTTGCGGGCAAGATCCAGATCTGCAGCACAACGTACGAAGGACACAGCCAGGTAATCAACACCCAGGGAAGCAGCCAGTTTAATGTCTTCCTTGTCCTTTTCGGTCAGCGCATCAGCAGACAGACCACCACCGGCCAGGTTGATACCCTTGTTGTTGGACAACTCACCACCATCAAGAGCGATGGTAGTAATGCGGGAACCTACAATGGACTTAACCTGCAGACTCAGGCGGCCATCGTCCAACAGCAGAATGTCATCTGCCTTACAGTCTCTTGGCAAATCTTTATAAGCCAGACCAACTTGAGTTTCATCACCAGCATCGATTGGCAGTTCTGCATCCAAAATGAATTCGGCGCCGTCTGGCAGATGGATTTTACCGTTCTGGAAACGGCCGATACGAATTTTTGGACCTTGCAAGTCACCCAAAATAGCAACGCTGCGGCCTAATTTGGCAGCAATGCTGCGAATGCGTTCAGCGCGGATACGGTGATCTTCAGCTTCACCGTGGGAGAAGTTCAGTCGAACAACGTTGACACCGGCTTCAATCAGTTTGGTCAGCTGTTCTACTGATTCAGTGGCTGGCCCCAGTGTGGCAACGATCTTAGTGCGTCTGAGCATGATATCCTCTCGCATGTTTGCCTGCCTTTGACTCATAAGATTCTGAGGGGTGAGTCAGACAGGCTCTAACGCCTTTCGGCATGTGACAACGGTCAGTTATAAGAAAATAAACGGCCATCTTTACAGGATGATGAACGCGGATTCTTGTTATAACTGCTCTTGCATAGAAAAAGTAACAAAAGAAAAGAGCGTCTGAGCCAGTATAGCTGTCTGCTGACGGACAAAATGACCCGATAAGTACGCTTCTTTTTCTTTTAATTACCTTTTGGGTGTTCATAGGCTGAATGGAGAAACAGGCAGCCCTGAAAGCAATCAGCCTTCACAAGAGTGTGAAGGCTGAAGGTTTCGACTACTTAAGCTGTCATTAACGCTTTAGCAGTATCCAGCATACGGTTGGAGAAACCCCACTCATTGTCGTACCAGGACATAACCTTAACCAGGTTACCCTGCACGCGAGTTTGGGTCGCATCAAAGCTGGAGGAGAATGGGCTGTGGTTGAAGTCCATGGAAACTAGAGGTTCATGGTTTACATGCAAAACCTTGGCCATTGCTTCAGTAGATTTAGACGCAGCGATAATGATTTCGTTAACTTCTTCAGCAGAAGTTTCACGGTTAGCTACGAAGCTCAGGTCAACCAGAGAAACGTTAATAGTAGGAACTCGAACAGCCATACCATCAAACTTGCCTTTCAGAGCTGGAACAACCAGACCAACAGCAGCGGCAGCACCAGTAGCAGTAGGAATCATGTTCATTGCTGCTGCACGGGCACGGTACAAGTCAGAGTGATAGACATCGCTCAGACGCTGGTCGTTGGTGTAAGCATGGATAGTGGTCATCAGACCCTTATCGATACCCAGAACGTCGTTCAACGGCTTGGCGATAGGCGCCAGGCAATTGGTAGTACATGAAGCGTTAGAGATAACGGTCATGTCGGAAGTCAGGATGTCGTGGTTAACACCGTAAACGATTGTTGCGTCAACGTTGCTGCCAGGAGCAGAGATAATGACTTTCTTTGCGCCAGCGTCCAGGTGAGGCTTACAAGCGTCCTTGGAGCGGAAAATACCGGTGCATTCCAATACTACGTCTACACCCAGAGCTGCCCAAGGCAGTTTGGATGGGTCACGCTCAGAGAAAGTCTTGATTTCGTCACCGTTTACGAACAGTGCATTTTCACCTGCTTCAACCTGAGCGTTGAAACGACCATGTACGGTATCGTACTTGGTCAGGTGAGTGTTGGTTTTCGCATCGCCCAGGTCGTTGATAGCAACAATCTGGAATTCTTCACGACGGCCAGCTTCATACAGTGCACGCAGAACGTTGCGACCGATACGACCATAGCCATTGATTGCGATTTTGATCATGACGTCTCCAATACTCTTAGTCACAGCGGTTTCACCGCTACCCCTTCAGTAAATAGCATTTACGGTGCGATTACGCTTCGTGAAAATACCTAATCAACTTAGCACAGCCCTTGCTACACAAGGGTTTACAGGTTTTCCACAAAATGAACAGATGGCATCAAAAGCCATCACACAACCTCACACCGAAGGTCACTAACATTCAAAAAGATGAACATAAGTTACCTTTTTAGATCAATCAGAGCTTGACACAAGAGTGGAACGAAGTTACAAATACGCTCATATACACACACATAAAAGCACACTCGTTAACACCGCCTGATCAGGTTTCAAATCTGATGATCAATGTGTACTCATTGACAGGCACACAGATACCGGATTCCTGACGTACAATCGGGAAATTCCGGCATTTACGGTTGTCTTATCCGAAAAATATTACCAGACCCTGATTATTAATACATCTATCAAGGGTGACTATATTTGCCAAAACAATTGCCCAATATCATTAAGTCGTTCATCTGCCGGACTGCATAGAAAGCCTGATATCGCCCTTATCGTTGAGTTTAGACAAGTAATTCACTCACCCCAACTCTTTCCCCGCTCGAAAAACTTATCATCCAGTGAAAACTATCCGCCATACCTCTGGCACCTGTTTACACCCCCTTCTCGCTTATAACCTGATAAAACGACACCAGTAACGACACAGGCAAGGTAAAAATAGACCGCAAACGGAAAATGCCAATAATCGCAAAATTATTGGCATTTTATTTCGAGTTATAAAAACGACAGTATTAGACAGTAATGCAAGTAAGAGCCGGTAGCGACCATACTCGCATCAGATTGCATCACTTACCGTAGTAAGCTTTCTTCAGCAACTCTTCCATCTCGGAAATCAGAGGCATGCGAGGGTTAGCTGTTGTGCACTGATCTTCAAAAGCATGGCTGGCCAGCATGGGCACTTTAGCCATAAATTCTTTCTCGGAAATACCCAGATCTTTCAGGGAAAGAGGCACATCCACATGTTTCATCAGATCACGAACTGCATTAGCAAGGGACTTGACACCCTCTTCCGGAGTCTTGCATGGCAGACCCAGAGCTTTAGCTATCTCGGTGTACTTCTCGTGTGCAATGTAGTGGTCATATTTAGGGAAAGAAGCCACCTTGGTTGGGTTCGCGCAACCGTTGTACTCGATAACATGAGGCAGCAATATAGCGTTGGCCATACCGTGAGAGATATGGAATTCATGACCCAGCTTATGCGCCATAGAGTGGTTAACACCCAGAAACGCGTTAGCAAAGGCCATACCCGCCATACAGGATGCATTATGCATCTTCTCACGAGCACGCTTATCAGCACTGTCGTAAGACGCTGGCAGGTAATCAAAGACCAGCTGAGCAGCCTTCATTGCCAGAGCATCGGTGTAATCAGAAGCCATGATGGAAACATAAGCTTCCAGAGCATGAGTCAAAACATCCAGACCAGTATCAGCGGCTACTTTCTTAGGCACACTCATAACAAGGTTTGGATCAATAATCGCTACATCTGGAGTCAGCTCATAGTCAGCCAGTGGGTACTTGATGCCTTTTTCCTTGTCAGTAATAACTGCAAAGGAAGTAACTTCTGAACCAGTACCGGAAGTGGTTGGAATCGCAACCATTCTGGCCTTTTTACCCAGCTTAGGAAACTTGTAGACACGCTTACGGATGTCCAGGAATTTCTGAGCCATACCAGCAAAATCAGCATCTGGCTGTTCGTAAAACAACCACATACCCTTTGCAGCATCAATTGGAGAACCACCACCCAGCGCAATAACGACGTCCGGATTGAAGCGAACCATGTCCTCTGCACCGGCACGAATGGTTGCCAGACTTGGATCGGGTTCTACCTGGTTGAATACACGAACTTGTACAGGCACCTGACGCTTACGCAGGTGGTATTGAATCTTCTCGACATAACCCAGACTTTGAATTACTTCATCCGTTACGATGAATACCCGTGATACATCAGGCATTTTTTCGAGGTACTGAAGAGAGTTGGACTCGAAGTAAATCTTGCTAGGAAGCTTGAACCATTGCATATTCACACGACGCTTAGCGACACGTTTAATGTTGATCAGGTTTACTGCTGATACGTTGGACGTAGTACTGTTACCACCGTAGGTGCCACAACCCAGCGTCAGTGACGGCATATTGGTGTTGTAAATATCACCAATGGCACCATGAGTACTCGGTGAATTAATGATAATACGACCAGCCTTCATGGCCAGAGAGAACTTATCAATCACTTCATCGCTCTGTGAATGAAGTACTGCAGAGTGACCCAAGCCACCAAAGTTCAACATCTGATCTGCCAGCTCAATACCGTGTTGGGTGTCGCGAGCTTTCAGCACACCTAAAACCGGGGATAACTTTTCACGTGATAGTGGAAATTCAGGACCCACACCTTCAATTTCAGCGGCCAGAACCCGAGTTTCCTCAGGCACTTCAATACCGGCCAGAGCAGCAATTTTCACAGGTTTCATGCCTACAATCTTGCTATTTACATGGCCGTCGATAATAACCACTTCAGCCAGTTTGACGGTTTCCTGAGGGGTCGTGAAGTAAACATTCAGTTTCTTCATTTCGTCAGTGAATTGTTTGTAGACCGCCTCATGAACCACTGCCGCCTGCTCAGATGCGCAGATCATGCCGTTGTCGAAGCTCTTGGACATGACCAGATCGTTAGTCGCTTGCTTAATGTTGGCCGTCTGATCGATCACACAAGGAACGTTACCAGGACCCACACCCAGAGCAGGCTTACCGGAAGAGTACGCTGCACGCACCATACCGGAGCCGCCAGTCGCCAGGATCACGGAGATCTCAGGATGCGTCATCAGTTTCTGAGTGGCTTCCAGAGAAGGATGCTCAACCCATAGAACACAATCTTCAGGAGCACCTGCTTCAACCGCAGCATCACGAACGATACGAGCCGCTTCAGAAGAACACTTCTGTGCAGAAGGATGGAAGGCAAAAACAATCGGGTTACGAGTTTTAGCAGAAATGATGGACTTGAACATCGTTGTAGAAGTCGGGTTAGTCACCGGAGTGATACCACAGACAATACCCACTGGCTCAGCCACCAGCATGAAGTCTTCTTCTGCGTTATCTTCGATTACACCAACTGTTTTGTCGTACTTGATAGAGTGGTACACATACTCTGTCGCGAAAATATTCTTGGTAACCTTATCTTCCAGAATACCACGACCCGTTTCATCAACCGCCATTCGAGCCAGCTCCATATGAGCGGCCTGACCAGCCAAAGCCATAGCTTTGGTTACACGGTCAACGGTTTCCTGATCCAGTTCCAGATACTTTTCCCTGGCTACCATAGCTTTTTTCAGCAAGGCATCCAGTTGAGCATCAACTGTTGATACTTCTATTTTCTTGTCCTGAGCTTTGGCTGCCTGTTTAGCATTGGCCATGAGACTCACCTCATCTTTACTTTAAAAATGTAACTGATTTCTGACTTACACTGACATTGATCGTGTAGTCAGTATTGGCCCGGAATCCGAATTCCAGATCTGAAGCTAATGCCTGCCATTTTTTTATTCACATCCATATTTTAACAAAAAAAAACAGCATTAAAAAAAACAGCACACAACTTTATTCTTTCTTGCTCTGGGCTTCTTTCTGACCCAAAAGATAGAGCAACAGTTTTTTTACGCCATCTCTTTTAAAAATAATGCGAGATTGAAAAAACATTTAATTTCAAAACCAATCAACTTTTTCGAAAACCTTTGTTAGCGACTGTTAGGCAAAAGACAAAGTTTTCTTAATTATTTTTTATAACAACTGGTAACAAAGAATAAACACATAAGACCAAACACTACCGTCTCGCTTTGGTTACCAAGAGATTCAAAGCTTGGTTAACACATTAAGCTTATTAAGCACGCCCAAACATACGAACAATTACGTAACCACAATATGGTAGCTATAATTAATAGCTCTTTAATGGAAAAAGACATGTTTTTAGCAGGTTTTTATATAAAAGCCTGCAAGATATTCATTTCTAAATTAAACGACAAAGAATTACGCAATTTTATTAACAAATTATCTAAAAGCCTGTGGAGAAATCTGAAACTTTTTTGGTAAACTCCAAACCAGCAGAACAGCGAGTTATCGAAAAAGCGATCAGTCGTTAGCTGAATTTGTTTTTTACAGAAGATAAGTCAGGTCTATTTTTAATATCAATGGAATATTCCTGCCTTAGATAGACACAGAAAGATCACTATTTCTTCTTGTACTAATGCACCAATCAATGTTGCGTTAGTCATTATTGAAAATACAGGACCAATATAATGTCCCAGAAAATCTTCGATATCGTAAAGCCAGGTGTACTGTTTGGCGACGACGTACAGAAAGTCTTCGCAATCGCCAAAGCAAATCAGTTTGCCCTTCCCGCTGTCAACGTTATCAGCACTGACTCCATCAACTCTGTTCTCGAAGCTGCCGCTAGAGCGAAGTCTCCGGTTATTGTTCAGTTCTCCAACGGTGGCGCAGCCTTCTTCGGCGGTAAAGGTCTTAAAACCAAGCTTCCTGCGGCTACCGGCGCTATCGCTGGTGCCAAGTACGTTCACACCATGGCTGAAGCTTACGGTGTACCTGTGATCCTGCACACCGACCACGCTGCAAAGAAATTGCTGCCATGGATCGACGCGATGCTGGACGCTAGCGAAGAACACTTTGAAGCGACTGGCAAGCCACTGTTCTCTTCTCACATGATTGATCTGTCAGAAGAGCCTCTGGAAGAAAACATCGAAACCTGCGCCAAATATCTGGAGCGTATGTCTAAGATGAACATGACTCTGGAAATCGAACTGGGTTGCACTGGCGGTGAAGAAGACGGCGTTGATAACTCCGATATGGACAGCTCCCTGCTATACACGCAGCCAGAAGACGTAGCTTACGCTTACGAAAAACTGAACGCTGTTAGCCCTCGCTTCACCATCGCAGCGTCCTTCGGTAACGTACACGGCGTCTATAAGCCAGGTAACGTTGTACTGACACCCGCTATCCTCAAGAACTCCCAGAAGTTCTGTTCCGAGAAATTCGGTCTGACAGCAAACAGCCTTGACTTCGTATTCCACGGCGGCTCCGGCTCCTCTTTGGAAGAAATTCGTGAGTCTATCTCTTACGGTGTTATCAAAATGAACATTGATACCGACACCCAGTGGGCTGCCTGGAACGGCATTCTGGGCTTCTACAAAGAAAACGAAGGCTACCTGCAAGCTCAGCTGGGCAACCCTGACGGTGCCGACAAGCCAAACAAGAAGTTCTACGACCCTCGCGTATGGCAGCGTAAAGCTCAGGAAAGCATGATTGCTCGCTTGGAACAGGCTTTTGCTGATCTGAATGCAGTAGATGTACTGTAATATAGGCAAGCGCGTTCTAATTTAGAGCTACATCCTGAAAAGCCGCTCTTTATGAGCGGTTTTTTTACGCCTCACACTCGCCCCATACTCTAACAAGCATTATCTAATTGTTCAGAAAATACCAAGACTTTGCACATATAAACAATTACAGCGATAATTCCTGCACAAATATTATCCAACTTACTATCCAACTATAAAAACAAAGCAGGAACAGGTAATGGCCTTGATCAGTTTACGTGAAATGCTCGACCACGCCGCAGAGAATAATTACGGTATTCCGGCATTCAACGTTAACAATCTCGAACAAATGCGCGCCATCATGGAAGCCGCCGATGAAACGGATTCCCCTGTCATTGTTCAGGCATCTGCCGGAGCGAGAAAGTACGCTGGTGCACCATTCCTACGTCACCTGATTCTGGCAGCCACCGAGGAGTTCCCACATATTCCCGTGGTTATGCATCAAGACCACGGCACTAGCCCTGCTGTTTGCCAACGCTCTATTCAACTCGGCTTCAGCTCGGTAATGATGGACGGCTCCCTCATGGACGATGGTAAAACGCCATCCTCCTATGAATACAATATCGACGTGACCCGCCGCACAGTAGAGATGGCTCATGCCTGCGGAGTGTCTGTTGAAGGTGAGCTGGGTTGTCTTGGCTCACTGGAAACGGGTCAGGCAGGTGAAGAGGATGGTGTCGGTGCAGAAGGTATACTGTCTCACGATCAATTACTGACTGATCCTGACGAAGCCGCTGATTTTGTTCAAGCCACTCAGGTTGATGCTCTAGCCATTGCCTGTGGAACCAGCCATGGTGCTTACAAGTTCTCTCGTCCACCGACAGGCGACATTCTTGCCATTGATCGAATCCGTGAAATCCACCAGCGCATTCCCAATACCCATCTTGTAATGCATGGCTCTTCTTCCGTTCCTCAAGAATGGCTAAAAATCATTAATGACAATGGTGGAGAGATTCCGGAAACCTACGGCGTTCCGGTAGAACAGATTCAGGAAGGCATTCGTCACGGTGTTCGAAAAATCAATATCGATACCGATTTGAGATTGGCATCGACCGGAGCGATTCGTCGTTTTCTGGCAGAAAACCCGTCTGAATTCGACCCTCGTAAATACTTTGCCGTTGCGACCAAAGCGATGAAAGAGATTTGTCTCCATCGTTATGATGCCTTTGGCTGTGCCGGACAGGGTTCAAAAATCAAGAATTCAAGCTTGGAAGTGATGTTTCAGCGGTATGCCGCTGGAGAGCTGAAGCCAAATATTAAATAACGTTTAAATGTCAGTATGTCAGGTGACACTCGATCACCTGACATACTAATGCATGTTATGATTTACTTAGCAGGCTGTAGAACCAAAGCACACAAGGGTGGCAAAGTAAGAGACAAACTCTGCCCCATTCGATGAGCTGCCTGATCAATGGTTTTTAGCGTTTTTCCTACCGATACACCACTGCCTCCAAAAGCAACATCATCTGTATTCAACAATACTTTGTAACGGCCAGCTATTGGCACACCGACGACATAGTCATGACGTACTTCTGGTGTCATATTACAAACAACAATGACTGAAGATTGCTCTTCATCATAACGGGCAAAGGCAAAAACACTTTGATCACGGTCATCATTGACCAGCCACAGGAAGCCTTTCTCTTCGCAATCCAGTTCATAAAAAGCGCTATTGTCACGGTAAATACCGTTCAGCTTTTTCACCAGCTTCTGAATACCCGAGTTATAGCTGCTCTTGTCATCCATCAGATGCCAATCCAGCGACTTAGCCAGATTCCATTCGTGCCAGCTGCCAAACTCACACCCCATAAACATCAGTTTTTTGCCGGGATGTGCATACATGAAAGCAAGGTAAACACGCAGGTTAGCAAACTTCTGCCAGTCATCTCCGGGCATACGAGTGAGCAATGTACCCTTACCATAAACCACTTCATCATGGGACAAGGACAATACAAAACTCTCGGACCAAGCATAAACCGTACTGAACGTCATCTTGTCGTGATGGTATTTGCGATTCACTGGCTCTTCTTTTATATATTCCAGCGAATCGTGCATCCAGCCCATGTTCCATTTAAAGCCAAAGCCCAGACCGCCATCGTAAACAGGTCGAGATACACCAGGAAAACTGGTGGATTCTTCCGCAATGGTCATAGCGGTTGGAAATCGACTGTATACGGCTTTGTTGAAGCGTTTTAGCAAAGCAATGGCTTCAAGATTTTCATTACCATCATGGATATTGGGCTCCCACTCACCATGATTACGGGAGTAATCGAGATAAAGCATCGACGCCACGGCATCGACTCTCAAACCATCAATATGAAATTCATCCAACCAGTAGAGCGCACTGCTGACCAGAAAATCCTGAACCCAGGGCTTTCCAAAGTCATAGATTTTCGTTTTCCAGTCCGGGTGCCAACCCCGCTTCGGGTCCGAATGCTCATACAATGCCGAGCCATCAAAATTAACAAGACCATGATCGTCTTCAGGGAAGTGAGCTGGCACCCAATCCAGAAGAACACCTACCCCACTCTTATGACAGGCATCGACAAAGAGCTTGAAGTCATCGGGAGAACCGTACCGACTGGTAGGTGAGAACATTCCTACGGTTTGATAACCCCAGGATTCGTAGAGAGGATGCTCAGCCACAGGCATCAGCTCAATGTGGGTATAACCCATTTTTTTCACATAAGGAATCAACTCTTTGGCCAGCCGCTGGTATGAAAGCGCCTGACTGTCGTCGTCCTGTCTTTTCCAAGACCCCAGATGAACTTCATAGATTGACATAGGTTGGTCGTACATGGGTTTACGACTTTCCAACCACTCATCATCCTGCCATTCATATGTTTTTTCATCAGCGACAATAGAAGCCAATCCCGGCCACTGCTCGGTATAGCGTCCAAAAGGATCTGTTTTCAGTGGTAGCTTAATGCCATCCCCGTCATGCAGCTCGAATTTGTACAAGTCCCCAGCCGTCAACCCGGGAACAAAGAGTCTCCAGATACCATCATCAGCACTGGCTAAAGGATGCAGTCTGCCATCCCAGTTATTAAAGTCACCTACTACACTGACAGACCGAGCAGCGGGTGCATAAACCCTGAACAGTACCCCTTCAACAATATGATGCCGGTTTACCCGATGAGATGTAAGATGAGCACCCTGATGCCGGTAAAGAGCATCGTAATCAATGCCCTCTTCCTGCAACACGTACTGACCAAACTGGTAAGGATCAAATAGGGTTACTACGTGCCCTTCCTGCCAGGAGATTTCCAGCTCATAGTTGAACGACTTTCGACGGCGGGGAAGATGAAGACTGAACAGTCCATCTTCATTTCTTTCCATGCCTCCCAAGTGTTTGCCAGACGGGAATTCAATGACTCTGATTTCAGCCGCATCCGGACGCCAGACTCTAAGAACCAGCCCTTTCCCTTGAGGATGCGCCTGCAACCCCAGGTAAGAGAAAGGAATAGAGCAGTGAGCATGGTACAACTCCTGCTGTCGATCGAACTCATAATCAGCGCCCTTTGATAAGGGCTGAACATCAATGGTCATAGAAGACATCCAAATTTCAACAAATCATTGACTGATAGACAGAACAATAACGGACAGCAGCCGTCTGCCAATCAAAATTACAGGACATGGCCTGTTGTCGCATTCCATGCAACTGATCAGGACGATGATAGACGTCCAAAGATTGCTTCAAGGCAACCAGCAATGCATCAGGCTGCGGAGCATCAAAAGCAAAGCCAGTACCTTTAGCACCAGAAGCGTCGTAGTCATCAACCGTGTCAATCAAGCCACCCACTCGCCTGACGATGGGTAAAGTGCCGTATTTAAGGCTGTAAATCTGATTCAGACCACAAGGCTCAAACAGGGACGGCATCAGGAAAAAGTCAGAACCAGCCTCTATCTGATGTGCCAGCGCATTATCAAAACCGTTATAAAAACTGCACTTATCTGGAAAATCAGACTGCAATCTTTGTAATTCAGCCGCTGTGTCAGCATCACCGGAACCCAACAAAACAACGTGTATATCTTGCTGCAAAAACTCTCTTAAAGCGGGTACAAGATACGAGAAGCCTTTCTGCTCGGCCAGCCGGCTGACAAGACCATAAACAGACTTATCCACAGTAATAGGTAAACCCATTCGCTCCAGCAATGCTTTCTTGCAGAGTTGTTTACCCGACAGGTCTTTCGAAGAATAGTTGGCAGGGATCATTGGATCAGTTACTGGGTTCCACTGCTGATAATCACAACCATTAAGAATCCCGGATAAGTCTTTTGCTCTACGACGAAAGCTGTCTACCAGACCATGAGATCCCTCTGACGTCAGTAACTCTCGTGCATAGCTTGGGCTGACCGTATTAATCTTATCCGCAAATGCAATACCACCCTTGAGAATATTGATCTGATCAGAATCTTCAAAACAGGCAGGATTAAAGTAACGCCAACCGATACCAAGCGCTTCCAACTGAGATACATCCGTATGCTGCTGGTAGGCTGCATTATGAATGGTTAACAGGGAGCGGCTGTTGTGAAAGAAATCATTTTGGCACTCGTCCACTCGAAGGTAATAGGGCAACAAAGCCGTTGGCCAATCATGACAATGAATAACATCTGGCTGAAAGGCCATCACACGACAGGATTCCAGCGCCGCCTTACAGAAGAAAGCAAAACGACGACTGTTATCTAGGTAGCCTTGTCCGTTACTGCTGTATAAGCCCTCACGATCAAAGAAATCATTGTATTCAATGAAATAAATATCAATGCCATTCAGACGACCATGACGCAGCCCAAACCAGAGCGTTTCGTTATGATTCATGACCACAGCACCAGACGCTATGGAAGTGGTTTCTATTTTTTCCAGAGCTTCCCGATAAGCCGGCATAATCACACGAATATTATGCCCTTTCTCCTTCATGACCGACGCCAGAGCGCCAGCCGCATCGGCTAGCCCTCCGGTTTTGACAATACCGTCGTATTCGGAGACAGCAAATAAGATGTTCAACTTAGAAGCCAACCTTTGACCTCCGTGGAACCACAACAATACCGCTTTCGGTTACTTTGAAACGTTTACGATCTTCTTCCAGGTTGACACCAATGCGTGTTCCCGGAGCAATTTCAGCACGCTTATCAATAATGGCTCTGCGAATGATACAACCTTCACCAATTTTTACGTTGGGAAGAATAACCGAGTCTGAGATATGCGTATTGTTGCCTATCTCAACATTGTAGCCAGTTACTGTGTGATCCATATGGACATCATGGAAGATACAACCCGTTCCCACCATTGAGTTATTGATCTGGCCTTCTCGCTTCTCACGCTTAAAAGAAATCAGAGCTGGCGGGAATGGCGGTATGTAGGTATTGATAGGCCATTTCAGGTTATGGAGATCCAGTTGAGCATCGCTGGACAACAAATCCATATTGGCTTCCCAGTACGCATCAATGGTACCTACGTCTCTCCAGTAACCCTGATGGCTACTGCCAGGCACTTTGTTTTCAGCAAAGTTATAAACCATGACTTTTTCTCTTGGAAAGAGTGATGGAATGATGTCTTTACCGAAATCATGATCAGAATCTGAGCTCTCACTGTCGGTAACCAATTCACGCTTCAGACACTCTGATTCAAATACATAGTTACCCATGGACGCCAATACATAGTTCGGGTTTCCGGGAACAGTCTTTGGATTTTGTTGTGGTTTTTCTTCAAAACCAATCATCTGCCCACTCTCGTCTACCTCAATCACTCCAAAATGATGAGCCTCGGCAACGGGAACAGGAATAGCGGCAACCGTCAGAACCGCACTAGTCTCTTCATGGAAGTTGACCATTTTTCGCACATCCATGGTGTAGATATGATCACCACCAAAGATACAAACGGTATCCGGATTCGCTGATTCAACCAGTTCCAAATTTTGGTAAATTGCATCCGCAGTGCCCTGATACCAGTTAGGACCGGTCATCATCTGTGCCGGCAAAGTATCAATGAACTTGTCGGACAACCCCGCTATACGCCAACAACGCTGTAGGTGCTTATGCAGCGAGTGAGATTTAAACTGGGTTAACACATAGATTTTGTGGATATCCGAGTTAACAAAATTGCTCAGCACAAAATCAATAATTCGATATTGCCCACCGAAAGGAACCGCTGGTTTCGCACGCATGCCGGTTAGTGGAGAAAGCCGTGATCCTTCACCACCGGCGAGAATCATAGATAAGATAGACACTTAACCTACTCCTGAAAGATAAGCTCAATCCTGACACCCAGAACAGCTGCCAGGTTAGTTATCCCATGCTAATACTGAACCTGACTTACTGATTTGCTTAAGATCAACAAATAATTAATGCTAGCGATTTATTCTCTACATACAGCTAATTACTCATTGTAAAAGGCTATATTACGTGATCAAACTGTTTCTTCGATCACTACCAGACTACTGCCCTGGACTTCATACCAGCCCTTCGTCAACAGTGGCTGAGCAGTAAAAGGCTTACCCAAACTGGTGTCCATACGACGATGCAAAAATTTCTGAGAATCTGATGTGGGCACATGAAATTTTCGTATTTTTGATGAATTATTCAGCAATATATAAAGACTGCCTTTCCGTTCATCCACCACTCCTCTCAGACGGACGCTGAGACAGCCTCCTCCAAGCCAACCCAGAGCGGCTTCATTCAGTGCTCCACCATCAGGATCGAACCACTCCACGCCTGTACGACCACCAATTGCACTTAATAGAGGATGCTCATGGCGATAGTGAGCCAATTCTCTGAAGAATTTCTGAAGCTGTGCACCGTCACTGTTTTCATTATTCAGCCAGTTCCAGTCCAGCCAGGACAGCGCTGAATCCTGACAATAGGCATTGTTGTTACCGCTTTGACTGTTACTGAACTCATCACCAGCCATCAGCATCGGAGTGCCTCGGGAGAGCATCAACATAGCCAGCATATTTTTACGGGTTTGCATTCGATCGCTCAAAATACGTCGATCGCTCGTCTTACCTTCCACCCCACGGTTATAGGAATGGTTGTGCTGATCTCCATCCCGATTTTCTTCGCCATTTGCCATATTATGTCGTTCGTTGTACGAAACAAGATCATTGAGAGTGAAACCGTCATGGCTGCAGATGTAGTTAATGCTACCGGTTGGGCGGTGCTCACCAAAAACATCTTCAGAGCCAGAGATTCGCCACCCCATTTCTGCCAGGCGACCTCCATCCCCTTTCCAGAACGATCGAATACTGTCTCTGAATCGATCGCTCCACTCTTGCCATTCCCGAGGAAAACCTGCAAGACGATAACCGTCAGGGCCTATATCCCAAGGCTCGGCAATCATTTTGAGCTGACTAAGAAGTGGGTCCTGATGAATTGCACGGAAGAAGTTACTGTCGTGTTTGTAGGTACGCTGCTGCCTGGCCATAATCGGAGCCAAATCAAAACGAAAACCATCAATCTGATATTCATCAGCCCACACCCGCAAAGCATCCATAGTCAGCTTCAATGTTTGTGGGCTGTCAAAATTCAGGGTGTTACCGCAGCCGGTATAATTAACCGACTCCAGGCGTCCATCATGATGCTCCAACAGATAGTAATCATTCTCGGCCAAGCCGCGCATACTGAGGCTTGGACCATCAATACCGGTTTCACAAGTGTGGTTATAAACCACATCCATAATGACTTCGATACCAGCTTTGTGCAGTTCGCGAACCATTGTTTTGAGTTCGGTCACAGGATCTTCCACCGCTAGGGATGGCTCCGGTGCCATCATGCAAAGCGGGTTATAACCCCAGTAGTTGCTTAGCTCCATATTGTGCAGCCGCTGCTCGCTGACCATGGACGTCACCGGCAACAACTCAACAGCAGTCACTCCAAGCTGTCTGAAATAGTCGATAATGGCTGGCTGACAAAGACCCAGGTATGTTCCCTGCAACTCTTCCGGAACGTCAGGGTGCTGTTTTGTAAAGCCCTTGACGTGTACTTCATACACAAAACTGTTGGCTTGTGGTATTTCCGGTCGACGCACAGACTGCCAGTCAAAGGCGGCCTCTCTCACGATACTTCTTGGCATATCAGGAGCGCTGTCTTCAGCATTTAACACCAGCCGACCTTCGTTATTCTGCTGATAGTCAAACAATCGGGAAGACCAGTTTACTTTTCCCTTCACCTCGCGACAGTAAGGATCCAGCAGCAGCTTATGCTTGTTGAAACTTGGGGTGGAGTGTTCCTGCCACTCTCCATCAGCCCTGAATCCATAGGCTTGTCCTGCCATCAGACCTTCGACATAAACATGCCAGATGCCAAGGTTTGAAGGCTGCATTAATAGAGTCTGTTCGTTGTTACTGATATCAAACAGGCTGAGCCATATTTTTTGTGCCGCAGGCGCATAAACAGCGAAATTGACACCTGTCGCCTGATCGGCGGAGGCGGGTTCAAGTAGGGAGTCAACCAGAGTGGCGCCCTGGAGGTGGGGCCTACCTGCAGAGGTTACGAATTCAGAAGTCACAGTGTTCGCTTGATATTGGCTAGTCATACGTCGGTATGGAAAAGCAACCTTAGTTATGAAGGCTACTTTTTCGATGGAATGGCAGAGTAATCCGTTCATCACCCAAACTGCTCTATTATAATCAGCAATAGAATAATCTGAAAAAAAACTCACCCATAGACGCTGAATTGATAATAGCCTTCTTCCACCAGTTCGCTGGTGTTTTCCAGATTTCCACAACTCGACCATGGGCATCACTGCATGCCTGATAGTCGGCAAGTGTAAGGAAATAGTCACTACTATCCAGAGGGGATTCTACTATTAGTCTGAATTATTACTCTCGTAGTGCATGAATCAGAACCTTGTCACTACCGTAGTAAGGTGATCTGTCACCTTTGATCGTAGGGCTTTTTCAGTAACATTAGTTGCAGCCTGAGCCCGCGTTTTCCCTTTTTCTAGACTGTCATGCACTTCAGAGCCAATGTCGTCCGACGTTGCCTTTTGCGTTATACCATTACTGACTTGTACTAAAATCATACCATCGAATAGATTCAATCTAGTGATTTTTGGCCTGCCACTCAATGCACCCATCTGTTCATGATCGCCCATAGATCGTGCTGATCCGACCACATTATTAACTCGTTTAAAAATTTTTTTTCCCATGGTGACTGCTCCCTGCCCTATCGGGCGAGGCTTCCAACTTCTTAGGCAGCAACGGACAGCATGTGCCTTTGCGACCAGTAATCTTGCTTTTGCTCTGCCCTTTGAGCCTTTCTTGCATCGGGACAGTTTTTTCTGTTTTCGCTTGAGATTTCGTTGTGCCTTTTTTACAAATTCGGGATTTCCGGTTTTAACCCCTGCACTGGTGATAGCAATGTCCGTCAAGCCAACATCCACAACTTGAGTGCTTTGAAGATCGGTTATCGCAACAGCTTCTGTCTTTTCATCATCAACCAGAACAGAGGCGTAGTATTTTCCGGTAGGTGTTCTGGTCAAGGTTATAGATTTCACCTTGCCAGATATTTCTCTATGAATCTTTGCTTTTATTGGCTCGCATTTTGGGACTTTAAACGAGGAAAGCGAACTTCCAGCTTAGGATTAAAAAAATTCTGGGACGATTTTGCTAAAGTTCGAATACGTAACAACTACCTTTTAATTTATGGAGATTGAACAATGAATGGATGTAGCAACATCACAGCAGGTTTACAGGCGGCAGCCTATTACCTGTAGAATAAGCCATTTCTTGCTCGAAAGAAGGGTGATATAAGACACTATTTAAACGGCCATTCGGAGCAATCACCATGCTATATGGGCTGGATATCGGCGGAACGAAAATAGAACTGGCTGTATTCGATGAGCATCAGCAATCGATCACCAGCAAGAGAATTCCAACCCCTACTGATTCCTACGACGCTTTTCTAGGCAGTATCAGCCAGCTTATTACTGACATGGATAAAGAGCTGTCGACACACGGCAAGGTTGGCATGGGTATTCCCGGCTTTATCAATCCAAATTCCAGCTTGGCACAATGCGCCAACGTCCCTTGCACTAACGGCAAGCCTTTGCAGACTGATCTTGAAAAGATTCTAGAGCGGCCAGTCAAGATCGAGAACGACGCTAATTGCTTTGCCCTCTCGGAAGCTATAGGTGGTGCCGGTGATGATGTTGGCACAGTACTGGGTCTGATTCTCGGCACAGGTTTTGGTGGTGGCATTGTCATCGATAAAAAACTCCATGGTGGTGAGAATAATCTGGCTGGAGAAGTCGGCCACACCCCTCTACCCTGGCGTGTATTTCAACTGGCTAGTGATGATTTCCCTATTGTTCAGTGTGGTTGCGGTATGCACGGCTGTTTGGATACCTATTTATCCGGTCGTGGTTTGGAACTGATATACCAGTATTATTCAAAACAAACTCTGAAAGGCAAAGACATCGTAGCGCTTTATCGTAACGGGGGTGAAACGGCCAATAAGGCTGTTCAGATCTATTGCGAACTGCTGGCTTCCAGTCTGGGGTCTCTGATCAATACACTGGATCCCGGTACTATTGTACTGGGTGGCGGACTGTCTAATTTCTCGGAACTCTATGAATTAGTTCCACCATTGCTCAGCAAGTACGCATTGAACAATGGCCAACTTCCCGCCATCAAAAAAGCAGTATTTGGCGATTCAGGCGGTGTCCGTGGTGCTGCAATGTTGAATCTGTAAGCTCTAATTAACGAACTCATCCTTACGATTGTACGGTGTTCCCATGTAATGCCGTATCACTTTCCTAGAAGCCCCTCCTAAAAACTGAATAGTAGCCTCAAAGAGAATAAGAAAGGTTGCTATTTACAATTTCAAAATCGTGACTAATCTTTCTGCAGCCACCCTGCATTTAGGAATAAAATGAGCAGTTTCCTATACCGAACCGCCATCAAAATAGCTTTATTAGTTTTCACTCTCACCCAACTACCTTCTGAAGCTCAAGAGCTTCAGCCAATGAGCAGTGAACACACTGAGTGTCAAAAAAGAATGATAGCGGGCCTTGATGCTATGCCCCAACAACAGTCCAGTTGCTCGACCATCAGTGCTCATCTGGCAGAGCACTCTTATAGAACTGAAGATGGAACGATCGTCTACGAGCAATCGCTTCAAAATGAGAGAGCATCAAGCAACGTTACTCCTTTATCTGTGCTCAGACAGGGAAATCATACACCTGAAATATTGTCGACCACCTCTTCATTTGATGACTTAAAAGAGAACGCTGTATTCCGTGGAACTTATTGCAGCTTGAATGTGGTTGAAACTATTATCCACCTCGCTGAATTCTATGGAAACACTATAGCCCTCTCTACGGTTTACTCCTCAAAAGCAAACTTGACACCTAAGTTGATGTCCCCTGCCATGACGACAGCTCTCATATGGGACACCTTCTGGTTACTGTATGAAATACCAAAACATGTTCTTCACACATTCAACATTAATATGAATATTCTGCCCGAGTGGTTCACTTACACTGAAACACTCAGCGCTGCCTATGAATTCCCGAGATCTTCACTAAAAATGGGAACCAGTTTGATGGGAATGGCCAGGAGTGGTTTTACCGTCACAATCAAAGGAACAGGTGTAGCTTTGGCTTATACCTCGCTCTGGGTAAACAGCATCGCTATTTATTTATCCAGCCTGCAATTTGACCCTGCCACCTATCTGAAGTCCTTTTTTTCTGCCGCTGAAAGTGTTGAATTTGAAAGCTGCCCTTCCTACCAAGCAGAGTAATCAGCCGTTTAGTTTCTAATCCAATCAAGAATCGAACGTCGATTTTGTTCCAACACCCAACCTGCAAGCTGGTACAGCAGGTTGGAATGCTCTGTTGGCAAATAAAGATCCATCATTGAATTATAAAAAGGAAAATGGGTCCAGGTACTGTAGCAACCGTAATCGCTAGCCCATGCGGAGTTACAAGTCAGGCAGCACTGAATTTCATCACTTAGCTGCTCCCACCAACTCTTAGGCTTTTCGTTGTAAACCCAAAGAACATCAACCTTTTGCCCTCCCGCTATGCCATGGTACTCATTGGCAAGAACTTGCAGGTCTTTCTGAAGATAAACGGCAGCCTTCCTGTCAGCTTTTAGTTGGTAAAGACCATCTACTAACTCGTTATATCTGCTTCTATTGAACACACGAGAATTACTGCTGGCCTCTTTCAAAGAATCACCTAATGGAACCTCTAGAGGCTGATAGCTCGACTTTTTGGCACCTTCATCTGGCTCTATCCCGAATAACCTGGAAACTGCTTTTTCAAGACCCACCACGACGCTGCTATCAGCCTGTCGGCTCGAACTGATTGGAATATCGGTATTAACTAGCGCAATTATTTTTCCGGTATCAGGTCTCGCCAGCAAAGGTAAAATACCAAGATAATCAACAGGACCATTGTCGAATAACTTGTAACGCGGTGGTATAGATGACTCTGGCTCAGAGTCTTGATCAATGCATTCATCCAAACAGTAATCCGGTAGATATAAATGAGACAAGTAGTCAGGAAGAAAGTGTGGAAAGTTGGCGCTGCTGGCTGCTACCGCATCCTGTACTCGAATAGCAGACTCCGTTGTATTAGAGCCATCACTACACCGGGCGTACTTTCCTGACAGCATATCCGCAGGCAGCTCTCGACCTGTTCTCAACCTTGCGGAACTCTGCTCTATCTCAAAAGGGTAAACCGTCTGTAAAGGCGTCTTCAGCAAAACACCAATAATCAGTTTCATTCTTTCCGGCTTGCCGGGAAAACTCTCTTCATCCATGATCGTTGCCATTGATGACGTGAGAGCTCCTGCCAGAAAGTCAGCCCAAAGCAACTCAGTTGGATGCCCCATCAGCTTTTGGGTCAGAAAATAACTGGCGAAGCCAAGTAAATTAGAAAAGTTCTGTGTCTTTCTTCCCAAGCTGCTCGGCTCTAACTGGAATAGGTCCGCACCTCCAGAACCAGCAGCCCCCAACTGCAATTTCTTTGGGTCAAAATCTTCTTTCTCCGTTGACAAACCACTCTTTATGCCTTCACTGAAATAAGCAGATGCAAACCAGGTGGATCCAGATACAAGGGAGAGGTAGTCTATCTGCCCTTCAACGCCATTCTGCTTCAGCCAGGCAAAATAGCCTCTAGAAAGAGAAAACGAGCGGCTTCCTCCCCCAGACACACAAACACCGAGCTTACCTCCCTGACTTCCTTCACCTGATGCAGACAGTAATTCGGGGTTAGAGAGATCCACGGCATTTGCAGACATTGTCATCAAGTAAAAAACCGTATAAAAAATAGTTGCACGAATAAAATTCCAACCAAGTTTTGTCCTCATCATTTCTCTACTTCATTATTTTTCATATGTCAGAAATATAGACGATCGTCGAAGTCTGACAGCTTTTCGTTGAAGCACGAATGAACCAATTGAATAAATGTCAGTTTATTTATGAGGAGAATAATCCAAGAGTTACTTTTGAGTTATCCACAGGAGAAATAAGGAGAGGATCTCTACCTTGGCAAAATTATGCACATATTTTTTTACAGACATTAAAAAACCAGTCACAAGGACTGGTTTTTTGTATTGGAGCGGGAAACGAGACTCGCCTTGTTATTAGGAGGCGACTCCGACCTTGGCAAGGTTGTAGCACTATTTCTTGTAGGCATAAAAAAACCAGTCACAAGGACTGGTTTTTTGTATTGGAGCGGGAAACGAGACTCGCCTTGTTATTAGGAGGCGACCCCGACCTTGGCAAGGTTGTAGCACTATTTCTTGTAGGCATAAAAAAACCAGTCACAAGGACTGGTTTTTTGTATTGGAGCGGGAAACGAGACTCGCCTTGTTATTAGGAGGCGACCCCGATCTTGGCAAGGTTGTAGCACTATTTCTTGTAGGCATAAAAAAACCAGTCACAAGGACCGGTTTTTTGTATTGGAGCGGGAAACGAGACTCGCCTTGTTATTAGGAGGCGACCCCGATCTTGGCAAGGTTGTAGCACTATTTCTTGTAGGCATAAAAAAACCAGTCACAAGGACTGGTTTTTTGTA
>SIHQ01000029.1 GCA_004762125.1 Oceanospirillales bacterium | reverse complement strand
AATTTCACTGTGCCTTTTGTCCAGCCATTCTGCTTTCCAGTCTGCCAGACCACCCTCAGTACTGGCATCATGCCTCGCCTTGAACAGCTTTCTGCCGCCAAAGCAGATATGAGAATCCTTATCGGATCTCATCCGCTCGATACGAGCTGACAGTCGTTTAAATCGACGTCTTTTCTGAAAAAGAGACTGGGAGGTTTTTGAGTGATCCTGACCGGAACGCTTTTGCCCGACCACTTTCTTGGCCAGCTTTGCAATATCGCCCTTCAGCGTATCCAGCTTGTTTTCGTCCTGAGCAAGGTAGTTCTTTCGATTAGCCTCTTGCGACTTAATCTGACCTTTTAAATGCTGCTCGACGCCACGCATAACGCGGTAAGGAAGGCGCTGGCCAGTGAAGACATGATAGTCTTTTCGGGATTTGCAGCGGCCACTTTTCAGGGCAGCGTAGTACTGGCGACAGACCTCACCAAACAGCACAGCATAGTCGTCCAGAAAGCATTTCTGCTCCTGAGACAACGACAGCTTGGCCGGATACGTGAGATAGGTTTCGCTCATACTCTGCTTTATACAACTGTTTATATATACAGTTGTGCAGCGTACACAAGCCAGACGACAATCGCAATATTAATCAGGCGACAACGGCGGAAGATTTTAAGCTTTTCCTGTTTTTATGGCTTCTTTTTCCGTACAACCTTGCGCTAAACACTGTCATCAACTCAATAACATCGTGGCACAGCCGGTGGTAGTTTAATCCGCTACCCAGATCGTCTATTACCTCAAAACTATCGAACCTCTCTCCGTAATCAGCCAGTCTTTGCTTTTGGGTTTCCAAATCTTTTTTCTGGTCATGCGAGGAGACTCGAGCGTAACCCACATTAATTCGATTCTGCTTTATTTGGTCAGGATGGGTAATGGCCAGCACTTGAGAGACACTGTATCGACGATGACCACCGATAGATCGACACTGAGGAATTAATTTCTTGGAAGAGTGCCATCGACGCAGAGTAGAAACGGCCACACCCAGCATGGCTGCGGCCTCCCCGACACTTAAAAACTGTTTCATTGTTGTTATTGTTACAGCTAAAACTATTAATATATCAACAAACAGCAAGCGGATGAGTAGGTTTGGTCAGAAATTACACCTACTGCTCTCTACCCTCTGAAAAGTCAGTAAAGACATCCAAGAGACTATCGCAGCAAGACTAAGGTCTTGCACTGGCTAGACCCGCCCCTAAAGAAGCGGGTTTGCGCCAGCATTTCGATCAAAAAAGAGGATTCAACCCACATTTCTGATTACTGGTATGCATTCATCCTTACATTACTCATATGAATATGCTGAAATGCCTACAATCTAAAAAGATCATCGTCGTGTACTACATGAACGGACTGTCTGCCTCATAGAGAACCGGCGCAAGCAAACTGTAAGAACAAGAGTAATGAGTATCCTTACCTTGATCAGCAACACTACTAAAAACAGATTAAGGGCCAGCCACTTTATTGCTGGAAAAACAGCAATCCTGTCTATGGAAGTCGTCCTGGCAGCTCTGACCTTAATACTTCTGGTGAAAATGGTTTTGACCTTACAACAGGACTCAAAAGCCAACCCGAATTTCAGTTCAGTAGTAAAAACAATACAGCCAGACATGATCAAAAAGTCGGGCTATGAACATTTGTCAGAACTGAAACTGTTTGGCCAATACACACCAGAACCTGAACCCACTCCTGAGATAGAACTGTCAGCGCTGCCAAGAACGACGGTATCTGCTGCACTCACAGGGATTGTTTCACATCCTGACAACAATCAATCTATGGCCATCATAAAAGTAGGCAATCACCAACAGATTTTGAAATCCGGTGATTTAATCGCCAATACACAAGCCACTATCACCCATATTCATGCCGATCGGGTTGTTTTAAATCGTAATGGTCGTAACGAAGTTTTGCTACTTCGACCAGATGAACCTAACCGTCCAATAACAACAAGACAGAAACTGGTCAGTAACAAACGACCCGTCCCAGTCAATACGGTGGACACCGTAGCTACCATTAATGAAATTATAAATCTGACCCCGGTCAGAGAAGGCAATAGTCTGAAAGGATACAGAATTAGCAGTGGCCCGTTGAGTGACGCATTTCAACGTGCGGGTTTTCAGGCAGACGATATCGCTATTGCCATTGATGGCTATGACATGACCACACCTCTACAAGCCTTAGAAGTCCTTGAAGAGCTTGAATTGCTGGAACAGGTCAGTGTAACGGTTGAGCGTAACGGCCAGCTTCATCAAATACAGTTATCCATATAATCACCATAGTCCGTAGCTGAGCCAGAAAGAATTATCAGGAAATAACAATTATGCGTCGTCCATTTTGCAGGCTGTTTGCCTCAATACTGCTCAGCACTGCCCTTAGCAGCACCGCCATTGCTCAAGGGTATTCAGCCAGTTTTAACAAAGCCAACATCACTGAATTTATAGACACTGTTAGCATTACCCTTGGCCGCACTATTCTTATTGACCCATCAGTCAAGGGCAGCGTGACCATTCGAACTCACAATGAGCTGACTGAAGAACAATACTATCAACTGTTTCTCAGTGTTCTCGAGTTGCATGGCTATACCATTATACCGCTGAAGAATGATCTGCTAAAAGTCGTCAAAAACAAGAAAAGCAAAGAAACAATTTTTCCATTAACCAATCCAGAAAATCAGCCTGGCGACAGTATGGTGACTTGGGTCGTGGCCGTGAATAATGTACCCACCCGTGAACTGGCGCCACTACTGAGGCAGATGAATGCTAACTACGGAACCGTAGTTAACTTTAACCCCTCCAACATCCTGATCATTACTGGTCGTGCCTCTAACGTTGAACGCATGGTCAGCATGGTTCAGCAAATTGATCAGGTCGGTGCCAAGTCTGTCGAAGTCATTACTCTTTCCCATACTTCTGCAAAAGAGATGTCGCGAATTCTCACCAGCATCTATCTGGATAAGAATGCCAAAAGCACCGGTATGACCAACGTTGTTGCCAATGAACAGGGTAACCAGGTCATTCTCTCAGGCACACCCGAAATACTGTCTCGAATGAAAAATCTGGCCATGCAACTGGATTCAGAACGATCGGGTAACAGCGGTAACGACAAGGTCTTTTATCTTCGCTATGCCCGGGCTGAATCACTAAAAGAGGTTCTTGAAAATGCGGCATCTGTCGCTAAGAGCAGTCAAAATGGCAGTAAGAATTACAGCATCACTGCCCACGAAGACAATAATGCCTTGGTTATTACTGCTCAACCAGAACTGATGAAGTCTCTGTCCGGTCTGATCGATAAACTGGATATACGGCGAGCACAGGTCATGGTAGAAGCGATCATTGCCGAAGTCACCGACGCTGACGGCATTGATCTTTCCCTACAATTGGCAGGAAAAAATGGCACCTTGGTTCAGTTCAATGATGGTAAATCAGTCCCCATCGGTGAGATTCTGGCAGGTGTTGCCAGTGCCCAGAAGCAGAAAGGAATCACAACTCAAACTATTGTCGGTAATAATATTCAAACCACCACGACACCGGATACAGACGGTGATTTCACCAATCTTGGAAAATCATTGGCGCGCTTATCAGGCTCAGCCTTTGCCATATCGTCCGGTGACTGGGCTGCACTGATACAAGCGGTTGCTGCTTCCAGTCAATCCAATGTGCTCTCAACTCCAAGCCTCATGACACTGGATAATCAGCCTGCCTCTTTTGTTGTAGGTAACGAAGTACCCACTATTACGGGTTCCACTTCCGGCAGTAATAATGACAACCCTTACCAGACCATCACGCGGCGACAGGTTGGCGTAAAACTGAATGTTACACCGCAAATCAACGAAGGCGATGCTGTACGCCTGGATATTGAACAGGAAGTGTCCAAAGTAAATGGCCGAACCGCCGTTGATGTTACGTTTTCTACCCGTGAAGTAAAAACCTCTGTCATGGTACGGAGCGGAGATACCGTCGTTATCAGTGGCATGATGGACGACGATGTTCAGGTTAGTAATTCTAAAGTCCCATTACTGGGCGATATTCCGATACTGGGTCACCTGTTTCGATCGACTTCCAGCCATACCGTCAAACGCAACCTGATGGTTTTTATTCGTCCAACCATTATCCGGGATGATGAGATGATGAAACGGATCAGTGCTGACAAATACAGTCTGATTCGCGCGGCTCAAATCAGCAAATCAGAAGATGGCATAGATCTTATGCCAGGCTCAACAACGCCCATTCTTCCTGAATTGAAACAGCCAGTAAGACGTTCTATTCCTGCTTCCACTATCAAACCGGCTGCCGAACTTTCTGTAATTTCAGAATCCACAGAAAATGAAAGGCTGCAGTATCATCAGGTAAAGGCAGGTAATACTCTTTATTCTATTGCCAAACATTACGGCACTACTGTGGGTAAAGTCAGACAGATGAACGCTATTGAGGGTAATGAACTGACTATTGGTCAGAAACTAGTCGTCGCGAAAGTGCTGGTTTTTACCAATAAACCAGTACTGAGCCAGCAGGGTAGCAAGGCAATATCACAATGAATCGAGGCCTGCCTTTTTCCTTCGCAAATCGTTTCAGAGTTCTACTGGAAAGCAGCGAACAAACTTATCAGCTTTATCACGTTGATAACCCGACCACTGAAACCCTGCTAGAAGTACGACGATCTCTGGCCGCTCCCTTTAATCTGATTAAAGTGGCTGATGAAGAATTTCAGAATCGCCTGGCCAAGCATTATCAACAAGATTCTTCCTCTGCCAGGCAGACGATGACCGATATTGATAGTGATCAGGCTCTGCAGACATTGGCAGAAGAGCTTCCAGAAAATGAAGATCTACTGGAAGCCGATGACGGCGCGCCCATTATTCGAATGATCAACGCCATGTTGAGCGAAGCCATTCGGGAAGGTGCATCAGATATTCATATTGAAACCTTTGAGAACTCGCTCAACATTCGTTTTCGTATTGATGGTGTACTTAGGGAAATTCTCCAGCCTCAACGGAAACTGGCCGCTCTACTGATTTCCCGTATCAAGGTAATGGCCAAACTCGATATTGCAGAAAAACGCGTACCACAGGATGGCCGAATCTCTTTGAAGCTCGGCGGACGATCTGTTGATGTTCGTGTCTCCACTTTACCAGCACGTCACGGTGAACGAATTGTACTGCGTCTTCTGGACCGTGGCAGTCTGCAACACGACCTCAGTCAATCCGGTATGAGCGACCTGCTTTGCCAGCAATTTCGAGAACAGCTTCAAAAGCCCCATGGCATTCTACTGGTAACCGGGCCTACAGGTTCTGGCAAAACCACGACGCTCTATTCCGGTCTCAGCGAAATCAACACACCGGAACGCAATATCATGACCGTCGAAGATCCCATTGAGTATGACCTCGACGGCATTGGTCAAACCCAGGTAAACAGCAAGGTAGAGATGACTTTTGCTCGGGGACTCAGAGCCATTCTGCGTCAGGATCCGGATGTGGTGATGATTGGTGAGATCCGGGATCTGGAAACCGCAGAAGTGGCTGTACAGGCCTCTCTGACAGGCCACCTCGTCCTAAGCACTTTGCACACCAACACAGCCACCGGTGCGGTTACCCGCTTGAGAGACATGGGAATCGAACCTTTCCTGCTGTCATCCAGTTTGCTCGGAGTACTGGCACAGCGGCTGGTTCGTACTTTGTGTTCACACTGTCGCACTCAATCACTGGCAACCAATGCAGAGATTGAAATGATGAAATTGTCATCAGACACACCCATGATCTGGCATCCAACCGGCTGCAGTCAGTGTAATCATACGGGCTATCAGGGGCGAACCGGTATTTATGAGCTATTCCTCATCAACGAAGAAGCCAGACAACTGATTCATGATCAGGCCGGTGAAGCCGAACTGGAAAAAATCCTTCTCAAGCAATCAACAAATATTCAAATAGACGGCTTTAACAAGGTCATTACGGGCGATACCAGTCTTTCAGAAGTATTGAGAGTCACCAGAGACTGACGATTCACCATGAATAGAAGTACTACGAATATGAATTTTTCAGTCTTACTACTACACCTGCCCTACTCTGAAAGTCAGCCCATTCACTGGCAGCTTTATGGTGGTTCTCAACAAAGTAACGTTCAACGTATTGAAGCCGGTCGGCTGAATTCCATTGATCAGCTAACAGAACTAGGGAAGCTGCACTCAGAGGCACTCCTGATTGCACTGATACCTGGTGAATTAGTCACCCTGAGAACACTGGACATAGGTCGCAAGTTAAACCGAACTATTGAAAAATCCCTTCCTTACCGACTGGAAGACGAACTCAGCGATGACGTAGAGGAGCTCCATTTTACTGTCCTAAGCCACAGCAATGACCAAGTTACTCTTGCCGTCGTCGCAAAAGAGTGGATGAATCGTTGGCTTGAATGGTTACAGTTAGCAGAACTCAGTTGCCATCAAATGCTGCCTGATTTTCTGGCACTGCCCTACTCTGCAGGTGCGTGTTCACTGTGCAAAACAGGGTCTCAATGGCTTATTCGATACGATGAGTTTGCAGGCGCTGTGTGTGACGATAGCTGGGTTAAACAGTATCTGGATAGCCTTGAACAAGCTGATGAGCTAAAAGTCATTGATTACAGTCCCACGAGGCGTAGCAGTCACTCTCTTAGCGTTGTTGATCCAACCTTTATACCAACAACAGCTAACTTGCTGCAGGGGGAGTATCAATCATCAGCCGCAGAAAAGCGGAAACCTGTTAGCTACTTCCGGTCATCGGTTCTTGCCCTAGCATTACTCGGCAGTTTTAGTAGTTACCAGTACAGCCTTATTCTTCAAACAGAAAAAGAGACCTTTCAAAATCAACTCGAAGTCAAAAAACTGTACAGCGAACTCTATCCGAAAGAGAGATTAATTCGTCCTGTTTCACAGTTAAGGCAAAAACTTGATTTGCTGAAGAAAAATCAGCAACAGGAAGACAGTTTTCTGGCCACCCTCAATGATTTAACGCCAACACTTAATCGAGGCAAAAATTTTGAAGTGCAATCCAGCAGCTATAACCGACAACAGAGTGTATTAAAGCTGGCTGTTACTGCAGACTCGATTAGTTCACTGACCGATCTACGGGATAAATTAACAGAGCTGCATCGTACTAAGCTGCAATCTCTTGAATCCACTGAAAGAGGTTCAAAAGGTCTTTTTGTTGTCAATAAGTAGACTGGTCTTATTTAATAACTATATCCAGATTCAGACCGCTCAGCACATTCAAGCTGTCCAGTGAGAAATCTGATCCTCAGTATTAAATAACGATGACTGTTTTCTTCACTCCATAGGCGAACATTTCACATGAGTGCTGTATTTGCACTATATCAGGGATCTTTGTTACAGAGTTCATTTGAGTATCCAGCGACTGATACCTATTAGAGGTCGATAGCATTTTCCAAGCGAATATGTATTTCTGTCTAGCTCACATGTCTCGACATTCAGTCGCCATAACTCTATAGTTTGCGCCTTTTTTCCATATGAATCGGATTCCGATCATCCATGGAGATAAATTAATAACTATTAAAATCAACCTTCAGGAATTTTCTTTGATCTCCACAGCAAATATCACCATGCAATTTGGCGCAGAGCCTTTGTTTGAAAACATCTCCGCCAAGTTTGGTAATGGCAACCGCTACGGTCTTATCGGTGCCAATGGTTGTGGCAAGTCAACCTTTATGAAAATTCTCAGTGGTGAGCTGGCTCCAACATCAGGCAATGTCTCCATTACGCCGGGTGATAAAGTCGGTACATTGAGCCAGGATCAGTTTGCTTTTGAAGAATACAGTGTTGTTGACGCCGTTATTATGGGTGACACAGCGCTTTGGAAAATCAAGCAAGAACGTGACCGTATCTACTCACTGCCGGAAATGTCTGAAGAAGAAGGCATGAAAGTAGCGCACCTGGAGTCAGAGTTTGCTGAAATGGATGGTTACAGTGCTGAAAGTCGCGCTGGAGACATTCTTCTGGAAGCTGGTATTGATGAAGAACTTCACTTTGGCCTGATGGCGCAAGTCGCTCCAGGTTACAAGGTTCGAGTGCTACTGGCTCAGGCTTTGTTTTCAAACCCGGACATTCTGCTGCTGGACGAACCTACCAACAACCTTGATATCCACACTATCAACTGGTTAGCTGGCGTTCTGAATCAGCGTAAGTGCACCATGATTATTATTTCTCACGACCGTCACTTCCTGAACTCCGTTTGCACCCATATGGCCGACATCGATTATGGTGAACTGCGCATTTATCCGGGTAATTATGAATACTTCATGGCAGCATCTTCACTGATTCGTGAGCAACTGCACATTGAAAATGCCAAGAAAAGTGCAGAAATCGATGAGCTTCAAGCGTTTGTAAACCGCTTCTCGGCGAATGCTTCGAAAGCAAAGCAAGCCAGTTCACGTGCGAAGAAGATGGATAAAATCTCTCTGGATGAAGTAAAAGCATCCAGTCGAATGACACCGTCTCTCAGTTTTAAGCAAGATAAGAAGCTTCATCGCCAAGCGGTAGTTCTGGAAGAGTTATCCCATGGCTACGATGATGAAATCCTGTTCAAAAACGGCAACATGATTTTAGAAGGGGGTGCGAGACTCGCGGTCATAGGTGAGAACGGCGTAGGTAAAACCACTTTCCTGAGATGCCTTATTGATGAACTACAAGCCAACAGTGGTGTAGTAAAGTGGGCAGAGAATGCCACCATTGGCTATTGCCCTCAGGACAGCACTGCAGATTTTGATTGTGAACTCAGTTTATTTGACTGGATGTCACAATGGCGTACGCCTAAACACGACGACTTGATGGTCCGTGGCATGCTCGGGCGTTTGTTGTTTACTGAAGATGACATTAACAAGAAAGCCAAAGTCTGTTCCGGTGGTGAAAAGAACCGACTGCTGTTCGGTAAATTGATGATGATGGATATTAATGTATTGATCATGGATGAGCCTACCAACCACCTCGATATGGAAGCCATCGAAGCGTTAAACAAGGCTCTGGCCAATTTTGACGGCACGCTGATTTTTGTCAGCCATGACCGTGAATTTGTTTCTTCCCTTGCTACTCGTGTTGTGGAAATCAAAGAACAGGAAGTGATCGATTTTCAGGGTACTTATGATGAGTACTTAGCCAGTCAAGCAGCCGCTTAATAAGCTCACACCTTTAGCCTGATAAATTCTCGGGCTAAAGGTCCAAACAACCAGCAATCACTTGAATCAAGCGGTATAGGCTCAAGGGTTTTATTGATGTTAACCTCCCTCTAACATACACCTTTATTTCAAAAGCCAATTATGATTTATTTTCATACAATTGTTCGATCATTTGTTGCTGGTTTTTCAGTATCTCGGTATTTGTTGAATGCAAACTCCATAACTGCCAGATAACAGCCGCTTGTACCAAAGCCAGAACACCTAAACCAAATCTGATTTTTGCCTGACCTTTTTCGATGGATTTAACTAAACCACCCATAATAGACCGACGCTGAGAATTCAGTTCAGTAATCATCACATGTTCAAAGTGCTCCAGCATCTTCTGGGTTTCTTTAACAATCTTCCCAGTCTGGTCTGCATTTTTAGTGTGCACCACTTCTGATTGCTGGATAGCTCCCATGCTCATGGATGGCTTAATATGATTCAACCACAGGCTCACCATATCACTGCCATCTGATTTCAATCGCTCGGTCTCAACCCTAACCTGTACTGGTGGATCAATCTTCTTTTCTTCCACCGGTTTTATCGCACCTTCAAGCAAACCAAGTTTAACCAGTGACTCTCTTAACTGACGCTTCTCTACCCCTTTTGGCACCACATCAACCGCACCCAGTGCACGAGCTTGACTGACATACATATTGCCCTCCTGAGAGGTGTACATCATCACAGGTATAGTCGCAGTCCTGGGATTTTTCTTAACGACTTTAACGGCCTCAAAACCATTCATATCTGGCATATGATGGTCCATAAAGATAATGTCTGGTTTATTTTCCTTCAAAAACTCAATAGCCGCCTCTGCTGAGTAAACAGAATCGGCTTCCAGGTCAAAACTGTCCAGCAGGTTCGCCAATACTTTACAGGCCACCTTTGAGTCATCAACTATTAGTGCTTTATGTGCCATCAAAACGCTCCGGTTTCGGCGTCTGTTATTTTTACTGGTACAAGCATACAGAACATGTCGTGTATGGCAATTCCGGCTTTTCCCAATGCATTCCTTTAGAAACGAAAAAAGGCCCAACTACTTGAGTCGGACCTTATTTTTAGATTGACCTCTTATTTCACATCAAAAGGTTCAAATATAACCGTTTCTGTGAAGTCATAGGCTTTCTTATTACCGGCTTTATCAAACAGTGTCATTTCACTTAAACCCCACTTTCCAGGAGCAGACCCCTTCGGCAGTGTCGTTTTAGTGACATACTTAGTCCAGCTAGTAGGCTTACCGTCGAAGAAGAGCGTGTAGCTGTTCTTGTGATAAGCGTAGAAAAAGTGGTTTTTACCTTGCGGATCTCTCAGGTTATAGGAAACCGTGCCCAGACCAGATTTGTCATCCCGCGCCCAGTAGGTCAGTACAACATTGGTTTCACCATTCGGATTCTCAGCATTAGTTGGAGTCCCTTCAATATGAATACACTGTTCATCACCACTACTGCAGGATTGAATATTCATTTCTACCGGACGGGTATCAGGATTGCCTTGACTGTTATCCAGATAAACCTTGGGTGACGCTTCACGGGAGTAATGATTATCAGAGAACTGCTCACCACCGCGATTAAGTGCTCGGTCGAGAAGACTAACCTGCGCCACCTTATACTGACCTGAACGGTAATATTCCGTTGTCATGATCTGAGTCTGGCACTGACCATCAACAGCACCTTGGATATTGCTGGTGAAATCACCGTATTCATCCATGGAATAGTTTTTGTAATCGTTGGAGGAGAATCTGCTGAAACAGGGGCTACGGCCGTCCATTTTCACATCTTCATTTACATCCCAACGAGCTGTCAGCGTTCGAACCACACGACATTGCGCATACTTACTGCTGTAACCTTCACAGTTATCACGACTCAGATTACGAGAGAACAGACCTTTCTTGATCTCAACCACTTTTGGTTCACTGAGATCCAGAGACATTGAATTCTTCACATACTTCGGTGGAACAGTATCTTCAGCAGGATTATTCACAAACAGCTGCCAGCCATAGTCTGTATTACGCTGGAAACGCTCGTTACCAACGGGATCTGTGATTGTGATCTGCGCAGGTGCCCACCAGCCATTTTTAGCTGTATTGGGAATGACCATAGAACCACGAAGCTTATTAGATGTGCTTCCACCTACCGGATAGAAATAGAGATCCTTGGTGGTACCAGCCTCACTGAACAGACGGGTAAAGCCTCTTGAAGCACCTTCCAGACAGGATTTAGCACTACAGCTTTCTTTCGTTGTATGAAGTTCCAGTTCAATGGTTACACGCTTGTCTTGATCGGCCTGCCCTTCTACCTTGATCTCAACCCGCTTGATCTTGCCAGGATAGACATAATCAGGATGCAGATTCAGTACTTCAAAGGTCAGGTCTTCCCGAATTTCCTGCAGGTACATAATACCAGCCATCAAACGTTCTTTGATGAACTCGTATTTACCTGGGGCGCGAGAACGCAACTTGTCAGGATTCATCAGAAAGTAGGAAATACTCTCCGCCATATCTTCATTGGGGTTTTTCAACTGAGCGTAAGCAGAAACAAAGTTGGTGGTTTTGCGTGCAGACCAACCATCTTTGTCATACACACTGGCATTCAATGTTTGAGGGTTGAATCCTGAACTGTGCGTGCCGTCTGTACCACCTTCCGTGTTATACGGCAGATCAAAGCTATGTTCTGACTCGTCGCCATCAAGACGGAACCAGTCGGACAACTTGTACCACTCTTCTTTCTGCTGCTCGGACACTACGTAATGCCACAGGAAGTGAGACTTCTCGTGCAGCACCAGTCGCTGCATATGCTCGAGGTTGCTCCCTTTAAAGGCTTTCTCCATAAACTCAATGTAACCCGCCTGAGGCCAGGCAACAGCAGGAGCTCCTGGATAAAGAGGATGATCGTGACCATTGGCGCGCCTAAACAGGAATTTCAGTCCTTTCTCGTTATTGGCACCGCCACGGATAACATGCATTCCCGTAGGCATTTCTTCAAACTGGTTAATAACGATCAACACTTCTTCCGGAGTAAAGGACTGCCAGGCTGAAGCTTCGCGATCTTCATCAATCACTGCAATATTGCGATAGGTACTCTCAAGGTTTGACCAGTGAGCCGGACCATTCTTGCGAGTATCAATGGTGACACCAAAGCGTTTCTCAAGAATAAAGTTGGCCTTCTTGAGATTATGACCATTATTGGTCAATTTTCTAACCAGAGCATGGTGTAAACGCTTAGAAAAGTAGCGTCCCTTACGGCCGTCAATAGTCGCTATGGCTGGCTCTGCATAAGTAAATGCGGCTGTGCCCAATGTTACCTGACGACTGCTCCACTGAATGTCATTAGTGACTTCACTATTGCTTAGCTTCCAGACTGACTTACTAACCTTACCCCCTTTGCATGGAAGCCCTAAGACAGAAGCTGTGTCATCACAGTGCGACTGTGGAATCTGTCGCATGGTTTCCAGCAGTCGATAGGCATGCGCCTGTGTCCAGACGACATCACCTGAGTTATCCAGCACGACTCGATAGTCACGATAGAGCATCTGGGCCGCAGCAATGTTAGGAATTTCTTTTTCCTGCCCTTGAACCGTCACCGTAATCGGCTTGTTCACCGCAGAAGCATATTCAAGACCACTGACGTCTTGACCACCACCTTCCCAAACGAAATTGAAGAGACCATCGCTGTTCAGGTTCGGCATGGGCTGCATGACCAGCTCCACCACCTTACCCGGCTTTGTTGTTATTAAACCTTTCTGACGTAATCCCTCTGCCTGCACCTTGATGCTGTAATCTATCTCAGGATTTAGCCCAGTGAATGTAAACACATCACCCACTACTACTGCAGTATGGAGCTCACCGCCGCCACTGGCAGTAATGGCAGCACTATCAACCGTCAGCCCTGACACAGACCCTGAAATAGTGCCTGATACTACTGAATGATCACCACCAGCATGAGTATCTGCCTTGGTATCAACGGGCTGATCCGGAGCGAATGCATTGGAGGAATCATCTGCCTGCCCCTTATCATCAGGCTTTACAACATCAGGATCTGTAATTACCTGAGTCCCTGAATCAACCACTAAACCTTGCCCACCAGTACCCGGGTTTGTCGTCGGTACCGCTATTTTCTCAGAGGTTTGATCGTCGTTTTCAGCTGAGTGAACATCAACAATGAGTTGGGGCGACTGATCAGCCTTTTCACTGCTGCCCATCCATACGGCTGTTCCCTTGCCCTGAGTAGGATTTCCAATCATCAGGTTAAGTGTCTGCCCACCACGCTTCTTCGCCAAAGCAGTGACATCAAGATCGATCCACTGACGGGTTTGCTTCGGAGACAGATTAAGCGTTAATTGACCTTCAGCAGAGTTTGCAATAGGTGCTGTGCGCCAGGTGAGACTCTTTGACCATTGGCTTTTTGCCAGCTGTACATCAAGAGCCACTGTTCTCTTGATTTTTCGAGCGTAGAACCGAAGAACAGCACTGTCTATTGACTGGGTATCGATACTGGCCAGATCAAAATTCAGATAGGCTTTTCGATCGAAAGTGGAATTGGGTGAGTTACTGACAATAAGAAACTCTCTGGTTCCATGATCTCTATTAACACCCTTGCCATCCTGAATGAATGTGTCGCCTACTGGTGCCAGAGTGACGGCTATAGCCCCCTGAACAGCAAATGCCAGTGGCAAAATAGCGACCGATTTGAACCAGGCCTTAGCTATTTTTCCCATTAACCGGAAACTCCTTTATCCAGGATAAGCACAGCACAGACGAGGCCCAAATAAATCAGCCAATCCAATGAAAGCTCATTCCTGTTTCTTATTAATTTGTCTTGATTGTTTCTATAAAAACAAAGTGTATCCGGCTTAACCGAAACAGACCTTGGTGATAGTCACAGACAAGAAACGATGAAGTGTGACGAAAAAACAATGCACAAATGACCAACCCTGCAACGTTTATTTTAATTTACTCATCGCCGTTATTCAGAGTCTATTTGTTTTGTTTTTCGTAACACTTGTACTTTTTATCAGAATATTAAGGTGTTTATTATCGGCTTCATTCTTTTTTGGGCGTTGATTCACAGGTGAGCCAGTAGCAAATGTGACCTAATTCTCATTTCACATTTACAAACCCTGTAGATTCCTCTGAACTCATGCAGCAGAAGGCCTACCGCTTAGTAACAGATTACTGGTCTCTTTCTGCAAAGAATCAAAACCTAAATTCAAGTATTTGAGCTTTCCAACTCGCTGACGTCGTTTAGTGAGGCGGGAAACTTTTGCCTAAAATGTATTCTTAAAAATGATAAGCCTTCAATGAACCAGCATCGAAAGATCTGGCTGAAGTCTGCAATGCTATTGCCCTGATTCATCATCAGGGCAATAGCATCAGGAGGTTATCGAATGAGCTTTGCTACTGTTCTGAACTCTTCAGTATCGGCTGTTTTCATTAATTCAAAAAGAGCCATCTCTGTTGTCGTTAGTTCAATGTTATATCGAGTCATCTTATCCAATGCCCGATCACGATTTGATTCCAGACGAGACGATACGGCATCCGCTACAACCTGAACGTCATAACCTTGCTCTGCCAATTCCATTGCTGTTTGATAAACACAAACATGGGCTTCAATGCCAACCACCAGAACTTGTCTTCGGCCTGAATCAACCAATGAGCGTGTAAATTCTTTGGAACCACAACAACTGAACGTTGATTTAGCCATCGGTTGTTGATCTGTAAGCAATTCACTGACCTCAGGGATTGTTGATCCCAACTTCTCTGGTATCTGCTCCATCCAAAGCACTGGAAGGCCTAGAGCTTTTGCACCTGCAGTGATAGCAATCAGGTTTTTATACAGTGTCTCCCGATCAGTCATCAGAGTGGCCAGCTTTCCCTGTACGTCGACTATGGCTAAAACCGTGTTATTAACCTCAAGCATAATGCTTCTCCTTAACACTCTTCTCTGACAATGATCAGTTATTGTGCCTTCAATTTCTCTAAAACCCCATATCTGATTTAGCCAACACCTTGAACTCGGTTGTCTCTTGCCGACTTGAGAGTACATGAAAACCAAACAATTACCCTTGGCTGACTTATGACCGAATCCGTCAACCCACCTTCACCAGGCAGTACACCGCTGCTACCCTTACCAACGCCAATGCCAAAGGCCAAGGGAAAAGCAGGTCTCCGAGAGGTTGAAGCCCTTGAGTCCGAGTCACAATTCAGTGAACTTCAGCCGAAATTAGAACCAGAGCCAGAAACGACAGCTTTACTCAATCGTAAGATTGACGGCCAAAGTTTCATTAAACTACGAGTCAGTGGGGCAGCTGAGAATGAAGAAAAGGAAGATGTATCATGCCTTGACCCTGAAAATTCCTCTCTTGAAAATTATGAGCAAGATGCCGAGTTTTTCGACGCACTGACAGAGCTTTCTTCCGATGAGTACTCACCTGAAAAAATTCAAGTTGGTCATCAAGAAGACAATTTAGAGTTTCACGATGCTCTTAGCGAAGTTTATACGGAGCCTGATACAGTACAACAAGACAGTATCCCTGCCGCCGTTCCTGAGCCATCATCCGGCCAGCAACCTACCTCATCGAAAAAAAGCAGCAGAACCGAACGAGTGTTTGGCGCATTACTGGCCTGGGGATTGAACCGAGGAAAAGTACGATCCAAGTTTTCGACCAGCTCTACACAAACTATTCAAAATATCAAAAAACAGGTAAAAGCACTTACAAAACACGCTGCAAAAACTGAAAGAAGTAATAGTCAGGAAGAATTAAGGGATCTCAAGCAAGCAAAAAAGAAAGCGTATAAATCCAGTAAGAACGAAGCGGTGGATTACCTCAAACTATTGAAAGCATTCAAGTCAATACATGCAGGCAAAGAACAACGCCATGAAGTCCGTATGGATAGCCTCTCTCTTGCTAATGGCCAGTATAATCTCGTTGACGTTAAACTCGGTGTCACCAAAGTCAACCTGGTTGAATCTGAAGATGGTTCTATACGCCCACAAATAACCGCTGATATCGAAGGCATTCTGGAGATTCCTTTACCCGGACAAGATCCTCTTAGAATTAAGCTGGATATGAAAGATTTCCAGATTAGCCTTGAAGGTCGTATGGTTCCAGCAGCTAATGCCTGGATTGGCAGCTACGGTGCGAAGGAGACTCTTTCTCAACTGAAAAAAATAACTAAGGATTCCGGCAGCCTCTTCAATCTAAGGCATGTTGGAGTGAAAGCTGAATCAATTCATGCCACATTACTTGACCCCCACCCCGACACTTTTGCAGCTTTTAATAAACGCATTCGGTCAACGAAAGGGCGGGCTTTTGATCGACTGTTCGTTTCTCTGGGACTGCCTCTGGACATAGAAGTTGACGACTTGCGAATCAATATCAAGACGGGGGAGCAACCAACAAAACGTCTATTTGGCATCACAAAATTCAGTAGCCATTATACCCCCCCAAGAAACAAAGACAGACAAACACCACAAGGTCGGGAACTGTCTGTTCACGCAAAACGTATCGATATTGAGACAGAAGGGCTATCAGAACAGCTTATCGATACGGCCAAATTGTTAGCTACTGAGAAAATGGTTCTTTTACCTGGCAGTTCCAATTCTGAAGAGAGTCCGCTGTCAGCTCTGGCCAATCAATCAACTCACCTTTCAGGACACGTGGAGGACTTTAGCCTTAACATTGGCAGGGAAGTCAAACACAACAGAGGAAGGCTCGAACTCACAGGCAGGGATACCACTGATTTACATACAGGCCCGATTCTACTCCACAATAAAGGTCAATCGACGTTCAATATCAAGGCCGATGAGCTAATTCTGCTGGCCGGTAGAAAAGGGAATAAAAATACTTTTTCCTTATCAGTAGCAGGTTCGGAGCTGAAAGCAGGCATCAACCAGTCTTTGCCTAAAAAGTCAGGAAATATTCAATTTAAAGGGGAAATCGAAGCCAAAAAAATCAATATCAGCGGTCAACTGGATAAAGACATCAAGGAGATCGAAGTCAGTGCTGAGGGCGTCAAACTCGATACAAAGAATCAGCAATCCCAGATGACTATTGGAGAGACACAGGTTACTGTCCCCGCAAACTTGTTTGCGAACACAAATAGCCTGAAATTTCGGGCCAGTACAGCCAATCATTCAACCCAAACCAAACTGACCACAGAAGATTTGCTGTTGAAGGGTAACGGTACAGTCTCGGTTGTCACTGAAAACCACCAGCTTACTATTCCCGTAAACGGTGAGATTGAAACCAAAGGTAACAGTACCGTCGAATGGCACAAAACACCTGATGGTACCCATGGCCAGAGCAGTAACTTCCTAAGTGTACGACCAGGCACTACTCTGTTCAGGAATGTAAAAGTAGATCAGTTTGAGCTTGAATCTGGCCAGTTGGATCTGGATGAAAATCTGACCGGTGAATTGACCCTCGAAAATATTGAATTTAATGGCAGTCAGCTATTGAGTGATGCGTCCCCTGTTCCCAAATGGGTGCGTGACAAGACTCCCTCCAGCCTACTCGCAAACCGAAAGCTCAAATTGTCTTTGAAATTACCACTCAAAGAGGGACGGCTCGATATGTCCAACGCCATGATCAAAGGATTAAGCTTTGACCACCAAAGCGCAGACAATAACAGCTGGCTAGGGGCAGGTTCTAAGTTTGTGCTCGATAAAGCCAGTGAGCATTGTTATCTGGAGGCTGTAACCGTCAGCAAAGGCAGGGCCTGGATAAAGGTCAATATTGCCGGCTACCCGATTTGGCTGCCAACCCTTAAAGTACCCGGTCATCAGGAGGTAGATGATAACAGCGTTCACCTTCCTGAATTACTTCACGGTTTGTCCGGAGCTCACTTTTCAACGTTAACGGATAAAGAAAATCAACTTATTGTAAAAGCTCAAGAGGGTGGTCTTGAGAGTCTCTATGAAATGATGGACTACTGCGACAGTGTTGACTCGGAAAAAAGCACACTAATGCTGAAAAAACTCGATATCAACCTCTGGTTGACCGCTAATAACATGGAAGCTCTGTTACTTATTAATACTTACTTTCAAAAGTATCCAGAGACTGCAGGAAAATCTTTGGCAATCAGCCTGATGCCTGGTATTCCTGTTGATGAGAGTGTTCTAAAATTTTTCTCTCAGAAAGAAATCAGAAAGAAAATGGATCCCGGTGCTTTGGCAGCACTGCATGTGAAAGCCAAAAACTACGCCACGGCCTACGATATTCTGGAAGATGCTTCAGTAAAGTACCCATCCTCTATCCGATACCTTACCTCAAAAGCAGAGATTGCAGAGCTTTGGTTGCAGAGTACCCACGAGGGAGAGAGAACATCCGAGCTACTAGCCGCTTTTAACAAGGACATCACTGACGCACTCGTACAAGCGGCCAATTTGGGACACCTCGAAGCCATGGTTAAACTGAGGAAACTCGCCCAACAAGGAAACAGCCTTGCCAAGATTGGTCTCGCTGGCCTCCTGATGACAAACAACAAAACATCAGCCGGATTTTACGAAGCGATCACGGTGCTTGAACCACTAGCCGGAAGTATTGATGAAGATACACTGCCCAAAAAATTGGCTATGGACATTCTGCAAAGGCGAGCCAGAAATGCCACCAGGATGTTTATTCATGCGGATGAAAGCTCTGACCAGCTTCTTGTTCAAGAACAACTAATAATCGGGAAGGGGAAGGAAACAGAACTCTCAAGCAGGAAACTGTATCTTTGGGGTTTGCGTTACTTATATGGAGTCGAAGGTATAAAACAAAATCAGGAAGAAGCAAAGAGGCTGTTAAAACTGGCTGCCGACCAGGGTGTTGAAAGTGCTAAAACCCATGGACTGATTGCTCTGAGGATGCAAGAAACAGAAGTATAATCAACTCTCTCAAGTAGAGCACACCTCTCTAAAATGTGTTACCACTGATTAATACAAACAGTGGTAACATCATTTAAACGATCAGCTTTTCATTGACGTTTTTTAAGAAGCTGCCTTCCAGCTTTTCAACAGATCATCATAGTTAACGGTTTCACCCTGAGGCTTTTCGTTAGACAGTTTCGCCTTGGGAGCACCCGGTTGATTCAGCCAATAATCAGCGCTCTTCCTGGCGTTGAGTTTAGGTCCACATTCGCCCTGTACGCCAGCACGTTCCAGCCGCATCATCACCTTATCCTGAGCTGCAGCTAGGCCATCAAGAGCTTGCTGTGCAGTTTTTTCACCACTTGCGGCTTCTGCCACATACTGCCACCACAATTGAGCCAGCTTTGGATAGTCAGGAACGTTAGTGCCTGTTGGTGTCCACTCCTTACGAGCAGGACTGCGATAGAACTCAACCAATCCACCCAACGTGGGTGCAATATCGGTCATGGCCTGAGAATTGATATCAGACTCACGAATCGGAGTCAGACCTACCAGAGTTTTCTTCAATGATACCGTCTTGGCAACGGTGAACTGAGCGTACAACCAGGCAGCAAGACGCTGCTTCTCAGGTGTGGAATTCAGGAACGTCCATGAACCGGTATCCTGATAACCCAATTTCATCCCTTCTTCCCAGTACGGGCCTTTAGGTGAAGGAGCCATTCTCCACTTTGGCGTTCCGTCGTCGTTCATTACCGGCAAACCTGGTTTGGTCATATTGGCGGTGAACGCGGTGTACCAGAAAATCTGTTGAGCAATATTACCTTGAGCAGGAACGGGACCGGATTCAGAGAAAGTCATGCCCTGTGCTTCAGGCGGCGCAAACTTCTTCATCCATTCAACGTATTTTGTTGTCGCAAAAACGGCCGCTGGACCGTTCGTTGCACCACCACGGGACACGCTAGAACCTACTGGACTGCAACCCTCTACACGAATACCCCATTCATCCACAGGCAATCCGTTTGGTAAGCCTTTGTCACCTGCACCTGCCATAGAGAACCAGGCATCAGTGAAGCGCCAGCCCAGGGATGGGTCTTTCTTGCCGTAGTCCATGTGACCATAGACACGCTCACCATCAATTTCTTTCACATGCTTGGAGAAGAATTCAGCAATGTCTTCATAAGCAGACCAGTTCTTGGGAACACCCAGATTATAGCCGTATATCTTTTTGAATTGAGCTTTAAGATCTTTACGAGCAAACCAGTCAGCCCGGAACCAATAGAGGTTGGCAAACTGCTGGTCAGGTAACTGATAAATTTTACCATCCGGGCCTGTTGTGAAATCCAGACCAATGAAGTCAGGCAGATCCAGAGTTGGCAAAGTAACATCCTTCGCTTCACCAGCAATCATGTCGGAAATGGGTACAACTTTTCCATAACGGAAGTGAGTACCAATCAGATCGGAATCGTTGATGTAAGCATCATAGATATTTCTGCCTGACTGCATTTGGGTTTGCAGTTTTTCAACCACATCTCCTTCCTGAATCAGATCATGATTTACCTTGATACCCGTCACTTCTTCAAAAGCCTTCGCCAGCACTCTTGATTCATATTCATGGGTGGTAATGGTTTCCGAAGCAACGTTTACAGTCATGCCACGAAACGGTTTAGCGGCTTCCGTAAACCAGGCCAGCTCCTTCATCTGTTCAGCTTTGCTAATACTGGACTGGGTGAATTCATTTGCCAGCCATTTATCTGCGGCATCAGAATACTGGTCAGCGTAGGCTTGCCAGCTGCCCCCCGCCAAGGTGATAGCGACACTCAACAAGAGTGCCTTGGGTGATTTTTTGTTATTTTTCATTATCAACCTCTAACATGACTTTCGGACGATGCGAAATCACGCAGCGCCCAAGATATGCTGGCCGAAGCCAGCGGCCTTAAACGGCTGTGGGGTCAGCGATTTAAGGCTTTCTTTTTCGCCAGGACGAATCAGCCCCAGCGTAAAACAACCGCTAGCCATACCACGGAAATGGTTAGCGCAATCCACAGACTGAGCTCTGTCAGTCCAAGAAACAGCAGATGAATGAACGCACTGCTCAATAGACCAATAAACAGTCGATCTCCCCGACTGGTTTCAATGGGTAAAAAGCCTCTTCGTTCGGTACTGGGACAACGCAGCTCCCATACCGTCATAGCAATCAGCATCACAGCGATCACACTGAAAAAGACGCCAGTCGTTAATGTCCAGGCCATCCAGTTCATGACATGCCTCCTTGTTCTTTCAAATTCTCAGACACGCCCAAGTGCAAACCCCTTGGCCACATGATTACGAACAAACCAGATCACCAACAGGCCGGGCAGAATAGTTAGAACCCCAGCTGCAGCCAGTACTCCCCAGTCGACACCAGTAGCACCAATGGTTCGCGTCATAATGGCTGCAATGGGCTTGGCTTCAACAGATGTCAGGGTTCTCGCCAGAAGTAATTCTACCCAGGAAAACATGAAGGCGAAGAAAGCCGATACACCAATACCCGATCGAATCATGGGCAGAAAAATGCGGACAAAGAACCGAGGGAAACTGTAGCCATCGATATAGGCCGTTTCATCAATTTCCTTAGGTACACCCGACATAAATCCTTCCAGAATCCATACCGCCAGTGGCACATTAAACAGACAATGAGCAAGAGCTACTGCAATATGAGTATCGAACAGACCTACGGATGAATAGAGCTGGAAAAATGGCAATAGAAAAACAGCTGGCGGTGCCATTCGATTTGTCAGCAGCCAGAAAAACATCTGTTTATCGCCCAGAAATTTGTAGCGACTGAACGCATAGGCTGCTGGTAAGGCCACCATTAGAGTTATGACAACATTCAAAGCCACATAAGTCATGGAATTGAAATAACCCATGTACCAGCTCGGATCAGTAAAGATCACCATGTAGTTATCGAACGTAAACTCTTTTGGCCAGAACGACAGATCACCGGTAATCTCCTCATTGGTCTTGAACGACATATTGAGAAGCCAATAAATAGGCGTTAAGACAAAGAGAATATAAAGCGTGATACCCAACGTTTTTGTTTTAGTCATTGGCATGATAATTTCCTCACTTCCTGTTATCCAGATGGGTAATGGTGGTGAAGAACAGCCATGACACCAGCAATACGATCAGGAAGTAAACCAGTGAGAAAGCAGCCGCTGGCCCCAGATCAAACTGACCTATGGCCATTTGGGTCAGTGTCTGACTCAAGAAGGTTGTTGAGTTACCCGGCCCGCCTCCAGTCAAGACAAAAGGCTCGGTATAAATCATAAAGCTGTCCATAAACCGCAGTAGCACGCCAATGATCAAAACGCTCTTAAGACGCGGAAGTTGAATAAATCGGAAAATCGCCCATTTTGAAGCACGATCAATTCGAGCAGCCTGATAAAAAGCTTCAGGAATAGCTCTTAATCCCGAGTAACACAGAAGAGCAACCAGTGACGTCCAGTGCCACACATCCATCAACAATACAGTGAACCAGGCGTCCGTCGGGTTTGCGGCATAGTTATAGTCAACGCCCAGATTGTTCAGCGCCCAACCAAACAGGCCGATATCGGCACGCCCAAAAATTTGCCAGATAGTACCCACCACATTCCAGGGAATGAGCAGAGGGATGGCCAGCAGAATAAGCGATAGCGAAGCCATAACCCCGCGAGTAGGCATCATGAGTGCTACCAGAATACCCAGAGGTATTTCGATCAGCAGAACCGCTCCAGAGAAGCCAAACTGCCTTAGCAGAGAGTCATGCAGTCTCGGATCGAGCAACACTTCTCGATACCATTCAGCGCCGACAAAATAGGCGCTGTTTTGATCAAAGATGTCTTGCACCGAATAGTTAACTACCGTCATCAGCGGAATGATGGCCGAGAAAGCCACCAGCAAAAATACCGGTAATACCAACAGCCAGGCTTTATTATTTTGTGTTTTGTTCATTGTTCACTGCCCTGCACTTCAACCAGGTATTCATCCACATAGAGTTTCAGCCATTGCTCAGGAAAACAGGCATAAAGCGGCAATCCATCCGGCTCATAATCCTCACCCACAATGGCTTTCAGAACTTGATTACCCAGCTGCAGCGTCAATACTTTATGAGTGCCCAAATCCTCGATGTGATTAATATCACAAGGTAAGGCACCCTCTACTGGCTGTTCCTGCATACAGATAAATTCCGGTCTTATACCGACCTTTATATTATCTGATTCTAAAGACGACAGTTGTTTCGCAAGATCTTCGTTCAGAGGGAGTTCAAATCCATCAAAACAAACACCTCTTTCTGAACGTTGCACGTCAATCAAGTTCATACCCGGGCTGCCAATAAAGTAACCAACAAAAGTGTGCGCCGGTTTTTCAAACAACTCTCTGGGCGTACCGAACTGAACAACCTGTCCTTCGTACATAACAGCAATTTTGTCTGCGAACGTAGAAGCTTCGAGCTGATCATGGGTTACATACACCATGGTGATATTGAACTGCTCATGGATTTGTTTGAGTTTCCGTCTCAGTTTCCACTTCAGATGCGGATCAATCACCGTAAGAGGTTCATCAAAAAGGATGGCCGAGACATCATCTCTGACCAGTCCACGCCCCATGGATACTTTCTGCTTTTCATCCGCCGTCAGATTTCTCGCCTTACGTTTCAGCAGATCTTCGAGTTCCAGAATCTCTGCAACTTCATTAACTTTCTTTCTAACCTTGATCTCACTGACATTCTGGTTTCGAAGTGGAAATGCCAGATTGTCGAACACAGACATCGAGTCATAAACCACAGGGAACTGGAATACCTGGGCAATATTTCGATCTCTGGTATCAATATCATTCACCTTGACACCATCAAACAAAACCTCGCCCTCAGAAGGCGACAGAAGTCCTGAGATAATATTCAGCAAGGTACTTTTTCCGCAGCCGGATGGACCTAGCAAAGCGTAAGCTCCACCTTGTTCCCAGATATGATTCATACGGCGTATTGCGTAATCCTCACGGCCTTTCGGTTCCTTACTGTAGGAGTGAGCCAGTGATCTCAGTTGTATTTCAGCCATAATCTTTCCTTTACTGCCTCTCACTGACTCAGTGGATTAAAACCGGGCGCCTTAACCAGGCTCCCTGCCATATCAAATACAAACAACCTATGGGTTGGCAGGTACACTTTCACCGATCTGTCTGTGTGGTATTCATGAACACCAGAGAGTTGCAGAACCAGTGAGAAAAGCTCGTTTCGAACATGAAGAAAGGTTTCCGAACCGCTGATCTCCGCAAGTTCAACTTTCATGGACAGTTCAAGGTCATCGTCATTATGAGGAACAAGACCAATATGATTAGGGCGGATACCAAACTGATATTGCCCTGCAGGCAATCGCTTCAAGTCGCTATCCAATGGAAAGCGCACACTCTGATCAAAGGTGACTTCGCTGTTATCCACCTGCCCCGGCAAGAGATTGATCGGTGGTTCGCTGAAAAGCTCTGCCGCTTGAATGGTTTCTGGGCGCCGGTAAACATCAGGAGCGGTTCCCTTCTGAATCACTCGACCTTCATGAAGTAGCGTTGTTGTCCCACCTAATGCCAGTGCTTCATTGGGTTCTGTTGTCGCATAGACAGCGATGGTCTTACGAATACGAAACAGCTCTCTCAATTCCTGTCGCAACTCTTCACGTAATTTGTAATCAAGATTTACCAGTGGTTCATCAAACAAAACCAGCTGAGCATCCTTGATGAGCGCCCGTGCCATAGCAGTACGCTGCTGTTGGCCACCGGATAATTCCAGAGGAAGTCGGTTTAGATACTGTTCTATATGAAGAAGCTCAGCAGTCTCATTAACGCGCTTAATGATTTCACTGCTACTGATTCTTGCCAGACGCAGAGGTGAAGCAATATTTTCAAAGACGGTCAGGTTCGGATAGTTGATGAACTGCTGATAAACCATCGAGATGTTGCGCTTCTGCACAGACAACCCGGTTACATCGGTGTCATTCACCAGCACGTTGCCACCATCAGGCTTATCCAATCCTGCCATTATTCGCATCAGCGATGTTTTACCCGCCAGTGTCCTGCCTAGCAGAACGTTAAACGAGCCTGGCTCAAGATTCAGGGAGACATGATCGATATGGGTAACACCATCGACGACACGGTGAACATTTTCGAGTGTCAACGACATACTTGGGGTCTCTTTTCTTATAATTCTACCTTAACCGCAACTTTCGTTTATGAAACGTCGTTTGCGAAGCTTTCCTATATAAGCGAGATTCATGCCAATTAATTTCAGCGCGTTATATTTCGGCCATTTACTGTCAATACACGGTGATATCAGTACAAATACAATAAAATTGGCCTTATCGGTAATGACACAGGAATAGCAAGAATGCTCAGGATTGTGTTGACCATGAACAGATATGAACATATAAAATGAACAACTGTTCATGATTCATTCGTTGAACAGACACTATAAAAACAATAAGAAATGAATGGTCATCAATGATTGACAGCCAAAGCCACCTGACTCATAAAGACCTGATTGCCGACTCGTGGGAACGCTGTCGTCAATTTGGGCTTCAACAAAGCAGCGCTCCCTGCTCTCAGAGAGCGGACGGCTTATCTTTAGAAGATTTGTTGTCTGAAAACCAGCTCCTGATCAACACTACCGGTAACGAAGTCCTGCCCTATTACGAAAACATTCTTTCAAATAGCCAATGCCTGATTCTGCTTACGAATCAGCAAGGTGAAGTGTTAAAAAACTGGGGCGACCAACGCTTTCTGAAGAAAGATCACAAAGCCTTTTTCCAGGCAGGTAATCTCTGGCCCGAGCAGTTTCAGGGAACCAATGCCATCGGTACGGCCTTGGCTACAGGACAGGCTGTTCAGATAAAGCGGGATGAACACTATCTCAAAGCCAACCGGTTTATGACTGGATCTGCAGCACCGGTTTATAATGCTGAGCGACAGTTGGTTGGTGTTCTTGATGTTTCCAGCGACAGTTACCTTCCCCAGTCTCACACTCTGGGGATGGTTAAGTTAATGACTCAGTCTGTTGAGAATCGTCTAATCATCAAAAAATTTTCTGACCAGTACTTCCTGCTTAACTTTAATACTCACCCTGAAACGATCGATAGCCCATGGGCCGGGTTACTGGCCTTTAACTCCGAAGGTCTGATACTGGCGGCCAATCGTCGTGCGGAACACATACTCGGAATGAATCTTTTATTAGTCGATATACGACGGGTGTTTGATCAACCACTCTCTGAACTGAAACAGGCATCAAGCAAAAAGTCATTCTGCTGCACAGCTGTTGAAAAATATCAGATGTACACCCGAATAAGTCCACCAAAAGACAAGTCTGTTAGCCTGAATCCTTCAGTAAAGAAACCGTCATTAAGGACTGGTATTAATATTCAGAATCTGGAGTTTGGTGATACCAGAATGCGCAGAGCTGTAATGCAGGCTGAAAAAATCTTTCAGAAAGACATTCCTGTTCTTGTTTACGGTGAAACCGGCGTGGGCAAAGAAGTCTTTGTTAAAGCGCTCCACCAGCAAAGCTCTCGCAGCAGTCAACCTCTGATTGCCGTCAACTGTGCAGCCATCCCCGATGAACTGATTGAGTCCGAGTTGTTTGGGTATGAGAAAGGTGCCTTTACCGGCGCTAATAGTCAGGGTGCAATCGGCCTGATTCGAAAGGCAGACAAAGGCACTCTGTTTCTCGATGAAATCGGTGATATGCCACTGAAAGCTCAGGCAAGATTATTACGGGTTTTACAAGAACGACAGGTAACACCTTTGGGTTCCAGCCAATCCTACCCAATCGATATAAAACTGGTATCAGCAACCAATCGTGGTTTGAAACAATTTATTGAGACCGGTGAGTTTCGTCAAGATTTGTATTACCGGGTGAGCGGTTTAACCGTTAACCTGCCTCCTCTGAGGGAGCGCACAGATCAACGTGAGCTTTTTGAATCAATCCATCGTCTGCATCTGACTCCAGGGCAATCAGATCATCTGCCTGAAAACATTATTGAGCTTTTTCTTCAGCATCCATGGCCTGGCAATATCCGCCAGTTGGTTAATGTCATTCAGGTTGCTTTGGCTCTGGCAGATGACGACATCATTAGTGAATGGCACTTGCCTGAAGATTTTTTTGATGACATTGGCAGAATCAATCTGAATCACTCGGACAATCCAGTCTCCGTCGAATCAGCGATAAATGAAGACAGTGACACTCTGAAAACTTTTCAGGAATCCCGGGGTAACATATCTCAAACAGCGAAAATCCTTGGCGTCAGCCGGAATACTTTATATAAAAGGTTGAGATCCTTAGGTATTCGATAAACAGGAGTTCGATAAACAACGCAGATCGTACCAAATACCTGATGAAGACGATTCGAATTCAAGCCTGAATGCGGCATAATGACGATATTTATTGATACGGTTGGAAAGCATGGCACAGCCACTTCGACAGAATCGGATTCTGGAAATGATCCAGCAAAAAGGATTTGTCACTATTGATGAGCTCGTTACTCATTTTCAGGTAACACCGCAAACCATTCGCCGGGATCTGAATCAGCTGGCGGCTGATGATCAAGTCAGTCGACATCATGGCGGTGCCAGCATTGAGTCCAGCACCGTTAATACTTCATACAACACCCGCAAGATAATGAATCTTGAAGCTAAAGAACGCATTGCAAAGGCAGTTGCCAGTGCTATTCCTGACGGTTCATCACTGTTTATCAATATCGGAACAACCACTGAAACCATTGCCAGAGCACTGTTGAATCACAAAAACCTGAACATCGTCACCAACAATATTCATGTAGCGTCCATCCTGAGCGCCCGAGAAGATTTCACCGTGATCATTGCCAGCGGCGAAGTACGTCACAGAGATGGCGGTATTGTCGGAGAAGCCACACGGGACTTCATCGACCAGTTTCAAATGGATTTCGGCGTTATTGGTATCAGCGGTATTGACGAAGACGGTACTCTGCTCGATTTTGACTATCGTGAAGTACGAGTGGCCCAGAGCATCATCAATAATTCACGACAGGTTCTGCTTGCCGCTGATCATTCCAAGTTTGGACGCAGCGCCATGGTCAGACTCGGTAACATTGCTCAGGCAGATCAGTTGTTCACAGACCAGACACCCTCTACTGATATCTGCACTATGTTGCAGGAGCAGAAGGTGACGCTTCATTTGGTTTAGAATGCATTGAAGATTTGATCTAAAAGCCGTTGAGAGTTACTGAGTACGAACTCTCGCGACCGCATTCTGCCAGCCAGCATAGAGTTTATCTCTGCTTTCACCGGGCAGTTGAGGGTTGAACGATTGCTGGCATTGCCACTGCTTTTCCACGGTTTCTAATGAGTCGAAGATTCCAGCCTGAAGGCCTGCCAGGTAGGCCGCTCCGAGTGCTGTGGTTTCTATCACTTCTGGTCGGTCCACTTCAACATCAAGGATGTCAGCAAGAAACTGCAGTACCCAGTCGTTGGCCACCATTCCGCCATCGACTCTCAGACTGTCCAGCTGAATACCATCATTCGCCATGGCCTCCAGTAGATCTCTGGTCTGATAGCAGACGGATTGCAGCCCTGAAGTGACCACTTCAGCAATGCCCGTATCTCTCGTTAAGCCCAACAGGGCTCCGCGAGCGTCCGGGTCCCAGTGAGGCGCTCCCAAACCAGTGAATGCAGGCACCATGTAAACGCCATGGTCCACTGAAGTAGAACGTGCAATGTCTTCAGAATCACTTGCTGATTCAAGCAGTTTCAAACCATCACGCAACCACTGGATAGCCGCACCCGCAATAAAAATACTGCCTTCAAGGGCATAACTCACTTTGCCGTTCAGACGATAGGCAACGGTGGTCAATAATCGATTGTTTGATTTTAATGCCTCGTCGCCCGTATTCAGTATCAGAAAGCAGCCTGTACCATAAGTCGCCTTGGCCATTCCCACAGAAAAACAGGCTTGTCCAATAAGCGCGGCCTGCTGGTCTCCTGCAATTCCCAGCACAGGAACCGAAGCACCTAACAATTCAGGATCACACACACCGAAATCTGCCGCTGAATCCATAACCTCTGGCAGAAGCGAGGCCGGAATATCAAACAGCTTGAGCAGTTCATCGTCCCATTGCTGGGTATGAATATTGAAGAGCATTGTTCTGGAGGCATTCGTAGCATCGGTTCTGTGTTCATCACCACCGGTTAAATGCCACAGCAGAAAAGTGTCGACGGTACCAAAGGCCAGCTCACCCTTTTCTGCACGTTCCTTGGCTAAAGGAACATTATCAAGAATCCAGCGTAATTTTGTGGCCGAGAAGTAGGGATCAAGCAAAAGCCCTGTCTTCTCATTCACCACAGCTTCATGGCCCTGGGCATTTAACTCTGCGCAGTAGTCAGATGTTCTTCTGTCCTGCCAGACAATGGCTCGATAAACCGGCTTGCCCGTTTTACGATCCCAAACCAGAGTCGTCTCCCTTTGGTTCGTAATACCGATACCCGCTAATTCATTGGCCTTAACACCAGATTCTTTCAATACCTGCAAACAACAGTCCAAAACCGTTTGCCAGATATCATTCGGTTCATGCTCAACCCAGCCATCATGGGGAAAGTGCTGAGTAAACTCTTGTTGCGCCGTATTCACAATATTGCCATCAGAAGAGAATAAGATGGCTCTGGAACTGGTTGTTCCCTGATCAATTGCCAGCAGGTAACCGGACATAATGGAGACTCTCAATATAGTTATTATTTTCGTTATTTTTCGTTTTATAGCGATATCAGAGTCCAAATTCAACCACTTTAAATTGAAAATGTTCTGGAAAGAGCTTAAATAGGTCGACTTACTTTTCGGAGAAAGTGTAAATTGTTTTCTATAATGGTTGATATTGTTCGTATTCGAACATTATAGTTAGCACCTACGTTTTAACATGAATGCGAAGCGTTCTACTCAAAAACGACTATTTGAATAATCTGGTGCTTCAGGCACCTGACAGAGGAGCATTGGCTATGAGTCTGAAACCGGAAAGCTTTGATCTGATTGTAATCGGCGGAGGCATCAACGGTGCCGGAATTGCTGCCGATGCCGCAGGACGAGGCCTGAAGGTTCTGCTCTGCGAGCAGGATGACCTGGCATCAGCCACCTCATCTGCCAGCAGCAAGCTGATTCATGGGGGACTTCGGTATCTGGAGCAGTATGAGTTCAGACTGGTTCGTGAGTCTTTGGCTGAACGCGAAGTACTCCTCAGAAAAGCGCCTCATATCATCAAACCGCTTCGTTTTCGCCTTCCTCATCAGTCACACCTTCGTCCAGCCTGGATGCTGAGAGCAGGACTATTCCTTTATGACCACTTGTCTCAAAGAACCACTCTGAAGGGTTCTCACAGCATTAAGTTTGATGAGTCATCACCACTTGTAAAGACTATAAAGAAAGGGTTTGAGTACTCCGATGCTTGGGTAGAAGATGCTCGTTTGGTTGTACTCAATGCCATGGATGCTCGAAACCGTGGCGCAACTGTTAAGACACGAACTTGCTGCATTAAAGCTGAAAAACAGGATAACCAGTGGCAAGTCACGCTTCAGGATCAGTTCAGTAACAGTAAAACGCTGTATACCTGCCAAGCGCTGGTCAATGCGGCAGGACCTTGGGTTAACAAAATCTTTGATCAGGCTTTGGAAGTACCGGCTCCTAATAAGATTCGACTGATTCGGGGCAGCCATATTATTGTTCCAAAACTCCATGACCAGCCAGAAGCCTACATTCTCCAGAATACCGACAATCGCATCGTATTCGTGATTCCCTTTGAGGAAGATTACTCGCTCATTGGCACAACAGACATCGAACATAAAGATTCACTGTCCAAGGTTTGTATTTCTGAAGAAGAAAAGAGCTATCTGATTGATGTTGCCAATAGCTATTACACATCAAAGATAAACCTCTCTGACATTGTCCGTTGTTATTCAGGTGTCCGTCCCTTACTCGATGATGAGTCAGACAATCCCCAGGCCATCACCCGCGACTATACCTTTGAACTTGACGGTGATGCGCTGAACGGCGATAAGAGTACACCCGTATTGCTCTCTATTTACGGAGGCAAGATCACCACTTACCGTAAACTGGCGGAAGCGGCCGTTAATAAACTGGTGCCTTTCTTCCCGTCTGCTTCTCCTGCCTGGACAGCCACATCACCGCTTCCTGGCGGTGACTTTGACGATCGCCCTACCCTTGAGCAGAAACTCACAAGTGATTTTCCATGGCTGCCCGAATCACTCTGCCAGCGTCTGGTAAAATGCTATGGCACTCTCAGTTATCAGATCCTTGAAGGTTCTACTTGTCTGGCTGAACTGGGTGAGCTGGCCGGTGCCGATCTCTACTTCAAGGAAGTGAAGTATTTGGTTGATCAGGAATGGGCTTGTACCGCAGAGGATATCCTCTGGCGTCGAAGCAAACTGGGGCTGAAATTCAATGAGTCAGAGAAGCTGAAGCTCACTGCGATTATTGAGTCGCTTGATGGTTCTTGTGAAGCGGCCTAGAAAGCTGTTTCCCATACTCATTCGATACGCAGAGCAAAATCCCGAACGTTCTCTCAGTTCACGAGGTTTGGAAATTTCCGAATGTACCTCAAAAACAATAGAAAACTTCTGGGGGGTGGGAAGAGAAGGTTTCGGAAATCTGGTTCGACACGAATTAAAAAAAGCAGGATTTGACGATAAAGCACCGCACCGCTACACACTGCCTTTGCGATTTTGATGCCTCCTTAAAATCCTGGAGCATGATGCTCAACTCTCTTTCCTATTACTTTTGACAGACCGCTGATGATCCGCCTTTCATTTGCCCGGGTTCAAAATAACCATCTCTTCACCAATGGTATTTGATGGATTTATCTCCATGCCATATTGAACCTGCATTACACGACATCTTATTATCATGGCTTGTTGATACCCTTGAATCCTATATTCAGAGATTGCAGGTGATTTTGTGCAGATTATCGAAGTAGAAAACACAGCGGAGCATCATGAGTCGCTTGTGACATTACTAACTGATTGTGTTGATGAGGGGGCATCCATTGGCTTTATTGCGCCATTGGCTTTATTGCGCCATTGGCGAAGACCGAAGCATCCCGTTATTGGCACAGTATTAAACCTGAATTATCAGATCACTCAAGGATTCTGTTTCTGGCCACACTGAATCATCACATCATCGGAACGGCTCAGCTGTCACTTTGCCAAAAGAAGAATGGCCTACATCGTGCTGAAATCGAGAAATTAATGGTTCACACCAGTGCCAGGGGACAGGGGGCTGGTAGAGCATTAATGCTGGCGCTTGAAGACAAGATCAAACAACTCGGGCGTTCATTAGTTGTTCTGGATACTCGCAAAGGTGATGCCGCCTCCCACCTCTATGAATCCATCGGTTACCGGTTTGCGGGTGAAATACCACACTTCGCCCTGAACTCGGCGGGCGGTTTTGATGCAACCGTTTATTACTACAAATCGATTTAAGAGTATCGTGCCATGCTTGGCATAGCCAGTGAACTAAAGGCACAGATTTCATCAGTGGTTGAATTCATCCAGATCCTTTCATGGGATCTGCAACCAACCACTAACGAACGTTTCTTCAACTCACTTTTTATCCATCATCGCTTTCAGATTAGCGAAGGGATTACCTGTGGCCACGTCCTGGTTGAGATCAGAACCCGCCTTAACAGTCGACCCGTATTGATGGGCGTCACTGTATTTTGAATGTTCATTATCATGGCAATAAAGACACAAAAGTTCCCAATTTGAACCATCGCTTGGGTTATTACTGTGATCGTGATCGATATGATGCACGGTCAACTCACGAATTTTGGAGTATTGAAACTCACGAGCGCAACGGCCACAAACCCATGGGAAGAGTTTTAGCGCCAGGTCCCGGTATCCCGTCTCAAGCGAAGCGTAATTCTTTGGAATAATAGCCATACTGGTATCTTGCTGAATTAATACAATAAGTGCAATTTGATCTAATTTTACCGTAAATCCATAGTTTTTTCATCCGTTGTTCCCAAAACCCAATAGCCAATAGCCAATAGCCAATAGCCAATAGCCAATAGCCATCATCTGTGAAATACATCTGAAATAAAATCAACATATTTCTGTCATCAAGTATCTGCATGATAAACACACTTTCTGGCAAGGTAGTCACTTATGGGCCAATTGGATGTTAATAGTCTTAGCAAGTTCTGGGACGATTTTACCGCTGTCGACAATGTTAGCTTCACCGTAAAGTCCGGTGAGTTTGTTGCATTACTGGGTCCTTCCGGTTGTGGGAAATCAACCACTCTTCGAATGATTGCTGGCCTTGAAATGCCAGACAATGGAGAGCTGTTTCTGAACGGCCTCCCCATTACCCAAATGTCACCGGGCCAACGTGGTCTGACCATGGTTTTTCAATCTTATGCGTTATTCCCTCATCTGACCGTTCAAGAGAATATCCTATTTGGCCTTCAGGTTCGCAAAGTGCATCGTGAAGAGAGGCAGCGACGGTTAAAATTTGCAGTAGAACTCGTTGACCTGGGTGAACACCTCCATAAAAAGCCTTCACAACTTTCCGGTGGTCAGTGTCAGAGAGTCGCTTTAGCCAGATCCATCGTGTCAGAAGCGCCTCTGTGCTTGATGGATGAACCTCTCTCGAACCTTGACGCCAAACTCAGAGGACAAATGCGGACTGAACTCAGAGCACTTCAAAAGAAATTGGGAATGACTGTATTGTATGTCACCCATGATCAGACCGAAGCCATGAGTATGGCCGACACCATTATTTTGATGAATAGTGGCCGCATTGAACAAACAGGCCGACCGGAACAACTCTACAATCAGCCGGAAACCACATTTGTGGCTGAATTTATTGGTAGCCCTCCAATGAATCTGATCGATCATGGAAAGACACTCACAGGCATACGTCCTGAACACATTCACATAAGCAGTGATTCTATTCCACCTTCTGTTCATCACACAGTGACTGTCGTTAGTTGTGATTATCTGGGGGCGGACACGGTTGTTCAAGTCAGACTGGATAATCATTTTTTACTCGTCAGAGTTCCTGGTCACCAACCACTGGCTTCCGGAAGAACATTGTCTATCTCCTGGAAAAAACAGAACGAACTGACTTTTTGTTCTTCACGGAGTCAACGCATAGCTCCAGTGCAAAACCTCACATTTAACAATAATCACAAAGCAAAGGAACCTGAAAATGCTGCGTAAGCTCCCCTCACTTGGACGTGCTGTAGGTCTTTCATTAGCAACGATTGGATTTTCCTCAGCGCTGATGGCCAAAACTGAACTGACCATGTATTACCCGGTTGCCGTAGGCGGACCTATCACCAAGGTCGTAGACAATATGATTGTCGGGTTTGAAAAGAAGAACCCTGATATTGATGTCACAGCTATCTATGCCGGTAATTATAATGACGCCAGAATCAAGGCATTGGCCGCTCTGAGCAGTGGCAAACCCGCCCAGCTGTCTGTAATGTTTTCCATTGATGTCCATGAATTAATGGATCAGGACGCTATTATCCCTTTTGATGAGTTGGTTAAAACACCAGAAGATAAACAGTGGCTTAATAGTTTCTATCCAACACTGATGCAAAACGGTAAAGCCCAAGGCAAGACTTGGGGCATTCCCTTCCAGCGCTCCACCATTGTTATGTACTACAACAAGGATGCCTTCCGGGCAGCCGGTCTTGACCCTGAAAACCCACCGAAAAACTGGGATGAACTGGTCACTGCCGGTAAAAAACTAACCGTTCGAAACAGCAGCGGCAAGGTTCAGCAATGGGGAGCCATGATCCCTTCAACAGGATATCCTTACTGGATGTTTAGCGCTCTGACCAAACAGAATGGTGCGGTTTTAATGAACCAGGATGGTACTGAAACCTACTTTAATAAGCCTGCCGTCGTCGAAGCTCTGAGTTTCTGGAAGGATCTCGGTAGTAAGCATCGCATTATGCCCGATGGAACCATTGAATGGGGCACGCTCCGTCAGAACTTTCTGGAACAAAAAACGGCCATCATGTGGCACTCCACTGGCAACCTTACGACAGTGAAGAAAAAAGCCAAATTTGACTTTGGCGTTGCTATGTTGCCCGCTCAAAAAGAGTTTGGCTCCCCTACTGGCGGCGGTAACTTCTATATCTTCAAAAAATCCTCAGCTGAAGAAAAGGCTGCGTCGTTTAAATTAGTGCAATACATGACGGCTCCAAAGCAGGCTGCAGCCTGGAGTGAAGCCACTGGCTATATGGGTGTTAGCGAGCAAGCTTATCAGACAAAAGCTCTGAGTCGTTACGTTGATAACTTCCCGCCTGCAGCAGTAGCCAAAGATCAACTCAAATACGCTACAGCAGAACTGTCCACCCATCAGGCGGGTCGGGTTCGTAAATTACTGGACGACGCTATTCAATCGGTTCTGACCGGTGAACAAGGCGCAGAGCAGGCATTGTCATCGGCACAGAAACAGTCTGACCGCATTCTTAGACGTTATCGTTAATTATTATTGTGTTTATAACACTGGCCTGATTCTGTCAGGCCGGTCGTTACAAGGTGTCTGAAAACGATGAATCGAACTCGACAACTTCATGCCTGGCTATTGCTACTTCCGGCACTGGCCATGCTGGCAGCCTTTACCCATATTCCGGTTATCTCTACGTTATTCAACAGTTTCTATGAATCACCTATTGCCGGAAAACCAGGCCAATTTATCGGGGCTGATAATTTCCGCTTTGTTCTTGATGACGATATTTTCTGGAAGGTTCTGTGGAATAACTTCTGGTATGCGTTGATTACGGTTCCTGCCAGCATTGCCCTATCTCTGATCATGGCCATATGGGTCAATAGTCGTTTGTCAGGCCGAGCTATTATCCGCTTGGCATATTTTACGCCGACGGTTCTACCTATGATTGCCGTTGCTAATATCTGGCTGTTTTTCTATACGCCTGAAATTGGCTTGATCAATAATCTTCTTGAAGCATTAGGCTTTGAAGGACAAAACTGGCTGGGTGATCCTGATCTGGCCTTACCCAGTTTGATGGTAATGACCATTTGGAAAGAAGCCGGATTCTTCATGATTTTTTATCTGGCTGCGTTACAAAGCATGGATACTTCTTTATACGAAGCCGCTGCTATTGAAAATGCCGGACGATGGCAGACATTTAAACGAATAACCTGGCCGCTATTAATGCCAACGACTCTGTTTATTCTTATTAATGCCCTTATAAACGCCTTTAAACTGGTTGATCACCTTTTTATTCTCACCAAAGGCGGCCCCAATAATGCCAGCAACTTGCTGCTGTATTACATCTACGAAAATGCCTTCAGTTTCTTTGATACGGCCTATGCAGCAACACTGACCAGCATTCTGCTATTCATTCTGGCCCTACTGGCCTGGTTTCAGTTCGGATTTCTTGACAAGAAGGTTCATTACCGATGATGACAGGCGCTTTTTCACAAGTAAAAGGAATAGGCTATATCAGCCTGCCTGAAAGACTGGCTGCCTGGTTATTGGGTTTCCTATGGATTTTACCGTTACTGTTTGCATTCTGGGCCGCATTTCACCCTTCTGAATACACGACACATTTTGATTTGTTTGCCCCCCTGACACTGGAGCATTTTGTTTCGGCCTGGGACCAGGCTCCCTTTGCTCGTTACATGCTCAATACTATTGTCATCACCACCCTGATTTTGGTGTGCCAACTGGTACTCTGCACACTGGCCGGGTTTGCATTGGCCAGAATGTCATTCAAAGGGAAAGGGCTGGTTATGGCGCTGGTCATGATGCAGTTAATGGTTATGCCTGAAGTATTGATTGTTGAGAACTATAAGACACTGGCTAACTTAGAGCTGATCGACAGTTGGCTGGGTGTTGGCCTACCCTATATGGCCAGCGCCTTCGGTATATTCCTGCTACGTCAGACCTTTGCCACAGTACCTCAAGCTCTGGATGATGCGGCTCGTATAGAAGGATGTTCTCTGCTGCAAGTGTTGTGGAAAGTTTACGTGCCACAAGCCAGATCGGTTTATCTCGCGTACGCACTGGTGTCCATCAGTTATCACTGGAACAACTTTCTCTGGCCTTTAGTAGTGACCAACACTGAAGCAAGCCGTCCCCTAACAGTCGGCATGGCCATTTTTGGCGCTCCCGAATCCGGTGTTGATTGGCCTATTATCTGCGCTGGAACATTGATAGCCGTCTCACCCTTACTCGCTGCTTTTTTGATCTTTCAAAAGCAGTTTGTACAATCGTTTATGAAAGCAGGTATTAAGTAACTTGTTTAAAAATCCGGGATAAGCGGCTACAAGCAGGTGGTTACGCGCTGGTCGCTACTGAAGCCGAATTGACGTAGAATTGCCCACCTTTTTCTTTAACCCCTCCTTATCTCGTCTTCAGGATTACCATGAAAAAAACATTCAAGCTGTCTCATCCAAAAATCAAGACTCCACGACTGGTTGATGGAATGAAGCACGAAGTTAAAAAGTATTTAAAGAGAGAGCGTAATAAGGCTCTTCCAGAGAATGCTGACTACTGGGACTTTGATTGCAAGTTTGGTCACACCGAACAGGAAGCAGTCGTAATTACACTGGCTCAGATTAATACGTCTATTGATGAAGTAGAAAAGCTGGAACTGGAATCCTTCTATCTGGAAATTTTGGCCAAGCCTGCCAAGCGCAACCCTAAGCCAAAAGCTGAAGCTGGAACTGAGGTCGATACGACTGAAGAGCAAGCATCCGAAGAATAATCGGTTGTGCAGTAGAGATTACTCATTTTTAATGTAATTTTTACTGCTTTCTGATGTTTTGCCGAGCTGTAGGTTCGGCAAAACATCAGCTCGGCAAAATATCAAACTTTTCTTTTGCCTGCTTTATATGAATTCATAATGCGACCGGTATTCTGGCTCCTATTTTCCCAGTCCAAACACACGCTATTATACGAACTGAATCAGCTCTAAAACCCGCTCTCCCGAACCAGTACACTTGAAACACTGCTCCAAACCGATGAAGCAATACTTTTGCTGCCTGCGGAAATGTGCAACTGACCTGTCATAACCGGGAGACCCTCCATAGAGTCAACCGGTACAAAGCCCGCCTTGTAATACCCCATAGACAGCACAGCCTGCCCCTGACTGTTTTTACTGGTCAGCAAAGGGCCACCAAATTCTGAATTCAGATAGTGCGTTTCCAGAATGTGATTATTACCTGCTTCTATTCGTGAAAACATCCATTCCGAAGTGTCACGGGTCATATCATCGGGATAGAACACCGCCTCGGCGTGCTTTGCAAGCCGGTTTAACTCTGTTGCGTCTATGTAAGCCTGGAGCTGGTAACTGTTGGGTTTGACGACCCTGAGCAAAGGCCAGTCCGGATTAAGCCAGCGACCTTGTCGAAGAAATTCATTTTTAAACGTCACTCGCCCGGAGACTGGAGCCCGTATCACCAGTCTCTGTTGTTGACTCAACAGCCCTTCCTTTTTTTGCCCGAGTGCCGCCAATTGCTTTCTCAGCAGCGGTTCAGACTGGGAATAATCGGTATCGGCAACAGTCCGTTTCAACAGGTTATTAAGCAGATCGATTCTCAGGCCGGTCTGTGCAAGCTCATGCTCAAGGTCAGGGCTGGTCAGTTCAATCAGAGGATCACCTTGTTGCACCTGGTCACCTGTATTGACAGACACGTTCCGAATAAGCCCTGCTGAAGGAGCATAAACCACAGAAAGATCACTGGCCGTAACTTCTGCCGGAGCTTCAATTCGAGCGTCCAGCGGATAAAACAGAATGCCAGCCAAAACACCACAAAAAACCAGAAAGCGAAGGCTTGTTCCTTTCATTTTTATATCCTTCCGGTGTGTCCACCAACAAGACAGTTCCCGGTATATCGGCAGCAGGATAAACCAGAGAATTTCCACAAGAAACAGGACGATACCCAGCACCTTGAAGAAAAAGTGGTACACCAGCAAGGCAATGCCCATAAAAAGAAAGAACCGGTAAATCCAGGTGCCATAAGCGTAAAATATCAGCTGACGACGCTTTGCTGATGACCATGCTTCAGGCATCGGTTGTTGCCATTTAAACAACCACTCTCTTAACTGCCATCGAGCCAATGCAAATGCACGGCCTTGCAAATTCTCAACGTGCCAGTAGTCAGATAACAAATAGTAACCATCAAAGCGCATAAACGGATTCAGGTTGACTGCCAGGCTGGTAATCCAGGTCACCGTAGCCAACATAAATACGGCGCTTCTGACGGTTCCTTCCGGTATGAAAATCCACAGAAAGGTGGCAACACAAGCCACCGTTAACTCGGCCATCATACCGGCAGCACCGATCACTAAACGTTGTTGCCGTGAAGGCAACCTCCAGGCGTCTGTTGTATCGGTATAGAGCACCGGAAACATCACCAGAAAAGCGACACCCATGGTAGGCACACGACAACCATACTTTTTTGCAGCCAGACCATGACCCAGCTCATGAATAATCTTGGTCATGATCAATGCCACCATAAAGACAGCAACACCGGAGGGCGTCATCAGATAATCAGCCGTGACCAGAAACTGATCCCATTGTCGGGAACTGAATAAAAGACCTGTAACCCCCATCAAGGCAAACAGAAAAAAAGTTCGTTTAGTGAGTAATGGTTTCAGAACATTCAGCAGCCACGTCAGAAAATGATCCGGTCTGACCAAGGGGATTTTAAAAAACAAATAACCGTGTATCAGTTTATGTCCGGCACTTTTTCGACCTGCGCTCTTACTCTGTTTTAAGAAGCCAATGCTTTCTGCTGTTTCTGTCTTCAGTAGCTGGTTTACTTGAAGAAAACGAATCATATCGTCCAGCCAGCCTTCACTCAGCGAAGTGCCCATCAAGCCGCTCACTCTTTCAGCAATGCTCGACTCGTCGCACTCTTCCCAGAAGCTCAAAGCAAGAAAGGTGGGTCGACTGATTCTAAAGTAGCGGTTCCGTACCCCATCATAAATCAGCCAGCCTTCAGACTTCCGCTCACCTTCCGGGTTTTCAGCCGGTATCAGTTCCAGATCAGTTCTCAGGGGAGGCAGAGATGCCATCAAACACCCAGCCATTGACGGGCAAACGTGAGGGGACGACGGAACAAATACATGAATAAGCTGGTTTCATCCCCATACAGTTTGGCGACGCCTCGCATACCGATTCTAGGGATTGACTGTCCCGAATCCAGCTTGGCTTTTAAGGTGTAAGCCAGAATACCATCGGGCGTAACATCCGCCTCATAAGAGCTTTGGCTCAGCACTGCCTGAACAGGCGACAAAGGTTGAGAGTCGAGAAAAAAGCTGATTTCGGTACCCTGATCCAAAGAAATCGCATCTCTCACGGGTAATTCTATGGTGAGCTTTACGCGCTCCGGACTGGCCAGATACAGAATGTGTTCGCCGGTTTTAACCGGTTTTCCCGACCAGTCGTCCTTATCCCGAAAGACAGCGATGCCCGGAGCTTTTGCCACCAGTAAAGTACGAGCCAGCAATTCTTTTGAATAACGATACTCAGCAGATTTCAGGTCGACTCTGGCCTTTAATTCGGCCAACTGCGCTGCCGAACGGTTATCAAGAAAAGCCCCTTGCTGTGATTTACGCAGTTCAGCGGTTGCTACGGCCAGTTCTTCTCCTGCCAGATTTACTCGGTTCCTTAATTCAGTATCTTCAAATCGAATCAGTGGCTGACCTTCTTCAACCTGAGCATTAGGCTCAACCAGTATCTCCTGAATAACACCAGACAATGGTGCGGTATACACTCGTGGTTGCGCAGCCACTACTTCCGCTGGCGCCAATACTGTTAGCCTGACGGGTAACCACAAAACAGCAAACAGGAGTAGTCCCACTGACCATAACACCGGCCTCTGAAACAGTTTCTCCCGAAAACCAGATCGATTTCTATTGCAAGCCTGCCAACAGTGGGCGGCAGTCCCAGCCAATTGTTTCGCCAGAACCACTTCATGATTACTGAACCTGACCGTTTTTTCCAACAACAGAACACCGGCCTGCTGACCATTGGGATGAATAAGGGGAATCCAGAGCAAGTAGTCGGCCTGTGCAGTACCTGAACCTTTTTCGAAAGAATCAAAGAAGCTATGCCCGGTCAGAATTTCCGGCGTTTGGGGGCTGTTTTCTTTCTGCACCCTTGAAGCCAAGCGTTGCAGGTTCTGAATATACGGAGCATTACGCTCAATGTCAGACACACCGCTGACGGCTGTAACACTCAATGAATGAGCACCAGACAGTGTGAACAGAACCGCCCTGTCACTGGAAATCAGCTTTCCTGAACCATTCACCAGTGTTAGAGAAAATGCGGCTTCATCCGATGCTTGCCGAAGGCTGTTTTCAACCTCAATAAGGCGCAACCAGGGCGATTCACCGAGATTTTTTGTCGATTGTTGTCTAGTTACCGGATTCAGGGTCTGCATCGTGGAGGGGTCTTTGTTGATCAAATTGAGCCAGACCACTCATACCGGCTACTAAATTGTTTGATGGCGATTCAAGCTTACCGGTAATATGAATCGATTGACTGACCGCATCGACCAGCGAACCAATACGAATCACTTCTCCGATAAACCGTTCACCGGTTTCATCGACCAGGAAATCAAAGGTCCGACCAGGCTGCAACCAGCTTAACCAGCTGGATGGAATCACCAGATTCACTTCCAGTTCGGTGTCGTCCAGTAGCCAGACCAGTTCCTTGCCATTCTCAACGCTTTCGTGAGCGTTTACCGCCAACTCAACAACACGACCATTAAACGGAGCCTTGATGCTGCAACGACTCACTTTATAGGAGGATGATTTGACTCTGGCGGCCTGACGTTCTTTTTCAAAACGCGCCAACTCTACATCCAGTTTGCTGACCGACTTCATGGTCAGTAACTGCCGGTTGTTGGCCAGTTGTGCTGAAGCAGACGCCAGCTCGGCTTTGGCCGCATCAAGGTCGGCCTGATACAAGGCGCAATCGTATTGAATCAGTACGTCGCCTTTTCGAAAACCATCGCCGTTTCTGACATTAATGGCATTGATTCTACCCGCCAGCTCACTGCTGATTTTGGCCTGTCTCAACGGCTCCAGCATCGCACGGGTGCTCAATGACTGATCGGCACCGTAGACCGCTGGACTCAGCAACAAACCCATCAGAACGGTCTGCCATAGGCGACGCATGATCATCAATGCTGATCCTGTTTCATGGCCTGCCAACCCAACTCTCCCCTGGCCAACTCTTTAGCAAGAGCGTCTACATCAATACCGTCATAATGTTCAGGAAGAGAATCGGCCCCTATCGACAGATAAACACGGCCATAGGCGGTTTGCAAATCAGCGTAACTCTGCCCTTCATGCAGCCGCCCAACCAGCGTATTAACTTCCTGTTCAATCAGCTCCATGTCATTGCCTGACTGACTCTTGCTGCTGGCCTGATATTGCTTTAACAACCGTTGCTCTATATCACTCAGGGAACGATCGGTGTTGAACGTATTTTGAGTGCCAACAAAGTCCTGCATGGCAATATGCACCTGGCTGATCACGGCAATATTCAAGGCCAGTCGACGGGTGTCCACCACCTTCGCTTGATCTTCAGCCAAATGCATACGCTGCTTATACGTCACCAGGTCCATAAGGTTGCCGGATATCATGGCGCTGAAATCCAGCCAGTTGCTGTTTTCGTTATAGGCGTTGCTGTCGTAGTTATAGGTCGTATTCAGCGTTAAGGCAGGCATCAGACTGGCCATAGTTCGCTTGATTTCTGTCGCAGAAATACGATCGTGGTAGCGCTCTTCCCTTAATTCCGGTCTCTGCATCAGAGCCTGCTGCTCAAGCTCTTGAACGGACTGACTGATCTTCATTTCAGACAGTGGTTCGTTGGCTAATTGCAATTGTGCGCTCATGGGTAAGCTCATCAGAGCCGCCAGCTCTGCCTTGGCTGTCACCAGTTTCTTGCGAACGATCTGAAGTTTTCTGAGGCTGGTTAATAAGCGGTGCTGATACCGCAGCGCATTCACCGGTTTATCCAATCCCTGTTGCTCGATACTGCGGGAGGACGTCAGAGCGGCTTCTACCTTTTTAATCAGAGGACTGATACCCGCCAGTACTTTCTGGGCGGTGAGGGCCCTGAAGTAGGTACTGCGAACATCCTGAGTAATGTTCTGTATAACCTTACGGTGTCGTTCATGGACGATCACCATACGATCGGCCTGCTGTTTGGCCCGGTAGTAGGACAAACCAAAATCCAGAACGCTCCATGAAATACCCAGGTCGGCCACCATCCTTTCACGTTCCTGAGAAGTGGATACCTGAAGACTCTCCTGGCCTGTAATCAGGGAACGGGAACTGGCACCGGAATCGTTATTTCTCCCGCGATAACCCGCATTCATGGTGAGCCTTGGCAGCATATCCAGACGGCTGATATCCGCCATGTCATGAGCCAGAGCTTCTTCCATCATCTTAAGACGGTTATCAAAGTTATACTTGATGGCTCTGGCCATCGCCTGGTGGAGTGTCAACTCACCTTTTAAGGGTTCCTGTTCAGCATAAAGCTGAGCTTTGTCGTTAGCCACCAGTTCCTGATGCGCAGTTTCAGAAATAACCAGTGGCTTGACCGAGCAGGCAGTAAGAAAAACAACGGATACGGCCAGGGTTGATAGGCGGAATCGGCTGTGCATATTTTGTTCGCTCCCTGAACAAAAGTAAAAAGAAGGTGTTTCTGTTTTTACTGCGAATTCTTCAAGGCCACTTCCAGGGCCATCAAATCGGACATCGGTCGCTCTCTCGCACTGACTAACTGCTCGTTAAAACCGCTTAACTGATTGAATTCACCGGCGCTTTTCGAATCAGATTTTTCCGACTTCAGAGTATCACTGCCGTCCGTGACATCATTCGACTCAATCGTACTGTTGCTCTCATCAAAGCGTTTTTCATCAACACGTTTTTTATCAACACCTTCACCCTCCGACGAATCATCAGATGGATTAATAAAATCGATGTTATTGATTTCAGCTGAATAGTCATGCTGCTGGCTGTCTATATAAACGCCACTGCTGCTGGTCTTTGTAGTCAGGTGGCTGCCATATCGACTGTTCAGGGCTTCCTGATGGGAAAACAGGGTTTGAACAGAGTAAGTATCGGTTCTGAGTTTGGTGTGAGTGATCAGGTCAGTCTCATGAACCAAGCGGCCGGACGGGTCACCCACACCAGCGGATGATTGAGCACTCGGTGATTCAGCCGCCATGCCATCGGAGCCAAAAGAGAAAAGGTCTGTGCTGTTATTCAACGGGTCAGGAATGCCGGGCTCGGGTCGTGCAATATCTAAGACTACACGATTGACCGTTTTATCGGGTTCAGGAATCACTGCAGGTGCTTCACTGGTTCCGAGAATGTTGACGGTTATGGTTTTGCTGGTGCCGTCTGAGGCTGTATAGGTAATATGGTCAGTGACTTGTTCACCTTCTTCCAGGTGCTGAACACTGTCCTGATTCAGAACATAGCTCCAGGCTTCGTCCGCCAAACTGAAGTGACCATAGCCATTCTCCCCTGCCGTACTCTCTGACGACAGAAACACCGGACTATCATCCTGATCAATATCCGAAATACTCAAAGTGCCTGTCGCTATTTCTGCTGGGTCACCCGCATCGCCTTCTTTTACAGTGCCGGTATGGACTCCATCAACGACCGCTTCATCGTTAGCGCCCGTGATCGTAATGGTAACATCCTGAGTAGTTATGGCATTTTCATCGTCGGTGACCGTGATGGTATAAACGGCTTTCACGGTTTCACCTTCACCCAAAAAGTCCAGATCACTGTCTGCAATGGTGTAATCCCAGTTCACGGTACCATCGTTGGTGTTCATAGCCACATTAGTGATAGTAAATGCATTTTCAATGGCAGTTCGTTGAGCAGTGGTCAACGTAATATCTGGCGAAGTCACACTGCTTGTGGCTTCGGTTGCTGTTGGCCGATCAGTCAGATCAAGATCGGTAAAGGTGATTGAGCCACTGTCATTCAGGGTGGTGCCTTCCGTGATCGCCCCCGTTACATCCACCACCTGAATCGCCGGAACATCGTTAGTTCCGTCGATAGTGATTGTTGTGGTCTGGGCAACACTACCGCCTTCATCGTCATTAACGGTGTAGCTGACGACGATGGTTCTGCTATCTCCCACCCCGAGATTTTCAAAGCTGCTGTGGTTGGGATCGATGGTGAGGCTGTTGCCGCTGAACACTATGCCATTCGGCAGGTCAGTACCGCTGTTAACAGTGGCAGAACCATCCACGGTGTAGGTCAGGCTTGTGACACTGAGAACATCCCCGGTATCGACATCAGCCGCACCACCGAGCAGGTTCAGGTTGTAGGAACTGTCACCTTCATCAGCACCGGACACCAGAGCGGCTGTCACGGTGGGATTGTCGTTAGTTCCGTCGATAGTGATCGTTGCGGTCTGTGCAACACTGCCGTTTTCATCATCATTAACGGTGTAGCTGACGACGATGGTTCGGCTATCTCCCACAGCCAGACTTTCAAAGCTGCTATGAGTAGGCTCAATAGTGAGACTGCTGCCACTGAACATAATGCCAGCCGGGAGATCGGCACCACTATTGTCAGTGGCGGTACCATCCACGGTGTAGGTCAAGCCAGTAACACTCAGAACATCGCCGGTATCTACATCAGCCGCACCACCAAGTAGATCCAGATTGTAGGAGCTGTCACCTTCATCAGCATCGGACGCCAGAGCCGTTGTCACGGTGGGATTATCGTTAGTTCCGTCGATAGTGATTGTTGCGGTCTGGGCAACACTGCCATTGTCATCGTCATTAACGGTGTAGCTGACGACGATGGTTCGGCTATCCCCTACGGCCAGACTTTCAAAGCTGCTGTGAGTCGGATCTATGGTGAGGCTGTTGCCGCTGAATGTAATACCAGCCGGGAGGTCGGCACCACTATTGCCGGTAGCAGAACCGCCTACGGTGTAGGTCAGGCCAGTAACACTCAGAACATCTCCGGTATCTACGTCAGCCGCGCCGCCGAGCAAGTCCAGGCTGTACGAGCTGTCACCTTCATTAGCATCGGATACCAGAGCGGCTGTCACGGTAGGATTGTCGTTGGTGCCGTTGATGGTCACCGTGATAACCTGACTGTTATTGTCAGAGGCTGTATAGGTAATCGTATCTGTTACTGTCTCGCCGTCACCCAGAGATTGCACAGCGGACTGGTTCAGGGTGTACGTCCATGTACCGGCAGTCAGTACAAACGACCCATAGCTGTTACTCCCCAAAGTACTTGCCTGATCAGCAAAAACAGGTGTTTGCCCGCTGTCTGCATCACTGATGGATAGGTTGCCTGTTGCAGTAACTGCAGCATCCCCGTCATTGCCTTCAATCACTGAACCGGCAATATCACCAGAAATAACAGAAGCATCATTCTGACCATTAACGGTAATGACCAACTCGCCAGTATCACTGTCGCTACCATCACTGACGGTGTAGGTGAATGTGTCGGTTGCTGTTTGACCGGCAGGCAAGGCATTGGCTGCATCCTGATCGGCAATATAGGTGTAGCTGCCGTTGGCATTAATGGTTAGTGTGCCATATGTACCAATAAGAGCCGTCGTTACTGTTCCAGCGCTTCCGCTGCCACTTTCTGAACCGGTACGAATAGCGGTGACTGTCAGCGAACTGTTGTCGACATCGGTATCATCACCCAGCACACCATCGGCCTGGTTCACTGTCAGTGTTTGATCTTCGTTCACACTGCCTGTGTCGTTAACGGCTACAGGGGCATCGTTAACGCCCTGAACTGTGACAGTTGTTGACACGGTACCGGTATGGCCATCCGAGTCAGTCGTCGCTATTGAAATATTACGGGTGGTGGTGTCAGGGTTCTGGCTGTTGTTTTCAAACTGTAACTCTTTAAGCAAGGTCAGATAATTTGCTTTTATTGCATTACCAGACAGAGTAATCTGATTGTCATTATTGTAAGTTATGGTAATTCCATTCACAGAATCACTATTACTGCGAGCGGCCAGACTAATTCTATCTCCTGTCGCATCATTAGTGATATTAATCACCATCCCGTTCAGATGTGTGCTGTCACTGTCGGTTATGGTGGCGCTGGCACCCACAACACGTACTGGCGTATTGCCATCATTTTCCACATAAGTTGTGCCTGGTCCAGTATCTACAAGAGGTGCTATCACCACTGCAACCGTTGAGGCTTCAGCACTGGAATCACCTTCACCGTCGTTTGCTGTAATGGTAATGGTTCGGTCACCTGCTGTTGCACTGGCTGCAGCAACGCTGTTGTTGTACTTAATCTGTTTGATCAGGTTTTCGTAATGGGCCTTTGTCGCAGAACCGGACAAATCAATCCGGGTGTTGGAGGTATAGGTAACAGTGATGCCAGTCGCAGGTGTTCCATCAATGGAAAGAGTCTCACTGGCACCATCACCATTACCACTCAGGGTAATGACTGCCGACTCCATATTAGCATCATCGATATCAGTTATTGAGAATGTGGAATCCACCACCAGCACACCGGTCGAGCTGCCTGCAACAAAATCGGTTTCATAGCCACCGGTATCCACCACCGGGGCATCGTTTACTGCGGTGATATCAATATTTACAGTCGGGTTACTGATCAGGCTTGCATCGCCATCAGAAGCAGAGATTGTCAGTGTAGCGGCATTGTCACCATTGACGTTTTGAGCGCCGGTGTATTGGATATTACTGACGTTATCCAGATAGGAGTTGATATTGGCAGCCGTACCGCTGAGGGTCAACGAGCCTGAACCTGGCCCTCCAATGGTGACGTCAGCTGACGATGCGGCAGTCATGGTTCCAGCGCTGGCTGCCAGCGTCACCGTAAGGGTATCGCCAGCGTCGTTATCAACAAAAGTGGTTGTCGATAAATCAAGGTTACTGGCGGTATCTTCTGTGACGGTTACGTCTGATGGCTGGCCTGATATTGTGGGGGCGGTGTTAACAGGTGCGGAATTACTTGTTGAAGTTATATGAAACTTTAATGATTGAACATAATATCCCTCGGTAATATCATTTGGACCTGCAACATACCTGGTTGTCCCTATGTCGTCCCTCGGCATTATTATTGTTATTGCAGTACTGGTATTACTGGTGGTAATTTCTGTTGCATTGCTAGTAATACTATTATTGGCATCAGCAGTAAAAGACTCTATGGAACCGAAATCTCCACCAGAAAACTGAAAATTTAATGCATTATTAAAAACAAACAAAGTGGTCGGGGCTGAGTAAGTAATAGTAAGAGTTGCTTGATTTGGGTTATTTGGGTCAACTTGAAAGTCGTGCTGATGCAATCGACTGTTTGTTATAATTGCACCTGATGAATAATCAACACTATTAATGTTGAATTCCACGACACTATGGCCCGGAGCGCTAATATGATCCTCAACAGTATCATCAACACCGCCATGAACAATCGATGACTGCCGGTACTCAGCAGGATCTCCCCTTCCAATTTGAACTGTTGTTCCATTTATATTAAGACTGTATTGATAAGTACTTTCACCATAAATCTGAGTTTCTATCGAATTTGAGTTGGCTTCCAGTATCCAATCTCCACCAGCACCCGTAATATCATCCGAAGCAGCAATATCCGCCCCGGTTAATTCCGCCAGCTGCTCAATAAAAGCCTGCCCTTCCCTATCGCTGCCAACATTGCAGCCATAAAGCAGAATATCGCCTTCCTGATTCAATGACTGGCCTATGGCCGCCAGTGTTTCCTGTTGTGATGCCAGCGTATCGGCATCAACGGTTTCACCACTCAGTGCCAGTAAGCCGGTGCTGCCGTGGGAGATAATATGCACTGCATCCAGATTCTGATATCCAGATAATACCTCTGCAATTTCAGCCAGTGATGCAGACGATGAAAGAATATGAACCTGAGCCTGGCCGGAAATGCCTGCCATCAGGGTTTGATAATCGGGTACGGAAGGGTCAATTAATACCACTTCGGTGATGGTGTGCTGATGTTGGGAAGCGGCTTCCAGGGCTTCGGCCAGTTTAGTAACGTCTGACTGGTTGGATGAAGTGCTGTTATCAGAGTGTTGATCAGAACCCTGTTGATTCTCTGGCTCTGAAAGCACCTCTTCACCAGTGCTGGCCATGGCCGCATCGAGCATGATACGGGGTTCAAGTGCATAACCTGGCAAGGTGTCTGCAGGTGGTTTTTCGCGAGCAGGTTCAGTACGAGGAAATAAGAGTGAAAACAACCGGTTAATACGCTTCGCATCCATGCTTTAGCCTGTTATTTTGAAAACCGATATTGAGTTAACTTAATCAGTATTTAAAATATCATTGATTATATGTGGTCTTTAAATGCTTCCAATACTCTTCGGCCTTCTTTGCTTTTAAGTTAACGGGGCTTCAGTAAACTCGGATGCTTATGAGTTGACGTCCTCTCCTTCTCTTCGGAATAAAAACAATGTGCTATTTACAATCCTGCTGTGTATGCACCAAACTTCTGTCACCTCACTCAGGTTTTCCTTCCATTTTTCTGATCGAAGCCTAAAGGCTAAATCACTTATTAATCTCAGGTCTCTTATGCAACTGATAAAAACCATCTCCATCCTCTTCGTTCTGACCGTTCTGACCGTTCTAACAGGCTGTGCTTTGATCCCTGACCTTCCGGGGCCCATAGGCATTCCGGGAATCTAACCTTTTTTATCGCCAAGCTCCTTTTCATGAAGCCAGGCGGCGTGCTTAGGTGCTTTTTTAGTGCGTGACCACTCTTCCAGCATTAATGGAGCCACACGTTTGAGTTCTTTTAATTGCTCGTGAGTTCCGGTCAGACAGGTCAGCTCTAAACGATGTCCGTTAGGGTCAAAGAAATAGATGGATTTGATAATGCCATGATCCGTTGGGCCAACGACATCAAGCCCTTTCCCTTTCAAATCCTCCAAAGCAGACAATAAAGCCGCCTCGTCGGCCACCTGAAAGGCAATGTGCTGGGTCCATTCCGGAGTGTTTGGGTCTCTGCCCATCTCCGGAGAATTAGGCAACTCAAAGAAAGCCAGAATATTGCCATTACCGGCATCAAGAAACAGATGCATGTAAGGGTCCGGTTCCTTGGTTGAAGGCACCTCATCCTCGGCTATGGCCACCAGAAATTCCATATTGAGCATGGTCTGATAGAACTCAACGGTTTCTTTGGCATCCTTGCACCGATAGGCAACATGGTGAATTTGCTGAAGCTTTATCATTATTATGTCCTCAGTAAATCGATTGTTTTAATAGCGACTGGAGATTGAACAGACGAGATCACGGTGCATCTTCCTGAGCCTCGGGAACGGCCTTCTGAAAAGGCTCCAGTGCCTCACAGTTTTTGCCAATACGCTGAATAACCGGGTAATCATCCATTGCTACTGAAAAACGTCGGGCATTATAAATCTGGGGAATAAGGCAGGCGTCCGCCAACCCGGGCTCGTCACCATGGCAGAAATCACCGGTCTGATGACCCTCCGACAACTGCCGTTCAAGACTCTCAAAACCGCTGCAAATCCAGTGTTGATACCAGAGAGTTCGCTGTTCTTCAGTCACACCCCATTCACCGGTGATGTATTTCAACACCCTGAGGTTATTTAACGGATGAATATCACAGGCAATGCTTTGGGCGATACTACGAACTCTGGCTCTTTCAAGAGGAGACCCGGGTAACAGGCGAGCGCCTGAATAAGTTTCATCAAGGTATTCCATAATAGCCATCGACTGAGTAATGACCTGCTTATCATCTAGCTCCAGTGAAGGCACCAGGCCGTGGGGATTAATAGCCTGATAGGCTTCCTGCAGCTGCTCTCCACCTTCTTTGACCAAATGCACAAAAGCCATCTCACTGCTTAATCCTTTAAGGTTCAGTGCAATTCGTACCCGGTAAGCCGCTGATGATCGCCAGTACGTGTAAAGTTTCATCGTAAAGCCCCTGTCCATTATTTGGCTATTGTCTGAATCTACGGCTTCAATCTATCGGTCGTTTGCTTATCTCTGGATTGCCCTATCTCTGATCGTACAACGATCATTAATTTGCGTCACCTTCTGGATAAATTTGAAAGGTCCGATTCAACACAACAGGATTTAAACAATGAACAAAGTCATAAGGTGAATGCCCGACGGGTTCTGTTATTATCAAGTAACATTGGTGATCTTGCTGTACTCAATGAAGCTTTAGAAGCCACACCCAGTGGCATTGAGCCAACCTGACAGAATAAGAAACAGCCTATGATAACTGTTAATCAGACTCACAATCCGGACCTGAAAAGCTGGGTCAATTCAGCCAACCTCGACGGCTGTGACTTCCCGATTCAGAACCTGCCTTTTGCTGTATTTCGCCAAAAAGACACCAACGAGCCCTTTCGTGGTGGAGTTGCCATTGGTGATCAGATCATTGATCTTCAAACATTATACGACACAGGACTTTTCACAGGAAAAGCCGCTCAAGCCTTAAATAAATGCTGCCAACCCGTATTAAATGAATTCATGGCGATGGGATTTGAATACTGGTCTGCTCTGAGACACAGTTTGTCCGATGCATTAACAGAAACCTCTGAAGATCAGAAAGTCCTTCAGAACTGTCTGATTGCCATGACTTCTGTTGAATACGATGTGCCTGCTCGTATTGGCGATTACACCGATTTCTATACCTCCATTCATCATGCGACCACTGTGGGTAAACTGTTTCGTCCCGACAACCCTTTACTTCCTAACTATAAGTGGGTGCCTATCGGCTATCATGGTCGAAGTTCATCCATTGGCATTTCAGGCCAGAAAGTCCACCGTCCTCTTGGCCAAACCAAAGCACCCGACGCAGAGGTTCCCACCCTAGGGCCATGTAAACGACTGGATTATGAACTGGAAGTGGGCATCTATATCGGTTCAGGTAATGAGTCAGGGTCATCCGTAGCGCTTGATGACTACCAACAGCATGTGTTCGGTTTGTGTTTGTTTAATGACTGGTCAGCCCGTGATCTTCAAGCCTGGGAATACCAACCACTGGGGCCCTTTCTGGCCAAAAGCTTTGCTTCTACCGTCTCTCCCTGGATTGTCACCATGGAAGCATTGGCGCCTTACCAAGGTCAGTGGACACGACCTAACAGTGACCCTCAACCGCTGCCTTATCTGGAGTCCTCTCAGAATCGGACGACAGGTTCCGTTGATATGGAGCTGGAAGCTTATATAGCCACGGCCAAAATGAGAGAAGAAAACCAGCCTTATCAGAAACTGTCTCGTTCCAACTTCAAGGATTCTTACTGGACTGTTGCCCAGATGGTCGCTCATCACACCATCAATGGCTGTAACCTGAAACCTGGTGATTTTTTTGGCAGCGGTACTCAGTCCGGGCCAACCCCAGAAGAAGCCGGATCGTTACTTGAGTTGAGTAATGGTGGCAAAGAGCCCATCACTTTGGACAACGGCGAGACTCGTACCTTTCTCAAAGACGGCGATGCCATTCTGTTCAAGGGGTATTGCCAGAAACAGGGAAGCGATATCAGGATAGGGTTTGGTGAAGTAACAGGTTATGTCGTGCCTGCCAGTTCATAAATCCAGACAATCGACATTGAAATGATGAGAATCAAATCGAGTCTGGAGGATTATTCCTCAATTCCCGAACGTTGAGACGGAATTGAACTGGAATAACCCGGGAATAGAGCGAAGATTTTACGAGACTGTAAATCTAACTGTGTCTCTGCCTAATTTTAGACATACTCAGTTCAACGGTCTTCGAACTCAATATTGAATCTGTTCAAGGCTGGCTCCCAGTTCCTGGAGACGATAAAGCTCTCTGGAATCTAACGTTATTACTGAAGAACGTCAAAAACGTAGCTTTCAAACAGCCCTCACTTTCAACGCAAATAAACGCGGTATCACGAGTTTACTGAGAGCGGTGAGTTGTTTGCCGCTAAAGAGATCCATTTACGGAAGCATGTCATACCAAACAGTGTTCTGCTGCAAAAGGCTACTCCCTCGTTCTACTTTTACTTTCAGTCCGTACCGACCCGCTAACCAGCGTTTTTTCTCTCGCTGACGAACTAAAGTGTAAAATTTCTGTGCCTTGGGAGTTTCTGGCAGTTGAGTCGATTGAGGAATCCCTTGCCCTTTCGGAGTTATAAACTGAAGAGTCAACCTGTCACCCGGCTGGGTATTGATTAGCCGCACCCAACCGATTATTTGACGACTGGTCGTTGTCACTCTTTGTTTTTTAAATGTGACCGATTCAATATCCTGACCTGATACCGGACTGCTGGGAGCTAACCGCTTTTATGAACCTACGCAAACCTACTCATTTGCCAGTTCAACCCCACAGTAAAGGGTTAGAGGAGGACGACGTAGCGCCCTCCATCGGACTAGGAAGCTAAGCTTCGCCTTTGCGTTCCAGCTGCCAGAGCGACAGCCTCCCCAAAGCGCATACCAGTGCCGATCTCTCGCAAGAGTCGTCTTTTCCAACTAAAAAATTCACGGTAGTAAAGCATTGCCGATCCGGCTTTCCTTACAGGTGCCGGATGGGATACCACAACCCTATCTTTAGTCTGGTAGTAATTTCTTAAAGGCCTATCCCAGAAGCCTAAGCCTCTTCGTGCTATCACCAATGCTGCAGCGTGATGCGTGGATAAACCGTATTTCTCTTTGTATTTTACTGCCCCAATCTGCGAGGAGTACGCTGGATTAATCGTAATGCACTCCAGCCCCCGTTTGGCGCAGTTCACTTCAATCAGGGATTTGATTTTTTCATAGGCCAGCGACGAGAGCATTCGGGCGTACACCGGATTCTCTTTGTGCAACTGCCTCTTTTTCTGCTTAAAATCCAGCTTCTCAATGACCACCGGCTTTCTTGCCGCTTCG
>SIHQ01000028.1 GCA_004762125.1 Oceanospirillales bacterium | reverse complement strand
ATGAGTCCACCATGATTCAACATCATCACTGATCCACACATCGATACGCCCCCGGTTTTTCAGTGGCTGATTGTAGTCACTCCAGTTGCTGAGTTTGTACTTTTGGCTGGGGATGTGGTGACGTTTAGAAAGCCTGCCAGCAAGAGAGGACTGAAGAAAAGAGAGGCTATTGATAAATGCGCGGGTTATCTGCAAAAGAATAAAACACGACTACGTTACGATGATGCACTGACTGAGGGCTTTCCCATTGCCATTAAATCAGTTTCTGCCAGATAGAACTACAAGGGCATGATGAAATTATCGAGACAACCAAAACCCCTGTAATCAGCTCAGAGTTATATCGTCTATCCCCAAGCCATCAGCGCAACGTTTGGTCAGGGTAGCTTTGTTGAAGTTCGAAATAAATTCACGGTATATCGGTGCAAGATTATTCGTATCCAAAACCAGGCTGTCAACGTCGCCGAGGTATTCCTCGAAAGCCTCCCTGTCGACCGGGTGAACATCGCGCTTGGAAGTCAGCCAATGCAAAAGCTCTTCTTCTGTCCTTGCCACTCTGGAACCTGCTTTTTCTTCTTCCCTGTCAGGAATGTAAAGCACCAGATTGCCAGAAGCAGTATCCATAACTCTGACAAGGTAAGCGACAAAGGCTTGCTCCAGGGACGCCATTACAGCTTTGTTGATTTTGTTGATTCGCACTTTAGCTTCATAAAGCTGATCAAGCTCAGCCAGTCTTTCAAAGCCCAGATTTTCAATATACGCCTGATGCTTTGGTATGTTTGCCCAATCCATCAGGGCATTTTTTGTCTTTCTCAGTTTATGACAATCATCCTCCCTGTTTTCCTCGGGAGTATCCACATCACGCTCCAGGTGCGCTTGGCATAAACTTTCTATCTTCTCAAAATATCTGCCTCTGAATGCCTTCATGGACTCACCTGAATTCAGGATATCGTGAAACCCTGGCATTGTCGTATAGGAATCCCCTTCCAACAGGTAATCCCCGACCATGCTACCAAGCGACTTTTTCACCACCAGTTTGACCGGCCGAACCTTCTCCCTGGCCTGGGTAACAAGAAAGGGTGCCTGGGGCTTCACCAGACGATCCAGGTTTATAGAGCCTTCTGGCTGCCAGCTGTATTCCTTACCTGTATCAGTACACTTCAACCTCTGCTCCAGGGTTGGACTGCTGCCTGTCAGCCCCTGCCAGTACTTTTCCACGGACTCCTCGTTCTCTGCCATTTCATCAAGTTCAACAGCTGTAAGCACTTTTTCGAGCTTCTTATAATAAGGGTGATTAAGGCGGTGAATGGTCTGAACAAATGGCCGATCCAATGGAAATTTAGACTTCAGCGTAACCAGCAGATCGTTAATGTCTCTCATAGAAGGGTCAATCCAGTTTTCCTCTTTCAGACATGCCTCGATAAACTGAACCAGCACCTTGATTTCAGGAACATTTTCTTCGCCACTACTGGCTTCTGAACTGCTGTCAGTACCACTGGTTTCCGAGCTGCTTTTATCGGAATCGCCTTTCCGCATCATGCCTCGCATCATACTCTTCCTGAATTGCGTGCCTTCCTCATCAATCTCGTCCTTGAAATGAGTGAGCATACGGGCAACAGCCTCCTGCCAGGTCATTACCTTATGCAGCCCCTCTTCGTCTATGAAGAATGCTCTGAACCCTTGAAGGCATTCAAACAAGTTAATAAAAACAGAGAGCCGCTTTCCCCGTCTCTTAAACTGCATAACAAATGATTCCAGCAATTGATTTAGCCCAAATAAATCTGTCAGCTGCAACTCCTTTATGTTCTTCTGAGCAATCAGCATCCTGATTCCCGTCATGAACTTGTTAACCTTGTTGCTTCTCAACAGCCTGCTGTGAGCAAGGGCTTTTTTCGACATCCTCCCCCGGCCGGAAGACGGAAACACCAAGGGTATCGCACCTCCAGAGGTTAACCAGCGCTCAACCGCCTCCAATGTCGTTCCCATCTCTTTCGCAAAAGCTTCTGCACCAACCCTTCGGGCCCATGCCAGCATTTTTTGCCGCTCTTTCCCTGTGAATTGCATACCCTCTGCTGACTCTTTAAAGTCAGCTTTTTGCGTTACAGTCTTATCATTTTCATGACCTGAGCCTCCCAGTTCCATGGTATGCCAACTTCGTCGCCCATCTAGGGAATACTCAATCCACTGATGGCAATCACTGCGTATTATTTTCACTGGAAGCCCGAAGTAGCTGGCCAGTGCATAAGCTGACCATGTTCTGTGACGACAGCTGCCCTTCCTTTGTTCTATCAAATTCATAAGCAGGTCGATATGACTGACAGTCTCCCCTTCCAGCACTCCATCACTAAACCCGGAACAATATTTTTTTAAATGTGTAACAAAAGCACCGGGGGGGTGTTCAAAGGTTTTTTTCAGATCTTCCCGCCTCAGGAAAAGCTTATTCAGCGCCTGCTTCAGCGGAAGAGGACCCGTAGCAGAGGGCAAACGAGGCACTGGCGCCATTTTGGGTACATCGCCTTTCTTGATAACGAAGTGAACATGAATGAATTCGGGCAGATTCACATCGTCACAGACCTTCTTCAGTCGAATCAGGTGCGAACCTGTATAACGATCTTTCACGATTTCCAGTTTCTCAAGGGGTATGAGGGGTTCAGTTCTTAGACAGGGAATCCTTTCATGGAGCCATCGACCTGGCAGTCTCTGCCACTGTTCTTCCAGCTTAACCCGATAAACACCATAATCCACCTTATCACTTTTCTTCGGGCACAGAATCGGGTCTGTGGCAAGCTCAGGCATTACAACATCAAAACCCAGTTTTCCCCAGGGGCAACTCTCCAGGCTGACATTCCCTCCGGCACTGAACTTAAGATCGCAGATTTCTTTGCGGATCTCTCTTGTAACGCCGCTTCTGAATACCTCCTGGAGAATAAACAACGCTGGTTCTCTCCGGGTACGACCATCCAATTTGCGTTTTGTCGCCTCAGGAAAAACCTGCTGCACAGGCTCTTCACTTTTAAACAACGATGGTTCTTTCCGGGTACGACCATCCAATTTGCGTTTTTTCGCCTCAGGAAAACCCTTCTGCACAGGCTCTTCACTTTTAGCTGAAGGTGATTCCTCCGTTTCCATGGGTTCGTCTACAACCTGTTCAGGAGTCACCAGCTGCAGCCACATTCGCTCAAGCAATAGGGGGGTAGGAGTCCTGTCAAGATAGAAGCCGACCTTTTCAATGATACTGTGATTGGCGTTGTGCAACAGGCATGCCTGCTGCTCAGGTGACAACGGTACTATTTCTTCCGCAGAAATACCTGACTCCGTATACCGTTTTTCAACGTATTTCTGTTGCCACAATAGATAGATAGCTGAAAACAGGCTGTCGTAGAGAGCCGGAGGTTCCACAGGAACACTGCAGCCCATCCAGTGACGCCTGAACAATTGTTGCAGGGCCTGGACTTTCATTTCCCTGTCACTGCCTTTTGCCAGGGTCAACGTATTGGTGGCCGGATCAAAATTGCCCCCAGGTCCGGTACTCTGCCTGACCCCAATGGGCGGTAATCCCCAAGCCTGGGTGTTCAGCCACCGACTGATCTCTGGCAGTGATTGTGGAGCCCGTGAATGAAGCTGCGTCATCTCTTCAGTTTCAAGATCTTCCAGAGCGCACCCGGGCTCCTGCAGGAATATGCTGTATTGCTCACGAAAACGTTCCTTGAACGCCTCATCGGACTGCCTGCCACCGTCAGCCAGAAGACACTTCTGTAACCTCTTCATATCTCCCACGGTAGGCAACAAAAGGCGCTTTTTTTCGGAAAGTTTCTTACGCAAACGACAATGTAACTGCGCCACCCAGCGGCCCCATTGCTGCTCAGGAAACAGAACACCTGCTATTTTCTGTATATCTCCATCGCTGTAATCCACCAGCTTCAGCTGATTAAAACGACTCTTCAATGCCGGTGAAAAAGCATGCCGCCCGGTATAGCTGACCGGGTTCGTACTGGTAAACAGATGAAACCCCGGCTGGGCATCACCGGTAATGGCAGCATTGATCAACCCCTCTATCTGCTGGCTGGATAGCATGTTCAGCTCTGATACAATCAACACCAAGCCTCTTTCCCGGGCCTCTGTGACCGCTGCACATAGTTCATCCCATTGAGAGAAACCCGCATTCACGATTCGAATATTGCTGTTGTCCCCGGCATAAAACCGATCCAGAACCTTTTCCAGAACCGCACTTTTGCCTCGCCCCGTCGGCCCTTCAAACACTGTTGCATGGCGCCCGGCATGCATCTTTCCCGTTCTTTTTTCCTGACTGGCACGTTCGCAATCCAACCAGAGCGCTTTGACCAGCACCTGAACGCTTTGATTACTCAAGTCAAAAGATTCTTTCTTCTGCCCAGACAACTGACTTTGCTCTGCTTCTTTTCTTGAATCCATCAGCCAGAGGGAATAAAACTTGTTACACTTGCCTTGGTGTGCCGCCACCAGCGACGAATCATTAGGAAACCTGGCATCAAACCAGTCTTTCAAGGCTTCCTGCCGCCAGCGTTCATCCTCTGTCACTTCCTGTCCCAGAGTATCAGCGAATACCTGCCAGGCCAGGCCATTGAGTGACGCCTGGCTTATCTTTGCAGGCTGCTCATCCTCATAATTTGAGCGTATGTACTCTTCCATACAGGAGACTGCATTGGTCAGATCCCTGGGGGTAAACGTGCGATTGGGGAGAAGTGTCGAGTACTGTTCATATAGAGCCATTACAGCACTAGCCTGCTGTTCAAAGGTATCAGGTGGGCATCCCTGCATCCGGCAGGCTATATGAAGCCTCGCCAGTTCTGGCTTTAGTACCTTGTTACAAATAAACGTCTGGCTCAGTGGCGGATAGTAAAGAACCGGAGCCCGCTGGCGCAGCATTTCACTCATGCGCCGACCACTGAAATGATCCGGGTTACCCGTCATGATAATGCGGTGTAATGGGCTTAAAGGGGTTTTCTCACCCCGGAAATAGAGGCAGGGAGGATCTTCATAGATCCCCCTGAGGCAACTCCACAGCTCAGGCATCATCAGGTTGGCCTCATCTACGATCAGTACCACCGGTTTTCCATTCTCGGAAAGGGTTTTTGCCCATTTCTCCAGAGGGCCAGGGTCTAACTCAGTAAACCCGTCTTCCTCTCCATTAACAGTGCTCTGTTTGAGTTTTGGTTGACCAAAAAGCTCATTGAGCCCCGTATCCGGCCCAACCGTAATCACCATCGGTTCAAGATCAGGATTGAGCAGGCTGACCACTGCTTTAGCAATATGGCTTTTGCCAGCGCCCGTCTCCCCCGTGACAATGACTACAGGATGTTGACGCACTTTGGCAGCAAAACGCTTGAGTCGTCGTTGCTCCCAGCATTCCCACAGATCCTCCCGGGAGGGCTCACGCAACAGGCGCATGACTTCAATGCCCACTTCAGATTGACTGCCAGTCCTGAGAATCTGGTCAACTGCATCTCTGACGGCTCCATCATTGCCAGAGGTTAGCGCCTGGCTCAGTAAGGCAACAAACCCATACAGGGAATCAGTCTGCAGCAGTTCGTCACCAAGTCCATACAGCAGGTTACAGAGTCTTTTCTCCAGATCCAGCGAGCGTGGTTTGCAGCGCTTCAGCAAGCTGACTGAGTGACTCAGTTGCTCATCCGGCAACTCCATCAAGCGTATCAAGCCTGGCCTGAGGATTTCAGGTGCATGACAGACCAGCATTCCCGCCATCTCTTTTACTTGCTGATCATCAGGCTCCTGGTTTAACCGTTGAACACCCGGCCCGATAGTTAGCGCTGGGTGAGCAAAACGAGCCAATGACCAATAATGGCTTTTAACGGTAGCAAGATCGGGCTCCGGATGCTGTTCCAGCCACCCTTTCAGGGCATCGGTATCGACCCATAGCCCATTGTCTCCATTAGCTTTTGCTGAAGTAAGAAATAATTGAGCGGTCACTATTTTCAGGAATGAGTAAACTTCACGGTTTGCCCGATATTCCTTCAACAGCACAGAGTTTACCGCTTTGTGAAAGTGTCGCTCTTCAAGCCGCTCACTGTTATCCAGCTGCTGCTCCAGCAACCCTTGCCTGACTATTTTCTCAAACAGAGCAGTGGTGAATTGCGGTGGATTTGCAGGTATTGCTGCTGACACTGTCAGAGATTTCATCAACGGCTGTAGCTTGAGCATCTTCTGGTGCAGTCGGTTCAGCTCCGACTTATCCAGGGGAACCGTCTTGATAAATTCACTGTCGCGATAATTTTCCTCAAACTTGTCCGCCAGGGCAACCAGAGGCTTCCACACCGGGGATTTGCATTTTTTTCCTTCCGGCCAGGTCACATATAGCTTGAGCTCCGGGAAAGCCTCACAATGCCCAAATACCGGCAAGCAGGGCTTGTCCTCCAGCAACGATTCCAGTTGCTGCATTAATGAAGGATTGCAGTGCAGGTTCATCAGACAGACAGGAGAACCTGATCTCAGGGCATCCAGAAGGGCCGTAGATTTACAGGAAAACTTATGCCGCCTTAAAGATTTTATGCAGCTGTTTTGCAGCACCTTGAGCAAGTCATCTTCCGGTGTTATGACAAACACTCGCAGTGCTTCCGATTTTTTCCAGCCGTAGGTCTGTTCCTGCATCGGGTCTGTGCAGGCCAGAACAGTCACTGACGCCTTCTGTTCTGCAATCCTTTCCGGGATCAGCAAGGGCGGTCCGCGGAAAAAGGGAGGCTGCTCATCGGGAATATCGCAGTAAACCGGGAGTGCCTGCAAACCAAGGGTTGAGAGCTTTCTGTGCAATTTAAGCCATTGATCCAGGGTCAGTGCAGAGGTAATGCGCACACCAGCTGTATCCTTCAGCCAGTCTTTTAAAACGTCCCGTGGACGAATCACCCCCTCCTCTAGCAAGACTGTTTCCTGAAGACAGATATCAAAGTTCCCCTTATTCAGACAAGGTACCCGGGGTAACGATGCCCCACTCGAATCAGGAAGAGTCGTCTGCCAATTGATCGACTGGCCTATATGCTCCAGATCTTCTTCAGTCATAGGCTGACGATAATAATTAATATCCGTACGCAACCGTGTCAGCTGGTCATTACTGACAAATGACTCGTGACACAGAGTGTCCATCAGCTGACATCGAAAAGCGGGATCAGGCCAGGGGGCATTTTTAAAAACCACGGTTTTGATCCTGTCATCACCACCTTCCGCCAGCTCAAAAAGCGCACCCTGTTGAAAATAAAGTCCTCCCCTGTCATTCAATGCCAGGGAGCCGAATAAAGCACAGCGCCAATCTTTACCGGTAAAATCGACGACCTTGACCGAACAAGCCGCATTAGTCATCGGCTCTTGATCTGGTACCCGGGACATTAACCAGGTATCGGACGACTGTTCAGCCTGTTCCGCAGCCACATCAACAAAGTTCACAGGTGGCGCTGCATTGTTGACCCGCCTGATAGAATCGGGCCCCGGGCCGGGGCTTCCCGCTATGACTTTGGTCGAACTTCGGGAAATCAGTGAAATGATTTCCACGTGCCCCCCCAGTAACTCCCCCCCGAACCGGGCGGGCGAATCGTAGAGTTCGTTGAGTTCTGGCAAGCGGCCGGGTGGGAAACTCTGGAAATCAATGATAAGTATCACGGGTCGCTCAGGGAGAAGCAGCAGGCCTTTTTTTCTCAGTGGAGGACTGTCCTGTTCAACAACAACCTGCCGATATAGGCCGTCCTGCTTAAGATCCTCAGGAGAGCGAATAACGGCTACAAAGGGGCGGGCAACAGAGTCATCCCGGGTATTCAGCCTGTTGCCAAGCACTGCATTCAGGGTGGCTTCATCTTCCGACCAAAAGCTCTGATACCGAGGCGATCCTCTGGCTTCAGACTCTTCAGAACAGGCTTGGGGAAGCGTCACTCCAACCTCATCTATAGTGATTGAAGACAGAGCAGAACTCATCTCTATTATGGCCTCGCCGGCAGATTCTTGTATTTTTTGCCTTTTAGGTTGTGGGGGGCTTGTTACCGGGCAATCCGATCTAATGGATGAATCAGAATTTATATGCATTGAACGGGCCTCCTTGCCTGGCTACTTGAAATTCAATGTAATTAAGACAAGAGCGTGCTACCTAAGTTCCCTGAACAGGATTGTGCGGACTAACTGTTTGAAGACAGTTGCGGCTTTGTTGCAATGCTAAACCATCCAGTCTTTTGATACCCTTTAGCCAGTTCTGTAGCTTTTGGGCATGCCAAGCCCTGTGAAGCGGTTCAAAACACCACAAGCAATGATCATTTCCTGCTTCTGATTTTCCATGCTACGGGCATGCATTCGTAGGCCAATAATTCTTTATAACGCTGCATAGCCATCTCGGAATGACTGCGCTTTCCATACTGATGATTCTTCTGCCATGATAACGTCCCCTTAGCTGTTTTCTCGAGCATATTGGCACAGCGTTTTGGGTGATGACGCTCGTCATAAATCAGATTATCCTTGGGTGGAATAGCAATATCTGCTTCTGGAAAATGCTTATCAATGGCCTCATATACCTTGTTCTGATCGTAAGCCATATCCCCTGAAACCATAAAAACATCGACTTCTATTTGCTCACACAAATTCTCAATAACAGCATCATCCATCGTATCCTTATCCGTTAGAATCGCTGAATAAATGATGTGATTATCACTTACCAGCCAGCAGCCAATATCACAAAAAAATCAGAGACGCATTAATTGCGAAGGCAGAAACGAACGACCCTCAATTATTGGGTTGGGATCCTGCTATTAATGCTGTTCAGGTTGAAGTGGCATTACCGCTTGATTTAATTCAACCGACCGCTACGTTGAGCACGGGGATTACTCAGGTAGATCAAACTGGTCAGCGTCTTCTATTTGCATTTCTGAGGCGGGCAGATGAATAAGTTCTACCAGAACATCGTCGTTAAAACGCAGCCCCTGATCTGTAACAGAATCGTCTGGTCTTTGTTTTTTCTTGCGCTCGTAAGTGATTTTTTCAGTAGGGACTTCTTGTTCAGGGACTGACTCTTTTAGGATCTCGCCAAGCCCCAGCTGATCAGGACTATCAAGGACACGCTTTCCGGACTTTTCACCAAACAGCTGTTGTTTAAACCAGGCCAGCTGATGTTTAATCGACTCAATTTCCTGTTTGTTTTCAACCAACAAAGCCTGCATCTGTCGAAACAGCTGCAGGTCAGGGATGGCGGTGGCAGGAGTGAGTAAATTCATGGTTTTAAAGGTAGACGTTTTATTCTTTTTTTGTGTAACCCGTCGGTAGATGATTGTAACGTTTATAGCGCTGGACGGTACGGGTATCAATGCCTTCAAGAATCAGCTTCAACTCAGTCCATTCCAGAGCGTGTTTCACGGATTCACCTGCATTAGCATGGAACTGCCCCTGCTCCAGTCGTTTACTCCAGATACAATAGCCACTGCGGTCAAAGTAAAGGATTTTGCATTGGGTGCATTTGCGATTGATAAACACAAACAACTGGCCACTGAGAGAATCTTCCTCCAGCTTGTTTTTGATCAATGCCGTCAGTCCGGTAAGACTTACGCATATCGGTGGGCTGGTTATACAGCCAGACTAGCACCTGTGCTTCAGGGAAAAACACGGTTATTTTCTCATTCTGAGAATAACGCCACCGGGTAGTTCAAGCTCCATATGCCAGGGTGAGTGTTCGATAGTGGGTGGCAGGTCGACAGGGAGTTCAATCCATTCCTTGCTAGATTGCGTGTTAGATTGAGGGTCGAGTTGAGGCTTTATGGTTTGTTCGTGGTTGAGTCGCGTGAATGGTTTCTGTGATTGATTCATGGGTAGCTTCCGTTGATCACAGGAATAAGGTTGGCAGTTGGACGCTGCTTTTTAAATACGTCGTACATTGAACGCTTACATTATTTCTACCGATTTCTATTACAACACGTCATCGATGAATAGCGTTCTGTTGAAAATATTTTGATAGATCTCAGTGCACTACCGAAAACTGTTGCAACAGAACCTAAAAAATAGAGTTGTTTCTTTAATTGAATATTTATATTTATCAACTCTATGTTTCATTTGATTTTATTATGTATTCATTGCGTTAACCCGTTTTAATGCTATCTTTCAGGAAAAATATCAATGTTGTTTCTTGAAAATAATTCTGTTTATCAAAATGAAGTAACAAGGTCTGCATAGAAGGGTTCAGTTCTTGGATAAAATATTGAAGTGGTTTGTGTGCGTTGTTTTATTCATCGGAAACATCGCACTGGCAGAAGAGGTGGATGCTGTCAGAGGAGCAGGCGACACTTATCTGAAGTCGTATCATCGGGAGATGCAGGAGGATAAAGATCAGCTGGTTGATCCTGAAAAGGAGAGATATGTTTCCTGGTGGTATGAATTATTATCCAACAATCAATATAACGATACTGAGGTAAAAAGCACCTATCGCACCAGAGAAGTTTTAATTCAGATTCTTTCAGTGCAGATACAGAAGGTCACTCACCCCGTTAAAAGCAGCCCGAATATTTTACAGGACAGCCGGGTATTAGGAGGTGAGAAGTCTGGTGAATCCTCCATGTTGGATGTCTTGTTTCCTGGGTACACTTTATCAGGGGAAGCTCTGAAAGCTCTGACATTAGCACAACCTACCAGCAACATTGAGGTGCTGCGACATCAACAATATTTGATCAAAGAGATGATGCAAATCCCATCGTTGCATGAGAAATTACCCGCCCTTCTGCAATCATTAAAAGAATATGAACCAACCGTAATATCTTTGTTTGATAAAAGTGACTTCGTACATTCTTCTGATGTCCGTGAACGTGTCAACACCAATGGGAATCCCACCTTTCAGCGGAAAATATATAACACGATAGCGAATGGCTTTTTTAAGGGTGCCAACCACTTTTTATCTGCGCTTTCTGGGGCCTCTATGGTAACTGTGGCTCTTAATCCTTTTTTATTGGATTCAAATTACTGTTCTTGTAAATTTTTAGGAAATGCCGCTTTTTCAGTTTTTTCATTAGGGTTTCAATTTTTAACCTTAGGAGTGGATTACTATTTGAAAAAAATGAGAGAAGTGAATGAAATGACACTCTATAGAAGTATTCGTGTTCGTCTTGATATTTTATCCTATTTCCTTCGTGAGGTATTGGAGTTAAGAGATCTGACAAACCTGCCTGAGGAGTTAAGACTAGAGTTCAATGGAGAGGAAATGGCTTTGATAGAATCGTTTTTAAACGGCTCTGAATGGTTAATGACAAAAGATCCCAAGGCGCAAATTAATTATCTGAACTATGCCTCAGAAATACTCTGGTATTCCTTTGAATTGAAACAGGCTATAGCCCGTGCACTATACCTGAGCGGAAAAGTTGATATGTATCAGGCCATTGCCCGACGTATGAACGCTTCAGGAAATCCTGATGATGGGCAGTTAACATTTGTCCAGTTCAAACAAAAGCCTGTTATCAATGCCCGAAAACTTTGGAATCCTGTTCTTGATCCCACTAATGTAGTGACGAATGATATTTCGCTGGAGGCCAGGGATACATGTCTTACTCGTGACCTTGACTGGTCATTTATTCCTGAAACTTGTGCTGCTGGTTCAGAGCCTTCTCTGAGAAATGCATTACTGTCTGGCTGTAATGGATCAGGAAAATCAACAATGATGCGTGCTATTACCGTGAATTCAATTTTTCTGGCGCAGGTTTTCGGAATAGCCACGGCAGAGTCTTTCCAGACAGGATTGTTTCATATGATTTACAGTCATATGGATAAATATGATCAAACAGGAGAGTTTTCTTCTTATGAAGGAGAGCTTGAGCAAGCTGTTCAAATGCTTGTTGATGCTGATGCATTGGAAAGTGATCAGAATATGCTGGTCTGTTTCGATGAACTGTTCAGTAATACCGATCCTGAAGAAAGTCTCTACGTCACCAATAAAGTGCTCAATGCCATGTCGCAGAAATTAAGAACCATTAATATTGTTTCATCTCATTATGATGTTGATACTTACGGTATAGATTCTGATAACGAATTTGCTCGAATGCATATGCATGTTGAAAAAGTGAATGATACTTTAATTAAAACATACCAACTCCGTCCAGGACAAAGCAAGGAAACTAATGGGTTGTTTTATTTAATGGAAAAATTTCGATTTTTTCCAGATGTTTATTCAGAGTTAAAGCTTTTAATGGAAAGAGGTGATGATGAATAAGCAAAGATGGAGTTTTTCTATCGTTGTTTTGTTTTTATGGTGTAACGCTTTTCCAGCATGGACAGAAGAGCTGGGGTCACACGAATTATTAAAAAAACACTATTTATCGCAATTCATCGAGAAAAATCAAGGTGATACTGAATATGAGCCTCGATCTTTAGATATTGATCCCGATGAGTTGAAACGCTATCCCTTGAATGAGCGGATGACACCACTGAAAACCAGAACAATTTTGCTGCACTATTTATGCCCTGAGTGCTCAGGTGGCAAACCCAGGGGAAAAGTTTTACCGCTTTTTTATCACACAGATGTATGGCGTGATATTCAGGTATTTCAGGTGCCGGGGAAAGCTCATCTTTATGACGCCGCCTTCCCGGGAACCACGGTAATGGGTGAGGTGTACGGCGCATACACGCTAGTAGCAGGTGCAAGCCGGAATCTTACACTACTGGAAACGCGGCAGGAGCTGATTCGACAGATACAGCAACGCAGCCTGGCAGAGCAATTTCGAGAATCTCTGAAACAAATGGAAGAGAATCTGAACCATGGATTAGCCATTTTTGACCGGCAACATCCTTTTAACACTCTTTCAAAAGCCAATATTTTTATCGAAGAAGAGGTTGTTAAAGAGTGGATGAAGAACAGTGAGTTTAGTTCTGCTGTGAGTTATTTGGGGGGGGATGCGGAGGTTCTTGGTATGAATTTTAAGGCTAGATTCATCCACCAAAACCTTGATGGTTCTCACGCTGATAGAATGGTTAAGATGTCTTATCTGACAGCTATGATGTCGACCGTAGTCGGACCGTTGGAATACTGGCTTTCCAGTGGAGCTAGATCTTTGGAGCTCTCTCCCTGGCAGGGATGCAGAGATTGTGTTTCAAATAGTCTGAAGTTAATAACCAAGCTGGGAGGGTATTCGCAGTATATATTCTTTCCGTTATCTATCGGGCAGTCAATACACCAGATCTATCACGACCAGAGGATGTACAAAAATACGCGAGATGTTTTAATTGATGAGCTGGTTTCCTTAAAACCCTTTCTGAACACGCTGTTTTCATTTTCTGATATTCGAAACCTTCCGCTTATTAACTTTAATCTCAATGACAATGAGAAAAGAATTCTTAACGTTGTTTTGAGCAAGATTGAATATCTTGAAACTGTAGAAGATGATTATTTTTTAGGATCTGTTTCAAAAGCAGCCAGTGCATTGAGATGGTTGCGGCTGCTGAGAAGCACGATTATCAGATATCTGGTTAATGTATCCAAGTTGGATTTTTATATCTCTGTAGCCGAGGGAACCAGAAACACCAGCCTGTGGTCTTTTGTCGATTATGATGAAAATCATTGGAGACAGATTGAACCAACGCCAAAAATAGCAGCCAAAAAACTCTGGAATCCTCTACTTCCTCCTGAGAAAGCGATTTCAAGTGATCTTATGTTGGGTGGAGATCATCCTGCCAATATAGTTCTTACTGGAGCCAATGCTTCAGGAAAATCAACCTTTCTCAGGGGGCTTGGAATTAATACCATTTTTTTAGCTCAAACTCTGGGAGTCGCTGCAGCCAAAAAATTTGAATTTCGACCCTATACCCATTTTAACAGTTTGATGGAAAAGCGAGATAAGAATGGTCGTTCTTCATACGAAACAGAGGTAGACAACGTTCTTCGAGTTTGGGAGGTGAACAGGAAACTCACCAGTCACGATCACAGTATGGTTTTAGCGGATGAGCTTTTCCGTACAACGAACGCTAAAGAGGGGGCTTCAGCCTCTAAATTGCTTATACGTAAATTGGGCAATCTTCCCCACCTCTCTTTACTGGTTTCAACCCATTTCAAGTCTTTGAATACGATGGCCGTTAAGTATCCTGAACGGTTTGCTAATAAACATATGAGTGTTGAAATCGATGATGAAACCAGAGAAATTACACGTATGCATTACCGGCTGAAAGATGGTATCAGTCCATCCTCAAACGCGATCCAGATGTTTGATAAGAAAATGAGGAGTCAGTATCCGGCATTGTATCAGGATTGATGCGTTGTAATTGAGTTTCTGGACTATGAACGGGACAACACCTTGTGAGACCAGAGAATCCAGGCATGATTCAAAAACACTATTTTTGGTGATGTTTCAAACACGTTGATAGAACTCCCTGGAGATAAATTCTCCAATGACCTTGTCGTGAAGCTCTTATGATCGAGAGAAACAGATCGTTCCTCCGTGCAGTAAAAAGAGAAAGAATACGGGGTAACTGTTCCCCGCCCTAAAGGGCTAGGCTTCCAACTTCTCAGGCAGCAACTAGCAGTGTGCTGGATTTACGCTTGCCTCCATTGGCAGAAACGGACAGTCCTTCCGCTTTTAGTTTCAATATACCTTGATGCTTGATGCTTGATGCTTGATGTTGATTGCGGCATTGATATCACGATCGGCAACGTATCCACATTCACATGTCCATGACCGGATATTTAACAGCATACTCTCTTGCTTTCGACCACAACAACTACAAGTTTTAGACGATGCAAACCACTGGTCAATGTTAACCAGATGCTTACCCGCTTGTTTTGCTTTGTAGTCGAGCTTGGTTATCAGAGAATGCCATCCAGCATCGGCTATAGATTTTGCAAGGCAATGATTCTTGAGCATGTTCTTAACTTTTAGCGTCTCCACAATTACCGCTTGGTTTTCGTCAATAAGTTGTTTGGAAAGTTTGTGCTGAAAGTCATTACGGGCAAAGGCCACACGCTCATGTGCCTTTGCTACAAGTAGTCTGGCTTTGGCTCTGCCTTTTGAGCCTTTCTTGCGTCTGGATAGTTTTTTCTGTTTTCGTTTTAAATTTCGTTGTGCGTTTTTTACAAATCGGGGGTTGCCTGTTTTAACTCCGGCACTGGTGATGGCAATAGTACCGGAGAAAGCTGTTTGATTCAGCAGTTAAAGGAAGCGTTTGAAAGTTCCTGTGAAAAGCTAGAATGTGATTTGCTGGAAATAGATGGAGAGCAAGACCATGTACACTTACTCATTGCTTACCCGCCCAAGCTAGCCATCAGTGTCATGGTGAACAACCTGAAATCTGTATCATCCAGACGATTAAGAATTTTGAATACGCATCTTATGACACAAAGTAAATCAGGTAGATTGTGGTCACGATCATACTTCGCCTGTAGTGCGGGAGGAGCAACTATTGAGACATTGAAAGAATACGTTAATAGTCAGAATACACCTAATTAACCATGTTCAAATACTCAACCGGAATGCTCGCCGCATTCCCGTCTTATATCCCCGCCCGATTGGGCGAGGGTTTACGACGATTTTGCTAAATTTTTGAAAAATTATCATCTCCACGTGGAATTCGTTCTGATAGATGAGATTTACCAGATGCTCACTGTTCTAACGTTGTTGGAGGGCTTTGCTTGACGTTACTTAACTTAGAAAAAAACAGGCCGATTTAGATAATAACTGATGTTACGCACTTTTAACGAAGGAATCAGGGCTGCAGAGCAATGACTTTGTTCGCAACCTTTGATGATTCGTAAGGGTGCGTAACTCCAGATAATAAGTATTCGATTTAGGACTTAGATCATGGAGCCAACAGGCATCCCCTCTTTAAATATTGGAACTCAACCTTCTAGTATTGAAGAGAGCGCCATGGATGAAAGTACAGGAGTAACACCGCGTTACCGAAAAAGAGTGCGTCCAAAAGATGGTGGAAGTATTGTTTCGGGGCTCGAAGAGGTACCTTCTCAGCCCAAAAGAAGTCGAAGATCGGTCAAAAATAATGGTGCGAGAGAAATATCGACATTTACTGAAAGCGCACTTACTCCTAGCGAAATTGTCTGGCATGAACCTGAGTTAACACCTATCGGGCAAATTATGCTGCCTCCAATATGTGTGAGGGCGCACTGTAAACATCGGGTTGATGCAAAAGCTCTGGTGGATCTGGTTGAGGAAACGCAATTTCCTCTTATGGTCTATTTAAAAGAAAGTTCGATAGCAGGTAAGGGTGTCTTTGCGACTAGAAACTTTCAAAAAAATGAATTGATAGGATTATACAAGGGACGATTGACCAAACATGCTTTAATGCCTAAAGCACACCTAGCGCACAGCGGGCTTTATAAAGAATCACAATCTGATCAATTATATAAGGATAAGTACTGGCCTGACATTTATGCCACTTGGTATCACAACGAAGGAGAGCCTCCCTGCTTTTTGTCAGGTGCAGACAGTCATATATTATGGACGGGGATCTCTTCTGAAAAGGGAGATGTAGAATTTGGTCGTGATGGATTAGTCGATGGAAACGCATTGGCTTATTTGAATCATAAAGCTACTGACGAAGCTAATGTCAAGCCAATGCCTACGATGTCAAAAAGTCATGCTATAGGTCGTCGAACACAGTTAACGACAAAAAGTGGAGGGGACAATAACTCTCATCTAGTCATTCCCATTGTGGCCGCAAAGGGAATTGAGGCCGGCGACGAACTGACATTCCCGTACACGCATTCTGACGACATTGACTTCACTAGTGTGGGTGGAGATGTTTTCCCCTTTGCGGGTGACTATGTTGTTATTGCTGGTGATGAGGTTCATTTCAATGAGTTGACTGAAGATTTCCCGACTCCTGTGATAAAGCCCTGCTCAGATTTTGATTTATCTAAATTCGGCCCAAATGCACAAGAGGATATTGACAGAATCGTTGCAGGAGATAAATTGGCGAAAAAAGAATTGATTAAAAAAATGACCGATAACGATGAATCTGCTTTAGCACTCTTTATAGTGCTCTGCCTAGGATATGAATATAAACGACCACATCAGGCTGCTGACGAGATTAATCGACGCATGAAATATAAGTGGTTTATAAATATTACAGCGTTCAGAGACTATGTATATAAGGTTTTCTCAAGGGAGGATGCTGGACGTTTGTTAGGTTTGCGAAGTTCATCTGAGCCTGTGTCAGAGATTCATCCACGTATCGCCTCTAAAGAGTTGCTGACGCGTATTTGTGATCAAGGCTCTGATGTTAAAGACGCTGAAGAGGCGATGATTCACTTCATGCAGCACAAAATTTACTCAGGACGTTCAGTCAGACGAAGAGAATTTTTTCTTGAATGGGAAGCTATTTTCAAGGGTAAAGACGGTATTCTGCAAAAACCAAAAGATCATTGGACTAAAAATAATCTATTTCAATTCGCTCTCGACCATGAAGTGTTCAGTAATGATGCAGAAAGAATCGCATGTACACCTTTGAGTTATTTGAAAAGTCACCTTGAGTCTGAAAATGAAATTGAAAAGGCTAAAGGGTTAAAAGAATTAGATGAATACGTTGTGAGTACTCTTAGTGAAGAAAATTTTGATGTTGTTGTTAAATTAGCACATATTTTTTCCATTAATAGTATACCTAATGTGATGGAGCCTAATAAGCGTTGGAAGGCAGTTAATGTACGAGATATGCAGCCTGTAAAACTGTTTTATAGTGTAAGCAATAATCCGATTGAAATAGATAATCTGGTAAGTTTGTGGCGTACTACAGGTAATAAAAAAAATGCAGAACCTCGTGAAATCTTAAAACAAAAGTTAAAAAACAAGGAGATTACACCTGAGAAATTTATTGCTTTAGTTCGCAAGCATTGTGATAATTTAGCTCATACTTACAGGATACTTGTATCAGTAAAAGAATTAAGTGTTGAATCTCTGAATCTTCGTTTCATAGCCCGATGTGTTTATCAAAATATGTCAGCAGAGGATAGCCTTAAAAGCAAGATCAAGCAGTTAGATTATGTTGCCAGGTATATTGAAAACAAATTGCAAGATAATAATGATACTGTACTTGATGAAAATGAAATAACAGTTTTCAAAACCGAATTAAGAAATAATATAATGAACCGAAATTACACGAAAATCATTCATTACATTATGAAAAATTATCCTTGTAAAGAGGTGTTTAAAACATACCTTGAAGAAATGTTCAAAGAATATCTTGAAGCAGATATTAAATCGACATTATCTAAGCAAATAAAGAAAGTTGCTCGAAAATTCACTACGATTAAAATACCCAAAATACAGAGTGATGGTACTGAGCTCGGCACACCAGATCAGTGTTCTGAGGATGAATTACGCATTCTCTTGTGTGACTATAGTTTGATCAAAAAAAAGGATTGAACAAAAACCTGCGAGATTAGCGAAAGTGCGAGTAAGAAGAGTCGTTATCGAGACTGTTATGAAAAATAACAGAAGAAATATTTTTTTATTGTGAACGGTTTCTGTTCAGGTAACGGTGTGTTCTGACTGCATTTCAGTTGTAGCCTCAGTAAAGCAATTCATATTAAACAAATCTCTAACTGTGATTCAATTACTTACTTCTTATTTTAACTGTCAGGTAGATAACACGACCTTACTGGCGGGCCTTCCCCTGTTAGATGAAAAACTGTTGCCTCGTGGCTTTCTCAGAGCTGCTGAAAAAGCAGGGCTTCAGGTCGGAGAAAGAGGACGGAGAAAGAGCGGAGAAAGAAGACATCCATAAATTGAAAGGAACAAACATACATGAACTTCAGCACCGCTGAGTGAGACTCTTCCTTACGCTGAAGCACTTGCTGATAATTCTGAAACCAACGACCATCCTGTACCCACTGCTGCCAATCTGCTCTGCATAGGCTTTCAAAGCCGCCAGCTTGCCCACCGCTTTTCGGAAACGGTTATTCCAGCGCATGGTTTTCAGCCACTCGTCCGGGTCAATGTTTAATCGTTCAAGGATAGGTGGTGTATTGGCTGGCATACAGCCTCTTTTAACCTGTCGAACAATACGTCCTGTCCAGTCTACCAGTTCAAGGTAACTTCCCAGTGTAAAGGGAATGGCTGTATCAGGATTTTGTCCTTGTGACCGCAAGGGCTTGAGTTGATCCAGTTGCTTTCTCGCAGAATCACCACGGGCTTGCCCTGCCCTTTCCTTTATTGAAGTGTACTCCGATGTTTCCGGTGTTTTTGCCATCTCCGCCCTGATCGGATTCAGGTCAACATACGCCATAAAGTCAGCAATGCCGCTTCATCCAGCAAGGCTTGGCTTTTGTATCTGCCTTCCCAGAATCGCCCCTTGCAACCGTCTTCTTTGTTAGCTTCTCTTGCCAGATGCTCGTTCAGACAACGCATAAACCAGCTGATATCCAACAGACGACTTCGGTATTCTTCTGCAAACTCTTCGACTCTCAACAGCTCAGACTTGCTCATCACATCATTGGCAAGGAATCGCTGTACCAATAGATGACCAGAAAACAGCTGTGTCCAACGTTGCAGTCTATAACAAACATGATTGGCTAGAAGAGCAGAGAAAGGCTTATGAACTCTGGGCTACAAAAGTCGCCAAAGCGACAACGGAAGAATGCGTTTTGGGCATACTTTTAATCCCTCGCAGTCTAATTGTGTCTAGAGGAGTGGTATTTGTGATCTATCTAAAAATGTGCGACGGAACCAATTAATCTGCTTTTCTGGAGTCAATTCACATTCCCGGTTTGGTAAAATCGTATAAGCTTCCACCCCAGATAAACAGCTAAAGGGACAGCTCCGAGCTGTATTCCCAAGAAAAAGTTGCCTCCCTGATTGACTAGCTTGAATCTACTACTTTCAGAGATTAAGCAATAATATCTGGATGGTTTATTTTTTACTTTAGTGCACAAACCTCTAACAGGAATTGAGGAATCTAACAGGATCGATGATATCTCCGCGAGAATAGACGTTGATACTGAAGCCAACCGCATTAATGGAACAGGTAGTGCAAGCGATTGCATTAAAGGTATTGGTAGATTTCGAAGAGGAATATTTATATTTCCCTCTCCCCAGGATGACTTACCTGGATTATCCTCTGGCCTCAAAGCATCTCTCATTTTGACCAACTCTGAATCAGAGGTAAGAAAATCCGTATAGACATTTGATCTTTTTTTCTGTTTCAATCTATCAAGAAAAAAACATTGCGAATTTACGTTATCAAGGATACCCGCACGACCGTGAGTACGGCAGGCACGAAAGACATGATAAGTCATCCCGGATGGTTCCCCCTGATTTTCAGGAATAAAATCGATTTGGAACCTGGACACTCTTTCGTGCCCCAATAAGGAGATTAAGCGCTTGATCTGATTGGCTCCATTAACATAATCATCAGCTCTGATCTTGCCCACCTGAATCGCCAGCAATGCCGTTATGATGGCAAGAATTAAGCCCCTTTTAGAAAGAAGGCTAAATTTAAAACAATTTGATATATTCACAATATTATGACCGTAGATCTGTGAGCGGACAAACAGAGGTCAGATCTCCCCTATTTGTCCAAAGGTGCTTTTTTAGCAGATTAGCCCCAAACCTGTGCGTCCAATTTCTTGGAATGTCGCCGGTATGTTCAGCTTCTCTTATGCATTTTTCTATTTGGTAGAGTTGTCTGATAATTGCCAATCCGTGTTCAACGGCTGCCGGTTCGTCGTCTTTGGCTCGATCAAAGTATCTTCTGCAATGGACCCAGTATTGAGCCAAAGTAATATCAGGCCGCTTTTTACTATAACTGTCGTACACACCATAACCGTCTGTGAGTAATACTCCGCTGAAGTCCTTTAATAGAGGCTCTATATGACGAGTTGCGCGAGTCAGTGAGAAGGTAAAAGCCACTTCGTTCTGATCATCATATACTGGCCAGAACCAGGCTTTATTCATTTTCCCTTTTTCTTTGCGACCGGCCTTCACCGGTGTTTCATTCATGGCCAATATTTTGCTTTGTAGAACACTGGCCAACAACGCCTGATGAATCGGGCGCAGCAACTCAATAGTGCGTTTAACCCAACCGGTCAGAGAGGCACGGCTCAGGGTAATGCTGCTGAGTGCTATAGGCTGGTGTTGGCGATGCAGAGGCAGATGGAAAACAAATTTTTCGATCAGCATACCGGCAAGCAAACTAACGTCAGCAGTGCAGCGATTAAAAATGGCTGAAGGCGCGGCAGCAATACTCAGGCTCTGGCTGGGCTTATGTCTGACCACTGGACGACGGTGTTCAAGAATGACATAACATAGTTCATCGAGATCGATCTGATCAGGATTGTCTATAATCAAACGTTTTTCAGATTTCTCACCGAACAGTTGTCGTTTGAACCAGTTAAGTTGTCTTTCAAACTCACTCACTTTCAGAAGCGCAGCATCCAATGCCGACTGCAACTGCTGGTTTTGCAGCTGCAGGTCTTGGACAGTGGTGGCTTCAGGAATATTCATGGATTATGACTATAGTGGTTCTCACGAGTTTTGCAGGAAGAATGGTCTTTTGACCAGTGCAGACAGTCCGTCGTAAGACTTGCGCATGTCAGTAGGCTAAGTGCAAGGGAGAAAGAGGACATCCATAAATTGAAAGGAACAAACGTACATTGACTTCAACGTCACTGAGGGAGAGCCATTTACGCTGAAGCACTTGCTGATAATTCTGAAACCAACGACCATCCTGTACCCACTGCTGCCCAATCTACTCTGCATAGGCTTTCAAAGCCGCCAGCTTGCCCACCGCTTTTCGGAAACGGTTATTCCAGCGCGTCTGGCACGGGCCATACTTTTTACTGCTTGTGGGAGTCAGGGGAAAAGTAGTCGGCGTGTTGGTGTTGTCAAATTTGTGGCTGTCCTCATTTTCCTTCAGTAAATATTAACCAACAGGTTAGCCAGCCTAACCATTAAATGAACAATCCTGAGGGTAACGGTCAAAAAGACATAAGAGAAATTAATTGAGGTTAAAGGATGAATCTTCTCAGTATGAATCACCATTTTTGGAGTTCACTTTATGGGCTAAAATGGGAAAACATTCCAGCAGGTAATGTTACCCGCCGTACAGTTGCAAAGCAGTTGCCCACTAGCGAGGCTTCTAATCGACTAGCCGGCATATCTTCGAGAGATATAAAAGAGCTCGATACTGCTGGAGCCTCTCCTACGGGCATCATCAATCCCGAAAGAACGGTAGATGATTGGGTGTCGGCAGAAAACGAACAAGTGGTTACAGATCTCCAAGAAAATGGAGGTCTTATGCATGCACATCTACAAAACCATGTCACAGAAAAGCCATCAAAGCGAACCTGTCCTATGCCAGGAATGGCAAAATTCATTCGTGAAGTCACCGGTTTTATCAATGAAACTGTTCTGAAAGATACAGCCGTGTCCGAAGAAGAAACAAAACTCTACAGTGAATTAGTGAAAAATTTATCAGAACTGAAGGGCAGGGGTTATCCCTGGAATGAATCGTTTTATTTGATGTATAAAAGTGCTCACTTTGTCTCTTTTTATAATCGCGACAAAGCAAATCATCAAAAAGAGCATCGATCCTATTATAAAGATAACGCTACCTTGGAAAGTCTTAATAATTTGCCTTGGGTTGATTCGCTGGAGGCGCCGGCTATATTCAGGGAAGCCTTAAAGTACCTTTGGTATTCTTATCATCTTGAATTTAAAAATAAGCAGGGAGAGTCACTCAATCGACTCGAAAGCCTGAATAGTTTTTTCTTTCCCTGCACTGACGAATTAGATCTCCCGTTTTTTAATCTAACCTGGATGCTTAACATAAGACCATTAGGTTTTATCATTGACTCAGAAATTAAATTCGACGATTTCTATGGTTTATGTGCCGATTTTTTTGAACACGATATTTTTCATGCAGGCGTTGCACCAGTTAAGAATTCAAAGGAATATCTACCTGTCAAAGTGCTTGCAAATTATATTTGTAAAATGACACTCGTTGATAGGGATATCATTAAATGTTGGCTCTCGAATTATAAGAACAAGGTTTGTCAAGAGTTACTAGCTCTGAAATTAAATGAAATTGATTTTCCCGAAGAGGCTCTGCATCTATTGATGTTTCAATTAGTCCATGAAGTAGAAGAACCCTTGTCTACCCCTGACTTTATTAAATATTATGGACTTACTCCGGCTGTATTATCTAGCGAAAGTGATAACAAACTGAGATCTGATTTACTCAACTTGAGTAATAGTTATCAACAATTAACTAGCTATCAGATTGAGAAAGCAGCTTGTTTTATGTATGCTTTAGCTGTGTGTGGCTTCTGGAAATCTGATAGTGATGAGAAAGCGCAGGGCCTTATAAAGCAAGCAAGAGCTGTTTATAATGGGGTTCTACTTGGATATGCAGATTACTTTTGTAATCACGGTCAACTGCCGCCTGATGTTACATTTAGTTTTAAAGGTGATCATCTTACGATGAAAGATAAATACAGAAGTCACTGTGAAGTAATACAGGTGGAGCAAGATAAGGCCGTGTTAATAATAAGAAGAAAGGAAGAAGAGGCAGCAGTTCCCGATGATAATGATGGTTTTATATAAATACTAAAGCGTTTCAAAAAAACATCGACGAGCCAAGCTCTACACTTTAAGTGCATCACTGAACAAACTGTTTACCCTGAAACCTTGGCTACAGAATGCTTCTAAACCAAAACTCACTTGAAACATCAGGTTTTTAAAAAAGTACAAAGTGTGAATCAGATCAAAGAATCATATAGAGAACAAGAGGTATAATTCTAGCTTTTACTTATGCTGAAAGTACTGCACGAAAAATGGAACCAGTCTCCGGAAGACCTCTATCAATCTGGATTATTAGAGCCTCATCATAGAACTCGGGAGCGTTTCATGGCGCTCTACAGAACAACCTGTAATGAGTCACCGACACAAGTGGCACTCAGCATTAGTCGCGCACCAAATTCGGTATGGAAATGGATCAAGGATTATAACGAATCAGGCCCTGAAGCTCTTCAGTATCAGCGTACCGGAGAGCACCCCCTTTTTGTTCATTCATCTCATCCACTATAACCCGTGCTATTGATTGTTCCGCTGAAGCTGCTGCCAATGGAGAACAGCTTTCTCTACCTCGCTGGACTCTCAAGCGATTAGTGAACTGATGCAAGGAAAAGTGGAATTTTATCTGTTCACGAGAGACCATTCGTCGTCTATTAAAAAGAAGTAATATTTCCTGGAAGAAAGTAAAGAAGCGATTAAATCGTGCTAATCCGGAAAAAAGAGCAGATTACCTGAAGCAGCTTGAGCCCTTACTACAGCAAGCCACTAAGCAAGAAAAACTGATCGTTTATATTGATGAAGCGCACATCCATCAGGAAACTGATATTGGCAGCGGGTGGTCTACCAAAGGCGAGCGGTTATTAGTCTCCTCATGCATTCCCAAGCTCCATCAGAATGCGCTTAGTTAGTTGAAATCTACTTTCTTCAACAAATTCAATCCATTTAAGAAGTGACACGACTGGGCTCAATGTGCCTGTAGAAGCCGTTTGGCAATAGAAATTTAACCTGAAGATGATGGGAATATTTAAAACTTAAGATGACCGCCAAGTTGATTACAAATCGGGTTTTGTTGAACGTCAGAAGCGGAAAGGGTCTGAGCTGGGTTACGGAAGCATGACGGATAAAATAGAGGTACCACTAAGTACCTCAATGATCGTAATCGCATATTTCAGATTAATCGGTCAGTTATTCTTTATCACTAATGCCACAATGGTTGTGGCAAATTATTAACGCAATATTTCAGTTAAACTATACTCGGAAGCGAATGTTTGACTACTTATTATGTATCAGTAGTTGACCATTTGCTTATGACCTCCAGCTCAATAATATCAAGCAAGGGCGATTTAGCATTGCAGCTGAACCGCAAGTTACTTGCGTCAGAAATGATCCATAAATTTTATTGGCCCTATTTAATCACAGGCTCTTTTTTTACTATTGACGTTTTTTCCTTACCTTTCGTTTACTCTTTTTGGCTAGAGGTACCGTATAACTAGAACTTCCTGAGTCAGAATCAACTGTATAAGCTCGCTTCCTTTTAATACCGCGCGCTGACTTGCCAGAAACACTGGCGAACTCTTCGGCTCTTACAGTTACGTTTCGTTTACGGCGAGTACTTTGGTATTTACCTGTCGTCTTACTCTCGTCGCGCCAGATTATGGGAGGAAACGTATCGCGTAGACTACGAACGTCACGGGTTTCCCACCCCAAAACCTCGGGACAGTGATGCTCAAATAATTGTTTAACACTTTTTAGTGCTGGTGAATTTCTTTCTGTAGCAGAGAATCTCAAACCTATCAATTGTTGGACGATGTTCTTTAGTTTTGAGTCTCTCACCGGGTAATTAATTAATGAAAGAATGTCCGATATCTGTGATTGAACATTCAGTCTTTCTAACTGAGAAAAACCACAGTGATAAATAATCGACAGCTTTAACCTAGCTAGATTAATCTGCTCAGCGTCCACAGTTGTTCCATCAATAGCCAGCAGAGTTAGGGCCGTTGGATATTTTTTCCTATCTCTTAGGTGATCGACAGCGGTACTAATATGTGAGAAGTCTTTTTTTGCTATATCAGTTAATGATGTTATATAGGACACTTCATCATTATCCCTGATTGATTTTCTCAAGTTCGCAAACTCTGTACTAGAACGCTTATTTTCCTTGTCATCTGAGAAACATATAAATTTAAAACTTTTCAGGAACTTTTTGACAAGTGCTGTGCTCCATTTTTCTGAACAAAGCGAAGCTGGAACACGACACTTCTGTGATTTATTCATGTTATGAGAAAGGTTAGAGATTGTTGCTTCACGTTCTTCATCAATATTAACCCCACCTCTAGAGTTACAGCCGAGATATCTCAATATATATTCACATAGCACTTCTTGATAGATTGTAGTATCAGAATTTAGAGTCCCGATCATATTCTGCAACAGTGCTGTTTTAGAGTTTAAATTTTTGTTGAAACACCATTGAATCATGTGTACTACTGGGGCAGACCATTGTCCATCGATCAACATTTTGTTTTGGGGTAGTGTCAACTTTGCATTATTCAGACCGCTGACATGATCATGAATTGGTTTTTCATTTGAGCCATGCTGTGTCAATAGTGAACCCAGAGTAAAAAAATAGGCCAAGCTTTCAGGCTTTAAAATTGACAAGTCTGAAGGGTGAAGATTTTCATGATCCGTTACGTTCAGACGAAAACTGGCATATCGAATAAGACCTGCATTCCATTTACTTCCTTCTTTGAGTTCCGGCCAGCTGGGAACTGTAGATTCGGAAAAATCACAGTATTGAAGACTACGAGTTTTCTTATCGAAAGAAAAATCTGTTAATAATTTTTTCAGCCTTTGATCTTCCAAAGATGGTTCTCCAAATACTGCTGTGTGGGTAATCATATTCTGCTGCGACAGTTGAGAAGCTGATTCAGGCCAGTTCTTGACAACTGAACCCATAGTCGATGTTGAGGGTATTGAAATTACAGGTGTTTCTAATGCTGATGCCGTAGCTTGGGAAGCTATGGGAGCCAGTATATTGGCTTCTTCCATCTCATCATCCGTTTCGTTAGAGTCATCTTCCGAGCTAAGTAATGGACTGTCAGATGGAACATAATCATCACCCATTGGAAGGTCATCTGAAGGGGAGACGGCTCTTGAATCACCTAAAACTGTTGAATTGGAAGATAACCACTGAAACGCCAATGAAGTACCAGATGGCCCTAGCTGATCGGATTCATGCGAGTAGGTCGCTGTTTGTATCTGGGCGCAAGGGGGCATACTTTCTTCACGAGCAGCACTTAATGCCTTTAATTTTGATTGAGCGCTGTGCAGCTCTGATCTACTTTCAGCCAGCTCCTGTTGTAGCGCTTGCCATTTCTGATCGAATTCGACGCTCACCCATTCATTGCATCTCAGCGACCAATTCAAACTGGTGATTTCATTCCGTAGTAGAAGATTGTCAGCCAGTGAGGCTCTGTTGGCTTCGTCTGCAGAGTTCATTGATTCTATGGCCACTCTGAGCCTCTCTTGATACTCAATCTCTTTGCGACCTGCTACATCTTGCATTCTTTTTATATCTTCTAAATTTTTTTCATTTTCTTCTTTAACAGTTGCCAGATTTTTCTGGCTTGCCTCAAGGCTTGTTTTAAAATTAGCTATTTGCTCAATAAACTGTTCTTTTTCAGAGGTGAGACATTCTACAGCAGTAGCAGATTCTTCAATCAGATTGTTTCTTACAGAGGCTACATTACTGAGTTGGTCGATTTCGGCCTGTTTCTTGCTCAAGTCCTCGCGAAGATCTTTTAACTCTTGTTCCAGCTTTTGCTTCAACGCTGTGTCATGCGTTTTCTGCTCAATAAGCTGTTTGTTCTCAGATGCGGTATGTCTTACAGTTTCAACCGTTTGTTGAATCAAACGGTTCTTGGTAATGATTGAATTATTGAGCTCTTCGATTTCGACCTGTTTCTGACTTAAATCCTGGCCAAGGTCTTTTATCTTTTGTTCCCGCGCGTCTCTCGGTTCTGCTTCATACGTTATTTGATCATTATAATCGACACATGGGCTGAGCTCTGGACTGATGATACCTATTCCAGAGGAATAGCTATCCACTTGCCTTCCTCCCAATTCAGGAAAAATATCATAAGGGTCAGGTGGTTCACCAGGAATATAAGTGATGGGTGACACAGCCAAAACTTCTAACCGATCATCGGGTTTTTCAACAGGCATAACAGGTGAAGGACTTCGACTGCCAGATGGTGATATCATTAAAGCCCCCACTAATCGATGAATGTAGTTATTTTGAGTAGTGGGAGTATTTTAAGTTGCATCAACAACTAACAAGCAGGTTATGAATACTGACATCAGCAGCAATCTGGAGTCACCCTTCTCACTTTCCGGCAATAAAATTCAGTGGATTCCGCTCGTTTACTGCCCATCCACAGACCAAATGAAAGTGGGTTTGTGTTTTGTAAGTTATCTATTGAAAAAAAAATTATGCCTTCACACCTTAAAATCTGGTCTATCCTGCATTGCTCTTGATATTACAAGGTAATACTGTAATGAAAGCCGTGTTTGTTTCACTGATGACTGTCAGCTCTTGCGTAATGGCCAATTTATTTTCTGGCGGTGCTTCACTGGACGCAAATATGGAATTCAGTGTTCCAGGTATCCTGTCGAAAGCTTCAGCCTTGCACGTTAATTCTTTGAGCTGCTCATATTCCGATTGTAAGTACCAAATCGTTCAGCCTGATCATCCTTTTCTACAAGTGGTTGAACCGATGTCTGAAGCTCATGATGCATCGATTTTTGTTGTTTACCAGCCAAAGGTTGATGTAGAAGCCAGTAAGGAAACTCATGAGTATCTGACAGGTAAACCATTGCTCGAGCCTATTCATTATGATCGAACTCGGCCTTATACTTTAGCCCCTGAGCTAGTTGTTATGAGTGAGCGAGAAGCTCTTTTATTGGTAAGCATTCCTAGCTACCATTGGCTCAGGTTTGATTTATCGGTATCGCAACCTTCCCGTCTTCCCTTCAGAGGCGTCCATTTCGTCCCATCAGGCTCGTCGCTGAGTTTTTTATTATCTGAGACCAATGCTTTCGACTTAGTGACGACAGAGTCTGATTCTTTCAATACAGCTGGCCGTTTTCAGGTGGCAACTCATGAATCTGGTCGATTGGAGGTCAGTGTTCCCTGGCAAGAAGATCCTGAAGACAGTGGCAGAGGTAAGGGGAAAATCAGTCAGGGAAGTAGTAAATATTCAGGCGGACGAGGCAGGCAAGGTACTGAATACAGAGCGGGTTCTCACAGCACAACTTATCCAGCAAGGCCTTCAGGTGCAACAGGCAGTGGTGGTGGGAAAAAGCCTCCCAAATACCCCGATTTAAAAAAACCACTGCCCGCCGATGCAGCACCATTAATCCCGCTAAGTGGTATGAGTATAGAGAATTTGTTTAAGCTTCTAAGAGAGTCTGACATAGGGTCAAGACGCGTAAACGAAGTATTCACGGCTATCTTGGATACCGCTGAAAAGAAACTTGATGATAAAAAGTTGAGTCCTGAAAATAAGACCTTAGTGAATGTAAAAGAATATATAAGTGGCCATTGGCATACCACCGTGAAAATGGGAGATTTATTGAGGCTAGACAAGTTGATTAAAGGATCGCCTAGTACACATACAACACATCCACGTTACATTAGAGTAAATAGACCAAAAAGGTAACAAGAATGCCATTAACGTCTACTTGATAATAATTACATTCTGCATCAATAAAACAGGATCTGTCTCTATTTTGGATTAACAGAAGCTTGTTAACTCAAAACGTAAAGCATTGCCCAATCGAGCGGAAATATCAGAGAATACCTATGGAACAGCAGCTCTCTTTTTCTGACAGTGAGTTTACCCACAAACGTCGTAAGATTCGCCGGGAAATTTTTCTGGAACGGATGGAAACTCTTATTCCATGGCAAAGGCTTGAGTCTGTGATTGAGCCTTTTTTTATCCCAAAGCAAGCAACGGCAGGCGTCCCTACCCGCTACAGGTCATGCTAAGGATTCATTGTTTACAACAATGGTACACCCTTAGCGATAAAGGCATGAAAGCGCATATCGGTGTTGATGCCAGAACCGGTTTGACTCATACCCTTACGACAACCGCTGCGAATGAGCACGATTTAAACCAGGCCAGCAAGCTGCTTCACGGACTTGTCTTTGCCACAGAGAAACGCTCGACGGACACAGCGAGCAATGCAGTGATAATACGGCGTACTGGCTGGGTCGATGAGGTTTTTGCGGGCTGTGATCATGGAGATTCCGGTGTGTTTGTTGATTACCGGAATAAAAGTAGATGAGCTGGTCAGAGGTTCAAATTTAATTTAAGGGTGTCCTATTTATTGATTAGCTTCCTATTTATTGATTAGCTTCCTATTTATTGCTTCCTATTTATTGCTCACTCCTTTAACAGGGATGCCAGTGGCTATTGCTCTACGGTCAGCAAATAATGGCATACTTTGGGAATATCCAGACTCTTTAAATATTCATGGAAGCCACTTGTAACATTCGAATTGTTCAAGAAAGCCGCTTCGGTCAATCCCAACGTTTTTTTAACAACCGCAGGTGTAACTCCCATTTTCTCTGCCCCGATCAGGTTCCATAGTTGATCGGGCGAAGACGGTTTGCAAAGACCCAAACTGTCTCTGCTCTCTGTTGCATGGATCACCTGAAGCTGGCCCGCATCAGCCTGGGTCAGGCTGAATAAATAGTGAGCGTAACTGCTATGGGCCAAAGGCCTCATCAGTGCATACATTAACTCAGCCAGTTCACAGCCTTTCTTGTTAAGGTTTTCAACGTCCTCTGCACTGATCAATTGCCGATCCTTAAGGACCCTGATTACCTTTAGATACTGATTACTCAACGCTTCTTTCAAAACATTTTCACAGGCTCCGGTTTTAAGCTGACGGGCCAGTTCCTTAACCTCTGGCTGCTGGGTTTGCTCGCCTTGCTGTAACAGCTGCTCAGCCAGTTTCAGACAGTTCCAAAGGGGGTAAAAAAGCGCACCTTCGGGGCAACTATCGGGTAAAGGAGTATTGGCTATAAAGTCAACACAGGCCTCGGTCAAATGGCCAGGGGTTATGCCCAGATACCCATAGTCGCTGCAGTCAATTAATACCGGCAGCCTCCCCTTTGAGACTGAAGTTTCAGTACGAAACATAGGGTTCCAGCGCAGTAATTGAAGGGGTTCCAACGTGCCGACCGGCTCAAAGGAGTATCTGCTTTTCAGCGTCTGCTTTTTCAGCAGCTGCTCCAGAGTTGCAGCACGTCCACCAAAATCAGGCACTTTCATTAATGCCTCCCCCCCTTGCTGTGATGCAGTGGAAATATCGGAAGCTACCAGCTTTTCCACATACACCTCCTGCAATCCGGCTTTCGTTGCAGAGGGCTTTAGCTCGAGGGCTCTTTGTAGCAGCGAGTAAGACTCCACAGGGGACAGCCATTGACGTTCTTCTACGATCAAATCAAAAAAACGAAGAAACACATCTTCTGGTAAGCTTTCTCTGAAACCTGATGATTCATCCAACAACGCTTTCAATAAGACTTTAAACCCCTCAGAGCTTGGTACAGAGCGGCTCTCCGAGGACGCCTTTATAACATCCAGGAAGCGCTCTATCTCTGTAAAAGGTATGCCGTACTCTGCATGCCTTAGAAGTGCTTCAAAGTCATATTTGCTGCCTATCAATTCGGGATCATCAACAAACAGTTGCATTAATACTTTCAGGCGGAGGGCCCTCTCTTTTCGATCGTTTTTAAGCTCACCTATCAATAACCTTTTTTGGTAAGGTGAAAACGCTCCGACACCGTCTTCCAGAGCTCTTTTCAGCAACGACCCTGGTGGCAGCTGCAGCACCTGTTCAACAAACTTCTTTGTAATAGCCTCCATTCCCGAGGTAGCTTTCAGAGTTTTCCCCCCCGTTACCGGCAGCGTTTTAATCTCAGTATTTTCATCGGCCTTGTAATCCATGAACACCGGTTGCCAGTTCTGACCATTCAGTGAATATTCACACCATTGGTGACGCCCATTCTTTCCACTACTCACCATGCGGGCAGCAATACCAAAGTACCGAGCCAGGGCATAAAAACTCTGGCTCTGGTGGCGGCAAAGGCCACGCTGTTTCAGGATAATCTCCATGAGTAGATCCCTGTCATCCTTCTTTCTTCCCGATTGAGACTGGAGATCTTCATTGGCCGTAAAGCCGTTACAATAGCGAGTAATTTTTCCCAGCCTTTCTTTGGGACTGGCTGCTGTGAATTGCTCCAACAGTTCGGGATGATCTGTAAACAATTGCTCGAAGGAAGATTTTAACCAGCCCGGACAGGTCACCCTGGCTGGCAGCACTTCCTGATCGTCCATTTTAACCGGAGAAACCGCTTCAACAACATAGTGCAGCTTTACCGCCTGATCGGGAGAATCATTGGTAAACCGTACCAGATGTTGACCGGTGGACAGGTCCCGACGAAACGCCATTGGCCAGGAAGGTTCACTTGCAACCGCCACAATACGGTCAGAAGGCCCGGTACCCGGGACAGACTGCCAACGGTCAAATGGGGGAGTCAGATTGTAGACGCCATAATCCTGCCCCTCCTTCAAAGTGACACTGTCTGCCAGTGTGTCGGGGTAAACCACTTCCTGCCCACAGCTTCCCCATGGTTGTTCCACGTTGTTAATGGCCGTGCCATCATAGTGTAAATGCACTGTTGCGACCCGAGCGTATTTAGCCTCAAGCTTCTGGAAGACAGTCTGCTGATATAGGGTTTTAGCACGCCGCCGGGTCCTGCCATCAATTTGAACAGGGGCTACCGGAGGCGGCAGCTCGCTCTCTTTTCCACTGGGTTGTGTTTGTGTTTGTGTTTGTGTTTGTGGTTGTGGTTGTGGTTGTGGTTGTGGTTGTGGTTGCTCACCTTCTGGCCTGTAAACCGTCGTCATTATCTGGCGCAGTCGAGCGTATTGTCCCTGTACCGGGCACCCGATTGCTTCGGCCGTCACCTGCCGGGCTTTGCTGAGCAGGGGCTGATTGATAGATAGTTTCAGTGTGTCCTGCTCCGCCCGCGTCATAGGAAATAAACGACCACACTCTTCAAGTGCACCACTGAAATATTCATTCGCCCACTGTTGTTGCCATTCCCGGAAAATCGCCGTGAGCAAACCATGCTGAGGATCCGGGGCAACGACAGGTAACCCGGTCTGGCGCCAGCGATGTTCGGCCAGCAAACGGATAATTTCAAAGGTTTGGTCCGCTTCCGGTATATCCTGACCTAACTGCAAACGCCCTGCTCTGTCTGGATAAATAGACACAGGGCCTTTAACCAGTGTCACCGGCTCACTCAATGTTGTACCAAGAGTGTTATGAAGCCAGTCAGTCAGTTCGGACAGTGCATCACAAGTAGTCGGGGGCACTGATGTTGCAGACTCCAAGTCGCTCACCTTGCAGTAGGCGGCCTCAAGATAAAGGTAATAATGTTGGGAAAATTCACTTTCCAGATCACTCTGTACTGCTTTGCCTGTGGTAGTGTCTCTGCAAGCCTTGATCAGCTGCACCAGACTGCTGGCAGTGGGTATCACACAAGAATTGTGTTTTTTTAGTTGATCCAGCAACTGCCAGTGCCAGCTGACCAACTGTTTGACTCCCTCCAGGTTTTCAGGCCAAAGTGTGCCGACAATATGATAGAGTTCTTCAAAACTATAATCTTGCAGAGAGTGGCAGTTCATACGATTTTTCAGCGCCGGAGACAAAGGTTTGCGACCGCTGTAATCTTCAGGATTGACGGTGCAAAACAAATGGAATCCAGGGGCTGAATCACCGTCCAGCAGTTCGTTGAGAATACCTTCCAGGTGTTGGCTTGGCAGTAAGTTCAACTCTGAGATAATAACGATATCACCCTTGCTTCTGGCCTTTTCTATCGCCTGTTTCACCTCATTCCAGTTATTCATATTGGCATTGATGTGAACGGGTATCGCCCGATTCAGAGTTTGGGCATGGTGCAGAGCCATTACATCCAGCAGGCTGTCTTTACCCCGCCCCGGAGGCCCTTCAATCAATGTGCCATGTCGTCCCTGGTGACAACTGCTCGCTAACTTCTCTTTGCCTGACGCCTGAAGCTCCCACCAGATGGCTCTGCCCAGAGCGCGCGTAGCCTTATTGTCAAAATCGTAACCAGTCCGGGCTTGCAGCTTCAATCTCTGTACTTTCAGGTACATGAAGTCCAGCTCAATGGCTTGCTCAGCGATGTCCAGGGGTTCCCGGTTTTCAGGCCAGTGAACGTTCAACCAGCTATTCAGTGCGTTCAGCTCTGCCGTTTTTTCCCTGCCCAGCTCCCCTCCTATTATGGCCATAAACGACTGACGCGCGACTCCGTTAAGCTGTTCCTGAGTTAACACTGAAGTACCCGATTTATCGTGACCAATAGCCAGATAATCGCCCATTCGCTGAATCACAGCCTGCATATCTCTTGGTGTAAACTCCCGACGGGGTAAAAGTTTTTGGTATTGTTGCCAGAGTATTTTCAGCAGTTCAGTGGTTTTAACCTGCAGCCCGGGACTGTGATCAACGCCGGTCAACAGAGCGTTCACCATCGGCCTGGCAATACACTCCCCAAGAAAGTCGTCTGACAAAGCGGGATAATAACTTATCGCAGCCTGCTGCCGAATCGCCGGATGCAAATAGCGGCCACTGTAATGTTCCGGATTACTGGTCAGAATCACCCGGTGATTGCTTGATAACTCATAGCGTTCACCCTGCCATGTTATGAAGGCAGGTTGTGCAAACAGACCGTTAAGCCAGTCAAGACAGCCTGGCTGGGACAGAGTCGCTTCATCAATGATCAAAATTCTGGGCTTATTACCGGAACTTTTAGCCCAACGTAATACTGGCCCTTCGTGCAGTACCGCCTCCTGGTCAGCGTCGTCCATCGATACTGACATTGCTTCCGACATTGCTTCCGACATTGCTTCCGACATGAGTGCTGACTTTGATTCAAGAACGGTTTCACCAAACAATTCCCTGTCACTGGTGTTCGGACCAACAGTCACCACAAAGGGCGGTTGATCGGGATTGAGCCGGTGCGCTACCGCTCTGGCAGACCAGCTTTTACCGGCGCCCGTATCCCCTTTCAGAAACACCAGCGGATGCTGTTTCACTTTCGCAGTTAACCGGTTTAGACGACGGTTTTGCCAGTGATACTGGTCGTGGTGTCCTGTGATCAGGTCAACGGGCAGTTTTTGTTGTTCGAGTTCCGACAGGTTCACCTGAGGTAGTTGCTGTTTTAGTACCTCCTCCACACTCTCAACCACACTCTCAACCACACTCTGCTGGTTCAGACTATCTGCCAAATGCTGGGAACCCATCACCTTGTGTACCGCTTTGGCAGCCTTTTGAATAATGGTTCGTACGGACTCGGTTGTCTGAAAGTAGGCTACTGGCAGAGCATCCGACAGGATTTTCTCAAACAGGGCATCGTAATCCTGGAAATCAGTGGTATGTTCTGCACCATCCCTGTTAAAAGCGACCGCCAGAGAAGGACGCATGACTTCAGGTGCCTTTATAATAATTTCACGAATAAGCCTCTCTGTAGCACTGTTATCGGGCTGTGGTCGGAATGACATGGGAGGCACTGAAAACAGGGCAGAGCCAAAACATCGGGCAAACTGCCAGTAGTTTTTGGCCAGGCTGTCAGGGTTCAGTGAAGGGTTACTCTTCAGAAGAGACGTCAACTGACGGATATCACAACGGTTTGCTTCCTCAGCCTCGTCACAAAATAAATACGCCGAAAGCGTTTTTAACCAGCTGTACACTTCCCGGTTGCCACGATATTCCTTCAATAAAACAGAATTGACCGCTTTACGCCAGTGCCATGGCGTACACGCATTTGACTGATCAAGTTCTGCTTCCAGTCGAGCCTGACGAATCACCTTGCTCAGAGTGGCGGTTGTTAAGCGAGGAGGCGTGAGAGGTATATTTTTGCCTGAGGGTATGGACAACATCGCCTGATGCAATTGTTCTACTGTTTGTAGAGACGTAATAACCCCGGCACGACTTTCAGGGGGAATGCCCAGATCTTCGCAGATACCCCTGCCTCTATCGACTTCACATTCCATTGAATTCTGATCAGACTCATGGACCAGCGACTGCCAAATCGGGGAAGCCGATACTTTACCCGGAGGCCACAATACTTCAATCCTGGCATTGGACAGTTCAAATTTTCTGCCCTGAACCCACAAAAAGGGAGGGTCAGTCAGTAGCGTTTCCAGCGCCAACTGCAGCTCAGGGTTAGACTCAATACCCCGCATAATCACCTTTCTCCCTTGCTTCAGGGCTTGCAGAAAACAGGTGTCCTGCACATCGAATGACCGATGCTGAAGCGAGTTCATTCTCATACTTTGCACAAGACGTTCAAGCTGCGTGTCAGGGGTAATATCGATAACCAAAGGAGGCTGCTGACTCTCATGAAAGCTCTCATGAAAGCTCTCATGAGAACTCTCATAAAGATTCCTGTCAAAACGATCTTCGGTCACCCGTATGGAAGCTACCCGTGAAGACTGTGCCTCCGTACCCTGCAGGGCATCAGTTTGAAAGGGGTTCTGGTTGACAGACATCGCTTTTAGCCGCGGCTGCAAAGCCTCCGGTTGCTCTTCTGTCTGGCTGACCCATAATGTCAGAGTGTTTTGTCGTTCGCTCTGCACTCTTTGAATCTGCTTCAGTAAAACCAGCCATTGCTGATGGTTCAGCTTACTGGTAATCAGCAGCTCTCTGGTTTCACCGAGGTAAGCACTAAACGTATCTTCTGCCTTCAGTTCACCCGCCTTTGACAGACAGCATTGACTCATCACTGAAGCAAAATTACTGCTGTTCAGATAGACAGGCGATACAGGCTTACTTCCAACGGCATTAACGGAAACAACATTAAATAAAGACTGAATATCCTTTTCGGTTAAGTCAGCACGAAAAAAGTGTAAACCTTCAGGCAGGAAACAGCTCTCTCCATTGGCCTGAAACGCTCCCTCGCGCAGCGTTGACTCCAGCCAGAACCGAAATGAAGCATCATACCAGGGCGCCCCTTTCAGAATCACCTGACTGTTTGGGGTTATGCGGGCAAGCTCTCCCTCTGAATACACAAGCCGACCTTGCTCATCTATGCCGGGTGCACCGCAGAGCAGCGCTCGCCAGTTATCGTTGCCTGTAAAGTCAATGGTGACGGAGGAGCCATCAGCGGGAAGAGAGCCATCAGCGGGAAGAGAGCCATCAGCGGGAAGAGCAGCCATCTGCTGGACATCCAAAGGGGGGACCCTTTTTTTAAGTTGACTGCTTATCAATTCACCATCGGGGATAACCTGATCAAATTTCCACTGAGTGCCGGGACGGCTGATACGACGCCAGAAGTCCCCGGCAGGACTTGAGTCAGAACCCTGTTTCGCGTCGTGAAGCCTACCGGAGCTGATGATTGATACAATCTCTACTTGAGGAGGAAGAGGGCAACCGCCTATCCGGGCTGGTTGTTCAAACAACTCGTTCAGCTCGGCAATCTGCCCAGGGGACATTTCTCGAAAATCCACCAGAAGAGTGGTCTTTTTGCCGCTAAGCAACAACCCCGGTTCACTGATAACCTGACCTTGACCGGTTAATCGAATACGCTTTAACAGGTCTTCCTGCTGTAACGCTTCGGGGTCCTGTATCAGGGCTACCGCCCCTTTGTTACGGTAATGAACCAGCAGGGTTTCAAGCTCTTTTTCAGAACTGATCAAAAAACCGTTGTATGAAGGAGCGTCTGGTTGCTGATCGGCCTGGGCTGACTGGCAACACTGCGCATCTTCCGAATCTATACGAGATCGTTTCGGGCTTGGAGCCTCGCTCTCATAGTGGTAGCCCTGGGCAGCCCCAACGTGAACACGTTTCATTCCCTCCATGGTAAATCAACTCCAAAGTGTATTAGCGTCTGATGAATAGACACCAGATAAGCTTCGGAGTTGCTGTATTGTTAGTCTGACTTACCTGAATGTTAAATGTTCTTTCGACAGGCTTTCTGAGGAAAGCGAATACTGATGGTAACGGGTCAGCTCACCCGAAAGAAGATATGGTCGTATACAACAAAGCAGATGCAGTCAGTGTCACCTCGTGATGGGCAAGATGCGAGAGAAGGTGCGAAGGTTCGAAGGTTCTGTTGCAAAGTTTTCGATAGAACACAGAGACCCATCCTCCAGACACAATTAGACTGCGAGGGAATAAAAGTATTCCCAATCATTAGCTGATTGAGTTTTGTCGTACTGGCCTTTGCGGATGCTATGACATAAATCCACACCTTTGAGAGATCTCCGAGCGGTTTTGAAACTCTGGAATCCGAGCATGGGTTTTGTCCTTCGTTTGATCCCTCGGTGGTCTTGCTCTACCAAGTTATTCAGGTATTTGATCTGCCGGATCTCGATCTTTGGCTGACCCGTTTTTTCCTGTTCTTTGTTGAGTTGTTCCCACTGAAACAGTTCAACTGAATACTCAGAAAACCATGAATCATATGATCGACGCTCTTAACTTAAAAGGAGACGGTCAATGAATCTCGCTGACATTGCCGATCAGTATGGTGATCGGTTTCTGAAAAAATACGAGCATTCTTTATTGCCAGGTCACAGCAAAAAAGACACCCGAACGCTGTCCGGCGAAGATTTTTTGTGGCTGGTATTAAAACACGTCCTTCCCAAACGCTTCCGTCGATCTCGGGATTACGGATTTCTACACAGCAATGCGAAGAAGCGACTGTTTTTGGTGCAGTTGCTTCTCAACGTCATTATCAGCCCTATAAAAGCCATCATTCGACCGGTATTCAAATGCAAGGCGTGTGGTGAATCCATGAAGCACATAACATTCCGTGTTATGAAACCGACCTGAGTTAACAACCAGAAATACTCATCGCCATTCACAAGAACGGAGGAAATAAAAAGTCGTCCTACAGAATGATAAAGCGTCAGACTACTATTATTCAGTGGTCGGTTAGCTTACATCTTGAATAAAGAGCGTTCAGAAAAAACGCTCTGATTTAATACCCGCAAGAAAAGATATCTTCAATAGACTACCTTTACCATAAATCAACTCAGGCTTGTGCAACAACCGGATAAGATTGCGGCTGGGCGCAATCTATCCTTATTCGTTATGAGTCCACCATGATTCAACATCATCACTGATCCACACATCGATACGCCTCCGGTTTTTCAGTGACTGATTGTTGTCACTCCAGTTGCTGAGTTTGTACCTTTGTCTGGGGATGTGGTGACGTTTAGATTCGTTGAATTTATAGGGCATAACGGACGACAAAGTATGAGTAATTGACGTCATTGTAATAGGTTATTTTCGTTGCAGTAAATGATTAAAAAATGAGCGATTCAACAAAGCCATAACAATATGTTAAATCGGTTTCGTTGCAAACTGATGGATACTTTTGAACCGGCTACCTTATAAGTAGTCATAGCAGTTTAGTTGAGCCTTTACCATGGATTTCTACGGTCCCACTTTCTCACAGAACTCATTCTCCAGATCATTCGCTGTTACCTTCGCTATAGCCTGTGCGACAACGTATTAAAGAACTGGTTGAGGAAATATCTAATCAATACACAACGGGCGACAAAGTATGTGTAATTAGCGTCATTGTAATCGATTATTTTCGTTGCAGTAGATGATAAAAAATGAGCATTTCAACAAAGCCTCATAAGAGTCTATTTCTTCTTACGATCATTCTTTGCCGTCACTCTGAATTCTAGAGGGACTTTCTCTTCAGTGGATTTTTGTTGGCTTTCATCAAAATTAATGAGCAATAAACTGGTCTCCTGTGTAGAATATATGGGGTTGAAGGCGTCCATACGCAAAGGAATTTGATAACAAGTCTTTGCCGATTGCTTTATTAGGGTTTGTAAGGCACTTCCTATTTGAAGAATCATAATTTTTTGATCTGATCGCAAAATTTCTTCCATCATTCCAGCATCAGGGCTAGCAACTATATAAACGACACTCTCGCCATGTTTTTCTATGGTGTTAATAGCTGATGCACGGGTAACTCTATTTTTAAAAAGAGGGAAAAACTTCGATTCTAAATCTGTCGTTTCTAATACTGAAAACCCTGTAGTCTCTAAAATCTCACTAAGCATGCCGTGACCAGCACCGATTTCTACCACATTTTTTTCTAATGCTTTGAGTAATTCAGATAATTGTTGAGCTGTAGATCGATTAAAAAACTGATAAACACTATTAAGTTCTTTTATCAAAGCCTTGAACAAAGAATAACGTTGGTAACCATTATGTTTACTAATTATGTTGAAATAATGTATCGTACTATTTTCGGGTGATACTGTTATCTTAATGCCAAGTGCTAAAGCTAAAGCAGATCTAGTGATAATTTTTTCAGGATAAGTACCTCTAGAGACCTCATAATGCATTTTTAAAAAATCTATAGAAATTTGATACTGATGAGAATTAATTTTACCTTTTTTATGCAATTTGTGTACTAACAAAGCTAGAGTCAGTAAAATTTCATCAAAGCTCTTTTCATCAAAGCGTTTTTCAAAAAGGTCATAATTAAACGAATTATATTCGATTATATCGTGAGCGAGCATGTGAGCCACTTTGAATTCTGGCGTCAGACAATGAAATCGGGTTAAAACAGGTGTGTTTGTATCTCTATCGCCAGCGTTCGATAAAAGGGTATTATCCAGCATGCACTCAAGTCCGATAATCCCTCTTAGAGGTGTTCCTGTCGGATTAAGTTCATCTTCGAAGTTAATAATTCTTTTCCTGATATCTTCTGAAATACGTGCGATACTCGTAAAACCATCTGTTTCTAACAGACCTTTAAGGTATTGCCAGCAGACTCTCAAATCCTCAGTTAAGTTGATCTCTTCGAGCATGAGAATTACCTGAAAGATTGGCTGGAAATAATAATCGTTTTGCCTAGAGAATCTGCCTAATAATTGTTCAGCTTTTCCAGGGATCAATAGCGAGAGAGTAATCAGTTTTTTTAAAGCGTTGTATGATGAAGCATTGAAAAGTGAAGGGCTGAATTCAAAGAATCCAGCGATCGACGCATGATGCTTTGGTGGAGTATTTTCTTTTAAACGCTTCAAAAAAGACTCACGGCTGTTTATTCGTAAGTAAGTATGCAACAGTCGAAGAAATAACAGTTTTTTCTCAACATCATGATATGAATTCACTATAGCAATTACAGAGTTGAATATTTGTAAACCCTTCTCGCTGGAGAAATGACCATTAGCTGCGGTTGCATCTAAAAGATTAAGGGTTTGGCTCCACGGCAATAAGTCAGCGCTGTACAATGCAGTGATAAATTGTGGCGTAATTACAGAGACATGGTTTCCGCTCAAGAGAACAATGTTATAAATATCGAGTTCAGTAGCGTCAACCTGGGTTGCAGCAAGTGATTCTTCACTCGGTGGTGGTGGAGGAGGTTGCAGACTGTCTTCGTCAGTGTGAGAAGCCTGAGAGCCTGATGGCCCAGAAGGCTGTGTTGAATCAGAAGAGAATTCCTGATGACTACCGCTGCTATCCTTGGGCACAGTAGTTTTAGCTTTCCCTTTCTTCTTCCCTCCCAGATACACTATCTCCGGAGAATTCGAGACAACGATCTGAATTTGTCGTGGGGGCTTAAGGTTGTTGATTAGTTCAGATAGATATTCATCATCCTTTTCAAAAATAATATCCTGATCCTGGCCCTCCAGAATCTGCTCTATCAATGCTACTGAGTCACTATATCTCTGATGAGTCGTTTGAAGAAATTCCATTAATCCAGTGAGGTGGGCTTTACCTTCTTTTTTCAAATCAAGCCACTCTTTAAATGAGATAATGTCATAAAAATCACCTTGCTCCGAAGATATTCTGATACTAATAATGCCTGACTCATTTTCATCATTTTTTTGTGAAACACTGACCAAGGTGGCAACAATGCCGATACCCAGCTCAGTCACAAACCGTTCTCCCTTTTTTCGCTGTTTGGGATCGTACGGTTGACCGGGATACCCTGAACCACCACCATGAAAAATTTCTGGTTTTATTGTTGATGGTATCGTGCCAAGAGGAGTAGTTATTAAATTATCTCGTTCTTTTGTGTCATTGGCAGAGCGTTTGATGATGACAGTCCATGGAATGTTTTCTTCACTGGTTTCTACGTAACTCAGAGAATCCAATAACTCCCCTTCACTGATTACTTGAAGGCTTCCTCTGTTTTCTGTTGTTGTTATCTTGCAATGATAATAACCTTGAATCGGAGACATTCCTTCGTAAACCAATATAGATTGCTGGCTGTTAATTGAGCACGGGCGAGTTAAAAAAAGATTAAGAGTAAAAACAGATTCTAATGCAAAATTCCATTCTAAAGATATTGCTTCATCATCATGCTGCTTTTGAGAAAACTGGTCTGTAGAAAGTATTATCGTTCCATGTTTTTGGTGGTGAACAACGGTTCCATTGGCATTAGCTAATAAAGGTAGGAAAAAAAATAGGCACAAACATTTGATAACAATTGCTAAGGAAAGAACAAGTAATTTCATTTGCATCTTATCCATAATCTATCGAAGAGTAGATCGGCGTTAAGGTAATGAGCCTAGGAACATAGCATAGCAAAGCTTACCGGGGTATCTTCGCCTTTCTACTGCCTTAACGTCACTTTCTATTATGATTACTGTTTAAGTATCTCCTGAATATAAGCACCTCATTAAACTTGCTGCCAAGAAAATTAAGGGTGCTGTGGAAGGAGAGGTATCGTGAAGTACCTCCCTATCCCGAGTAAATGGCTAAAGTAACAGCATAATATTTATAGCTTTTCGTTCTTACACATTTGTGTTCTGAAGATATAACCTTTCATTCTCCATACGTAGTAAATAAGCATGAGGTTATTATGAAATCGCCGTTTATATTAGTCATTTTTAGTAAAGTGATCTTGCTAATAAGCAGTTCTGTTTCGGCTGAAGAACTTCCTTGTGGAGTTCACAATCAAATGATTCTAAATGGATTGTCTGGCACATGGAATGCACAGGCATATCATCTTAATGAGTTTGGTGAGATCATATTGTTAAAGTCCGATTGCGAACCAATCAATGAGCGTCAACCTGGCTCCGATCCAACTCAAAAGACACATTGTTAAAGCTGCTAATGTAATGCCTGAAACCTAAGTACGGGACAAAAACATTCAATAGCCTCAAAAAATTGTCATGGTTGCTTTTTGCACAGTAATTCTTGAGCACTCGCCGAATGATATCAATTCCTAGACGAAATAAACTTTTCTCGGGTCGACCATGCTTTTTAAGGGGAAACTCTGAAGCTTCGCCGTGTTCCCAGTGACCCGCTATCAGACACCAACAAAATGCCAGTGCTAATATCCCCATCAGCTTGTCCATTTTCTTAGGATCTGTCATATGGGTAGACTCCAAATCAAACCCTCGACTTTTCAAGCAGCCAAACAAGGTTTCTATACCCCAGCGTTTATAATAATCACTGATCATACTGTCAGGCTCTTGGGTTGCTACAACAATGAGAAGGCCTTTCAAGCTGCGGTGTGCACCAATATAGAGGGAAACACCGGACACTTTTTTCTTACTGTTCCAAATAACTGTTTGATTGAATTTTACACTCCGAAATAGTCGTCCGGTCGTCGTCTCATTACTATTACGATCAGTCACCTTCAGGTTATTTTTTACCCTAAGCCTGCAGAGCAAATGATGGTCATTGAGCCATTGAAACCAGTCATGACCAATGAATTCTCGATCAGCCAAAATACCCTCAATCTTCTCGGCAGGAGTGAGTACCAGAACGCGCTTCATCAAAGCGATTCGCTCTTTCGTACCTGAGTTGCCACCCACCTTTTCAAGGCATATCCAGGCGATGGGAATCGAAGCACCTTGCCAGGCAATGGAGATTACCAGGTAATTCACGTGTTTAGAGCCGTTCTGCCAATTGCTCCTATCCATGCAGAGAAGATAGCGATCCAATGGCAGCCAGTTGAGAATAAGCCTTCCCAACTGCTCGTAACAGTACGTGTAACCGGAAAAGAAACGTTTAATACGACGATGGCTGGAGTCGACTTGTGCTGATGTCTGAAACGCCTCAGCCACACGATACAAGTTGGTTGAACGGCTAAGGATCAGAGACAGAATAAACTGGGATAAAAAGATGATTCGGGCTTGATGCCAAGGTAAATGAGCCTTAAGCTTCTCGGCCAATGAGCTGACTTCTTCCATGTACGACTTCGGTAAACTGTATGGAGGTTAGAGACCACACAGGATACTTGATGGGAGGGTCAGCTCATACCCTCCAAAGCCTTGTGAATACTGACTCTAGAAAGTTTTGTCCCGTACAAAGACAGCAAGCATCAGGTCAACAGGAAACTGTTTTTGCCCGTTAAATATGAGCAGTTACGTCAATTCTTATGGTATTGATGGTTGTATCGGGCTAATGCTAGAAAAGCAATCCAGAGACCAGATGAAGTAACGATGTTTCTAATAGGTGTTTCGCTGCTCGCAAAACAACTGTAGATAGAATAAGCGAAAGCAGTAACGCCAAAGCCCATTTCGAGAACGTTTATTAAACCGATATTTCTGCTGTCTCTGAGTGCACCAACATGAGCCTCTTGTAATTGAGTTCCCATAAAGTGATGTCCTAATTTTTGGTGTATTGGGTTGTGAAGCATGCGAAGGGCATCAAGTAGCTCTTTAAAATCCCGAACTTGACGAGCTTCTGGAATAACAATTGTCATTTTGGCATACATCAGGTGTATTACGTACGATACTCTTCCGTTTATTTCTACTCTGTTGATGAAGGCTCTTTCGACTACTTCATTGTTGTTTTTAAACTCATAAGATATATGTGGGCTATCAGCTGTTGGTAGTAGTGCCCCGCTGTCTAAATCAGTATCAATACTTACTATGCGATTGTTGCGAGCTTGTGAAGCTACTATAGCTTCATTTGATTCGATATTTTCTATTGCATGATTTTCCAGCGCGCTCATTAGTATGTTAAGAAATGAACTGACAGCCTGTTGTTCAGTACTAAGATTACCTATGCCTGTCATTGCGCCTATTGCGAAGCGGAGTGCGCTAGCCAAAAAGGCAATTTCGTTTGTTTCGGAATCAAATCTTTGTTGACCTACTTGTGTTAAAATTTGTGCTGCAGTCCATAAATAAGCAAGCAATCTAGTGCTTTCGGCGGTTGCATCATAGGTATCAGTATCGGCGGTTGCATCATAGGTATCAGTAGTAGCTACAGTAATGAAGTAATAGAGTTCTGTTAATACTGTGAGTTCTTGGGTTGAAAATAAAGGATAATAGTAGGTAGTGTTATCGAGGTCTTGGGTATTTCCTAGCTGAAATTTATCAATTACAATGTCAGATTTTTTTTCTGTAAAATCTTTAATTATCTTTTGGACTCGTTGAGCATGATACCTGCGATTTTCGTCATCGCTATCAGGAACCTGGCATTCGGGTTGAACTACGTTTTCAATGTACCGTTGTAAATGAGGGTTGATATCTTGCCCTTGATTCTGACTTGCTGCATCTGCTGCTGACATCAGCGCACTTGACAATTTTGATTTTGGTTCATCCAGATTTCCACACTTTTTACAAACTTGATCGTCTCCAGCCAAATAGGTAGAACCTCCACAAATTGGGCAACTGGCGGAGGTCAGTGAGGACAGAGTTAATAAAGAAAACGTTATTAAAAAAGTAAACCACAGTGCCTGCCATTCAGGTTTTTTTTCGCTTCGCCTTATCATCAGATTAGTCCCGCTATTATGTGGTTCACTGAAGCGTAAGTCAGGAAGATTAAATAGCAATTTATTTTGTCAAGAAATAAGTGGAACGATGGTGTTAAAATCTACCTATATAGCAATACTGTCGTGCATATTCGGAGCTGTTCACGATAGATGAATACTTCAGCTAATCAACTGAATAATTAGTAAAACAGATAAAAATATGTACTAGACTTACTGTCTTTCATCAACACTAACGGCTATTCGTGAACCTTAGTATTACTGACTTAAAACACTCAATTATTGTTTTTTTAGCCAGTTCAATATTACTGATTCTAACTGGGTCGGTGTTTGCAGAAAACTGTCCTGATTGTAACCGCGAGCTTAAACCTCAGGACAGTCAGAGAAAACCTTTTTACTGCAATTTTTGCCGAAAATCATTTCGTCAAACAGAGTTAGCTTTAGCTCCTCTCGCATCACTAAAAACCTGCGTCATTTGCTATGAGTTCCACCCTCTAATTGATTACCCATGTTGTAAGTTCAAAAGCTGTAGGAAATGTGCGCAAGCAATAATGTCAGAAAATCCTTCATGTCCCGGGTGCCGAACTGGTTTTAAAGACAGATTATTTCAGAGACTCCACTGCCCTTATTCATCATGTAAATTTTCGGGAAACGATGCGCAAATCATTGATGAGCACCTTATGACTCATAATCCAGAATTATATAGTTCGCATTCAAGCTCTCGATCGATTCAAGTTAATGGCGATGACATCATCTGCGATACCTGTTGCAGCATTATTGGCAACGTCGGTGACCCGATGTCTACTGCTGCAGTAATAGATATACATATGAGGATGGCTGATAAAATTTATCGGTGCCAGACCTGCCTCATCAGTGAGAGGCCGTATGATTATTGCAATGAGATAGTACGTCATATTAGAGAAAATCATTGCTTAAGGGGCTGTTGCTTTCCAGGGTGCTATTATCTCCTTGAAGAGGATAAGATTCTTGAGCACTTAGATAACATTCACGACTATTCTCAATTCCTTGAGGCCATAAATATTGCTCCACAACATACAGAGGACGCAGCAGAAGAAACATATACAACCGAAGTTCCTGTAGAATCGCTGATTATTGAGCCAGGAACGGCAGCAGAATCAGAAGAAACTATTGAATTGTGCACACTTCCATCATCAATAGAAGAAAGTAACTCCGGAGCTCACGAACCTGCAACCTATTACATTCCAGATAGTTCGAATCATGCTTACCGAGCAATACTATGTATAGATAGCAACTGCATTATTTTTCTCGAACAAGAGCGATCAAATAACAGCTCTCTTCGTGACTGAATAAGAAAATAATCACGGACGGAACTCTGGCAACTATCTCTTGTCAAGCTTCAGAAGAAACATTTATACGAGAATATTTAATTTTCAAGGACTATTGATAATCTATAAAAGGGAATTTTCCTTTAAAGACTTTACATCATCGCAAGGTAGTTTTAAGTGTATTGATAGGTTTTGCCAGTTGTCTCCTGGGTTTTGTCCTTCGTTTGATCCTTCGGTGGTCCTGCTCTACCAGGTTATTCAGGTATTTGATCTGCCGGATCTCGATCTTTGGCTGACCCGTTTTTTTCTGTTCTTTGTTGAGTTGTTCCAGGGCAGCGATATTAGACCTGCTCTTGTCGATGGTGACCTTCTCGGGCATTCCATTGAGGCGCATAGCCTTCTTGAAAAATCGCAGCGCGGCCTTCTTGTCCCGCTTTTTGGTCAGCAGAAAATCCACGGTATCAGCCTCTTAACGGCCCTATAGAGATAGACCCACTCACCTTTGACCTTTATATAGGTTTCATCCATACACCAGGAGGTACCACAAGGCTTGCGACGTTTACGGTGTTCCGCTTCCAGTTGTGGCGCGTATTCCTGAATCCAGCGATAGGGAGTGGTGTGATGGATTTCGACGCCACGCTCTTCCAGGATTCTAGGTCCTGATAGCTCAAGCTATAGCGCAGATACCAACGGATGGTCTGGAGAATGAGATCTGTGGGAAAGTGGCGACCGGAAAAGTCCATGGTAAAAGGCTCAACTAAACTGCTATGACTGAATATAAGGTAGCAGGCTTATAAATCGACGTCAGTTTGCAACAGAAATCACTACTATACTAAGACTGCTCACTAACCGACCTGTATGATGAGAGTGTATATGAAAATAGTCCGCATTCTGATGCTATCGTCTACACTCGTAATTCTGTTTTTTTTGTTCATTAACGACTCCCATGCAACTCATTACACTCCGCCAAGCGAAAATCAAAATTATCATAAAGTGGTTTTAACACTGAGTGCAGAAAAATCACAGTTAAAGATTTCTACAGGTACTATTTGTGCAGTCATTCCCAGTGAAGGAATAACACTCCAAAGCTCATCTCTAGTTAACACGACCCAATATTGCTTTACTGTTCCGCAAAATAATCTTGATGAAGAACAAATCACCCATACTATAGAACTGCACCTGTGCGCTGGCTGGAGTCTTTCACAGGTTAGCGCTTTTCTTGAAGCACTTTCACTCGATGGAAATGTACCGATATCACCATGTATTCAAACAGGCATACATCATCCGGGGACTATTGAAGAACAAGGTGAGAGTGAGCAAAGTGAATCACCGGTTTTTGAACCTATTGTACCCGTCGTAAGTCCAGCAGGCAGTGGTAATGATTTTTTGAATAAAGGTTCTTCAACTAATGACCAAGCTTTGAAAGAGTTGGCTAGACATATTCATACTTTGGAGAGAAAACTATCTGAAAAAAAACATAATGACGACGATCACGCTGAAGCGATTGATAATGATTTGAAGGTCCTCAGTAATAAAATAGAGAGGCTTGATGGTACTGCAGCACAAGCTGGCTCAATACTTAATGCCGTTGCGTCCAAATTTAATCTACTGACAAGATTGCTTTTTCCATGGTATATAGGTATCGAAAGACCACTCATTAAACAATCTCGCGATATAGCTATGCTTGTTTCTGGAATCTTTGGTTATGCAACTCAAACGACACTATTAATCTTCGGATTTAACATAGTACCGAATGTCTGGGGGGAGCCGAATATCAACTCTATCACTTGCCATATCCCATTACAGGAGGCTTGTGAGCAAAGAGATCTTTGCGAAGGTAACATCACTTCAATTCAGTCTGTCACATTCCTTTGTTCTGATTTTGACATTAACCACTCTGGTTTAAGTGCAGACAACTCAAAGGTAGTTAACGTAATCCTTGGCTCTGTAAGTTTATGTTTTAATCCAGTTGTTTTACCTTTATTACCGGCACTGATGCAGGGTATCGTCATTCTTGTTAGAAAACAGTGTCGTGCTCAAAGACCTCATGAAGTGACTCCTTCCGCTTAGTTAATATTGTTCATCACTTATCAGCTTTAAGACGATTGAATTGAACTTTCATCAAATGGCATACCCCAACAGCAAACGCTCCTGATAGCTTTCTGTCCGCCCTATGGACTCGTAGTAGTTGGTTATGTCATCCCAAATGACTCGTTGTTGAAGCTGATCAATGACCACTTCTATAGGCAGTTCTTTTTTTGCGGGAGACTCTCTAAAGCCGGTGGTTTTAACCTTTCAGGGGGCTCATAAAAAAGGGGTCAATCTGCCTAACTGCCTTGTTAGCAACGGTTTTTCATTTTAATTGTCCAAATATTCAATAACTGAATATTGGGTAACTATGAGATGAATAAAGTAGGAAGGGGGAATATCGAGCCTACCCCCCTAGGCTCAAACAATACTTCGAAAGCAGTCCTAGTACCTACCTCGCCTGTAGGTATCAGCATGGGTGCAACAGTTACAGCCGTCGACGCTCCGGTTCAGACACTTATCCATAGGACATCTCCGTCAAAAAAGCCGGAGAGTTATACAGATTCTTCTACCCAATCACTCCTTGGATCCCTTAAAACCAAACAACCAGAACCTCCACTTTCTGCCACCGAGCAAGGCGTTGAACAAAACAACACGAAAGCAATTCGAAAGGTTTCCCCGACACACACTGTCTTATCGCAGCAAGTTGATACACTGGCAACTACACCTTCACCGCTCGTAACCTCAGAGGGATCAACTTTCTTTGATGTCACTGCACAGATAGAACAGGGTATGACTCCAGAGCATTATCGGATTCAATCCGTTCAGAATGAGCTTCATGAGGTGCCGTCCATGGGCGAAATTCCAATGGAGACAACCGTGAAGGATGAGCCCATAGGGGCGCTCCCCTCGCTGAATAGCACGATAACACAATCCCTCAAGCAACAGATTCTTCTAGACGACTCAACTCTATTACCACACATCACGTTATCCCAAAGTTATAGTATTAAAGATAGTCTCCCTTACTGGAGCTATAGCGTGAAGCCAGAATCTCGTAGGGAGCTTATATCTGATGATCTAAGGCAAGCGTTGCCTATTCGAAGACGTGCCCTAATATCTGTTTTTGATTTTGATCCGAATACCAAGAACACCGAACATCTCCGGCTGTTGATGCTGAATGCCATTCATTCTCGCAGTCCCTCACTTGGCGCTGCCTGGACAGAAAATGAACTACCAGCTGACATAATTACTGATGAGTCGGCGGAGAAGCCTTCCTTCATCTACCATAGAGAAAAGCAACGCTTTATAATCAATCCATCTGCATCAATTATTACATTAGCACTGTATAACAAAGACAAAACTAATACGCTAACACTGGAATATAGCGAGGAAGTAATAACTTTAACCCCTGGTTCTGGAATACTGCTGGTCAGCAATAATCTGTTGCCCAATCAAAATTGGGCTTGTGCTGGCCGCTATAACATCAAGAATAAATACTACGACAGTAATCCCTTGTTGATAGAAACGGAGCCGGTTGACCCCCCTATCAAAAATAAAGATGTTTACACCCTCATGAATGAAGGCGAATACATGCTGACAAGCGAAATACTCACACGTTTGGTAGAAGCACATGTATCAACTTCGGTATGCGATACACCAGACAAAATAAAATGCAAACTGCGCAGCATGTTCGCTAATGATACACCAGCCCCCATGAATATAATCGTCACTTGTACCGACGACCACACTGTGGCTGTACGTATCATAAGGAAAAGTAGCCAATTGATCATCTATATACATGAAACCCTCGGCTTTAATCATGGTATAGCCAAAACAATCAGGGAAAAAATACTGGAAGCCATCAAGAATTTGAAACGTAAGATAGAGATCCATGTATTAACACCAGAGTTTGCCAGTCAAATGGACTTGAGCTCCTGTGGTGTTTTTGCGCTTAAAGCTGTAAAGGCATTTACAAAAAGACCAGAGTTGGATCAGTGGCTTATAGAAACCGTTTCTCAAACACCTGAAAATATAGTTCAGGTGACTAAAGCTGGATCCCCACACATATCTCAACACCGTATAAAAAAAACCGAAATGCCCGCAATACTGATTAAAAATTGTCAAGGATCGAAGATGGACTTCACCGAGAAACAATTAAGCTCTGTTGTCAGCAGAGCAACTGAATCAGGAACCTCTTTAACACTTCAACAGTACTTGGATAAGTATCGAAAACCGATTCCATCACTTAGTGTGGCCAATAAAACAAGCAATCCAAATTTTTCATCCACCTGCAAAAGATATAAGGCCTTACTGAAATACGAAGCTACGACTACAGCTACAGCTACAGCTACAGCTACAGCACCTGATATTCAGGCTACCGTTCGTGCATTTAAGCCACACGGTTATGAAACGCGGAAGGATACAGCCATGAGCAAAGAGAAGAAAATTCGGAAACAACTTCACCTTATTAATAGTCAAGAAACCTATAACCAAGCCCAAAAGAAGTTTACAAGGGCATTTCCACAAGAAAAAACTCTTACGTCATCTATCTGGGATAGGATTGGGGATCTGGAAAGCCTGTTAATGCATAACCAACCATTAGCCTCCTGCCACCCCAGAGAACTGGAAGTATGGCTAAAAACACTCATCACACCTTCCGAATCTGCTGATAATCATCTTGAACTCATGAAAGTCTGGTGCCAGGTGATCATTGATGGAGCCGCAAAAAGAAAGCGTCACCCAGCAGAGTCCATTTGTGATGTTTTGAAGAAGCTTGAATCACACAAGCAAGACCGAAAAAGAAAGCGACAGGAATCGCGGCCAGACTCTCTTATAGTGACACTTCCTTACCTCGGTAAACGACAAAAAATGAGCTGAGCGAGATTTACGGTTCTGTTGCAAAGTTTTCGATAGAACACAGAGACCTATCCTCCAGACACAATTAGACTGCGAGAGAATAAAAGTAATCCCAGCCATTAGCTGATTGAGTTTTGTCGTACTGGCCTTTGCGGATGCTATGACATAACTCCACACCTTTGAGAGATCTCCGGGCGGTTTTGAAACTCTGGAATCCGAGCATGGGTTTTGTCCTTCGTTTGATCCCTCGGTGGTCCTGCTCTACCAGGTTATTCAGGTATTTGATCTGCCGGATCTCGATCTTTGGCTGATCCGTTTTTTTCTGTTCTTTGTTGAGTTGTTCCAGGGCCGCTGTATTAGACCCGCTCTTGTCGATGGTCACTTTCTCGGGCATACCGTTGAGGCGAATAGCCTTCCTAAAAAATCGCAGGGCCGCCCTCTTGTCACGCTTTTTGGTCAGCAGGAAGTCCACTGTATCGACTGCCCTGTAGAGGCAGACCCACTCGCCTTTGATTTTGATGTACGTTTCATCCATACACCAGGAGGTACCATAAGGCTTGCGACGTTTACGGTGTTCCGCTTCCAGTTGTGGCGCGTATTCCTGAACCCAGCGATAGGGAGTGGTGTGATGGATCTCGACGCCACGCTCTTCCAGGATTTCTTCTAGATCCCGATAGCTCAAGCTATAGCGCAGATACCAACGGATTGTCTGGAGAATGAGGTCTGTGGGAAAGTGGCGACCGGAAAAGTCCATAGTAAAAAGCTCAACTAAACTGCTAAGACTGAATATAAGGTAGCAGGTGTATAATCGATGTCAGTTTGCAACGGAACCACTTGAATTCCCCCAGACTCCTTCGTTCAAAGGCTGCCCAGTTGAGTGTTTCAGTGACAATAATCCCCATGATCAGAGTGGTTAGTACCGTTTTTTGAATAGCCGTAAGTCGAGCAGAAGGAGAAATACTTTTCAGCGAATCGCTCAAAGCATCTAGAAAATCAGTAACAACAGAAAGAGGACGAATTAGCACTAACGACACTTGACAATTATAAAATTGGAATGCAATCCTACTCTATCAGTCTGCTGTTGTCGTGTTGATCGTATCTCGCTGGGCTTGATGCAGGAGTCATAGCAGTAGTCTGGTTTAATTTTTACATCAAATGCGCACTGTCAAACTTTAAAACCTGCAGCATCGAGTAAGAGGTTCAATTGTTACTTTTTACGGGAAGTGCTACCAGATATTTTTAATATAATAAAACGGTATTCTTGAAATAATATAATAAGAAGTCTTTATCATAATAGACAAAGCATGGTCCTTCTCAATAAAATCTTGCCTGATCGGCATTAGCTGCTTTCTTATGCGATTTTCGAAAAATCTCAAGTCGACATACATTCCTAATAATTCAGGTATAGCTTTAGCCAAATATTGTTCGCGGTTATCAGCCCAAGCACTTAGAACACTGATGTTATGGATCTTCCTATAGATTTCAAAATCTTCCTCAATATCTTTCATGATGTCATTTTCAGTTCGAACGTTGAATAACCAGAGTGGATAATAGGAAAATTGCAGAACATGCTTATTCCAAAGATAATCATAATTATAAACCTGATTAATATTATCCAGAAGTCTGGTGATATCATGACTCAAATCAAGAATAATAAAATTCTCTACAGCCCTGATATTAGATTCCATTTCTTCTAAAGTGTAACGATTTAATGCATCATCACCCTGATCGACATCCAGGTACTTAGAAAATAATTTAATTGACTCATCACTTTTCATTGATGCACGAATTATTCCTGACAAGTTGTGATTTAAAAACCAAAGCGTGATAATTACTGGATTATGACCATCGATATGATTCGTAATCCAGGTTGAGGATCCACTAGAGTATAAACAAGGCTTGAAATAAAACCGAAACGGATCTCTATATTTAGCTGAATCAAGAGCCATCCCCCAAGCATGAGAATCAATTACACCTTTAATTAAATGTTTATCATATAAACGTTGATCAATAAGCATTGAGATCTGAAAAAGGTGAGTAAACTTCCCATGAAGAATTAATCCAGAATACAGAGGATCATCAATAAACAAACGCTTTGATGCAATTGCATTTGCTACAACACTTGGTACAAACCCTGTAAACATGGCAGGTTCTTCAAGCCCTGCCGGTGTTAAAAATTTCTGACCTATGATATCAATAAAGATTCTCATCATTCCATCCATTACTTCTCTACTGATTCCATCCGTTTCAATAAATGTAATTTCAGCTCTCAAGTTTTGAATATTACTAAAATTAAAGTGATGTTCTTTATAAGACGAAGAGATATCGAATTTGTACTTTTCAGCGATTAATTCTTTTAAGTCTTTTCCTATTTTATTGATTGTTCGCAGGTAAGAGAGTGGCGACCGAATAGAATCCCAGTCTCCATTCGAAACTATATCAGTACTAAGGCCAGATTTTTTGTGATTTTCTATAATATTTTTTCTAGTTCTCCAGTAGAGTTCTTCGTAGGCATCACCAAGTATGTCACTACCGATTAAAGGAACCGTGGTTCCATAATATTTTTCCAAGTCAGTAGAGATCTCCATATTGAGCTCATGATTCTGACAATACTGTGACCAGGAATCAGTGTTGCTTTGGCAAGAAGCAGCACCTATAAGAAATCCGAAACAAACCAGTGAAACAAAATTCATATTTCTAACCATACTCGATCACCAGCCATTCCTGATGTTCCCCCGAGCTCTCTTGCAGTTTGAGTCACCGGCTGATCAGATTCAACAGCGAGTTTTACTGCTGATTCCTTAAACTCAGACGTATAGCTTTTTAGCTTTTTTTCTGACATCTGGACACACCTCTATTGGGTTTGGATATTACCCGTGTTTGTGTGTCCGGAGAACTATAACCACTTCAAATTGTGTTTTCTTCTCTCTATTTACTTTTTCGATGAACTTCCACTTTTTCGTTCAGTACCGAGGACTTGTGGTTTCTCTTTTATTCTAAGCTTGCAGATTTTCTCAAAACGGATAATCAAGTTTTTGGAACTTTTTTTAATTATTTGTATCAAAGTATAGGCACACTTAGAAGCCAGCTGGAGCGCTATTATCAACGACAATTCATTTTGGTTAGTTGGTATTTAAAGATGATTGGAGGTTTGCTCACTTTATGGTGAGTAATATATTGAAATCTAATGATGCAGATGCATAGAGGAAGCTTGTAATGAAAACTGAAGTCAGGAAAATAATTTTTCTCTTAATGTTGAATGTATTTCATATTACTATTGTATCAGCCAACATTATTCCACTACAGATTGATTTTACAACGTTTTTTTCACACAGCGAAAAAAATGGACAAGTATTTATTCAAGATATTAAAGATATAAGAAAAATGTGTTTCTTCAATCTGGATGGATTAAAGCTCATGCCTGTGAATCTTTTTATAGAATATGAACCGTATGAGTATCCACACAGTCTGATTTTGGGGGTTACGGCCAATCCTGACGATAAGGAAACTGTGATGACTTACTATACTGCTGAAGGCCGTAAAGATTCACTTCCGTTCTTTGTTCACAAGTTACGCTTTCTCAGAGATACATATTATGATGAAGATCACAGGCATCATCAGATAAAACAACATCACAGGCTTGATCCTGATCGAAGTCATTATCACTGGGTATACAACCACCCCAAAGAGGTTTTCAGGCTCAACTACCGATACCCCCGAGCAGTTACTGCAGGTAATTTCGTACTATGTAATAGCGATCACACAACGGCAGTCTTTTATCCATTAAGTCTAATCTCTCATGCGGAATCACTCGATGGACATACTGATGCCAATACTCCACGCTTCATACTAGATAATGCTCGCACTATACCTAGCTATATTAATGAAACTGATATAGGTATAGATGAAGTACTTAAAGATATTCTTGTAGGTCCTGTTTTAGAGCCGCGTCCAAGATCAACTGTACTTTACAATAACGTTATATTAGCCGCATTTATTTTCAATGCTTATCCTGATTTAAAATGCCTTAGCATAGGTGATACTAAGTTATTCAATAAGGGAAGTGAAGATATAGATAACAAAGAAGAGTCAAGTCGCTGTGCCCAATACGTTGCTCAATACGAAGAACAGAAATACGAAGAAACAAACGTCAAGCAAAGAGATGGATTCTTGGAATTTATTCTGTCTGCTATCTCTTCTGAAAAAGGAGGAGCTCTTCGTGCCGAACCAATTTCCATTTCTGCGTGGCTGACGTTAATAAGCTTTACGTTGATGCTGAGTAATTGATCAGTCAAGGGCTTCTTTGCCTATGTTGTCTGGAAGATATTGAAAGTTAGAAATTACAGTATAATGTTCGCAAACACTTTATTTAAGTCAACAGAACAAAGCGTGCATCTCAACTGATTACTGAAAGTGGATCGGGCATCGGTACTGTGACGCCCACTGGCTACTAGCTGAGCTATCTCTCGATGCTGCAGTTTTTAGCGTTTGACAGAATATCTTTGATGTGAATACCAAAGCCAGACTACTGCTGCGCCTCCTGCATCAAGCCCAGCGAGATACGATCAACGACACAACAGCAGACTGACAGGGTAAGATAAAAAAAAAAAAAGAAAAAAAGAAAGGACACCCACAAAATCTCAAAGAGAAACCACAAAGCTCTAGCAACGATCTATAAGGAACACTACAAAACTGAAACAATGATAAAAGGAGGAACGGATCAAGAGATAAGCGAAGGACGGCTGTCAACCAACAAAAAGATAATGACTAACCAACAAACAACCGCTGGCTGGCACTCAATCCCTGCACCCATTTCTGCCCCAGTGTTTCCGCAAACTCTCTAAG
>SIHQ01000027.1 GCA_004762125.1 Oceanospirillales bacterium | reverse complement strand
AACGTCGTCAGCATCATTACAGTGAAACCGCCTTACACAAACACGTTAAACATGCCATCAAATCGGCTTCGATAGAGAAACAGGCTTCCTGCCATACGTTCAGACACAGTTTCGCAACTCACCTTCTGGAAGATGGCTCGGATATACGTACCGTTCAGGAGTTACTGGGCCACAAAGATATTCGAACGACTCAGATCTATACTCATGTACTGAACAAAGGAGGCAATGCCGTTAAAAGCCCTTTAAGCCGATTATGAGTCTTACACGCTACCGCCTAGGACAAATACTGAACGAGTCGGTCAGTAGAGCAGAGTTCCTTGTAGCTCACATTAAATGCTGATATGTCACAGCATTTTGCCAGCCTTTTCGCTCTTTTAATAGACGACACTCTTATATTTGTGAAATGGAGACATTGGGCAATGCTTTAGACATGTAGATAGTACATTTTCAGGACTCGACCGGTATCTCTGACACCTGAGCCATTCATCGCCATATCAGCTATGTACTCTTGAACACCGGGCTTGCTGCCGTTATAGACGAATAGACAACAGCTACGGGTGACAATTTCCATTGTCACCCGTAGCTGTTGTCTAATTAAAATCAGGGCATCGTCTCTTAAACGCTGTGGATAAACTGTCAGATAAAGATCTGTGCGAGAACGTAGCCAATCGCACACGCAGAAATTACACCAATAAGACCCGGCATCATAAAGCTGTGGTTGAAATAGTACTTACCAATCCGTGTTGTACCCGTGCTATCGAAGTTACAGGTAGCAATATCTGATGGGTAATTGGGGATAAAGAAGTAACCATAAACAGAAGGCATAATGGCAATCAGTAGCTGAGGAGAAAGCCCCAAACCCAAAGCAACGGGCAGCATCATTCTTGCAGTCGCTGCCTGACTGTTAACTACGACAGAAACGATGAACATAGCGAACGCTATGGTCCATGGGTTCTCGGTCACCATATCTTTAATCGTAACCTGGAAGACTGGCATTGCGTGTTGGAAATAGGTGTCACTCATCCACGCTATACCGAATATGGCAATTGCAGCTACTAACCCGGACTTGAATACGACACCTTCTGGTACTTTTCTAACGTCTGTTTTCGTAAACAAGAGAATCAAACCACCGAAGGCCAACATGAGCATTTGGATGATGACACTCATCTTCATGGCTTTTTCGCCAATGGTTCGAAGCTCGGGCATCATGGCAACGAGAACAATACAAACCAAACCAGCAAGGAACAAAATGACAGCGTGTTTAGCTGACGCTGGTAGTTTTTCATCCAAGCTGGTTGCAGTGGTTTCTTCAATCTGTTTGCGCATAACAGGGTCAGCCATACGACGCTGATACTCGGGATCATCCTCAAGTTCAACACCACGACGCATGCTATACAGAGACAAGATAATGGTTCCCAGCAGAGTAGCAGGAATGGTCACACACAAAATACTGGCAAGAGTGATCGTCGTGTTTATATCGCTCAGCTGCGCAAGGTAGAAAACAACCGCTGCAGACAATGGGCTGGCTGTGATCGCAAGTTGAGATGCAACAGAAGCCGCAGCCATAGGCCGTTCGGGACGGATTCTGTTTTTCAATGCAACATCACCAATAATTGGCATGACGGAATAAACAGAATGCCCTGTTCCCAGCAAGAAGGTCATTGCATAGGTAACCAGAGGTCCAAGCAAGGTTACATGCCTGGGATTTTTCCGAAGGATTTTTTCTGCTACTTGCAGCATGTATTTCAATCCACCAGCCGCTTCCAGAATAGAAGCACAAGTCACTACGGCTAGTATGATTAACATCACTGTGACTGGCGGTGATGTTGGCTCCATGCGGAAAATAAAAACTTCAATAACCAGCCCAATACCGGATACAACCCCTAATCCGATACCCCCCTTTCGACTACCGACATACAGCATAAATAATAAGAATAAAAACTGGAAAATAAGCATCTGTGATCTCCACCATCTGCAATTCGTAATAAGAATGAGATCATGGTGCGCTCAATAATTAATAAGTTAATTGACGTTTGTCAGTATTCTGAAAAGACACGTATAAGCACTTACAGTACCAGTATTTCCAAGGTTCAACGGTAGATAGTCGAATAGTTAGATTGTATTGGAAATACATCATTCGAATGAGTAAAAGCCAATACTTGCCGAGCTTCGACGGGGCTTTCTGGCTTCCGGCAGCTTACTCTCTCATGCAGTTTTGTTGGTAAACTTGTATCCTGCCAAACAAGTACTCGAAAGAATTCTTTGGATAGTGCGCACAAGGACTCAGTGCCACTGATCTACCCAGTCGTTTTCCCTCATATCAAATATGTCATCGGTGTTTTCAGGAATGGCACGTTATAGGTCTTATGGAACACATTATTTGGCCTCTATTTTACTTCAATTGAGGCATCCCTGGCACATTCATATCAAGATGGAGGCTAAAGATTTTAAAGAGTGTATCCACAGATACCGCTTTGGTCATAAATGCCAATATTTGAGCATACCATTCATTCTCATACAGATAATCTGCAGCCATAAAAATGAAACATTCTGATTGCTGTTGAACAACCTCCAACATAGGAATCAAGGTAGGGTACAAAGTTACGAGGTCTTGCGAAATTTGCATAGTTATTACTTATTTAGTGGTCAAATCCAGCTGTAAAAAAAGCACTCAAATCAGATTCAGAAATTGCTGAATCGGCTAAGATATCCAGCTGTAACGGGATACTGGCAAAATCGTCCAAGATAAAACCAAGGTTCTGCACCGGTAAGCACTTAACCCTATGTACATGAATACTAAAAGGTAGACCTTACTGAGCATCATTCAACCCCTCAATGTATTACGCGAATTATTGCCCGGACTTTATCAGTACTTAAATCATATTGGATCCGATAAGTGTGTAATTGGCTTTGATGCTTTTATCCCGCAATGCCACCACCGCTCAGATAGTTTTTCAGCTTTTTTCCATCATCTTCAAAGCTGAAATTAAATTCGCTCACGTTACCAATGAGCAGTAATTACTGCTGATTGATCGTATGGCTGTAGATAGTGTAGTTAGACGCGTCTTGAACATTCAAAACAACCAAACGTCACTCTACTACCCATCACACGTTTTTATGTCGTGTTTCATTACAGTTGAAACTGCTTCTTAGTTCATAAAGACGACATAAAATAAAAAACTCAGTGATAGGATCATTTTAAAAGGGTGGCTGATGGAAATAGTTGCCAACACATTAAAAATAATAAAAAAACAGCAAGGATCTACAAAAAATGCTCAAACCTCTTGCCAGAACACCACTGGCGATGGCTATTGCTGTCGCTATGTCGGCGGGTTACGCCTACGCCGAAACCGGAGCCCTTGAAGAAGTCGTCGTTACTGCTCAGAAACGTGAACAGAATATGCAGGATACTCCAATCTCTGTTGCTGCTTTTGGTGCTTCAGCAATTACTGACCAAAACATAAAAGATATTTCTGATGTCAGTCAATACATTCCAAATGTCGAGATAGCTGAATCTCCAGGTGGTACAACTGGAGCAACCATCAGTATCCGTGGCTCAGTTACCATTAACCCTGCCGTGACATGGGAACCTACCGTTGGTGTTTATGTTGATGGTGTATTTATTGCTAAAAACGTCGGTGGTCTTTTTGATGTCGCTGAACTGGAGCGTATCGAAGTACTGCGTGGTCCTCAAGGAACCTTGTATGGCAAGAATACGGTAGGTGGTGCAATAAACCTGATTACTCGTAAACCATCCGATGAATTTAGTGGTTCCTTGAAGCTGTCTGCAGGTAACTACAACTATAAGGAAGGCTTCTTCAGTATTGATACCGGACGGGTCGCTGAAGATCGTGCAGCCTTTACCTTCGCTGCCAACATCCGTAAACGCGACGGGTTCTATGACAACACCTCAACAGCTGTTGATGCTGCAGATGAATTTAAAAAGCTCGATACTATGGCTGCACGTCTGGCAGGAACCTTCGATCTGACAGACAATCTTGAAGCGTTTTATGTCTACGATCAGAGTGAGAAAAATAACACACCTGCTTTCAGCCAGTTTGATCTGCCCGGCAGTAAACTGAATGATAAAAAAGATGAAGGTGCTAATGACGGTGCCAAGAAAGATACATCTAATACCTTGGGGCATGCTCTGCACCTGACCTATGATCTTTCAGACGATCTGACAGCAAAGTCTATTACTGCTTATCGAAAGATGGAGTTTAACGACAGTGGTGATTATGACGGTTCAGGTTTAGCAGGTTTTCATACCGTTCGTGATGTTGATTCAAAGCAGGTATCCCAAGAATTTCAGCTGATTGGTAGTGCCGAATCTTTTGATTATGTACTCGGTGCTTTTTACTTCAACGAAAAATCTAATGCCTACAACCCTTTCGATGTGGCTGGTACGGCTAAGTTAGTAGAAAACTGGTACGGTGTCGAAAGCACTTCTTATGCTCTTTATGGCCAGATGGATTATTACCTGAGCGAAGAACTCACATTGACAGGGGGAGCACGCTGGACCAAGGAAGAGAAAGAAGCTTACCTGGAGCGTCTTGATAAAACAGGGGGCAACTTTGGTGGGAATATCGCCAATACTGAAGCCAAAGACAGCTGGACCAATGTTTCACCTATGGCCGTGCTTACCTATGCTTTCGCAGATGAAGCCAGCACTTACATTAAAGTGGCAAAAGGTTGGAAAGCTGGCGGCTTTAACGGTGAAGCAACAACAGCTGACGTATTCAAAAAATCATACAATGAAGAAAAAGTAACTTCCTTCGAATTAGGTCTTAAATCGCGCTGGCTGGATGACCGTTTACAAGTAAATGCGGCTGTTTTCCAGAACAATATCAAAGATCTGCAAGTGTCAGATTTCCTGGGCGCTTTCTCTTCTATATCTAATGCTGGCGAAGCTACAGTAAAAGGTTTTGAGCTGGAATTGCTTGCGGCTCTCAATGACAACCTAACTGCGAACCTGAATTATGGAACCCTTGATGCAACTTATAACAGTTTTGTTGTGGGTGGTGTAGAGGAAAAGAATAATCGCAAGTTCCCATACTCCCCTGAGAAGAAAATATCAGCCGGCATCGAATATCAGCAAAGTTTAGGTTTTGCTGATCTGGTTGCCAGACTTGATTACAGCTGGGTAGATGAATACTACTTGTTTGATGATGCAGTTAAAGCGGATCTGACAAAGTCAGGCGATTACAAACTCTGGAATGCCCGTGTCGCTCTAGAAGAAATCAATGTTGGTGAAAATGAAACCATGGAATTGGCTCTCTGGGGTAAAAACCTAACCAACGAAGAATACCGTGCAAATGGTATTCCTGTAGCAAATGCTCTTGGACAATTTGTCGGCGGAGCTAACTACTACGGCGACCCAAGAACCTACGGCGTAGACGCAACCTATCGTTTCTAAAGGCCTGATCGGGTATGCCTATTAACACTGGCATACCTGTCTCTCTCCACGGGGAGAGTAAATCTTATTACAAATAAATTCAGGGAATGAAGTTCAATGAACCCTCATTTTATACGCGCACTTGTTAAAAGAGCCGTCAAGAGAGTTGTTATCGTTGTTAGCTGCTCGGCAACACTAAGCTGGGCTGCTGATCCGGTTGAAAAAATCCTGGATGTCGGTGAAGCAAAAAACAATGCTGCTGCTCAATCTCAGAAAAAAATAGATCAGCTCGCCTCTCAAACTGATGCCTTTCTGCAAAAATACAAAACGGCCAATAAACAAATTGATGGCTTGAACGTATACAACAACCGTCTTCAAAAACAACTGGATGATCAGAATAAGAGACTGAATGACCTTGATGACTCCATTACTCAGGTCACTGTCATTCAACGCCAAGTTATGCCCCTAACCCTTCGAATGATTGAAGGGCTAGAGCAGTTTGTAAATCTCGACGTGCCATTTTTACAGGATGAACGTCAGGAGCGGGTTCAATTTCTGAAAGACAATATTAATCGTTCTGATCTAACAACGGCTGAAAAATTCCGCCAAGTATTAGAGGCCTACAAAATAGAGAATGAGTTTGGGCGAAAGATAGAAAGCTACGAAGGCCGAGTTGATATTGATGGCACAGAGCGGGAAGTTAATTTTATGCGTGTTGGCCGTGTAGCCTTACTCTATCAAACCAAAGACACTCAGATATCCGGTGTTTGGGATCAGGAGAACCGCAGTTGGGTAAAGCTGGATAATGGTGAATATCGCAGTGCGATTCAGAAAAGCCTGAGAATTGCCCGTAAACAAGCAACCATCGACATCCTGAAACTACCTATCGCTGCTCCAGAGGCCGTACTGTGAAGACTTTATTTCTCAAAGTCACTGCAATAGTGGCAACGACTATTGTTTCCAGTGTCGCAATAGCGCAAGAAGCCCAGTCCCTTGATCAATTATTGAAACTGGTTGAACAGGGACGAATCTCGGAAGCCTCTGATAACCGAACCAGAGAACAAAAATTCCTTTCTGCAAAGAACAATCAACAACAGACGTTGAAGAAGGCTCTGTCGCTTAAAACAGAAAAAGAACAGTTTTCTGCTCAATTAGAAAAACAGTTTGAAGCCAATGAACTTCGGCTGGCAGACAAACAGGGTCAACTGAAAGAGCGAATGGGTAACCTTACTGAGCTTTTTGGTCATTTGACTTCTACGGCTGGTGATTTAAGAAGTAATTTTGAGAACTCACTGATCAGTAGCCAGTATCCAGACCGAGAAGTTTTTCTGGATGCCCTGATTGCAAAAATGAGCAGTTCAGAACAGTTACCATCGATTGATGAGATTGAAAGACTCTGGTTTGAAATCCAACGGGAAATGACTGAAAGCGGTCGTGTCGTTGCTTTCACTGCATCTATTGTTAAGCCTGATGGTGAACAATTTGAACAGAAGGCCATTAGGGTTGGCAGCTTTAATATTATATCGGAACAAGGTCAGTACCTGCAGTTCACCAATGGACAACTGTCTGAACTGGCTCGCCAGCCATCAGGCCCCTACCTTGACTGGTCAGCTCAGCTAGCTACATCCAGTAAAGGATTAAGTGCTTTTGGTATAGACCCCACAGGCCCATCGGGAGGCTCTTACCTTTCTGCATTGATTGACAGTCCTACATTAGTTGAACGCTGGCATCAGGGCGGACTGATTGGCTATATCATCACAGCGGTAGGCGTATTTGCTTTGTTACTTGGCCTCTTTCGCTTATTGATTCTGGCCTTTGTTGAAAGTCGTGTATCCACTCAAATTAAATCTGAGAAGGCCAACACCAACAATCCTCTGGGTCGAGTGTTGAAAGTGAAGGAAGACAATCCTGAACTTGACCTTGAAGCTCTGGAATTAAAGCTCAGCGAAACCGTACTCCACGAAGTCCCCAAGCTGGAGAAGAACCTTAATCTACTAAAGATTATTGCAGCAATAGCTCCATTGATGGGTTTGTTGGGCACAGTCACAGGCATGATTATTACTTTCCAGGCCATCACTATCTTTGGCGCAGGTGATCCTAAAGCCATGGCAGGTGGTATTTCCGGTGCTCTGGTTACCACTGTACTGGGTTTGATTGTTGCGATTCCTACCATCCTTCTCCATACAATGGTTAATAGCAGAGCAAGAAAAATCACCAGCATTCTGATCGAACAAAGCACTGGCATCATGGCGGCCCGAAGCCTTTCTGAAGTAAAAAAGATCACTAAAACTATTCAACCTCAAACAACATCCCACCAGGAGCACGTAGAGGGTGTCGTATGATGACGCTTTACGATGGCATTGATGCCATAAGACGCTTCATGGATGCAGGCGGTCCAGTCATGATGCTGATTGCCGGTTTAACCTTTGTTTTGTGGTCAATGATTTGTGAGCGCTTGTTTTATCTCAAGCTCTCACTTCGTAATGAGCTACAAAAGGCTATCCGACTGTGGGAGACAAGCCCGGAGCATCAATCCTGGCAGGCGTTGCAAATCAGGAAAATGCTGATCTCCCAGTATCAGGAAAAACTGAATCAGGGCATGCCTCTGATAAAAACATTGATTGCCGTTTGTCCGCTACTTGGATTGCTTGGAACCGTCACAGGCATGATCGAAGTGTTCAATATCATGGCCGTCACCGGCGGTAGCGATGCAAAAGCTATGGCGGGAGGCGTCTCTCAAGCCACCATACCTACTATGTCCGGGATGGTGGTCGCACTGTCAGGCATGTTTGGCATGATCTGGTTGGGACGAATCAGTGAGCACGAGCAGGAACGTCTGGAAGACGCTCTTGCTCCCTCTATACAGTAAGCTCACTGTCATAAAAAATAATAAAATTGAGTATCTCCCATGAGAATAAATCAATTGATGCAACGCCAAGCTGAGGACAACGGTTCTGAAATAGATCTGACGCCTATGCTTGATGTCGTTTTTATCATGCTGATCTTTTTTATCGTAACGGCTTCGTTCATTAAGGAAGCTGGTGTTGATGTCACTCGACCGGAAGCTTCTACTGCCCAACAGGTTGAAAACGTCAATATACTGATCGCAATTACTGCAACCAATGAAATCTGGATGGATAAACGACGAGTTGATCGTCGCTCTGTTCGCTCTGTAATAGAACGTATGCATGCAGAAAATCCAAAAGGAGCCGTCGTTATTCAGGCTGATAAAAAGTCCAACACTGAAACGGTGACATCGGTCATTGATTCATCACGATCAGCCGGTGTTTACGATGTTTCTCTGGCTACCAGTGAATAAGGCGGGTTGCTATGAAAGTACTCAGAATACTGTTTGGTGCGACATTGGGCCTTCTATTCACAGGCGGGTTATTTTTTCTAATGTTGAGTCTGGTTGAATCTTCAGACTATGAAATAGAGAACAAACCTTCCCGAAAGCTTGCGGACATCTACATGCCTGAGCGGGATATCGAAATCAGAGTTGACCGTAAAAAGCCGGAGAAACCTCAGGAACCGGACGAGCCACCACCAGAGATGGCTCAGCCTCTTCCTGATAACTTTGATATTGCCCTGGACGCCATAAATATTGCTCCTGTGTCTAAATTCGAATTTAACATTTCTGCAGGCTCTGGCTTTTCTTCATCCGATGGAGAGTATCTGCCGATTGTAAAAGTCCAGCCTGTTTACCCTCGTCGTGCAGAACGCAGAGGGATTGCCGGTTACTGTATTGTTGAATATACGGTGACCCGATCAGGGGCAATAGCGAATCCTGTTCCCGTTGACTGCCAACCCCAGGGGATTTTTGAAAAGAACTCTGTGTCAGCCGCACTCAAATTCAAATACAAACCCAGAGTCGTTGATGGAGAGTCCATTGCAGTTGCCGGTGTCAGAAATAAATTCACTTTCCTGGCCGCTGAATAGGAGTTGGTATGAACAAAAAATTGTTATCAACCGTTTTGCTCACTGTCGCAATGCTCGGAACTTCTATTAATGCTGCCATTGCGCAAACACCAGCAATAAAGAGTGAAGAGAAAACTCGAAAAACACCGGCACTGACCAGTAAGGTGTACGAAAAGCTGTCTAAAGCGCAGAAGGCTGTTGATGAAGAGCAACTTTCAGAAGCACTGAGAGTTCTTGATACTTTAGAAAAACAGTCTGGAAAAAGAGCTTTAAACAGCTATGAACTGGCCAATGTCTTTAACTTGAGGGCTTATATTTTATTCAGTCAGGATCGATTAACAGACTCTGTAAAAGCTTATAGATCCGTGATTGCTCAGCCAGATATTCCACTGGCACTAGAGCAAAATACTCGCTTTACCATTGCCCAAATTCTGATGATGCAAGAACAGTGGCAACCTGCATTGGATGCTTTAAATGTCTGGTTCCGATTAGCAAAAACAGCAGGCAGCAATGCATTTGTTATGAGGGCACAGACACACTATCAACTAAAGCATCATGATGAAGCTTTGACAGATATCCAGCAGGCTATCTCACAGTATGAAACAAAAGGGAAAGTGGCAAAGGAACAATGGTTGAGCCTAGCCAGATTCCTCCATCATAAAGAAGGGAATCTGAATAAAGCCATTACCACTCTGGATAAGCTACTCATCCACTATCCAAAAAAGGTTTATTGGTTGCAGCTTGCATATATGCACGCAGAACTGGGGGATGAGAAAAAACAATTATCTTCTTTAGATTCAGCGTATGTTCAGGGCTTACTTGATCAGGAGAAAGAACTGACTAATCTGGCGTACCTCTATTTGAACGCTGAAGCACCCCATAAAGCAGCGGTATTACTGGAAAAGGCTATTACCAGAAAGGAATTGACTCAGTCAGTAAAAAATCTGGAGTTACTTGCAAACGCTTGGCGTCAGGCTCAAGAGCTACGTAAAGCCATCACGGTTATGGAAATACTGGCCCCAATAGCAGACAAAGGTGAGTTCTGGGTACAACTGGGTAATATCTACTTCGACAGTGAACTATATGACAAAGCTATTAAGGCCTTTGAAGCAGGGTTGAAGAAAGGTGATGTTCGTCGTACAGATGTAGCTTATATGTCATTAGGAATGGCCCACTTTAATCTAAAAGATTATAAAAAATCCCGTACCTCTTTTCTGACCGCAGAGAAAGATACTCGTTCACAGCCGATGGCTAATAAATGGTTAGCTCATCTGAAGAAAACAGAACAAAGAGAGATCGCATTGCAATGATTCTCTGATCGAAACATGTAGACACTACCCAAGGTTAGCTCTTGGTCTCTTAAACATGAACCAAGAGCTATCCATCTCCATATATTTTAATATGGGCATCAAATATCAAAAAGAATCTAGTCTAAAGGTTTGGCTCATGAGTTCCAAAAATAAGCTTATGGACTTCTAACGATGAAGATCATTTGTCTACATGAGTTCGGATATTAAAAATAAACCTTCTCAAATATCATTCAAACTTTAAATAAAGAAATTAAACTCAATAAAAAACCTCTCTTTCTCTTCAACTCCAATCAATAAAGATGCACAATCCATGCTAAAGTCCATGTAGCCTTACTATTCAGGCTTCTGCTATCAATCAGTCAGAACACAAACATGCCAGAAGAGCTTACATCAGAGGTTCACTCTGAAACTAAAGACCAAAGCAATGAAAACCAGCAGGTCGCTGTCGCGGAAGAGATTTCCCAGTCCGAAGCACTCCGTCTGATCCGTGAACGCTGGCCGGAAGCTTTCAGTGTTTCAAAGCCTCGACCCTTGAAAATCGGTATTCACAACGAGATCAAGCAAACGGAAGAGTTCCCGCTGAGCACCGTAAAAAAAGCACTGAAGCTGTTTACTGGTCAGGAGCGCTATCTGCTTTCTATCAAAGAAGGTCGCTCTCGTGTTGATCTGAATGGCAAGCCATCGGGTAAGGTTAAGCTTCAGGAAGCGGTGAATGCTGAAATACTTCTCTATCAGCGCCACCTTTCCAGAGAATTGAAAAACCAACGTATCTTCGTTGGACAGTTAAAAGTGGCTTCCCCTGAAGAGAAAGCTGCACAAGCTGCCAGCATTGAAGAGTGAATGCTGCACTTTCTTCTCTTCAAAGGCCGGTTATTTTTCTTTAAAATACTCGGCCTTAAGAACGTTCCCTCTGTTATTTTGAGACTTTCACCATGGCATCTGCATCTGCGCGTCACATTCTGGTTAACACTCGTGATGAAGCCGAGAAACTGAAAAAACGTATCGATAAAGGAGAAGATTTTGCCAAGCTGGCAAAGAAACACTCTCAATGCCCGTCCGGTAAAAAAGGAGGGGATTTGGGTGAGTTTCGAAATGGTCAGATGGTTAAAGCCTTTGACGATGTCGTCTTCAAACAATCAGTTATGGATATCCATGGTCCGGTTAAAACCCAATTTGGTTTCCATCTGATCCAGACTCTTTATCGTAACGACTGAGTTCTGCCTATAGGTCGGATTCGAGTGAATACCAGAGTCCGACCTATATACCCATCGCCTTTAAATATGCGGGAGGTGTTAACGGCTATTACTGTGTTCCTGAATTATGTGTTCCTGAATTATGTGTTCCTGAATTATGAGTAGTCCCACTCTGGTTTCCGTTTTTCCAGAAATGCCGACACTCCTTCATTCTGATTACTGCCTTTGAACAACTCCAGAAACAACTCTCTTTCCATTGCATTGCTGTCACGAGCACCAACTCGATTCATTTGAATCAATTTTTTACAGGCGACAATGGCATCAGGACTCTGAACATCGGTGGCATTTAACAGTTTCACAGCAGCCTCACTGGCCTCTCCCTGTTCCACCAGCTTGTCAGCCAATCCTATTTCAAACGCTTTTTCTCCCGAGATTTTTTCACCGCATAAGATCATTCGCTTGGCCCAACTCTCGCCAGCCAACCACATCAGGTTTTGAGTTCCTCCGGCACAAGGTAATAAGCCTACGGCCGCTTCCGGCAAACCCAGTAGAGCTGTTTTTTCAACCACGCGAAAATCACAAGCAAGTGCTACTTCAAACCCTCCCCCCAGTGCAAACCCGTTCACAGCAGCAACGCTGACACCACGAAAATCGGTCAAGGTTTCGAATGTCTCACCGAACGCTTCAGCGAGTGGTTGTGCTTGCTCAGGGGTAACGCTCTGGAACAATTTCAGATCAGCTCCAGCACTGAAAAACTTTTCACTGTCAGAACGAATAACCAGTCCCGTAATGGTTTTATTATGATTCAGCGCCCTGACTGTATCCCGAAGCAGGTTCAGACTTTCCAGCGTCCAGGTATTTGCAGGAGGATTGTTCAGAGTGATCATTGCTATATGACCGTCTGTAGTCAGATGAAGTGGTGTATTCATTATTATTCTCTGTTGATGTGATGGCTCCTTATTCAAGAGTTTTATCTCCAGCATGGAGCCATCAGAGCAAAGGTTATTAAACCATTTCTACAGCGATAGCGGTTGCTTCACCACCACCAATACACAGGGAGGCAATGCCTTTTTTGCCGCCGCTTCTCTTAAGAGCATGAAGGAGCGTCACAATGATTCGGGCACCACTGGCTCCCAACGGATGCCCTAGTGCGCAGGCACCACCATTAACGTTAACCTTTGAGTGATCAACGCCTAGCTGCTGCATGCAAACCATACTGACCACGGCGAAAGCTTCATTGATTTCATAGAGATCCACATCATCAGCCTGCCAACCTACCTTGGCCAACAGTTTCTCTACGGCACCAATAGGGGCAATAGTGAATTCTGCAGGTAGCTGAGCATGACTCTGATAGCCTTTGATGCGTGCTAGAGGTTTCAAGCCCTGCTCAGCAGCATCTTCTTCTCTCATCAACACCAACGCAGCGGCACCATCTGAAATAGAGCTTGAGTTTGCCGCTGTTACCGATCCATTTTTATCGAAAGCAGGTCTGAGCTGACGGATTTTTTCCGGTCTTGCTTTACCTGGCTGTTCATCCACAGTAACAGGCTCGCCTCTTGGTACTTCAACAGGCACCACTTCATCAGCAAACAGGTTTTCAGCAATAGCATTCTGCGCACGAGCGAGAGATTCCAGAGCATAATCGTCCATGGCCTCCCGGCTGGCTTCAAAGCGTGTGGCGGTCTGTTCAGCAAAGACACCCATAGCATGCCCGGCATAAGCATCTTCAAGACCATCGGTGAACATATGATCCTTTACTTCACCGTGGCCCAGACGCATCCCGGAACGGGCTTTGTCTAAAAGGTAAGGAACATTGGACATGCTTTCCATGCCACCAGCAACCGCAACATCCGTTTCTCCCAACTTAAGCTGGTCAGCAGCCATCATGACCGTTTTCATACCCGAGCCACAAACTTTATTAACGGTTGTTGTACACGTTGAGTCGGGTAAACCTGCACCTCTTGCAGCCTGTCTGGCTGGCGACTGCTTGCACCCGGCAGGTAGCACGCATCCCATATAAACTTCTGAAACAGAGCTGCTTTCAATACCACTTATTTCCACGGCGGCTTTAATGGCTACAGCACCCAGCTCTGGTGCGGAAACTCTGGCAAGGCTTCCCTGAAAAGCACCCATTGGGGTTCTTGCTGCAGATACGATAACGATATTGCTTTGATCGGACATGGTCATCTCTTTCTTATTCTTCAGCAGGAACGAACAGAACGCTCTGCCAGCTATTACTTGCTGAAAAATTCTACCTGAGAAATTACGAGATGTAAGTATACGTACGTATTAGAGGAAGGTTATTTTTTAAAATAAGGCGAGTGGGCAATCCCCTACCCGCCGTAGAGAGAGTTACGAGTAAAAATCAAAGACAACTGTCATCCACTACTTCCATACAACCCCACTGAGCAAAAAGACTTTCTACTTCCCTGATAGCCTCCTGATCGGCATGACCAATATGCCTGAGTACTGCATTTGCCATCACAGAAGCCATTTCACTCTTCAGTGATTCTCCCAGGCCAGCGGGAAATCTCAGTGTCACATCACCAAACAGTATCGCTCCGCCCTGCGTGACTCTTATCAGATATTCTCCCTGGCTGGACTCGGTCATAGTTAGCACGGCTTTATCGATAGATTTGGACATAAGCGCATCCTCTGGGCTGGATGGGAGTAAAATATGAGCTACGACAGGCATAAATGTCGAAAGACAACGTGGGTACTGTCATATTTTGAAGTTATCGGCGCAATCTGTTTTTTCCTTGCTTTCAATCATTGAAATAAACCCTGATTCCGTGGCAAGTTATTGTTCCTGAAGAGAATATTTTTTAAACAAAAACCACCCTATTGCAGCAACCTTGGCAGTAATTTAATCAGATGACTTTTACGATAACCGACAGGCTGATGAATACCGACAGCGACCACTGCCAGAAAAACGCTCAAACGTTCATAGAATCATCTAATGATGCTCACATTAGCCTGATCATCCTCCATAGAGCTTATGACTGCCCTCTTTACCTCTGGTCAGCCACGGGTTACGTAAAAGTAGAAAAAAACAGAGTGAAAGAAAGGCACTTCTTATACATCGAGTACCGTGCCCGTAATCGAGCTAGCAAATACATAATCAGGGAATTTGTAGAATGGCTGGATTTGAAATATTTTGTAGAGCATCAGGCTGACTCGCTACTTATTAGTGATATCAGCCCGAAAATGACTCGCCTCTTTGTCATTAAATCTGCTTAGGTAGTCTTACGACCAAGCACACCATTTTTGAAGCTTTGGGTTGGTGGCGTCTCCCCTATCCAAACTTTCAGAATGGTATTAAAGACTTTCTTTCCCGGAATCACGCCTTTTACTTCACCTGCAACCGTTACTCTCGCGCCCTGGCCAGGAATGTATTCAAAAGAACCTCCTTCACCCCTTTTGACCGTGCCATCGATCATAGTGACGAACTGCTTAATCTCTTTTTCAAGTTCTTGCTGTTCTTCCGGTGATGTATTGATCTGTATTGCCTCATAAAAGGCATTACCAATTTTTCTGGCACTCATTTTTGATAACAGCACAGTAAACGTCATTCGTTTATAACCGTCATCCGCCAGGATACTGGCTACATCTGATGTGCTGTTTTCCAAATAAAGAGCACCGATGTAGCCGTCTATCACATGGTAAAAACTGCGAACAGCGGCCCCCTGTAATCTCAGCTCTGTTCCGTCTCCTGCAGAAACAGCTTCTGGAACATCGACTCCTTCAAGTTGCAAGGCATGTACTGTTTGGGAAAGAACGATTCCCAATACAGCCAAAATAATTTTTCTCATAAACATCCCTTGCGCTATTTGTCGTTATTGTTACTAGATCGCAAGCTGATAGTACGTCAGCAGTTTCCCTCTCTGCCCAGACAAAAAATCCTTAAAATGATGAGCCCGGACGAGAAAGAAATTCCAGTTCCTCGGGAGAACTCTTACGTTGTAACAATTCATTACGGTGTGGAAACCGACCGTAACGAAGGATAATATCCCGATGTCGTATAGAAAAATCAAGACTACCGCGCAAATTATCGCGAAAATCGGGTTGAGCGTTGCCAGCTAGATATTCAAAAACATCAATACACTGCTCCTGAATCTCCAAATCTTCGCTGTGCATCAAAGGCATAACAAAAAACGGTTGCTTCAGATTTTCCAGCTGTTCCAGCTGGCCTGCCGCAATACCATCAAGGCTGAGAGACAAAGCTCGGTCATCATAGGCAAAGCTCTGTCCTGAACCTCGAAATATATTCCGAGGAAACTGATCAAGACAGATAATGGCGGCCAACCTTCCTTCTGCCGTATGCAACCACTCATCACACTGCCCGGAATAAACACATTCAACCAGGTGACCGAACTTCTCTGCAATTAACTGATCTTGCTCCAAATTCTTCTTCCACCAGCGGCTCATCTGCAGCTCGCCCAGTGGCTTTCCTTCAAACCAGAAGTCCAGTATTTCCTGATAATCATTCTGTCCCATAAGCTCCATCACTCTCTGTTTCAAACATGGCACGCATTTTCTGGTCAACCATACTGTTAGGGCGAACCATTGAAAAATCTCATTGTGACACCAGATAGGAAGTATCACCTTTCTTAAACTGATAACTGAAGATTCTTTCCAGGGCTAATATGGCAAAACGTAATACTGACCAGGATCATCAGGAGCCGGAAGTCATTCCTGCTGATGAATCCATGGACGACAGCGAAGAGCAAAGCAGCACTGAACTGGTTGTACCCGATCAGGCTTTGCCAGATAAACTGTACTTGATTCCGGTATCAAACAGACCTTTTTTCCCTGCCCAGGTACAACCTCTGGTTTTTAACAGCAATGACTGGGAAGAAACGCTCCAAAGGGTCAGCCAGTCACCTCAAAAGGTTGTAGGGCTCAGTTATGTCGCTGGCCTACCAGGCAACAGCGATGACATTGACCCTGACGATTTCCCTGAGATTGGTTGTACCGTCAAAATTCATAACATTGTCAACGAAGGCGACCAGATTCAGTTCATTGCTCTGGGTATGAAGCGATTTCGTATCAAGCAGTGGTTAAGACGTCGCCCTCCTTATCTGGTACAGGTCGAGTACCCGGAAACTGAGCAAGATGATACCGACGAAATCAAAGCCTATGCGCTGGCCCTGATTCAGGCGATCAAAGAACTGATTCCACTGAATCCGTTATATAGTGAAGAACTGAAAAATTATCTGAATCGTTTCAGTCCAAAAGATCCATCTCCACTGTCTGATTTCGCAGCGGCCATTACCACGGCTCCAGGCCTTGAACTTCAGGAAGTACTGGAAATACTGCCTGTCCAACGCCGCATGGAAAAGGTCCTAACCCTTATCCGTAAAGAGCAAGAAGTGGCTCGACTGCAAAGCGAAATTAACGAAGAAGTTAATCGCAAGATCAGTAAGCACCAGCGTGAATTTTTTCTGAAAGAACAACTTAAGGTCATTCAGAAAGAGCTAGGACTATCGAAAGACGACAAGACCGCCGAACTTGAGATGTTTACTAAACGCCTGGAAGATCTTGATGTTCCAGAGATTGCTTTAGGAAAAATTCATAGTGAATTGAAAAAGCTTGCAATTCTTGAAATTGGTTCACCGGAATACGGCATCTGTAGAAACTATCTGGACTGGGCCACGTCTATTCCCTGGGGGAAATATTCTAATGATCTTCTTGATCTGAAAGATGCCAGAGAGGTTCTTAATAATGATCACGACGGCCTCGAAGATGTTAAAGATCGAATTCTGGAATTTCTGGCTGTAGGCGCCTACAAAAACGAAGTGGCAGGTTCAATCATGCTACTGACAGGCCCTCCAGGTGTTGGTAAAACATCCATTGGTAAATCGGTTGCCAGAGCTCTAGGCAGGAAATTCTACCGACTCAGTCTGGGAGGTATGAGAGATGAAGCTGAAATCAAAGGTCATCGCCGAACTTACGTAGGAGCCATGCCAGGTAAATTTGTTCAGGCTCTCAAAGAAGTAGATGTTTCCAACCCAGTGATCATGCTCGACGAAATCGATAAAATTGGTGCTTCTTTCCGTGGTGATCCTGCTTCAGCTTTATTGGAAGTTCTTGATCCTGAACAGAACAGCGAGTTCCTCGATCACTATCTGGATATGAGAATTGATCTGTCCAAGGCACTGTTTATCTGCACGGCCAACCAGATGGATACTATCCCTGGGCCTCTGCTCGACCGAATGGATGTTATACGGCTTTCAGGTTACATCACGGAAGAAAAACTGATTATTGCCAAAAATCATCTCTGGCCAAAACAGTTAAACAAAGCAGGTCTAAAGAAGAGCCAAATTCGAATCTCCGATGCTACTATGCGGGCAATTATTGAGGGTTATGCCCGTGAGTCCGGTGTCAGACATCTGGATAAACTACTGCAAAAAATCATTCGAAAAGTGGTAGTCAGGTTTCTCGAAGAGGGTGGAAAAAGCCTCAGCATTACTACGAATAATCTCTCTGATTTTCTCGGTTCCCCCTATTTCAGGAAAGACCCTCTAATACAGGGTGTCGGGGTTGTCACAGGTTTAGCCTGGACATCGATGGGGGGCGCAACACTACCGGTAGAAGCCAGTCTGGTGCACCAGCACAGAGTGGGGTTCAAGCTGACCGGAAAACTGGGTGACATAATGAAAGAGTCTGCCGAGATTTCCTACAGTTTTATTGTCGGTAATGCTGAAAAATACGGCATTAAACCGGAACTCTTCGAAAAAGCCTTTATTCACCTTCACGTCCCTGAAGGCGCTACACCAAAAGACGGCCCTTCTGCTGGCGTTACCATGGCAACAGCCATTCTATCTTTAGCTTCAGGCAAAAAACCAGCTGCTCTCGCCATGACCGGTGAACTGACCCTTACTGGCCGCGTACTGGCTGTTGGCGGAATAAGAGAAAAGGTCATTGCTGCAAGACGACAAGGCATTAAAGCCCTGATTATTCCGGAAGATTGTCGCAGGGACTGGGAAGAGCTGCCTGACTACATTCGTGATGGAGTAAACATTAACTTTGCCAATACCTTCGATGATGTTTTCGCTTTGGCTTTTCCCGGGAAACCTACTCCGAAAATCAAACGTACTTTTTCAACAAAAAAACCTACTGCAACCAAAAAAACGGTTAACAAACGCATTAAAAAATGATCCTCAGTAATGATCTGTGCTGTCCGTATTAAGACGGCACAAATCATTTATTGACTCTTCAAAAAAACGTTTACTTAAACACTGTGGTGAATCCCGGGTTATTGATAACAAAACAAAAGATACCCAAATCAATTTGCCATATTCATGACATTCCCTGATTCAAACTGAACTCGCATATTCGTTTCGATTCATTCCTGACACAGAGCTTTATAGAAGCAAGCTTCAACTAAACTTATCTGAATACAGAAAAGATACCCACGCAGCAACGGATTGCCAGCAAATGTCTGAACCACTGGACCCACAGAGACGAACTGGATTCACCAACCAGTCCCCCTCGCAGAATCCAAAATCTGAGTCATCAGAGGGTGCAGGGATCAACCGTAGAATCAGTGACAGTACCTCTGAGCCACTCTTTCAGTATCAGGCAAAGCATCTTCAAGATTCGGCACCTTCCATTAAGAAGAGAGACGTTTCAGCAAAACCTAGGTTTCTGGCAAAAACAACCAGGCTATTTCTAGGCGGAGTCAAACAGGTTCTCTGGGACACCCCCATAAAGGTAATTAAGAAATTACCTGGCGCTGCCGGATACGGGCTAGGGATGGTGTTTAGCGCCGAGAGAAACACTGGAGGCGTTGGCAGACGAACATTACTAAAAGCGGCAGGCGCTTACATTTATATGAAAGGTGAAAGTCTTGTCAAAAATGTAACGACTCAAGCCGGTATTGAACTACGTCACCACAATCAGGAAACCCAAAAAAATCTTGAAACTCTGTTGAAAAATTTTCTTCAAAATTATGCGCTAGACAAGGTAATACCAGCAGGCAAACGCTTTGACTTTCCCGAAATAATTAAAAAACGGAAAGGAGAGAAGGAAATATCAATACAAAATCTAAAGTTTGAACTTGAACCGATTAAAGCACCTCCCAGTGGCATTCTGACCAGCCATGGCAGTCTCTCCAACCAATTTAAAATAAAAAACCTAAGCTGCCACCTTGATATACCTTTCGAAGGGTTTGAAAAACCAATGAGAATTGCAATCGGTATCAAGGATGCTCAACTGTCAGTCTCTACTGGACTGAGTTTATCACGGGCTGCATGGGAACTGAAACAAGGAAGAAAAAGCACTTACCATGATGCCACAGCACTGCAACTGACGGCTGAAAAGGTTAATGTTCAATACGATGCCCTTGCCACATGTGAGGAGCTTCCCCATTCAAGTAAAGAGGACAAAAAATATCTATACGCCTTTAATAATGGCATGGTTACCTTTAAAGACCTGAAGTTTTCTGTTCCTACCAACCTGTTTAAAAAAGATCTTTGTCAGAACTCCTATCTCAGCTTTCGTGAATTACACCATACCAGTTTCCCTGACGATGACTTCCCTTCACTTATTGAAGTGCCTGAAGTAGCCGTTTGCAACAGCGATAATAAAAACAATGGTGTGCTTACAGCAAAGGCCATTCTTACCCCTCAAAAGCTGAAGGGCTTTAAAGTCACGATTCCGATAATCAAACGCACTATATCTCTAGGCGCTATTATTGCCTACTTATGCCCGAGCCCATTGACGCTCAATATTAGCTGTCCCATGGCCAAAGGCGAAGTTCGGTTCAGCGATCTGAAACAATCAATTACGTTAACAGGACCATGGTCAGCCAGAAAGCTGATCGGATGGTTATTGTATCATCCTGAAACCAAGCTTCTGGGCACTGAAGAAAAACCTAAAATTCAAATACGGGGCCACAAGTGGTTAACATTTAAGCTTCCTCCACTGATCGGCTTCCAACCAGCCAGAGCTACTTCTGAATGCCAGGGGGAAGCAAGTAGAAGCGAAGGCTATTTTGTAGTTCCATCGTATTTATCAAAATTCTGCTCTCGCTGTGTCGGCACTGTTAAAGGTTCACACTTTCCTCTCACTGTCATTTCAGGTGAACTTGAAGAGATCGCTGAAAAGGCAGCTAAAGGTGATAAAACAGCCGGAAAGCAACTATTTCAAGCAGCAATATCCCATGATCAGACAGGTCATAAATACGAAGCCCGAGCTGCTTTATTGGCCTTACCTGCATCTCAGCTGCTAGAGCTGAGTAAAACAATGACTGAAGACGATGACTGGCAATGGATGATGGAGCAGACACAAGCTCTGCATTATCATGATCAGAAGAAAGCGACAGAATTATTTGCTGAATTATTAAAACAAAAAAACATCCATGAAGAAGCGCCTGTTATCGAGAAACCAGAAGTATTACTTACACTCGCAGAGAGCCTGCTAAAACAAATACCTCAAAAAACAGAAGTCATCATGCAAGTCCTCGAATTTGCTTATCTCAGAGATCCTGAAAAAAACAGTAAAGCGCTGTCTTTACTGGTTGAACTCCATAACAAGGGACACTACTCAAAAGAAAAACTCTCGAAATTTATTAGCCAACAACTCTCTGACAACACCTACTTTAAGTCTCCTGATCAGCGGGTGAAATTGCTTGATCTCATGGTCAGATACATGCCTGAAATCGTTAAAGCCGATCTAACTCACTTTCCTCTCGATGATCTCGCTGCTCAACTGACTGAACAAAAAATGAGCGCAACAGTCACTCTCGGACTTTTGGTAAACCTCATTAGAGACGCCGGAGCATACGGTTCCGGGGCTGAAATACTGATTCAGCTCGATAAGCTGGACTCTGCAATAGATTTATTAAATGAAGGGGTTCAGAAAAACCATCCAGAAGCCATTAGTAAACGCGCTGAACTGGTTGCTCGCTATCGTGGTCTACCTGGACACACTGTCGCTGGAGAAATTCATCACCTGATTCGCTACCTTGAAAATCCTGAATCAACCCCTGCTATTGTTGAAGCCTCTGCGATGAGCCTTGGTACCTTGCTGAAAGGTGAAGACAACCACCTTGCATTAATATTTACCCATGACCTTCAGTCTACGGCCGAAAATGAAGACACTCAGGAAATCGTTTCACAGTTGAGAGATATTCTACTTAATGCTGACGGCTTGAACTTTGATGAAACTAATAACCCTCTAATGCTTCAAAATTACTTTATCAGACAACTTGCTCAGCCTTTACAACAACTCAAGAAAGTAATTGTCGATAAAAAGCTTTCCAAAGAAAACACCAGCAGATTAATAAATAGAACGGAGGCTGCTCTAAGAGTCGCCCAATACCTCAATGACTATCTTAACCCTATGACAGCCGGGCTGGGAGCATTGAATATTGAGCTTCCAGCCAACATACCAGTACTGATGCAGAACCCAACAAGAAACCCCAGAAGGCCTGAGCAGCCACAGCAGGTGCAATCAGCTCCAATAAGAACGCAATCAGCAATTCCAGTAATCGCTTCTGACTCTCAACCTACAAATCCAATTGAAGCCAGCTCCAATGAATTCTGCAACCAGCTACTCGCTACTACAGAATCAGCGCCTGAACTGGAGCGAGCAATGAGCAGACAAGGCTTGGCCTATCAGAGGCGAGCTCTACTAACCCAAATGAACAGATGATGGATTGCTCTGAATTCTAGTGAATAGATTTATCCAGATATTTTTTAACGGTGTTGACCACAGCCTGAGTCTGGCTGTCTATCTCCAGATTAACTCTATCACCCGCACTTACTTGACCAAATGTCGTCATTTCCAGAGTTTCGGGGATCAAGTGAACACAGAAACGGTTATCAGTAACCTCTTCACCAATGGTTAAACTGGCACCATTAAGAGCAACGTAACCTTTAGACAAGAGATAATCAGACCACTGTTCGTCAAACTGAAAGTAAATAGTCGTATTATTTTTAGACCGAATGATATCAGAGACAAGAACAGTGTCGTGAATATGGCCTGACAGCAGGTGCCCACCAATTTCATCATTAAAACGAGCGGCTCGCTCAATATTGACGCTGGAACCTGCCCCCAGATCACCCAGATTAGTCACTCGCAATGTTTCTTGCATGACATCAAAGGTAACTCGGCCACTTTCAGTAAAATCTGTTACTGTCAGACAAACTCCGTTAACCGCAATGCTGGCTCCCGTCTGTAACCCCTGACAGAGTTCTTCATTGAGCTGAACCGTCAACTGTAAAAAATCATCACTTTTCTTCAGTTCATCAACTGAAAACACACCTTTTACTATGCCAGTAAACATGCACATTACTTCTTTAATTTGAATTTTTAACTAAGAACCAGAACTAAACGAAAACAACTCATCAGATACTGATTACAGATGTTTCTGAATCAATCTCTCGAGGGCCATCAGGCTGTCCGGAGTGTATTGACGATGATAATGATTGGAGAGAATATCCTCCGGTTTTTCCATCACTACACTGGCCACTTCCTCTTCCTGCAGAGACAGCACACCATCATACTGACAGGTGTAAACCCGCCCCCAAACCTTGCAGTCATCATTATGAAAATAAAAATGGAAATGGGCGGTCAGAGGCACTCCATAAATACCCAGTTCTTCCTCCAGTTCCCTAACAGCGGCTTCGTCGTACTCTTCTCCCTCAGCCACTACGCCACCGGTAGCTGGCTCATACAATCCGGGATAAATATCCTTACTAAGGGTACGCTCTTGAACATACAGCTCGCCCTTACTGTTGAAGACAAAAACATAAGTGGCCCGATGACAGAGCTTTTCCTGTCTCATCTCCGTTCGGGGCAGCACCCCCTGAACGTGGTTATGTTCATCCACGACAATAACATTCTCTACGGTGCCTTGATTGCTGGCAGAAGAGGGTCTCGACTCAGGCATTGATGGCGTCATGAGCAGGCTCCGGTCATTAGCTGTTTTTATAAAAATCAGGCGAAAAAACCGATGAGTCTTTAGCTCAGCGGATGAATCGCTGCTTTTGGCTTTAGCCTTGAGACTCGATGTATTTCTTTACAGTTTCAATGGAAGCATTTCCAATTGAACAACAAAAATATCCATCACTCCAAAAGGTTTTCTCTTTCCAGAAATACCTGCTCATCTCAGGAAAAATACTCCATAGGTTCGTGGTCGTTTCCTGCTTTAATTTCCGCACTATCTGAAGTGGAATTTCGAATGGTTTTTTGTTCTGTAATCATCACTCACGAATACACCAATCCTTTTTGATGGAAGACCACTTCTATCTGCTTCATGCTCTTAACAAAGGACTTCACGCCATTTGTGAACTTCAGGTATGCACCTTTGTTTTGCATGCCTTGTGCGGCATAAGTCTGACCTTTCCATGCAAAACAGAAGCTTGGCCTTGTGTGGTTTGCATGGCATTAAAACTTCACCATGCCTGTTAATAACAAAAACTTTCATAAAATTATCAGTTAAAAAATAAACTGATCCCTTTCGGGTTGATTCCCATCGCCAATGTTGTAAAAGCTTGTTACGCCCAGCACACCGACCCGCTGAGGTCTTTTAATGCTAGGCGACAGAGCAGCAGACTTGGGAGGCATCCACTGGTGTCATAACTTAAACAACGTAGCTCTTGAAGAGCTGAGGCTAATCACTCATTCAGTCCGAAGACCTATCTCGTAAGTCACCTTACAAGCCCCTAAGTCTTTAGCTTAGGGGTGATTGACTGTCACAGATCGCTGTTCATGCCCGCCGTACAATAATGACAACAGGCATCTATTCATACTGACAATCATGTTCCTGTCAGCATAAAAACCTCATACTAATTATTAAAGCTCTTATACGCCAGATTTCTATGCATATGGACAGTTTCTAAACAGTCAGCCTATGGCTAATTTCTGCTGTTCCATCAGAACCATAGGCTTAACCAGTCCCTCGAAATCCTGCCAGGCAAGAAGTAACAATTCAGAGGAATCACCGCTATTAACTGCAACGGACGGCTGACTACCCAAACTGCCAACAGCGTAAACAGGAAGATTGAACAGTTCACCAAAGGGAGGTAGTGAACCGGGTTCACAATGATTAAAGCGAACGAGAAATTCATCTTCACTGGCCAGCTCTGCAGTATGAGAACCTGCGATGTATCTGAGCTGGCTAAAATTAACTCGCTCTGCCGCTGGCAAAATACAAAGAGCAAGATTTCCATCCAGTTTTACGACCACCGTCTTAGCCAAACTGTGACCACTTATGTGCGCATTCTCCGCCACTTCCTGAGCAGTAAAGGCAGGCTCATGTTTGCGACAGGCATAACTGACATGATTCTGTTCAAGATAATCGACAACTTTCTGATCCGCCATCACCACAACCTCGTTTTGAATAGCCAGATAGCTATACCCTGCACCCTTGAAGATATGAGATTATTGACTGCTCACACTTTCAAATCCATTGAATATAAATGGGTGTTTGGAATGCACTGATCACTCTGAATTTGTCAGATGGAAGGTCATACGTCAAGACTGATATCCTTCCGACAATCCTCATATAATAGACCCAAGGCCGATAACCAAACAGCCATTAATAGAAAATGCAGTCCACCATAAAAACGCCAACAGGATTAAACAATCAGGTGCACTCTTTTCAGATCAGTAAGTTTCACCAGCTGTATTTCATCAATTCATAAATTAGATTATTTACAACCGAACCCAATACCGATTTTCAAGGGGACTTTATGACCATCAATCCCACAATCACCACTACCGTTAACCCCGTAGGCCCCATGCGGGTACTGTCCAATCGTGAAGTCAATAAACTGCAGGATACCAGTCAATCTGGTCTTCACAGTTTGTTTCGACAGTGTGCTCTGGCCATTCTGAATTGCGAAAAGGAAGGCGATGATGCTGCAGAACTGATGGCCCAGTACAAAGATTTTAATATACGTATTATCTCCGAACACCGAGGTCTCAAACTCGAGCTGGTTAATGCTCCTGCAGAAGCCTTTGTAGCTGGAAAGCTGATACGCGGTGTCAGGGAAAATCTTTTTTCCGTATTGAGAGATATTCTCTATGTGTCTTCTCACTTCACAGAAGACTCTCGTTTTGCCGATCAGAAGTCCACTGACATTACTCATCTGGTGTTTCAGATTCTCCGTCACGCCAATGCATTTATCACCCACCAGATGCCGAGCATAGTTGTCTGCTGGGGTGGACACTCTATCTCCAGACCAGAATATGAATACACGAAACTGGTCGGCTATCAGTTGGGGCTACGGGGTATGAATATCTGTACTGGTTGTGGACCCGGTGCCATGAAGGGTCCCATGAAAGGTGCTTATATTGGTCATGCCAAACAACGAGTAGCGAAAGGTCGATTTATCGGTTTGACTGAACCGGGAATCATTGCGGCAGAATCTCCCAATCCTATTGTTAATGAACTGATCATTCTGCCAGATATTGAAAAGCGTCTGGAAGCATTTGTACGACTGGGGCATGGCATAGTCGTTTTCCCTGGCGGCCCGGGAACCTGTGAAGAGATTCTTTATATTCTGGGTATTTTGATGAACCCGGCTAACAAGGATATTCCTTTCCCATTGGTGTTTAGCGGCCCAGTCTCAGCCAAAGAATACTTTGAAAAGATTGATGCCTTTATTGGCAATACTCTCGGGGAAGAAGCCCAGAAAATGTACGATATCGTTATTGATGATCCGGTAGAAGTCAGTCGTATCATGCGCAGTGGCCTGGAAAAAGTAACACGCTTCCGTCGCAAGCGAGGCGATGCTTATTACTTCAATTGGCTGTTAAAGATAGAGCAACAGTTTCAAATTCCTTTTGATCCAACCCACGAAAACATGGCAGGGCTGCAACTCGATACCTCACTGCCACCTCATGAACTGGCGTCTAATTTACGTAAGGCAATGTCCGGTATCGTTGCAGGAAACATCAAGGAAGACGGTGTTTCACAGATCAGGAATCACGGCCCTTATCAGCTGACTGGTGAAGTTGAACTAATGAAACAGATGGACACCCTACTTCAGTCGTTTGTTGATCAGTACCGTATGAAATTGCCGGGTAGCGATTACCAACCCTGCTACGAAATCAATTGCTGATTCTTTTCATAACTATAGAGAGAGGCCTCTTAGCCTCTCTCTATACCCATCCCCCTTGAATATGTGGGGGTGTTGGCTGCTCTCGTTCACCCCAATTACCTACTACTCTTAGGCGCATGGGGTTTCATTCGTTTGCCGCCTACCCACATTTCCAATGGTAACGGGTATAAACACCCAAACATGTGAATTCGTATGTTTACACACTTGATTCAGCAGAACTCGACCGATACAACTTACAGAGGAAAACAGGGTGGAATTATGGATAGTTCTGACAGCAGTTCAAGGCCGATAGCAGCTAGCGCGAGAAGTAATATAACTACGGATACTGTTGATATTAACAAAAAAGAAGCTTCTTTTGTCACAAAGGACGTTAGAGCCGTTGATGGTAAAAAAGCAAACGAGACGCTAAACACTGATATACCTCCTTCACCACCTCAAAGAACAGTATCCCATATCACTTCATTCAGAACAGGCTTGTCCGAGCCACCTGATTATAACGTTGAAAAAGCCATATCTAATCTGAGTCGACTTATTGGAAAAGTGCCTTCCCAACTTCTTCGTCTGATCGTAGACGGTAGGTTATTGGAGTGTGAACAGGGTGCTTTTCAGTATGACAAGAGAGAGCCAGGCAGTATACGTACTATGTCAGTGGGACTGCTTACTGCTATTCGTAGTGCTGTAAAGGGAAGACATGAAATAAAGCCCGAGTTGTTTTCATTCATGCATAAGAAAGCGATGGCTGAAAGTTATCAGCAGTTTTCTTCTAGCCATAAAACGTGTAAAAGTGGTGAGTTGAACTCAAAGTGTGTTTATTATCCGATAATTCCATCAACAACTATTTACACTAATGCTGGAATAGAGGAATTATACGAACAGTTTGAGTTGTTTTGTCTGAAGTCAGAAGTTCCATTACCTGTCCCATATCCATTGGCATTTTATGGAAAAATAGGAGCAAGTACTAACATTGTCAGTATTAACCTTGAGCTAGCAAGAGAGCTTCTAGGTGGTATTGATGGTTCAGACGAAGATGTTATAAAAGCTGAATTTAAGAAGAGTTTCGAGTGTTTTATAGAAAAGTTTGATTGTGATAAGGAAACTAAAGAAACTATAAAAAGTCATTTCCGAAAGACTGGGTCACGCTGTATACGTTGCTTTACTATTGACGGTATTGATAACAAAAAAGTATTGTTGGAGTTTATTTCTACACAACTAGAATCCAGTTTGCAGAATGTTAAAATAAAAAATGATGTGTATGTAGCACTGGCTGAATTTTTACCTGGATACTTTTTGATACACCCTTTCCCCGATGGAAATCTTAGAGCTGCATTATTATTGTGCAATCATATTTTGATCCACTTTGGTTTACCTCCGCTTGTTATGCACGACCCTAACATTACGGCTTTGTATGACAAAAAACAGTTAACGGAAGAACTAATAAGAGGCAGTGAAAACTGTATTGCTGCTGCCTATGAACCAAAAATGCACGGTTATGATTTCTCTACCCAATCTGTAGGAATACAGAAGCAGTACCAACAATTTATAGAGCCGCTGTATACATACTTGATATCAGAAGAGTGGCGTAAATAATTATGTGAGGTATGACAGGGTCCGGAATTTAATGCTGAACAAGACATCGTTTGTTATGCCAGAATCATTGAAAATCCAAGCTGTCGATTAATAGGCTGACAATGCGCGCAAGCCGGAAAAAAGACAGAGTAAAGTGGTGTGATGAAGTATCTATCTCTCTAATCACCCAAGAGCGAACCTGAACATCATTTATCTGGTATCAAAAAAATTTGCGCTCGAAACCTCTAATACTTCGTGTATTGGCAGTCTTTTTTGACGGCCTACAGACTTAATTGAGGAAAACTCCTTTGGTTCACTGTCTACCTTTAGTAACGGTCATACCGTGAAACAACGATCTTTGGTCGGCTTTGGCCTACGACAGTCTGAGTTTTAAGCCACAACCAGAGATATTAAGGTCAGGTTCAGACGTTCAAATAGTCTATTTAAAGGTACCTGTTTTTAATCAATCACTGAGCCAAACAGTATTCATCGCGTTTATACTCGGGATAGCGGAATCTACTTAACTTGCATATAGCTATCCGCTATACTGCCCGCGCCACCGGCTGATGAAAGTTGGTTGCCCAAGATTACAGAGCAACCGCGACACAATAATTCCACCGGTTTACAGCCGCCAGTCAAGGCCAACTGGATAAGAAACGGTTCTGCTATCCAACTCCTGCTGTGAACTTCAGGCTGGAGCAACAACCGCAGCAACCATTCTCCAGTTAAATATCCATCGTGCCTTACTGGCCAGAAGATTCAACAAAGGAACATCTGTCACTTCCTGTCCTGTTTCTGGACTTTCTGTCTCAGGACTTTTGTCTCTGAATCAGGACAGGCAAGTAGCTCGGATGATGAGGGTAGATCAGTGCTAGAAGCCTATAGAATACACGTCGAAGAGCGTGCCGCCGAAGGTGTACCACCTAAGCCACTCAATGCAGAACAGGTAACTGGTCTGGTTGAATTACTGAAAAACCCACCTGCGGGGGAAGAAGCGTATCTGCTCAACCTGCTGGAAAACCGCATTCCCCCAGGTGTAGACGAAGCTGCTTACGTAAAAGCCGGCTTCCTGTCCGCTGTTGCCAAGAGTGAAGTGGAATGTTCACTGGTTAACGCTCAGAAAGCGGTTCAACTGCTTGGCACCATGCTGGGTGGGTATAACATCGAAACGCTGGTTACTCTGCTGGACAGCACCGAACTGGGTGAACTGGCTGCAGAACAGCTGAAGAAAACACTGCTGGTCTTTGATTCTTTCCACGACGTGGAAGAGAAAGCTAAAGAAGGCAACAGTAACGCTACTGCCGTACTGAAATCCTGGGCTGATGCCGAGTGGTTTACCAACAGCACTGCTGTACAGGAAAGCATCAAGGTTTCCGTCTTCAAAGTGTCTGGCGAAACCAACACTGACGACTTGTCACCTGCACCTGATGCCTGGTCACGTCCGGATATTCCTGTCCATGCACGCGCCATGTACAAAATGACCCGTGACGGTCTGACTCCTGAAGAGCATGCTGTCGTAGGTCCTTTGGCACAGATTGAAGAGATCAAGGCTAAAGGTCACCCGGTTGCTTTTGTGGGTGAAGTTGTTGGCACTGGTTCTTCCCGTAAGTCTGCCACCAACTCCGTACTATGGTACTTTGGTGACGATATGCCAGGCGTGCCTAACAAACGTGCTGGCGGTATCTGCATCGGTGATAAAGTTGCTCCTATTTTCTTCAACACAATGGAAGACGCAGGCGCACTGGTTTTTGAAGCGCCCGTTGAAAAACTGAACATGGGCGATGTCATCGAAATTCGTCCTTACGACGGCAAGATTCTGTCTGAGTCCGGCGAAGTTTTATCCGAGTTTGCCTTTAAGTCCGATGTTATTCTGGACGAAGTACAAGCCGGTGGTCGTATCAATCTGATCATTGGTCGTGGTCTGACCGAACGTGCTCGTGAAGCACTGAATCTGGGCCACTCTGATGTCTTCCGTCGCCCTGTTGCTCCAGCTGAATCCAACAAAGGTTTCACTCTGGCTCAGAAGATGGTTGGTAAAGCTTGCAGCGTCGAAGGCATTCGTCCTGGCACTTACTGTGAGCCAAAGATGACTACTGTCGGCTCTCAGGATACGACTGGACCAATGACCCGTGACGAACTGAAAGACCTGGCTTGCCTGGGCTTCTCTTCTGATCTGGTCATGCAGTCTTTCTGTCACACGGCTGCTTATCCAAAGCCTGTTGATGTGGAAACTCACCACACCCTGCCAGACTTCATCATGAACCGTGGTGGTGTTGCCTTGCGTCCAGGTGACGGTATCATTCACAGCTGGCTGAACCGTATGCTGCTGCCTGATACTGTTGGTACTGGTGGTGATTCCCACACCCGTTTCCCGCTGGGTATTTCTTTCCCTGCCGGCTCCGGCTTGGTGGCTTTCGCAGCCGCTACCGGTGTTATGCCACTGGATATGCCAGAATCTATTCTGGTTCGCTTTAAAGGCGAAATGCAGCCAGGCATTACCCTGCGTGACCTGGTTCATGCGATTCCTTTGTACGGCATCAAGCAAGGCCTGCTGACCGTAGAGAAGAAAGGCAAGATCAACGCATTCTCTGGTCGTATTCTGGAAATTGAAGGTCTGGAAAGTCTGACCGCCGAACAAGCATTCGAACTGTCCGATGCTTCTGCCGAACGTTCTGCTGCCGGCTGTAGCATTACATTGTCTGACGAATCGGTTGCCGAATACCTGAAGTCCAATATCACCATGCTTCGCTGGATGATCAGCGAAGGCTACGGCGATCCAAGAACACTGGAACGTCGCGCGGTAAAGATGGAAGAATGGTTGGCCAACCCAAGTCAGATGCGTGCTGATCCGGATGCAGAATACGCTGAAATCATTGAGATCGATCTGAACGAAATCAAAGAACCTATTCTTTGTGCTCCAAACGATCCTGACGATGCTCGTACCTTGTCTGACGTTGCTGGAACCAATATTGACGAAGTCTTTCTGGGTTCCTGCATGACCAACATCGGTCACTTCCGTGCAGCTGGTAAACTGCTGCAACAGAACAGTGAGCCGCTGAAGACCCGTTTCTGGATGTCTCCTCCTACTAAAATGGATAAGGCTCAGCTGGAAAAAGAAGGGTACTACGACATTTACAAAGAAAGTAATGTTCGTACCGAGATTCCGGGTTGCTCCCTGTGCATGGGTAACCAGGCTCGTGTAGAAGCCGGTGCAACCGTACTGTCTACTTCTACCCGTAACTTCCCGAACCGTCTAGGTGACGGTGCCAACGTTTACCTGTGCTCTGCCGAGTTAGCGTCCGTTGGTGCAATTATGGGTAAGATTCCATCAGCCGATGAGTACATGGAGTACACACGGAGTCTGGATTCTATGGCCAGTGAAGTGTATCGCTACCTGAACTTTGATCAGGTTGAGAGCTATCAGAAAGCGGCTGACGATATCATCGCCAAGTCTCGCTAAACGCTCAAAGTAAACAAAAATCCTCGTCTTAATCATTAAGTGCGAGGATTTTTTTTGATTTATAACAGAGAGCTTTCAAGGATATGACGATCAAAATACCGGAACTGAACCGTGAGTTTCAACAATGGATTCTGGCTAACATCCCCTTGCTGAGAGCCATGAAGCTGAATTTTGACAGCTTTTCTGAACACGGGCTAGTGATGAGCTGCCCACTAGAGCCCAACATCAATGATAAAGGCACCGGCTTTGGTGGCAGCATTGGTACTCTAGCAACCATCTGCGGCTGGACTTACACCATGATTCACGCCAGAGCGGCCATTGACGAGCCTGAAGCCATGATTGTTGAGCAGAGTACGAGTTTCAAAGCCCCGGTAACAGGATCGTTTCAAGCCGTTTGCAGCAGCCCTGTACCGGATGACTTTTATGCTCGTCTTCAGGAAGGTCGTAGCGGCAAGCTGAATCTCAACATTTCAATCCGATCAGAAGGCATTGAAGCTGCGTCCTACAAGGGTTTCTACATTGCCAGAGCCAAAAACTAAGCCTGCTGACACAGAAACCCTGAGATATTCCGCAACAGGCCGATATCAACTCTGAAACCTTCTAATCCCGACCAAAACATCTGTTTATACTGAAATGATGATTGTTTCGTGGCTTAAATAATGAACCGGACTTCAGGAATACCCCAGAGTAGATCCTCCCTGCGAGTTGCAGGAAGCTGGCTTATGCACAAGTTACGCTCTGCCTTTACCTGGAATCGAAAGGCCCTGGTACTTACTGACCCTAGAATCAAAATCAAGGAAAGCCGGGATATGGGGCTCAGCCCATACAGCCAGCTGTCGGGCAGACGAATTAACATCCGTAGCAACCAGCAGGATTTCAATTATCAAACATTTGCACAATCACTGAAAAATATTGGAATCAGTACATCGCTTGAAGATGGCACTCCCAGATCCAGAACTGAAACGCTCCATGAGTTCCATGAAGTACTCAGCGAGCAAGCAAAACAAGCTCATATCCATGCATTCAAACACGGCTCAGTCGAAGAGCTGGTCAGCCTGACCAAACTTAGAAATCTGCTGCTAAACCAAAACTGGACAGAAACTTTAAGCACTTTATCTTCAGTGGTAAAACCACTCTGCCCACAGCTGACCCCCTTTATAAAACCCTTGCAACAGTTTCAGGCTTCCGCTCCAATCAGGTACATACCTGCGTCGGGTGAAGATAGCTGGCGTATGGCCAGCAAGTACATCAACCTTATGGCAGGAGATATAACCAAGATCAATCAGGGACAGAACCCAGTCACTGACACCATTGTTTGCCCCGTTCTATCAACCAGCAAAAACACCACTGAAATTCAGGAAAAGTTGAGCGAACACAATCGAATGATCAGTGATAAGAGCTTTCTTAAAAGCATTCGGAAAATGAGCCCTACACAGGCTGTCATCAAGGAAACACGCAGTCTTCAGAAACTGGGATTTAACCATATTATTTTTAGCTGCCTACCAGATCAGGATGCAGCTAATATCGATCAACAGCTGATCAACGCTTATGAGGCTGCCATTAAAGTTGCCCATCAACAAAAAAAGAAGTCAGTGGCTATACCTGTACTCAGTATCGGCCTGGTTAACTCCAGCCAGAGATCAGCAGTTATCGCTGCTCTGGCTGTAAAACGTTACCTGCAGAAATGCACTCGGGATGATCCGCCACCAAAAATCCATATGGTATGCCCAGCTACGGAAGAAGGTTACGAAATTCAGGCGATACTAAAACAGCACCTTTAACCTTTTATACACCAAAAGCTACAAACGCCTCAGAATGGATCTCAACCTACCTATGTCTTCTCTCTGTCCACCGCCATAAACCAGCTGACAATAACCACTGGTGAACTGCCTTACCAATCCAGCCAACTCAGGAGATTCACTGATGACTCTTTGAGCAAAGGCCAACTCTGTTTCATCGGGTAATCGACGAAAACCTCTTTTGGCCATTATTTTACTGAATCGCTGATACAGTGCCTGCTCAACAGAAACTGGCTTTCTTTTCTTCAGCAATAGTAATGCTGAAACCAGCAATATCAGGGCTATGGAAACAACCAATGCTAACGTCTGCTTCTGCAATAAGTTGCCTTTACCAAGCAGCTTTGTCAAAAACTCACGCTGCTGCTCTTCCTTATAATTAACGACTGACTTCTGCCAGCGGTATTCCAATTGTTCAAAAGCAAGACGAACACTGTTCAGTACACCGCTGTTCCTATATCGATAAAGAGAAAGCGGCAACTCAGAAAGAAAAGAACCTTCCTCAGCCAGTGCAGCTTCCAGACCGGATTCAATTCTCTCCGGAGAAACCATTGCCGTGGGGTCAAACCGTAACCAACCCTGCCCTTCAACCCAAATTTCCGCCCAGGCATGAGCATCAAACTGCCGTACCTGTATCAGGTTTTCTTCTTCCTTGACCTCTCCCCCCTGATAACCGCCAATCACTCTGGCAGGTACACCTGCTGCCCGCATAAGATAAACAAAAGCACCGGCATAGTGAGAGCAGAAACCCTGACGGCTATCAAAGAGAAAACGATCAATAGAATTTCTTCCCGCACCGGTTAGTAAAGGTGGATTAAGCGTGTAGAAAAAAGGTTCCTCCCTGAACATAGCCATGACTTTATTAGCCATTTTTATCGGTACTTTTCCAGACTGCTGCCATAACTGTTGCGCCAGTTTACGACTACTGGAATTACTCACATCAGGGATCTGTAGATTGATTTTTTTCAACCATGCCGGAGGACGTACAGTAGATGAATCCGGAACACTGGCCTGAATGTTATAAATCGTTCTGACATCAACGGGAGTGTTTGCCTCCAGTCGTAGCGTTCTCAACAGAAAACTCTCTTTCGGTACACTGGCCGATTGCCCTAATGTATAGAGCCAGGGTTTGCCTGTAGGCTCCATCATAATTTCATAGTTGTAACCGCTCTCTCGAGTCTGCCACCAGCCATTGCTCGATAACTGGTTAGACGACTGATTCGACTGCCATTCCCCTCGGGCAATGCCTGAATGCCGAAAGTCACTCTGCCGCCAGGTCTTGCCATCAAAACGATCAAGTACCACAGCTCGCCAATAACGATCCCGGGGAGCAGGTAATACTGATGCAAATCTTGCTCTGAAAACCAGTTCATCGGATTTACTCAAGCGAGCAATATCACCCGGTGTCATTTCATCGGTCAGGCCGGTACGAGCACTGTTATCGGGTAGAGGAACCGACCAGAGCGGCCCTATTCTTGGCACCAGAAAAAACAGGAGAATCGTTAACGGCATAGCCTGTAAAGCCAGCAGTCCCGCATAACCTATGGTCGACGACACTTTAATACTGTCTGTACGACGGTAAAGTCCTTGTTGGGCAGCAGTAAGAACGGTAATGCAGCAGAATAAATAGAGTGTCTGTAACAATGTTTGGGAAAACAACACACTGCTGGCAATCAAAAAATACCCTATGTAGACCACCACTAATGCATCACGTCGACTGCGCATTTCCAGCAATTTCAGAGAGTAACCGACAGCCAGAACGGATACAGCGGACTCAAGGGATATCAGAGGTTTGAAGTTAATCGCCACCGTGGCAAGTCCTAAAACCACCAGCAAACTTCGCAGCCAGGATGGCGGCCAGATCCCCCGCCCAAGAAGAATCATGACCCTCCAGCAAACACTCAGCACACTGATGGCAGTAATGGCTATGGGTATCTCGCGCAAGATAGGAAGTTGCACCATAACCAGCGCCACTATTAGCCAGATCGTTGAAGCTCTGCTAACAAATTCTTGCTGAAGCAACGGTTGGATTTCTTTCTTTCTTTTACTCATGACTGTTCATCTACCAAACCATAGGTAGCCAGTATGGCCAGGCACTTTTCCAGATGGGCCTGACTCAATGCAGGCTCAATCCGTTGCCCGGGTAAATCAAGTCCAAAGGGAGTCTTCTGGTGAGTACAGAGCAGACACCAACCAGTAACAACAGACAACTGCTGCTCCAGGCCAGTTACACCCGTAAGATCAAGGCTAAGCCAGATATCTGAGCCAACGCTGTCCTGAAACAGTTTGGTATTCATCTCACCCGTGCGTGCATAACCTTTCCAATCGATATGGGTCAGCGCATCGGAAGAGTGAAATCTTCTGACTCCAGCAAAATTTTCCTGCCCGGCCGTGGTGGCATACCCCAGCTGATCGCCCTTCCCTGATGCCTGAGGCAATTTACGGGAACTATCCACAGCAGGATAAACCAGTGAATGGAAATCAAGCCTGACCCAACTCCAGGTTCGGCAAAGCCCCAAAGGATAAACACTCTCCACCTTGAATCGACCCGGTTGAAAGTGTCCTCTTTTAAGAGCGCGGCATTCCAGAGTCAGTTGCGTCGATGATAAGAAAGACGTTGTCGCCGTCTCTTCATTGGGCCAGCCAACAGAGATGGCTACACGTTCCTTGCCTTCAGGTTGTAGTTCAAGAGAAACACGACTCTTCTGTCCTGCATGAATTTGCTCACTGTTTCGAGCAATAAGCGTCATTCCCGCAAGGTTCCGCCAAGTATGGTAAATGGACAACATAAACAGACTGACCATAAAAAAAGTCAGACCAAAAGCCAGGCTATTTTGATAGTTAGCAGCCAAAAGAAAAATGAGAACCGCAATCCCTAGCCAAAGAAATCCGGCTCGAGTGGGCACGATAAATATACGACGCTGATCAAGCGTAACCCGACGAGCCGAGGGTATACGTTTCTCCAGCCAGCGCTGATAAATAGCTTTGAGAGACAATTCAGTTAACCCACAACATCTACGATTGCAAGCAGCTCACGAGCTGAACCACCCAGCTCTCTTCGCTGAAGTCGATGATCGGCAACCGATACAAATACCGCCTGAACATCTTCCGGAATGACATAATCACGGCCAGACATCAAAGCCCAAGCCTTCGCAGCCTGCAACAATGCCAATCCGGCTCTTGGAGAAAGGCCTGCATAGAAATGACCACTTTCCCGACTGGCTGTTATCAAACGCATCACGTAATCCAGCAACATATCCCGTGCCTGCACTTGCTCAACCTGCTGCTGCAATGTTGAAAGCTGCTGATCAGAAAACAGTTGCTTGAGAGAACCCAGCTCACTTCGTCCGGCTTCCCCTTTAAGGATGGCCTTTTCAGCAACCGGTCCAGGGTATCCAAGAGAGAGTCGCATGAGAAAACGATCCAGCTGTGATTCCGGCAGCGGAAAAGTGCCTTCCTGACTGGCAGGGTTCTGAGTCGCAATAACAAAGAAAGGTTTCGGCAAACTCAGGGCTCTACCCTCTACAGAAACCTGACGTTCTTCCATAGCTTCCAGCAGTGCACTCTGTGTACGGGGAGAAGCACGGTTAATCTCATCAGCCAGTAATAACTGAGTAAACACCGGCCCCTGCTGAAAACGAAATGAAGATGAATTCCGATCAAACAGAGAGGTACCTATGATATCCGCAGGCAGCAGGTCACTGGTAAACTGTACCCGTTGATATTCAAGCCCCATTACTTGCGCCAAACCATGAGCCAGTGTCGTTTTTCCCATGCCCGGAAGGTCTTCAATCAGTAAATGACCTTTTGCTAATAGACAACAGATAGCCAAACGAATTTCTTGTTGTTTGCCACGAATAATCTGGCTAAGCGCATCCAGAGCCTGATTCACATCACTCATTAGTGGAAAGTCCTATTACCTTTATGCCCATCGCCTTTGAAAATGTGAGAAGTTAACTGCTCACACATCATCGAATCCTTTGGGTCTATTATCACAATTGCGAACAGTGTTATCGGCAGAATTCCCTCTCCACCCTCAAATTCATTGTTTTCTCTACCCCTGTGCAAGTACCCAGATCATCCGAAATCATCAACCATTTTCCCGCCGTAAGCGGGAAAATGTCTGATTAGATATTCGATTACATGTGTCTACACACTTAACAGGGGCAAAGTATTCTACGCCAGAAGAGAGAGTCCGGATTCAAGATCTTTTTTGAGGTCGTTCACACTTTCCAAGCCTACCGAAATACGAACCAGGTTTTCAGTGATACCCGCTCTTTGTTTATCTTCATCAGAGAGACGGCTATGGGTCGTGGTAGCAGGGTGGGTAACAGTGCTTCTGGTATCGCCCAGGTTAGCGGTTCTGGAAATTATCTGCAGTTGATCAATAACTTTCCAGGCCTGTTCACGACCACCTTTCACGGTAAACGCCAACACGCCACCAAAGGCTTTCTGTTGTTTTTTCGCCAGTTCATGACCTGAATGAGAAGGAAGACCACTGTAATAAACCTTTTCAATCATAGGCATCTGCTCCAGCCATTCAGCCAGTTCCTGTGCGCTACGACAATGAGCCTCCATTCTGAGACTCAATGTTTCTAGAGCCTTGAAGAAATTCCAGGCATTAAATGGGCTCATGCAGGCACCAGCGGCACGCTGCCAGAGATGCATTTCACCGATCAGCTCTTTACTGCCAACCGCTACACCACCCATACAGCGTCCCTGACCATCAATAAATTTGGTCGTGGAATGAACAACAATATCAGCGCCCAGCTTCAGAGGCTGCTGCAGGGCTGGAGTACAAAAACAGTTGTCCACCATCAGCCAGGCACCATTATCATGGGCAATACCGGCCATTCTTTCTATATCAATCACTTCCCCCAAGGGGTTCGAAGGCGTTTCCAGAAAAAACAGTTTGGTCTCAGGACGACAAGCTTCCTGCCATTGCTGGTAGTCAGTAAAATCGACAAACGTGCTTTCAACACCGAACTTGGCCAGATACTTATTGAAAACAGTGACCGTAGTCCCGAAAACACTGCGGGAACACACCACATGATCACCGGCCTTTAATAACCCCATGCACATACCCAAAATGGCGGCCATTCCCGATGATGAAGCGCAGGCCAATTCACCACCCTCAAGGGCAGCCATACGCTCTTCAAACATTCTTACGGATGGGTTGGTATAACGGGAGTAGACGTTACCGGGTTCATCACCGGAAAAGACAGCTTGAGCTTGCTGAGCACTGTCATAGACGAAACTGGACGTAAGATAAATAGCTTCACTGTGTTCACGCTCACCGCTGCGAATACTGCCTGTTCGAACGGCTTGAGTTTCAAACTCCCACTGTTCAGGGTTTATTTCATTGTTGTTCATTCTAAACTTGCCTGCTTTACTGCCACGACACAGCCATCATGCGGCTGATCACGCCCGGACTGGAGAGGCACAGAGTAGCTAAAAGCGGCTTTTATTGACAGTTGTAAACAAGGTTTTTGCTGCTGGAATAAATCAGAAAGATAGGCTGTTAATCTCGTTCTCTTATCAAATTAGCTAAATCATAGATTTCTCTCTTACTTCTATTTAATACGTCCTTCTCTTGCGAGCCTCCTTCTGAATCCCTTCGGACCGTCATTGCATGCCCCAAAAGAGAGTAAAAGCCACCGTACTGCCGCCTGAGAGAGGGAGCCACCTTCTCCAGTTTTTCAGCAATACCCATAACGTTTCCCTCATCTATTTTTAACGTAAAAACAGGTTCGGAATTCACAATCGATTCCAGCTCTTCTATTTTAGATTTAACCAGGCTTTCAAGTTCAGTAACAAATCTTTTTCTGTCAGTTTCAGCCTTACTACGAACAGATTTTTGTAAAAGTAACCAACAACGAGTATTCGACTTCTGAAAATTCAATTTTGAGTTTTTGCTTAAGTGTATAGAATCCAGAATAGCTTCGGCTTGATCTAGATTACCGGAGGGCCCCATTGCTTCGTTTACTTCATCGAGCTTTTTCTTGCAATACTTGTAGGAGTCAGACCTATTTTTAACGACAGCCTGCCAACTTTCCGTCAGAGCCTCTTGTATAACTTCAGAATTTTCTACAATAGGCTTTTCCGCATTTTTTCCTGTACTTTGAACTGCTGGACGACTTGAAGCATCTTCGCTTGCCGCATTCTCATCTTCCAATCCATCTTTGAAATATTGACTTGAAGTCGTTTTGTCAGAAGTCTCTACTCTTTTAGTTTCGAGATATTCTGACCAGTTATTTTCAAGACACTCAAAACGATGAATCCAGCTGAATGCTGCCGCCTTGTCTGCGATCAAAACAGCGTTAATTTGCTCTTCAGCAACCTCCTGGGACACTCTACTCTCAGGCATAATACGCGCCAAGGCTGCCGACTGTTCTCTGCATTCAAAGTCGAGAAGACTGCCATTTCCTGCCAGATATTCCTTGAATTTCTGCTGCGCTAACTGCCAGTTTTGAATAGCACCGGCTATAGCACCCTTTTTTAAATACAATTCACCAAGCTGCAGATAGGAAGAAGGGATATCGCCAGCCTGCCTGAAGAAGTGTTGCGCCTTCTTCAAATCAACAGGTTTCATATTCATATGCACGCAACCAGCAAAAAAATGTCCCCAACTCAATCCACCTATCTCCAGCAGATTAAGTAACTCTTCGTTCCGTCCTTCTTCCTGAATTAGTATGTAGCAATACAACATATGGTACTTTTTGATATTCAGCCCAGACTCAGAGAGCTTCGTAAGTGACTGCAAAAACTGTTTAGCACATTCTTCTTTTTGAGGCTTTTTACAAGAAAAATAATTAATCAGGGTGAAGGCCACCTCTCCTTCCAGATCGTTCTTGAATGTCTGAATAATGCCAGTTTCAAGTTGCTCTATTGTATCCACATACAAGCTGTCACTTTTACTGGAACCATGTTTTAGGTTAATTTTTTCTCTAGCAACTAACTCCTGATGTTTTGCTAAGATTTTGATTATTTTTCTGCAAATATCTGGAACCAACGAAAGATCAAAGTGATTAAGTTTCGTTAACTCAAGGTTAAAACCTAAACAATTTTTCAAGCAAAAGAAGCCTCCCTCCGGTAACCCCAATGAGAACGATTCTTTGAATCGACTAACCTGCTCTTCCATCAAATCATGCCTAAGTACTCCAATCTTACCGAGATACAATAAGGCTCGGGCTCTCATTAACGGATCATCACCCGATATAGACAATAGCTCTTTAGCTGTGCGCTCTGCTTTTACACGTTGCACTCCATCCGTCGGTTTCTCAAGAATAAATTGACAGGCCAATTTTGTATAAAGCGTTTTTGAAGATTTACCGTCTTCCAACTCAGCCACAACCTGCGACCTTAAAAGCTGTTGCATACCCTGAATTGCTGTCTCACCATTAATTTTCGAGTAACTTTTGACATCCGCTTTCCTCTTAGCAACTTGACGTTTTCGGTCAGAACCTGACGCTTGACCTTCATTCCATAAAAATTCATCGACCAGTTTTTTACTATGATTTCTGATACTGGCCAGATCATAACAACGAGTGGCTTCAGGCTGTTTAGAGCCCTGCAACAGAGGCTGTGCCAAAAGAATCTTCCTGCGCCCTTTTTTACCAGCTTTGCGTCCAGCACCTTCTTTTCTACCTGCGCCCTCTCCAGCACCTGAAGTTGGACTTCCAGGGGGAGTTTTGCCTGGTGGTTCCATCTCACTGAATCCAGAAGATATAATTCTATATATATCGCCCTCTTCAAAACTGCTTTAATATTCTAGAGTCTTTATCACTCCTATATTTGCAATTAGATTTATGCAACCACACCTTTTACTGATCGACGCTCTCAATCTGATACGCCGAATTTATGCGGCAGTCAGGGCACCCGATGATTACAGTCGGGTAGATGGCGCTATAGCTTCTTCTCTATCTTCCCTTTCACGGGCGGCCAGAGATTGCCGGCCAACCCACACTCTGGTGGTGTTTGATGGTAATCCGCCCACTTGGCGACACGAGCTTTACCCGGAGTACAAACAAGGTCGTAAGCCTATGCCAGATCCTCTGAGACAGCGCTTGGGGGATTTTAATCAGGCGTTTTTAAATAATAGTTTCAAGAGTTATCGTAAAGCCGGACTGGAAGCCGACGATGTCATTGCCGCTGTTGCTCACAAGGCCGCCAGTGCAGGCGTTCAAGTGACCATTCTGTCGACAGACCGGGTTTTCTTTCAGTTACTGGGTAGTCCCAATATCACCCAGAGAGATCACTTTCAAAAACTGGATTTTAACCATGAAACAGTCGTCAGCCAGTTCAGTTTTGAACCCGAACAACTGGTTGACTTATGGGCTTTGTCAGGCGTTGGCGACGTGCCGGGGGTTGTTGGCGTTGGCGATAAAGGTGCATCAACTCTGCTGAAGATTCATAACTCTCTGTCTGAAATTCTGGAACTGGGAGAGTCTGCCACTGGCGCGGCTAAAAAGGTGGTCGAACAGAAAGAGCTGGCTTTGTTATCCCATAAACTGGCAAGACTGGCATCGGACCTGGAGCTGGGTATTCGGTTGAAAGATTTACGATATGAACCAGCGACCGAAGCCGCTGGTTGATCATTAACGTTTATTTTCAGTGAACGTTAATCAACTTCTTCATCGTTATGAAGGTCAATGACCGAGTCTCCTCGTTCTTTGGCCTTGGTATCTTCATTGCGACTTTCTGCTAATCGATCAAGATAAGCACGATCAATACCGCCAGAAATATACTGCCCGTCAAAAACAGAGCAGTCGAATTCAGTGATAGCTGGATTCAATGAGCTAACGGCTTTTTTCAGATCACTCAGGTCCTGGAATACCAATCGATCAGCGCCTATCTCTTGTGCTATTTCGAGTTCTGTACGTCCGTGAGCAATTAACTCTTCGGACGTAGGCATATCAATACCATAGACATTAGGGTATCGAATAGGGGGAGCTGCTGAGCAGAAATACACTTTCCTGGCCCCGCTGTCACGAGCCATTTCGATGATTTGCTGACATGTTGTACCACGTACAATGGAGTCATCCACCAGAAGAACATTCTTGCCTTTAAACTCTTGGCCAATAGCACTCAACTTCTGACGAACCGATTTCTCCCGTACTTCCTGACCAGGCATGATAAAGGTACGACCGATGTAGCGGTTCTTAACAAAACCTTCTCGATAAGGAAGCCCCAATCGTGTTGCTATCTCTAGTGCAGACGTACGACTGGTGTCCGGAATAGGCATCACCACATCAATATCGTGATCACTCCATTCGCGAAGAATTTTATTGGCCAAAGTCTGCCCCATTCTCTGGTGAGAATGGTAAACAGAAATACCGTCCATCATTGAATCCGGACGAGCCAGGTACACATACTCGAACATGCAGGGAGTTTTTGCTCCTGGAACACATTGAAAGGTATACAAGTTGTTGTTTGAATCGATGTAAATCGCTTCTCCCGGCTCAACATCGCGAACCACTTCAAATCCTGAAGCACTTAATGCTACAGACTCTGAGGCCAGCATATATTCAGTGCCCTGCTCGCCTTCACGCTTGCCATAGATCAGCGGACGGATACCATTCGGATCACGAAAACCGAGAATACCATGACCATTCACCATGGCGACTACGGCATAGCCACCTTCACAGCGTCGATACACTTGCTGCAAAGCAGCAAAAAAATCTTCAGCCTTTGGATTCAGTTTATTAAGTTTACCGAGCTCATGAGCAAAAACATTGAGCAGAATTTCCGAATCTGAACGGGTGTTGATATGACGAAGGTCTGCATTAAATAGCTCTTCCTTAATCGCTTCTGCATTGGTCAAATTACCATTGTGAGCCAGTGCGATTCCGTAAGGAGAGTTGACATAAAAAGGCTGAGCTTCAGCGGAACTGGATGATCCTGCGGTAGGATAGCGAACGTGAGCTATACCCATTTTTCCGCTGAGTTTTTTCATATGTCTGGTACGAAAGACATCCCGAACCAAACCATTATCTTTCCTAAGAAAAAAGAGACCGTCATCAAGGGTGACCATTCCTGCCGCATCCTGCCCCCTGTGCTGAAGCACGGTCAGCGCATCGAACAACAGCTGATTGACACTCACTGCCGCCGAGATACCGACAATTCCACACATGTATAACATCCTCAGGCTTTGATCAGCGACTCTATAACTATGACCGAAAAACGGTTACGGTTTAGAGGCTTTTTATTGTCGAGAGTTCACCACAGAACCCGGAATTTGCCTGTTCATGGGCTCTGCAGCTATGCCTCTGTGGTTCAGGCTTGCAGTACTGGGCCTACCAGACCTATAACAGTCTGCTTTGACCAGTCAGCAAGCAACAGAAAGTGCGGCAATAGTACCGAATCTTTCCATGCCACGTCATTCTCTAATGGAACGAAAGTCATTAATCCAACAATCAGCACGACCAGCAGGCATCCTCTGAGACCACCGAACACCATTCCCAGCACTCTGTCCGTGCCCGTAAGTCCTGTAACATTCACAAGCTGAGCAAAGACTTTATTGATCAAACCGCCCACCAGCAGTGTAGCGATAAACAGCATTATTGATGCTGCCACCACTCTAATAGAGGGGGTATCACTGTACGGAGCCAGCAATTGAGCAACACTGCCATTAAATGTCCAGGCGATGATGATTGCCGCCACCCAGGTAACCAGGGAAAGAATTTCCTTAAAAAATCCACGCATCAAGCTGACCAGCGCAGAAATCAGAATAATGCCGGCAATAACCCAATCAATCCAGGTAAAGGTAAAGGTCAAGTCAGACTCCTTGTGTCTGTTTTCTATCAATCCAGTGTACGGTCAGGCTGAAACCGCCGCAACTGTGAGAAAAGAACCCGTCAGCAGTACACGGTCGCCCGCTGAACTCGCTTCAATGGCCGCTTCATAAGCCTGCTCTACCGTGTCCGTCTGATGCACTGTCAACTCTCTGTGCTCCAGTTGCAGCACTAATTCCTCTTTAGTCAGCGCTCTGGGTGATTGAAATTCACTGACCACCCACTCATCCACTGCATCCATTAACTGATCAATGACTGCAGAGTAATCTTTGTCCTTATACATGGCGATCACTGCTCTGGTTTTTCCAGCAACCGGCCTCTGTTGTAATTTTTCCACCAGTTTGTCAGCGGCTTGCGGGTTATGAGCGACATCCAAAACCAGCTCTATTTCTTCTCCACGACTGTTAGTCACCTGCCGTATTTCACAACGACCGGCCAAACGAGTCTCGGCAACGGCTTTGGAAATGGCCTCTATGGAAGGCGGTTCAGCTAAAAACTGAACGGCCTGTATCGCACTGGCCGCGTTATCAATCAACAACTCAGGCAAAGGCAGTTCAGCCATTTCAAGCGCCTCTCCTGTTTTACTAAAACCGGTCCAATTCCAGAAAGCTTTTTTAACAGACAGGTCGAACTCTTTACCACGGCGATGCAATATTGCTTCCAGTCGAGTCGCTTCAAGAACAATATTATTCGGAACCTGAGGATCACCAAAAACAACAGGCTTCTCTGGACGCATAATACCGGCCTTTTCACGGGCAATAGCTTCGATAGTAAAGCCCAACCAGTCCTGATGATCCAACCCGATAGTGGTAATAATAGAAACGTCCGGCTCTATGGCATTGGTACCATCCAGTCGTCCACCAAGACCAACTTCCATTATGGCAATATCGACTTCAGCTTTTTGGAAACAGTCCACAGCAACCAGCACCGCGAACTCAAAATAGGTCAGCCAGTCGCCACCTCGTCCTGCATTCACTTTACTGAAGGCCTCGGACAACATCTGATCAGATACATCTTCACCGTTCACTCGAACTCTTTCGTTAAATCGAATCAGATGAGGTGACGTGTAAACACCAACGTTATAGCCAGCATTAATCAACATAGCTTCCAGCAGCGCTACCGTGGAGCCTTTGCCATTAGTGCCACCAACGGTAAAAACAAAAGGTGCCGGTTTGGTCAGGTCCAGTTTTTCAGCGGCTTTTTTAATACGCTCCAAACCCAAATCCATTTCATGTTCCGGACGGGTATTTTCGAGCCAATAAAGCCAGCCATCGAGGTTATCAAAAGGGGGTTGCAGAGGGTTCTGCGCAATCATGTGAGGCAATCCTTGATGTCTGTAATTCAAAGCAAAGACAAGGACTGGAATAATGAACGGAAAATGAAAAGAGGTAAACCGTTTAGCGCGGTTTACCTCTCTTTGGGATACTCACTTTGAGATGCTTTTTTGAGACGCCCTGAAAACAGCTGAATCAATCAGGCTGTTTCTTCGCTCTGAGGCTCTACTTCATCAAAACTACTGTCTTCTTCAATGACTGGAGAATTAGCCGCCATAACACCGTGCATTTTGCGGATCAGACGGGCGATAGTCCCACGCATTTCACTGCGATCAACAATCATGTCAATAGCTCCATGCTCCAACAGGAATTCACTGCGCTGGAAACCTTCTGGCAGCTTTTCACGCACAGTCTGTTCGATAACCCGAGGACCGGCAAAACCGATCAGGGCACCAGGCTCAGCAATATTGACATCACCTAACATGGCCAAAGAGGCAGAAACACCACCATAAACAGGATCAGTCAGCACCGAGAAGTAAGGTACTCCGCCCTGCTTCATACGATCCAGAGCGGCACTGGTTTTAGCCATTTGCATCAAAGAAAATAGAGCTTCCTGCATTCTGGCACCACCGGAAGCAGAAAAACAGACCAGAGGAATACGTTCCTCCAGAGCTTGTTCAGCCGCCAAAGCAAACTTCTCGCCAACAACAGAGCCCATGGAGCCACCCATGAAACTGAATTCAAAGGCAACGACCATCACTGGAATACCTTCAAGACTGCCTTTCATGACGATCAAGGCATCTTTCTCACCGGTCTGTTTCTGAGCAGCGGCCAAGCGATCCTTGTACTTTTTGGTGTCCTTAAACTTCAGACGATCAACAGGTTCAATATCAGGGAACAACTCTTCGCGTTGTTCTACATCCAGAAAATAGTCCAGACGCTTACGAGCACCAGCACGCATGTGATGACGGCACTTAGGGCAGACATCCAGCGCCCGCTCAAGCTCAGGACGGTAAAGCACTGAATCACACTTTACGCATTTACGCCACAGACCCTCAGGTACACTACTGCTCTTAGCCTGACTTGAAGATCTCGACAGCGAAGGAATCAGTTTATCGACTAACCAGTTACTCATTCACGCATCCTGTGTTTTGTGGCGAACACCGCTACTCGTATTTGCCTGCAGCGGTCAACTCACTTCGGGCAGAAGACCGCTGCAATATGAATGAGCAATAGCCTTCTGCTAACTATTAATGTTTATCCATAGCTTTACGCATCACAGACAGATGATCGCCCACCCGCTCAATGCAGGCATCGCCTTCTTCTGCATGCTTTGCCAATTCAGCTACCAGCAGTGAGCCTACAATAACGCCATCCGCAACTGAGGAAATGGCCGCAGCTGACTCACCGTCTCGAATTCCAAAGCCAACGCCTACCGGAAGATCCGTAAAGCTCTTAATGTGGCTAACTCTGGCCTGAATACCCTCCATATCCAGTGCATGGGATCCGGTTACGCCCTTAACGGACACATAGTAAACAAAGCCTGAAGCCATCGAGCAGATCTTCGCTATACGCTCGTCGGTCGTGGTTGGAGTAATCAAATTGATTATATCGATCTGGCGAGGTCGCAATTCGGCAACCAGCCCTCCGGCAAACTCAACCGGTAGATCAACAATCAACACACCATCCACACCTGCATTGGCTGCCTTCTCGGCAAATACCTGATAACCCATGATTTCAACGGGGTTCAGATAGCCCATCAGAACAATAGGGGTAGTATTATCGGTCTTACGGAACTCCGTGACTATTGAGAAAACGTCATTCAATGTAACGCCTTGTGATAATACCCGCTCATGAGCGGCTGCAACCACTGGTCCATCAGCTACCGGATCGGAAAAAGGAAAGCCCAATTCGATCAGGTTAGCGCCATTGGCCACCATCGTATGCATGGTTTCAGCGGTCTTGGCAAGCAGAGGGTCACCGCCTGTAATATAAGGCATCAGGCCCTTTCTGCCCTCAGACGACAGTCCTTCAAAACACTTTTTAATTCTCATGACTGCGTCTCCCTCAGAATGTCAGGCCGTCGATTTCGGCAACTGTATGAATATCCTTGTCACCACGACCAGATAGATTCACGATAATCACCTGATTTTTTTCCATGGTTGGCGCCAACTGCTCGGCATAAGCCAGAGCATGGGAGCTTTCCAGAGCAGGCATTATTCCTTCCATCAACGTCAATTTTCTGAACGCAGCAAGGGCTTCGTCATCAGTAATATACGGATATTCTGCACGACCAACCGAACGGAGGTGACTGTGTTCCGGTCCAACGCCCGGGTAATCAAGACCCGCTGAAACAGAATAACTCTCGGTAATCTGGCCATCATCGTCACACATCAGGTAACTGCGCTGTCCCTGAAACACACCTTGTCGCTCACCAGCCATACGGGCTGCATGCTCACCGGATTCAATACCCAGTCCACCTGCTTCAACGCCGTACATTTTTACGCTTTCATCATGGAGAAAATCATAAAACAGTCCCATGGCATTGGAACCGCCACCGACACAGGCCACCAATGCATCGGGTAACTTACTCGTCATTTCCAGACACTGTCGGCGGGCTTCCCGACCAATAATACTTTGAAAATTACGAACCATCTCCGGATAAGGATGCGGACCACATACCGTACCAAGAATGTAAAAGGTATCTTCCGGACGAGTAACCCAATCCTGCAGGGCAGCATTGATTGCGTCTTTTAAAGTGCGCGAACCACTTTCAACGGGAACTACTGTTGCACCCAATAATTTCATACGGTAAACGTTCAGCGACTGACGCTTTACATCCTTGGCACCCATGTAGACGATACATTCCAAACCAAGCCTTGCAGCTACTGTTGCAGTAGCAACACCGTGTTGACCGGCTCCAGTTTCGGCAATAATCCTTTTTTTGCCCATGTGCTTAGCCAGCAATGCCTGACCAATAGCATGGTTGATCTTATGAGCACCGGTGTGATTAAGGTCTTCCCGCTTCAAATAGATCTGAGCGCCACCCAGTTCTTTTGACCATCTTTCCGCATGATAAAGCGGTGAAGGACGCCCTACAAAATGAGCCAGATCCCGATCGAAATCAGCCTGAAAAACAGGGTCATTCCAGAGTTTTTTATAGGTATCTTCCAGCTCTTGCAAAACAGCCATCAGCGTTTCCGCTACATAGCGGCCACCGAACTGGCCAAACAGCCCGTTCTCATCCGGCAGATCTTTTAATTTTTGAAAATCAAAGGGAGTATGTTTCATTATTTTACAGCCTCTATGAAGGCTCTCATCTTTTCCGGATCTTTCTTACCCGGTGAAATCTCAACACCACTGCTGACATCGACAGCGTAGGGTGCAACCTGTTCAATAGCATTCGAAACATTATCAGGAGTCAGACCACCAGCAAGAATTACCGGTTTACCAATGGCTGCGACTAACTCCGCTGGCAACAACTGCCAGTTAAAGGATTCTCCGGTACCACCAGGAACTCCCTTGGTATAGGAATCCACTAACAGACCACAGGCACCCGGATAGTCGTTCGCCATCTCCTCGATAGACGCTTCAGGACGAATCCGAAGCGCCTTAATGTATCTCCTTCGCCATCGCCCGCATTCCTGATCGGTTTCATTGCCATGAAATTGCAATAAGCCAACAGGAACAACATCCAGGACTGCCTGAATCTGCTGTTCACTGGCATCCACAAAAAGTGCAGTCAGCGTCACAAACGGTGGTACTGACAAGGCTATTTCACGAGCCGTTTCCACAGAGACAAAACGAGAACTGGGTTTGTAAAAGACCAGCCCAAGAGAATCAGCCCCAGCCTGAACAGCAGCTTGTGCATCGGCTACAGAGGTGATTCCACACACTTTTACGTGAGTTTCAGTACGAATCTTCAAAAATGCCACTCCCTCTATTTGGCATTAACGCATTGGCGACAGTATCGAACAATCAAAGAAATATACATCCATCTTGAAATACCGGAAGAGTGCTTATAGATCTAGCGGTTTATTAGATGTAGACGCGTGATACTAACAGAAAGTTCAGAGGCTTGTCTCAGCCTCTGAATAGGCTATTTACGGGGTATTACCAGGGAAGTAACGAGGCAACAAAAAACGGGTTTGGTTGGCTATGAGGCAATTCGAACTGCTCGGGGTAACCTACATCAACAAAATAAAGACCGTGAGGCTTGGCTGTCTCTCCTCCTTTTGATCGATCCCTGACATCCAGCACTTCCTTTGCCCAAACAGGAGGTTTACGTCCTGAGCCGATTTCAAGCAATACGCCGATAATATTGCGAACCATGTGATGCAAAAAAGCATTGGCACGAATATCCATCACGACCAGATCCCCGTGGCGATGAAGTTCCAGCTTTTGTATCTCCCGCACGGCGTGCTTGGCCTGACACTGTACAGCACGATAAGAATCAAAATCATGCTTTCCGATTAGGTACTGCGCGGCGATACTCATCAATTCCACATCCAGCGGGCGACGATAGTGAGTCACCCCCTTTGGAAGATGAGCAGGACGAATAGGTCGATTAAGTATCACATAACGATAACGACGCCATTGAGCCGAAAATCGAGCATGAAAATCGTCGGCAACGGGCTGCACCCAATTCAGGGCAATATCATCAGGCAGACCGGTATTGGTTCCGAAAGTCCAGCCATGATTACTGCGTATAGAGTCTGAATCGAAATGAATAATCTGGTTACAGCCGTGAACCCCAGCATCGGTTCTGCCGGCACACACCACTTTCACAGGGTGGTTTGCCACTTTCGACAGAGCTTTCTCTACGGTTTCCTGAACCGACGCTAACCCGGACTTCAGGCTCTGCCAGCCATGGTAACGGGAACCATCATATTGAACACTGGCCACAAAACGAGGCATGAATCAGTTGATCCTTAATTAGTAAAACTGGAAAGGCGAAAGACTTTATCAGGAGGGAAAGAAAAGACAAGCAGAAAAGAAGAAGGCGGCTATTGCCGCCTTCCGTGTAACATTACTGAGCTTGATCAAGGAGCCCCTGAGCTTCCTTTTTTTGCTCATCGGAACCACCTTCCAGCACTTCCTGAAGAATGTCACGAGCACCTTCATTGTCGCCCATATCGATATAGGCGCGAGCGAGATCCAACTTGGTCGCTGCTTCATCGTCATCGGACAAGAAATCAAGATCATCGTCCAGAGCCGCTTCCAGGTCAGGAAGACCGTCCTCAAAGCTCATTACATCATCAGATTCCTTCTTACTCGGCACAGGCTCGGCTGTCGCTTCTTTTTCCGGTTCATCGTCCAGATCAAAATCAAGATCCAAATCAGGAAGGTCCAGATCTTCATCTTCTGCAGCAGGTTCATCGAATTCCAAATCACCAAGATCGAGAAGCTCATCTATTTCTGGCAGCGACTCAGATTTTTCCGCCTTAAGCTCTTCAGCAGGCTCATTGCCAAAGTCGAGATCAAGATCCAGATCATCAAGATTGTCCAGATCGAAGCTCAAACCGTCTTCTTCATCTGAGGTTTCGTCAGCTTTCTGAGCGGTTTCTTCAGCAGATTCATTCCCCAAATCCAGATCATCCAGATCAAGGTCCAGACTACCTAGATCATCGCCGTCATCGCTAGCCATCGTATCATCGAGATCATCGCTAGCAATCGTATCATCGAGATCAAAGCTGATTTCTGATTCATCAGAGACTGCTGTAGCTGCTACCGCACCGACACCAGCAAACAGCTCGGCTGGGAAACGCGCCTTGAATGCATCCGCTTGCCTTAAAGAATCTTCATCGCCAAGTTTCTCAACACCTGCCAAGGCCTGCTTAAAGTTATCAATATCATTATTCTCTGCGTGAACTTCCAGCAGCTTCAAGCGTAAATCAGCTCGCTGCGGTTCTGCAGCAATGGCGTTACCCAGCAGTTCTGCGGCCTGAGGAAAACGACCATAGGCAATATAGATATCCGCTTCACTGATCGCATCGTCAGTCTGCTGAACAGTTTCCTCTGTCAGCTCTTCTTCGAACTCTTCTTCCAGCAGTGTATCTTCATCAATTTCCAGAGCTTCTTCATCCAGCTCCAGTTCTTCTTCTATCATTCCATCATGGGATTCAACCGGCAGTTCAGGCTCTTCCAGCATGGCTGCTTCCAATTCCAGCTCTTCTTCGGCTTCCTGCTTACGACGTCGGTAAACCAGCAGTGCTCCAATTAAACCGAGAGGAATCAAACCGGCAATCGCCAGGAACAGTGGATTAGAGAAAAGGAAATCGATAAAGCCAGGCTGTGGTGTTGGTACAGACGGTGTAATCACTGAAGCCGGTTTTGGTTCAATCTGAGGTTTCATTGATTCTGACTTAACAGCGTCCGTGTCAGCAGAAGGTTGCTGCTGCAGTGCCGTCAGCTGATCATCCTTCAGGCTGATGAGTCTCTTCAGTGTACTGACCTGATCATCCAGATCCTTCAGGCGACTTTTTAATTCTTCGTTATCACGGGTCAGCTTATCCAGCTTTTCCCTGGTCATCACCAACTCATTCTGAAGACCCGTGTCATCCGTATCAGCTGAGCCACCACCCAGGTCACGACCTGATCCAGAGCTCTGCTCAGTAGCGACGATAGAGAGCTTACCGTCACTCTTGCCCCCAGAGGCTCCACTACCAGTAGAGCTTCTACGAGTAGCGTCCAGCTGTTCTAGTCTGGTCTGCCATTCTCGCTGCTGTCGAGCGACTTCACTCACTGCATCCTGGAAAGAAACCTGACTCACTTCTTCCCGGTCAGGCGTTCGCAACACCTGCCCTTTCTTCAGGCGATTAATATTACCCTGAATGAAGGCTTCCGGATTCTTACGCTGCAAAGCGACCATAGTCTGCTGAATACTGAGGTCAGAGGCAGGTCGAACGGAGCGAGCAATATTCCAAAGGTTGTCGTTTGACTTGACCTGATAGTTATCAGGTTGTCCGCTCTGTACAGCACCACTTGTTGAGTTCAAGGGCTGCCGAAGCTGAGATTGCGGCTGAACAGGCTGGTAGGTCTGAGGTTCAGGAGACTGATTACCTGAACGCTGATCAAATGGGTTGGCGCTTCTCTGCTGAGACGGCAAGCCACCGTTATAACTGGCAGCACTTGCAGGCGTTACAGGTGGAGCTGGCTGCTCACTGAATGCAGGTGGATCGAGCAGCATTGTGTATTCACGCAACAATCGACCGCTAGGCCAGTGCACTTCTAACAAAAAATTCAGAAAGGGTTCACGAATAACCTGACTGCTGGTCACATGGATAAAACCGGTTCCATCAGGTCTTAATGTGGTTTTGAACTTCATTCCGGCCAACATAAAGGGGCGATCAAGACCAGCCCTCTTAAAGTCCGCGGGAGCCGCCATATTAGGAAGGATCTCGTTGCGGGTCAGTTCTCTAACCTGAAGCAGCTCGATCTCGGCATCCAGGGGTTGATTCAGCGCAGAATTCAGGCGTACTTCACCCAACCCCAATGCACTGACATAACCGGAGCCCAACGCTCCTGCCATTGCCACAGCTGCTACAAGTTTTTGCAGTCTCATCATGAATCCTTGTGTTCAGTGCGTACCAGCAACCCACCCGGTAAAATAATCTACAACCTGCCTGGATCAGCCTGCACGGTGACTGTCCTCTGTCGCCTTCAAATATGAAATGCTGTCTTATATAGGTCGTCGCATTTCACAAAAAGTATATAAACTGCTCTTTTTAATAATAAAACAGTTTTCTGCAGGTGTGCTCAGGCGCACAAAAAAAGATGACGTACGCCTAATCTAAAGAGCTTCTGAAATCGCTGTTTTTCAGGGAGTTACCCCTATTGTCTTCAGAATTTACACTATCACTACTAAATTAGCATTTTAAAAAGTCTTTTAGCAATATCTCAGCAACAGCAACTGCGTTATTTGCGTTACACCTCACACCATCAGCGGCTATCCAGAAGCTCAATTGGTCAGCATGCAGTGGATTTTGACGGATACGACCTACCTGAATTTTCTCCTGCCCTGCCGCTGTTTCTATAGTGGGCAATTCTTCAGGAGGCAAAACTTCAACATTGTCAGTCTCTACAATAATCCTTGCAAAGGTAGCAGATTCAACCGGCTTATCCAGATCAAGATGCACGGCCAGACTATCACCAAAGAAGACAGGTGCTGTAATGCAAGTGGCACTAACTCGTAAATCTTCGCAGTCCAAGCCTGCCATTAGCTCACGAGCAATGGCAATTTCACTGTTTGTACTGCCATTAACCTCAAGATCACCTACTTGAGGAATCAGGTTAAACGCAGATCTTTTCGGAAACAGCTCAGCGCTCGCCGGCTTACCGCTCAAAAGATCTATCGTTTGATTGCGCAACTCTTCAACGGCTTTTTTGCCAGCAGAAGACACAGACAGAGAAGCAACAATAGTGACCGAGTCAATGCCTATTGACTCATGTACAGGCTTTAACAGTTTCAGCAACAGTCCGGCAACACTGAAAGGGATAGCCACTTCACGTTGTTCAACCTGTTCTGCCAACAGATGCTCGTTCAGCCCCGGTAACACAGGACTAACTTCAGATACTCCACCATTAATGACCATACAGCCAGCATCTCTGGCTCTATTCAGTATTTCGGGATCGATCTTGCTGCCAGCAGGCACAAAGAAAAGAGTGGCATCAGCAAAGTTAAAGGTTGTTGCATTCAGCACATCAATTTCATCTCCCTGAAATTCGATGACTTCTTCCTCTTCCGGCTCTGCACTCAGCGGGTAGAAAACACCCATTTCAATCACGCTTTCTTCAAGACTTTTCAGCAAGCTTTCACCCGTAAGCGAAGCAGCATCCAGTAGGGCAATATCACAGGTTTGGTACATAAGAAATCCGGTCTTTGACAGCCCTGACTAGTAAACGTCAGAACAGAAGTGAACTTAATCGGCGAAATGTAGCAGGAACAGATAGAAAAAGAAAAGCCCCCGCTTATATTACGGGGTCAATCTCTCAAAAGAATTATCATCTTGAATACAGCGTATTTTCTTTTCTCTTTTTCAGCGGGGGCATAGTGGCGTTGGATTATCAGAAATCGGATTATCAAAAACGATATCCAGAAATAGATTATTAAACTCCTCCAAAGTCAGTGAAAACACACCATTATTGACGCCATCCAATGCTTTACCGGTCTTCATATCAACAGTCTCATGAGAGGCATTTCCTAGTTTATAAAGAAAAGACAGAACTGACGCCGGTTTTCTTAAATCCCAAGAACCATAGGGGTTACGAAGCCACACCCTACGCTCAATATTGTCATATTTAAGGATTCCGTACGCATGACCTCTATCCAACTCGGGATATGAAGGGTCATCCGTATGGGTACCAGCCTGAAGTACTTCGCTGGTTTCAGTAATATCACTCAAACAGCGATGCATCTCTTCATTGGTATATCCACTGGTGTCACGATAGTAAGATTTCGTTCCACTCAGCACTGTGTTAACAACCTGTGGGCTTAGCCAGGAGAGGTAAATATTTCTACTTAATAAAAATTCAAACACAAGCTGCGATATTAGCGGCAACTCATCAAACTCGCTATTATATGGCTCCGTAGGGGTATCTTGTTCGTACTTCGGTACATCCATATCATCGTACACAAACTCTGCAAATGCGCGTTCCAGTATGGCTAACCAAAGTCCGGAGTCCGGAGAAGAACTCTGTAGTAACGTTGCCTGATTCATAACTTCTACAATATTTACCGGTATGGTTTCTTCCAGCCCCGGAAATCGAACATTTGCTACAGAGTCAACCACTTCAATCATATTCATGACTTTACGCCTCCCCGACTCTGTTCTAAGCATGGAAATAATAGACGCAATCAATACACAATCTGGTATCCCTCCCTGGTCAACATTACTAAAATGGATACTCTCCAAACCATTGGGAAAGATCAGATTCCGTGGATCTCTTTCAGACCGAACAAATTGCCAGACTGGATCAGACACAAACTGTTTAACAGGTATGTCGTTGCTTTCATGTCCTTCAGTACTGTCAGTAAAACCAAGCAACGAAAGAATCTTCAGATAATCCGCATCAGCTAATGAATCCAGGTAATAACCTGCAATCAGTTCATCTCTTGACAAGGTTCCACTGAAATCAGCATCAAGTATCTTTAGAGATTCAGGAAAATATGAATGAGTCAGCTGAACCGATACCTTCTTCTCATGACTAACAGATTGGTCAGCCTGGGTAACAATTGAAAAGATAAGAGAGCATACCAACCAAATATTAGAAAGAGTTCTTCTTGAACTAGCCATAACAAATCCCTTTTTCAAAGTTGTTCAGGACTTTGAGTCTCTTTCCAGGAATTAGTTCTCTAGATCAATATTCAACTAAGGTCGTAACGATGAGGTAATGAGGGAGAGTAGAGCAGCAAAAGAGGAAGTAACCACTCTACCATTAATGAAATGTACTATTAATGAAAATCAGCCATCCAAGCGAAAGTGAACCCTTGCCATGGCAACAGGAGTGTCTCTCTTGCTCTGCCAGGCAGTAATCATGACATTGGCAATACGACTGCCCTGTCGCACGACACGACACTCAGCATAGGTATCTTTAATTCTCGCGCTGCGAAGGTAATCCAGAGAAAAATCAATGACCTTAGGCACTCTGGGCGCATCCATAAAAAGCATTAAATGCATGGCCGCAGACATTTCCATAAAACCACCAATGACTCCACCATGGACAGCGGGAAGAATCGGATTACCGATGTTTTCATCGTTAGCGGGCAGAATAAACAAAGCATCATCGCCCAGTGACTGGCATTTCATCCCTATCTTGCGAGCATAGGGAATCAATCCTGTTAGTTGGCTGTAGTCTTTGGTCGATCTGGCCTCAAACAATGCTTCTTTGAACTCCGGCAGAATTTTAGTCATAGCCCCATCTCCTTTGCCAGTTCACTTAGTTTCTTACCCATTCTCATAAAAGTACCTATACCGTGGGCAAAAGGCTTGTTTCGATCCTTCTGATAGCAGATGCCACGGGTAAAAATAATAGACTGGGTGATTTGGTAAGCTTCTGCAGAACACTTCACCGGTTCGAAAGGGTCAGGTAGGCCAAGGTAATCCAGACGTAAATCAAGAGTCGGGCAGGTTTCAAAGCCTTCAACAGACATACAAGCTGCCATGCCACAAGAAGAATCCATCAGAGTTGTGATGGAACCAGAGTGGATAATTCCGCTACCCGGATTTGCTTCCAGTTCTTCAGAGAAAGGCATGTTGATAATCACACTGCCCTGCACTACTTCCTCGACATTCATGCCCAGTATACGACAGTGCGGTATGGCCCCCAGGAACAGCGAGGCCGCTGATTTCATTTGTTCGTCAGAGATCATCGTCATACTGCTTTTTGTTATTGATAGAGCAAACTATACCTGTTTTCAAACAATTGTTTAAATCAATTTTCTCTTCTGCCACCCGCTCATCAGCTGAAAATCAGTACAACAATCAGCATTACAGGCCGATGATATAAATAACTATTTGGTATCAGGCTACGTCATGTTTAAATCCGTAATAGTAGTACCCTTTCTGCTGGCTTTACCAACGTATACACAAGCCGCTCCCCTGCCTCAAATTCCAGAAATTACACCTGACTCATCAATACAGGTGTCGCCTTCATCCGCCTATTTTGGTCAGGTACCTGTCGGCTATGAAGAGCAACGGGATTTGAAAATCTGCAGCAGTTTACTTTCCAATGACAACCTTTTGAAACTGCAGATCTCTGATCCGGCTTACGCCCATGTATTTCAGATCACCGATCATGAATGGAAAGACAATTGCCTGGCCGTCTCACTTCTGTTTAGGCCTGATATCAGCCAGAGCAACTCTTATCAGGTTTATGGCGAACTTACCCTTCAAGAGAAATACCAGTATGCCAGAGACAACAACTGGCGAAATGCAGGTATACAGTTACAGGCAGTACTCAGTGATGCGGTTATTGATCTCGCTCCTGTCATGGGCACCGGTGTATCGGATGCCACCTGGAATCAGGTCATCATCCCTTCCGGTTGGCGATACGCAGGACACCTGACCTATGAAAAGCAAGTCGCTGGGGCTCATAATAAATTTCTGACCTTTAAATCAGCTGATTTGTATAACAACACCATTATTGCCTCGACTTACGATCAAAAAAACCTTCTGGAGCTCAAACTGGATCATCAAAATATTCCAGTTTATAACTACTTCCATAAGTATCAGCTCGGCTATGGCAGTCAAAGAAACTGGGTTCGTACATACCCCTTGAAGCAATTGGTTGCAACCTCGGGAACCCAAGGCAGTTTGAGCTTATGGAAGAAAAACCGAAACAAATGGAAGCAACAACAACTGTCAGGCAATTCCAGCCACTCTTCTTTCGTTAATTTCTCTTACCAGCCGGTATTCAATCGCGAAGGCAGTTGTTTACTGGCTCCACACACCAATAACAAGCACCTCAGGCGTATCCAGATTTCGATCACAGGAAAGGCCATCGAACTTGAACCTTACCTTGCTGGCGTTCGAGGTTTAAGTCACAGTCCTGAACAAAGCATTTATTACATTGGAGAAAATCAGGGCAGTGTTTATGAATGCCAGCTTCAAGCCTCAACCTGCGAAGTATCTAACTGTCGCTTGTTACCCAACAGTGAAGGCTGGGCATACGCAACAGACGTGAGTAATGATGGTCGTTGGTTAGCTGCAAGTTATTACGCAAATGGACCAAAAATTAAAATCTGGAAACGGGAAAGTGACAGAGTTATTGATGAAACAACAACGACTTTAAATTTTCCGTCAACCTGGCCTGCGATACCCAACATCAAATTTCATAAAGACAGCCAGCAATTTTTTATTTTCAATCGAACCACACTGCTTGTCTTGAAGTTATCTGACAACGATCAGTTTGAAAAAATAGCTGAATACGATCTGAGTAATCCGCAATTTGCTACTCGCTCCGGTTATCCGGTTAGTGTATTTGGAGATATCCTGCTTGCTCCAAACGGAAGACGAGCCTTTTTTACGGTCAATCTGCTAGAGGGAGGATTTGTGATGTTTGATCAGCTGGAGGATGGGTTATCGCCTTACCTGCAGAAGGTGAGCGATTAAAAGATCAAGAGGAAACAATGAGTGGCTCTTATTAACCACATTGAGAGATATGTATTTGTGAATCTCATTCGCTTGCTGATTGCTTGAATCCAGCTTTACTGCTTTGAACCAGTAAGATTCATATAATATAGTTTGACTATTTCTGAAGCGGACCAGTCACGGAAATCAGGCAAAAGATTCGATTGGAACGGTGCAAGGCCAATACTTAAACGCAGCATATTCAAAATTAATCGACTGGTTCTTGTGTTCCCATCATGAAAGGCATGAACCAGTAATATCGCTCTACTGACCTTTACTATTTCCGCGTCTAAGCTAGACCTACTTTGCCATGTATGGTTTTTCAATCTGGTATTAATATTTTCAAACAAGTTGTTTAAAAAAGCTATCTGCGCTGCGATGGGCAATGAAAAGATAATATGCGAATTGTTTGCACGGAGGCGGTCTACCGCTTTCAATCTGAGAGGGACAGGTATCTGTTTCATCCAACGTGATTCTTGCGCCCCCCTGAACACCCGTCTGTCAACACCCGTTAGTTCCAATATTTTTTTTTGATTATGATATATCTCAAAACACGCTAAAGCTCCCTGATAACTCTTCTCCTGATCTGAATTCCACTCAAGGAATAGTTTTTCCTGAATTTCTTTGATCTTCTTCTCGATACTCTGAATATTTTCGCACCCAAATATCATTTTAAAATCGACATTTGTGAGCGCATAGACATCTTCAGCAATATTAATATTCTCTCGTATCGCATCGTCACTACGAGGTAAAATCCCAAAACTAACTTGATATTTTTTCGTGCCCGAATGGTAGAGATCATCATCATGAAGCAAGGCACTGTTTATGATTTTAAGAAACTGAAGATCGATCAAGTTACTCTCACGACCCATCGCTATTTCGAAAAGACGATTATTAACTTCATTTAAAGCGGCTTTACAGCCAAGTATTCTTTCTCGAGAAATATCTTCTTCTGTTTCATATTCCAATTGGCAAAAAGTGCGGTAAAGATCTTCATCCGGAACAGATTTCAGTTGATAGTAGCCTTGTTCAGGCTTTAGAGAGCTTGTAATCGGCTCTGCACAGGAGGTATAGGAAACAGAAATGAGTAACATCGTTAACAAAAACTTCAACAATAATTTCATCCTAACGACTCCTATACGTTATATCTATGTGGTTCATACAATGCATAAATTGTGCAAATTATGACCACTTTCGTACAGATTAGTTCCTCCTTTTATTCGATGGCCACTTAACAGCTGTCAGCGGTGTCAGCTTACGCCTGTTATTACTGCTGATATGGATGTACGTAACTGGAAGTTAATTACTGTATGAATAGATAGGAAACGAAGCTTATGAAGCTGTTTATTGTAGTTTTGAAAACTGTAGCTCTGGAAACACGCTGCTTTCAGCGTAATAAAATGAGAGCATAATTGCTCTCATTTCGATTTAGCCTATCAGACAAGTATGGTTAGCATACGACGCAGTGGTTCTGCCGCTCCCCAGAGCAGCTGATCACCTACAGTAAAGGCAGAGATATACTCAGGCCCCATACTCAGTTTTCGAACACGGCCTACAGGAACGGTCAACTTTCCGGTTACTGCTGCCGGTGTTAAATCACTCATGCTGGCATCACGATTATTTGGTACGAATTGGACCCAATCGTTTGAGCTGGCAATAATGCGTTCAATCTCTTCCAGCGGAATGTCTTTCTTCAGCTTGATGGTCAACGCCTGACTGTGGCAACGCATGGCACCCACACGAACACAGACACCGTCAACAGGCACAACATCATCGCCTGACAGACCAAGAATCTTGTTAGATTCCACTTCAGCCTTCCACTCTTCACGACTTTGGCCGTTTTCCAGCTGACTGTCGATATAGGGAATCAAGCTACCAGCCAATGGTGCACCAAATTCACTCTGAGGCAGGTCGGAACTACGCAATAGGTCAGAGGTCTTGCGATCAATGTCCAAAATAGCACTGGCCGGATCAGACAGCTCTTCAGCAACGTTATCGCGAATCACGCCCATCTGGGTAATCAGTTCACGCATGTTGCGAGCACCGGAACCACTGGCCGCTTGATAGGTCATAGCACTGACCCACTCAATCAAACCTTCGCGATACAAACCACCAATAGCCATTAACATCAGGCTGACTGTGCAATTACCGCCAATAAAGTTTTTGGTGCCATTAGCAATGGCCTGATCAATTACATCGCGATTGACCGGATCCAGTACAATGACACTGTCGTCATCCATACGCAGTGAAGAGGCAGCATCAACCCAGTAACCATCCCAACCACTTTCACGCAGTGGACCAATCACCGCCTTGGTGTAATCACCGCCCTGACAGGAGATAATAATATCCATGCCAGCCAGTGATTCGATGGCAAAAGCATCCTGTAGAGGGTTTATTGGCCTACCAACATCAGGACCTGGTTGACCGTGCTGGGACGTTGTGAAGAACACCGGATCAATATTGGCGAAATCATTCTCTTCACGCATACGTTCCATCAATACGGAGCCAACCATTCCACGCCAACCTACAAAACCAACCTTTTTCATTTTTTCGTCCTTACGCCTGCAGACTTCTAACGACAGCATCACCCATTTCGGATGTATTCACTAATGTACAACCTTCAGAAACAATATCACCGGTACGCAACCCTAGGTCCAGCACATCGCTGACAGCTTGCTCGATGGCATCGGCCGCAGCCACTTCATTGAGGGAATAACGCAGAAGCATCGCCAGTGACAGAATTTGTGCCAACGGGTTCGCTTTGCCTTCACCGGCAATATCCGGCGCAGAACCGTGTACCGGTTCGTACATGCCCTGATTCGCGTCGTTCAATGATGCGGAAGGCAACATACCAATAGAGCCGGTTAACATAGCGGCGCAATCACTAAGAATGTCGCCAAACATATTTCCGGTAACCATTACATCAAACTGCTTGGGTGCGCGAACCAGTTGCATGGCCGCGTTGTCCACGTACATGTGGCTCAGTTCAACATCGGAGTAGTCCTTACCCATCTCGGTTACCAGCTCACGCCAGAGTGCCGTTACTTCCAAAACGTTGGACTTATCCACAGACGTCAGTTGGCCACCGCGTTTCTGAGCGGCTTCGAAGGCCACCTTGGCAATCCGCTTAATTTCAGACTCCCGATAAACATAGGAGTTGTAACCTTCACGCTCACCACTCTCAAGGGTACGAATACCACGAGGCTCACCGAAATAGATGCCACCGGTCAGTTCACGAACAATCAGAATATCCAGACCTGCCACCAGTTCGTGCTTCAAACTGGAGGCTTCGGCTAACTGTGGAAACAACATGGCTGGACGCAGGTTGGCGAACAGATCCATCTCAGAGCGCAATTTAAGAAGACCACGTTCAGGACGATTCATCATCGGCTGATCATCCCACTTCGGACCACCTACTGCACCGAACAGAATGCCATCAGACTTTTTGGCTACGGCCAGCACTTCATCACTCAACGGTACGCCGTAAGCATCAATGGAAGCGCCACCTACCAAACCATCACTGATTTCAATATCAAGGTTGAATTTCTGTTTGATCACGTCTAGCACTTTCAGTGCTTCAGTAACAATTTCCGGACCAATACCATCGCCCGGAAGGCATAAAATTTGTTTGCTCATTATTCCCTACTCCTTAATCACAAGCCTTTATACTTTTACTGAACTGCATCAAACAGCCATGGGCTACTGGCTTTATGACCTTTTTCAAAGGTTTTAATGGCTTCAGCATTCTGCAGAGTCAAACCAATATCATCCAGGCCATTCACCAGACAGTGACGTCTGAAATCATCAATAGAAAAATTAAATTCATCGCCTGAAGGTGTAATGAGCACTTCTTTCTCAAGATCTACCGTCAACTGATAGCCTTCTTGTCCAACCGCTTCACTGAACAACTGATCAACCTGCTCTTCATTGAGCGTGATAGGAAGAATACCGTTCTTGAAACAGTTGTTGAAAAAGATATCCGCGAAACTCGGGGCAATGACACAACGGAAACCGAAGTCGTCCAATGCCCAGGGCGCGTGTTCACGACTGGACCCACAGCCAAAATTCTTTCTGGCCAGCAATACTGAAGCGCCCTGATAACGAGACTGGTTCAGAACAAATTCTTTATTTAATGGACGCCCTGAACAGTCCTGACCAGGCTGACCTTCATCTTGATAACGCAGTTCATCAAACAAATTAGGACCAAAGCCACTGCGTTTGATGGATTTCAGAAACTGCTTGGGAATGATCATGTCGGTATCGACATTGGCTCGATCCAGCGGTGCAACCAACCCGGTATGAACAGTAAATGCTTTCATTATTGTGCTCCTGCCATCATTTCCCGAACATCCACAAAATGACCTTTAATAGCAGCTGCAGCCGCCATGGCGGGACTCACCAAATGTGTGCGACCACCAAACCCCTGTCGACCTTCAAAATTTCGATTGGACGTGGACGCGCAGTGCTCTCCATTACCCAATTTGTCGGCATTCATCGCCAGACACATGGAGCAACCTGGCTCACGCCATTGCAGTCCAGCTTCAACAAAGATCGTATGCAGACCTTCCGCTTCCGCTTGCGCCTTTACCAGTCCTGAGCCCGGTACGACCAAAGCCTCCATAACCGTTTCGGAAACTTTTTTGCCTTTTACGACCGCTGCCGCTTCACGTAGATCTTCGATCCGGGAATTAGTGCAGGAACCGATAAAAACACGATCTACAGGAATGTCAGTAATGGGCTGTCCGGCAGTTAACCCCATGTATTCCAGAGCACGGGTGTAACCATCCCGCTGAGACTCATCAACACCATCGGCTGGAGCAGGCACGTGAGCATCAATCGGCAATACCATTTCCGGTGAAGTACCCCAGGTCACCTGTGGTTTGATCTCTTCACCTTTAAATACCACCACTTCATCAAAGACTGCATCGTCATCGGAGTGCAGATCGGACCAGGCGGCTATCGCCTTCTCCCAAAGATCAGCTTTAGGTGCAAAAGGCCGACCTTTAACATAATCCAGAGTCGTTTGATCCACAGCGATCATGCCAGCGCGAGCACCCGCTTCAATGGCCATGTTACAGACCGTCATTCGGCCTTCCATGGTCATATCACGAAATACCTGACCACCAAATTCAACAGCAAAGCCTGTACCACCGGCTGTACCAATTTTTCCGATAATGGCCAGCACGACATCTTTAGGAGTCACTCCAACACCCAGTTCGCCATCAACACGAACCAGCATGTTTTTCATTTTTTTGGCTACTAGACACTGAGTCGCCATGACATGCTCAACTTCCGAAGTACCAATACCGTGTGCTAACGCACCAAAAGCGCCATGCGTGGACGTATGAGAATCACCACACACAACAGTAGTACCCGGCAGAGTTGCACCTTGTTCAGGACCAACGACGTGCACTATGCCCTGTCGTACATCCTTCATATCAAACTGAACGATACCGAATTCATTACAGTTTTCGTCCAGGGTTTTCACCTGAATTCTGGAAATTGGATCTTCAATACCCTCAATACCGAACTTTCGCTCATTACTGGTCGTCGGTACGTTGTGATCCGGTGTCGCCAAGTTGGCATCAATACGCCAAGGCTGACGCCCAGCCAGTCGAAGACCTTCAAACGCCTGTGGGGAAGTCACTTCATGCAGCAACTGACGGTCGATATAAATCAGTGCCGAACCATCATCACGCTGTTGAACAAGGTGGTTATTCCACAACTTGTCGTAAAGTGTTTTACCTGCCATCAGTTATTCCCTCATCAACTGCTGTTTTGTTCTTTCGTGCCGGGGGTGAAGCGAAGGCTCTGTTTCAGACCTTCCGGTTATTTCGTTGTATCCTAGCGCCAGTACTCGAATTACTCAAATTCACCTTTTTTATGCTATTAATAACAAATAGGAATACGAGAGTGAATTGATCAAATCATGGACATTCCCAGTCTTAAGGCTTTTTTAGCCGTTGCTGAAACCCGTTCTTTTTCGCAAGCAGCAGAACGGTTGCATCTAACCCAACCTGCGGTCAGCAAACGTATTGCCACGCTAGAGTCTCAGCTGGATACTCAATTGTTCGATCGCATTGGTCGTCAAGTCAGTCTCAGTGAATCCGGACGCATTCTTCTGCCAAAGGCCAGACACATGCTGGCTCTCCTGAAGGATACGCGACAAGAAATTAATAATTTAAGGACACAGGTCAAAGGATCGCTTTCTATGGCGACCAGTCATCATATTGGCCTTAGAAAGCTGCCAGAGATTCTCAAGGAGTATTCGAGGCTTTATCCGGATGTCAGGCTGGACATCCACTTTGTCGATTCCGAAGTAGCCTATGAAATGATCCATCATGGGGAAATCGAACTGGGCGTTATCACTCTTTCACCCGAAGAAAGAGATCGCTTTAATGCCGAGCTTATATGGGAAGATCCGCTGGTGTTTATGGCCGCTGTCGAACATCCGTTAGTCAAACTAAAAAGTGTCACGCCACAGGATTTGGAAAAGCATCAAGCCATTCTTCCCGGCTCAAACACTTTTACTTATCGACTGGTAAAAAAGCTGTTTCATGCGGAAGGCCTCAGTCTTGATAGGGCTATGTCGTCCAATTATCTGGAAACCATTCGCATGCTGGCTTCCATCGGTTTGGCCTGGACAATTCTACCCAAATCCATGCTTGGAAATGATCTTGTTGAGCTGTCGACTCATTGCGAGCCACCTGTCAGGCAACTGGGGTATATCACCCACAGGGAGCGAACCCTGTCTAATGCCGGCACCGCTTTTTTGAGTTTATTGAAGAACCAGTAATGGAATATTGAAAATACTCTGACTTTGATATGAAAATTATTAAGAAAGCTCAAACCTGATATTCAGCTTTTTCATAGCGGCAGATCTCTGTGCAAACTTGTGTACAGAAGTCCTTAGTCCTTCAATTGTCAAAAGCGGTATCTCGGAAGTGGCTTCACTCCAGCGATACAAGTATTCCGAGTATTGTTGTGGCCATAGTGAAATTTGTTTCTCTCAGAATTTAAAGCTGCCACTAAGCTAATCTGAATAATAGAGATTTAACGAACCCATCAGCACATGGAGATGCGAATGAATATTTTTGGTGACGGTCAAACAGTGTCGAATATTGGTGCATCTTCAGAGGTGGGAACTTCAAAACCAGA
>SIHQ01000026.1 GCA_004762125.1 Oceanospirillales bacterium | reverse complement strand
TTTTGCCTGGTGACCATAGAGTATTGGAACCACCCGATCCCATCCCGAACTCGGAAGTGAAACGATACATCGCCGATGGTAGTGTGGGGTTTCCCCATGTGAGAGTAGGTCATCGCCAGGCATTGAAATTAAGAAGCCCAGTTGAGAAATCAACTGGGCTTTTTTTATGCCTGATGAAAAATGCAGCCCAGCTCAGGGTTACTAAGCCTCGTGGAAGGTTTACACTAACGCGATTTTCAATATTCAGAGGTTCAAACATGGCGATTAACTGGTTTCCCGGGCATATGCATAAGGCTCGTAAGGAGATCAAACAGGTTGTTCCGGAAGTTGATCTGATCATCGAGGTTCTGGATGCCCGTATTCCTTTTAGTAGTAGTAATCCATTAGTTCCTTCCCTGCGAGGGAAAACCCCTTTTCTGAAAGTTTTGAATAAAGCTGATCTTGCCGACCCTGCAATAACAGCACTGTGGATTAAAGAGCTTGAAAAAGAGGAAGGTGTTAAGGCTATTGCGCTGACTCAGAGTCAGCCAGAGAAAGTCCGCAACGTACTGAAGCTGGCTGAAAGTATGGTTGATAAGGAACGTAATCTCGAGATCAAGGGTATGCGAGCCATGATTCTTGGGATTCCCAATGTCGGGAAATCTACCATGATCAATACGCTGGCCAACCGTATTATTGCCAAGACGGGTAACGTACCTGCAGTAACCAGACAACAGCAGCGCATCAAGTTACCAAACGGCATGATTCTTCTGGATACACCTGGGTTTCTCTGGCCTAAACTTGAGCCTCAAGCTTGTGGCTATCGCCTAGCCATTACTGGTGCGATCAAGGATGCTGTTATTGAGTATGAAGATATTGCTTTTTTTGCAGCGGAGTATTTTCTGAAAGCATATCCTGACGCGCTGAAATCGCGTTTTCATTTGAGTGAACTACCAGAGGCTGAACTTGAGCTGATGGATATGATTGCTGCCAAAAGAAATTGCATGCGCCGTGGTGGGATTGCTGATCTTCATAAGGTATCTGAAATCCTTTTGAATGAATTTAGAAATGGTAATCTTGGCAGGTTAAGTCTGGAGACACCTGCAATGGTTGAGTCCGAAAAGCCAGTAAAAGAGCCAAAAAGCGAGTAAGATCTTCCCTACCAGACAAAACACAACTACCTTATAAAAATAAAAGAAAGGGTATCTGACATGTTCGTATGGCTAAAACGAGGGCTATTTCTGGCCCTCAGCCTTGCTGTGATTCTGATTATTACTGTTTATTGGTTTCTGTCATCAAGTCAGGCTCGGCTTGATGGCCAGTATTTCTCTTCGAACCTGAAAGCTCCCGTCTCTATAGAGAGAGACAATATGGGCATACCTGTAATCAAAGGCAGCAATCGCGAAGATGTAGCCTTTGCAACAGGCTATCTACACGCTCAGGATCGTTTTTTTCAGATGGACCTGAACAGACGAAATTCTGCAGGAGAGTTATCTGAACTAGTGGGAAATTTGGCGTTAAATCACGATAAGACCCAGAGAAAACACCGATTCAGAAAAGTTGCCAGACAGGTTGTTCAACAAATGACACCTGATGAACGTACTGTGATCAATGCATACACGACAGGTGTTAATGAAGGGCTGACCGATCTTAAAAGTAAACCCTTTGAATACTGGTTGCTCAATGTAGAGCCGGAACTTTGGATGAATGAAGATTCATTACTGGCTGTATTCAGTATGTATATGGATCTGAATGACAACGAGTTCAAGCTGGACGATACCAAAGGATTCCTTTCCAGATTGACGACCAGTGACGTTGTAGAGTTTTTATCACCACTTCGTACACGCTGGGATTCTTCCCTTGTTCCTATGGATTTGCCAACCCCCGTAACACCCAATAGCTCGCTGGTTGATTTAAGATCAAAACCCACTGAGTTTTATGCTGGACTGACAGGAGAAATCAGGCCTGACAGTTTTATTGGTAGCAATAACTGGGCAGTTTCCGGAAACCTTACAAGTACTGGTGCTGCCATGGTCGAAGACGATATGCATCTGGCCCACCGTGTTCCTACTATCTGGTATAGAGCCCAGTTTAATTACCCTGACCCTATAGCAGGTGATATTCAAATTACCGGCGTTACCCTTCCAGGTGCGCCTATTATGGTGGTTGGAAGCAATGGTCATATTGCTTGGGGCTTCACTAACAGTTATGGCGACTGGGTTGATTTGGTATTGCTGGAGATGGCTGGTGACAATCGCTATATGGCAGGAAACGGTCCTGAAACACTAGAAACCTGGAAAGAGGTTATTAAGGTGAAGGGGCAAGAAGCAGTGACCGTTGAATATCAACAAAGTCTCTGGGGACCAGTCGTTGATTCGCGCTATGACAGCTCCCGTTATGCTATGCGCTGGACTGCACACAATCCTGCAGCAACCAATATCAAACTTATTGAACTTGAGAAAACGACAACGGTCTCTGATGCCATAAAGATTGCCAATAAGTCAGGCATTCCTCCTCAGAACTTCACTGTGGGTGACAAAGAGGGAAATATTGCTTGGACGATTGCTGGAAGAATTCCTCTACGTTCGGGCGTCGATTCAACTTTTCCTTTGAGCTGGCAAGAAGCTGAAGAAAACTGGCAGAGTTGGCTCGCTATTGAAGACTACCCGAAAATTGTGAATCCTGAGAGTGACAGAATATGGACAGCTAATGCCCGTATTGCATCGGGTGATGATCTTCAGAAGATCGGTGATGGTGGCTATTTGCCTGGGCCGAGGCAAAAACAGATTGAAGACAGCTTGAGTGAACTGACTACTGTTGACGAAACTAAATTGCTTACCGTTGCTCTTGATCATCGCGCTCTTTATATGGAGAACTGGAGGCAGCTTATTCTTGGCTCTCTTCAGAATGAAACCGATTTAGAGCGAAAAGAGTTTCTGTCTTATGTTGAAAACTGGTCAGGTAAAGCTGCTACCGATGATGTGGGTTACCGACTGGTAAGGGAGTTTCATGACGCACTTAACTTGAAAGTGACTCAATCTCTTGGTCGTTACTTCCGCTCGCTGACCGTAGATTCTCGAGTAGACTTTAAAGACGGTTGGCTACAAAGCTTAAATCATGATCAGGAAATGTTGTTAAGGCTTTATCAAGAGCAACCTAAGAATTGGCTCAGCCCAAAATACAATAACTGGAATGAGCTGTACCTTGAAACCATTGATGAAGTGATTGCTACTTTAGGTGGTTCAGACAAATTGGCACAGGCTACCTGGGGTCAAAGAAATACATCGGCAATAAACCATCCCTTGAGCAAAGCTCTGCCAATTATTGGTCAGTGGCTGAATATGCCGAAAGTAGAGTTGTCAGGCGATGTCTGGATGCCAAAAGCCCAAAAGCCAGCTGCTGGCATATCGGAGCGCATGATTGTTTCACCAGGACATGAAGATCAAGCTATTTTCCATATGCCTGGAGGACAGAGTGGACACCCCTTGTCACCTTTCTATAAGGCAGGTTATATGGATTGGGTTGAAGGGAAGGAAAGTGCTTTTCTGCCTGGTAAAGCAAAGTATGATTTACAGTTGATGCCTGCAGAATAATGCGGGATGTATAAAGTAAAGAACTACTTAAGGCAGTAGTTCTTTATATTCAGATCACTGAGTAGCGATCATATCGTTTCGGCGGGAATAAGTTTTCGCTACATAGTCTTCAATCATTTGCTTGTACTCTTCAGTGATATTACCACCTTTAAGGGTGGTATATTTTTCACCATCAACAAATACAGGGGCTGATGGTGCTTCACCGGTACCGGGCAGACTGATGCCGATATTAGCGTGCTTGCTTTCACCCGGGCCATTCACAATACAACCCATTACAGCCACTTTCATCTCTTCCACGCCGACATACTCATGACGCCAGTTCAACATTTTTTGGCGCAGGAAAGAATCGACTTCATCAGTCAAAACACGGAAGAAAGTACTCGTCGTACGACCACAACCAGGGCATGCAGTTACTTCAGGAGAGAAGCTGCGTACATCCAAAGCCTGCAATATCTGCTGAGAAACAATAACCTCACGGTCACGGCTACCGTTTGGTTCTGGTGTCAGAGATGTACGAATAGTGTTGCCTATGCCTTGTTGCAGCAAAATACCCATAGCAACACTGGAAGCCACAATACCTTTACTGCCCATACCTGCTTCAGTCAGGCCAAGGTGAAGTGCGTATTCGCTGCGCTCTGCCAACTTTTGGTAAACACTGATTAACGCCTGCACTCGTGAAACCTTGCAGGATATAACGATTTTATCTTTTCCGAGGCCACGTTTTACCGCTGCATCGGCACTGGTCAGGGCTGAGAGTACAAGAGCTTCCTGCAGAATCTCTTCAGAAGGTTTTGGTGTCTCGGAATTGGCATTTTCGTCCATCAGACGAGTAGATAACTCTTTATCCAGACTGCCCCAGTTCACACCAATACGAATCGGCTTATCGTGTTTAATGGCCACATCGATCATGGTGTTGAAACGATCGTCTTTCTTATTACCAAAGCCGACATTACCCGGGTTGATACGATACTTGGCGAGCAGACGAGCACTTTCATCATACTTGGTCAGCAAGGTGTGACCGTTGTAGTGAAAATCACCAACAATAGGTACGTTATAGCCTTCAGCTTCCAGTCTTTTATAAATCTCTGGAATGGCTGCGCAAGCTTCTTCTGTGTTCACCGTCACCCGCACCAGTTCAGAGCCAGCATCAGCGAGCAGTTTGATCTGATCTACTGTACGGTTTATATCAGCTGTGTCGGTATCGGTCATGGACTGGACAACAACAGGGGCATCACTACCAATGGTAATGTGTCCAACCTGAACAGCATGAGTTTGATGACGGCCCATTAACGTGATTCCTCCAAAAGCTCTATCGTATCTGTGAGATAAAGCTAGGCTATTTGTGCCAGAAACAAAAAGTAGACGATTAGTTTAACACTTATCCGCAAGGGCGTATTAATCCAGCCTGAACTGGACTATTGTTTTACCTGATTAAAAGCCAGTCATAGCAAACAAAAGAGTAATTATTGTGGCGAAAGAAACAACAGTCAGAGCTCGAATTGATGAGTCTTTGAAAGATGAAGCGGAAGTTATTCTTAAAGAACTGGGTATCACGACATCTCAGGCTATTAATATCTATTTCAGTCAGATTACTCTCAGACAAGGACTGCCTTTTGATGTGGTATTACCAGAAGCAAAAAACAGCAAGAACAAGAAGTAGTGCCTAGCGCTTGAAACCTTCGCGCAGAATCATATGGGTTCTGATCTGGGTTATCTTTTCAAACTGTTCAATCTTCAGACGAATCTGATCAAGACGGCTAATGGATTTCGCTTCTACATAAAGAAGCATGTCCACCTGTCCACTGATGGCGTAACAGTTAAGAACCTCAGGAATCAGCTTCACTCTGTTGATGTAGTCGTCGCAATTATGCTCGTGATAATGAAGCTCAAAATAGGCACGAACAGGTTCTTCCTCAGAGTTAAGAGTTGCAATGCTGACCTGGAAAGATTGACCCTACGGGCAATGTCACTGGTGCTAAGTCGTGCATTTTCCACAAGCAGAGAAAGAATCTGTTGATCAACCTTGTTTTTTACGTAGCTCATGAATTATTGCTCAGTGAAACAGCCGGAATTTCCGTTAATTTACTGGAATATTCCTACGGTATGGCTGGTTTTTGATTTTAATTTTAAGGCTAAGATTAACGTCATCATAAAACAGATGATAGAGCCTCGTTTACTGTTGCTCATATCTTTACGGACATAACTAATGAATCGTCTTCACAAAGAACTTGGAGTAGGCCAGGGCGTAGCCCTGATGGCCACTTCATTATTGGGAACCGGTATTTTTGTGGTTCCTGCTGTCGCTGCGAGCATTGCCGGATCATGGTCTCTGCTTGCCTGGATATTATTAATTGCACTGGTACTACCGATTGCATTTACGTTTGCCCTATTGGGTAAACGCTTTCCCCATGCAGGAGGAACGGCTCATATCGTAGGCAGAGCGCTGGGGCCAAGGTTTGAGAAATTAACGGCTTTTCTGTTTCTTGCGGTTCTGCCTGTTGGTTTGCCAGCGGCTTTGGTGATGGCCACAGGTTTCTGGCATTCGGTGATGGCGCTGTCACACATTGCCGAACTAGCTATTCAACTGGGCACACTGATATTAATTCTGGCTCTTGGGCTGGGCGGTGCAAAACTTTCAGGCAGTATTCAGGTTGGAATTGCGCTATTGATTGTCGCATTGGTCGTAATGCTTTGGTGGCAGGGTGATATTCGATTAGCTGATGCTTCATTCTCCATGGAAGAAGAGGATGGTGTTCTATCGATCATTCCAGCTCTCTCCATCATGTTCTGGTGTTTTGTCGGGATTGAAGCCTTTACCCATATGGGAGAAGAGTTCAAAAATCCTGAAAGAGACTTTCCCATAGCCCTGATTGTAGGCGTGCTGCTGGCTGGCCTAGTGTATTGGGGCTGCTCTGTGGCTGTGCTGAAGTACGGTGTTTATGGGAGTGAACAGGAAAACACTACGGCTATTCCGAGGTTGCTGGCGTTACTGTTTGGTCCAACAGGACAATGGTTGGCTGCCATTATTGGCTACCTGGCCTGTTTTGCCAGCATGAATATTTATATTCAGGGTTTTGCCCGGTTGATATGGAGCATGGCTGAAGAAGGTTCCCTGAACAGAATAGGTCTTGGTTCTCTAGGGGTTCTGAATAATAGAAAGGTCCCTTCCAAAGCACTCTGGCTTGTATCAGCAACCTGCGCTGTCAGTGTCTTAATGCTTGAACTGACAGGGCTTTCTCTGGAGTCCATGATCCGCTTTGCCAATGGTAACTTTGTTATGGTTTATCTTCTGGCAATGCTGGCTGGGACTCTTATCTTGAAAGGCTGGCAGAAATGGCTCGCAGTTGTTAGCGCTCTGTTGTGCATAATTGTATTAGCGGCAATTGGAGCCGATTCACTCTATGTATTGGCTTTGACTGTGTTCTTCTTTATAACTGGACTGATTATGAAATTTGGCAATAAATCATCTATGCCTTCCGAGCTTTAATAAAACTATTCAATAGTTATTAACCAGGTTGTGCACAGATTATGTTGTGCCTTTCTGGTACCCTTTCTCATTATATGATTATTTATCTTATTGATTTAAATAATAAATATTTTCATATTACTACTCATATTAAGATTTGCTGTTAGCAGACACTAAAGTTATCCACAATCGTTATAAATAGTTTTCCACAGTCCGCCGAATACATCACAAGGCAACTCCCCCCTGGAGTTTTTGCCCATTTGTCAGTAATTAACAGCAGCTGAGAGGGAGCACAAGGATTGTGCAGATTTTTAAAAGCCGTCTTATCAGATTTTTGATTGTTCCGCAGTTGATGGCGGCAATGGTTGTTGGGCCTGTCTGGGGTTCTGCTCAACTTGTGACGGGAGGTACGGCAGCAGGAATTGTTATTGATGGTCCGAATGACTCTGATGATACCAATGCTGAGCCTGAAGATGGTGTAACTATTAGTACAGGCGTTATTGTAGAGGGTGCTGGAAGTCCTTCAATATCTATTACTGGTGCTGATGTATTCACTGGCCAAATTTTAAATCATGGGCATATTGATGATGGTATTGAAATTACAGAAAACGTAACAACAAGCACCGCTACAAATGGAATCATTAGGGTTGAAAATACAACTGGTGGTGATCAGGCAAGCCTTCACCGTGGTCTGATTATACAGAATACAACCACAGTTTCTTCATCAACATCAGATATTGCCCACATCGGTGATAGTGGGTACATCGATTTTATTACCGTTGAAAATGGTTCATCTCTCAATACAACAGGCGTTGGTAAACACGCTATAAATGTTGGTACTGGCGGACAGCTTGGAGGTCCGTTTAATAATTTAAATGTTGGAGGTAATGCTTTCAGTATCGTTCGTTCTGAATCAGATACCGTTATAGATGCATCAGGTACAATTTCTTCTGAAAATGGTGCTGCCATCAATATAGATGGAGCTGCTACAGGTGAAATTGCAGTAACGGGTGCTCTCAACGGACAAGAAAACGTTAATGGAGATGGTAACGGTGCCATTACTATTGGAGGAATTTATACCGGCACTATTGCAAATACAGGCAGCATCAATGATGCGATAGTTATAACCGGAGCTCATGCTGCTAATGGTCACGCTATAACATCAACAGGAACTCTTGGAAGTTCAACGACAGAAACGGTGATACAAGTTGGAGGCTCCCTTTCATCAACAACAGGGAATGCGCTTAATCTTGGAGGAACAGTTAACGGTAGTATTGTAAATAATGGCGTTATCACCAATGGAGTTCTAATTAGTGGTACTCAGGAAGCAGCCAGTTCAGCTTATAAATCATTAGGTACTGCCGGTGCTTCAGCATCATTAACGGGTGGTTTCACCGTTGCAGGTACAGTAACTTCTACTGGAACCGAACCAGCTATTTCTATTGGCAATTATTCCAGTGTAGATACTATCACTGTAAATAGCGGATCTAGCTTATTAGCTGATCCAACTATGGGAACTGCTATTTTTGTTGGTGAACAGAGTGCATCAATATCAACGGGTATTGTGAATGAAGGAACCATTCGAGGAAGTATTGATAATGACGGGACTATAGGTGCCATAAACAATACTTCTAGCGTTATTACTAACACTACTAATAGTTCACTGCTTGGTAATATTGAGAATTCTGGAACCATCAACGGTAGTATCAGCAATAGTGGAACTATTGATGGTTATATTGAAAACTCAGGAAATATAACTTCTGGAATTTCCAGCACCGGTACTTTTAATGGCCATGCTATTAACTCCGGTACTATTGCCGGGGGTATAACCCTATCTAATCAGACGGCAATAGATGCGTCAGCCTACAACTCATCAGTATCAACTGGGTCAACGTCTTTAACAGGCGGCTATACCGTTGATGGAACAGTGACCTCTAACCAGGATACGATTGTTCTGGTCGATAATGCTTCCATAGACAATATAACTGTTAACGATGGTGCAACACTAAATACAACGGGTGTTTATAACGCCACTACGCCAGTGGCTAACGTTAATGGCGATGCAATTAACGTAGGAGGTAGCAGCAGTCTTTCCGGAACATTATTGAATGATGGCACTATCACTGGCGATATTACAAATGCGGGTACCATTGGAACTATTAGTAATAACAACACAGGTACTCTGGCAGGTTCTATTGACAACTCAGGCACTATTTCTGCTATTACCAATACAGGAACTTTCACGGGAGCAATCACCAATACTGGAGCAGGCAGTATTGGCAGCATAACAGTTCAAACTCAGGATGCAGGTGCTGCATCTGCTTACAGCTCATCAGGTACATCGTCACTCACCAGTTACACAGCCAACGGTTTGGTTTCTACTACTCATAACGATGCAGTCAGTATTGGTGCAGGTACAAGTGTTGGCTCGATAACCATTGGTAGTACTGGCAACCTGGCCGGTGCTACCAATGCCATTAATAACATGGGCAGCATTACCGCCGGAATTGATAATAATGGAACCTTGACTGGCAGCATTGCCAACAGCGGATCAATAGCCGGTGGTATCGCTCTTAATAATCAAAATGCAGGCACTGGAACAGTGTATTCCAGTGAGTCCGGAACATTAACCGGAGGCTATACCGTTGATGCAGGTGGTGTTGTAGAAACATCCGGAGCAATCGCTGTATCTATTGGCGCTACATCAGGTACAACGGATACCGTACCGCTGGAAGTCGACACCATAACCATCAATGGAACCTTGAAAGCCGGTAAAGATGATACAGCAATTAACCTGACAGCAGCTGGGGATGTTACCACTATTGAGATAGCTTCAGGCGGAGTGCTTGGAGATGCAACTGATAATGGGGGCGGTATTGTTAATGCTGGCTTTATAGGAACCATTACTAACAGTGGTTGGATGTACGGTGCGATTGCTAACAGCGGATTTATCACTAATGGTGTGTCGATTAATAACCAAAGTTCAGGTGATTTTTCAGCGTACAGTTCAACAGGTTCGGCAACCTTGGAAGGCGGTTTGACAATTTTCGATAATGGTAGCCTCACTTCAGCGTCGTCCGAAGGCACAATCAAAATTGGCGACGGCACAGCCAACGCCAACACTATTGACTCTATTACCATCAACTCTGGAGCTGTTCTGACTTCAACAGGCACAGGTTCAAAAGCCATTGTTGTGACAGCAGGCAATAATGTTACTGGCGGAATTGTTAATAATGGCTCTATTAATGGTGCCATTGTAAATAGTGGTTCTATTACCGGAGGTATTGATACTGCGGGTAAATCAGGAGCTGGTTCAGCTTATATTGGTGAAGATGGTTCAACATTATCCGGAGGCTTTGAAGTAACTGGGGGAACCGTTACCTCAACAGACGACCATGCAATATGGATCAAAAACGGTGCAGCGGTTGATCAGATAAGTGTGACTGCAGGAACACTCAGCACTTCCGGTGACAATAAGAATGCTGTCCAGTTAGATGACGGTGCTGTTTTAGGTGACGATACGCCTACTGAATTAGAAACCATCATTAGTGTCAGTGATGGAGCTGCAGTTGATGCAACAGGTATCAATGGTATCGGTATCAATATCGAAACCAACCTGATCGGTAAAATTCAGGTTGATTCGGGAGGTCGTTTAAACGGTACAAGTGCTGCAATTTCTTTAGGTTTAGGAAAAATCTTAACAGGCTCTATTGAAAATAACGGTTCAATTAATAAAATAATCAGTATTAAAGGCACTCAGTCGTCAATTGCTGACGCTATTAAAATTGGAGCCACCGGTAATTTAGGCAACGTTCAGACCGATACGATTATAGAAATAGCAACGAGTGGCTCTCTGTCATCTACTGATGGTGACGCCATTAACATTACAGGTAACACTACCGGTGAAATACTGGTTAACGGCGCTATTTCCAGCGGACAAATTAACATTGCATCTGCTGGTGATTATACTGGTACGATAGATGTTAACGGTGGTTCGGTTGCTGATGGCATTAGTATTTCTGGAACGCATATCTCGTCTGGCACAGGAATCAATATCACCAATAACGGCAGCGTTGGAAATGACAGTTCTGGGAATGCCATTCATATTACTTCAACAGGCTCTCTTACCTCACAAGCCTCAAACGGAAGTGCTATTAAGCTGAGTAGTACTGGTTCCAGCATCACTGGTTCAATTCGAAATGAAGGCAATATTCTCGGAGATATTTCCCTGAGTGGTGCTCATACTGCTGTAAATGAAGCAATTATTAATACAGGCACAATTAATGGTGACTTGGCGATTAATAATTCCCAGAATAATTCTCCGAGTGGCTCCAACTCTGATATTAGAAATGAAGGAACTATTAACGGAGATATCACGGTATCTGGTAATCCAACGTTGATATCCTCCTCCCGCTCGGCTTATTCCTCAGAAGGAACCTCTGGTGATAGAAGCTTACTGAATGGTACGTATCAGCTGAGCAGCAACCGTACTGTTTCTACTACTACAGACACTGTAAATATCGGTGAGTACTCTGATATTAAAAAAATCGGTATCGATGCCGGCGCAGTGTTGAGCAGCACCGGAAGTAATAAGCGGGCTATCTACATTGCGGAAGATGCTTCATTGGGTACAACCAGTAATGAAAATGATGTTGTTCTGCAGGTAGATGGCGAGCTGTCATCGACACAGGGTTCAGCACTGGAAGTAGAAGGTGATATTACGGGAGCCATTCATGTCACCAGTACAGGGCTTGTTTCCGGTAAAGGTGGCTCAACAGATGCCGCGATTCTTTTCGATAGTTCCGACAGCAACCCCAGCCCTGCAGATCACCAGGCTGTGATACAAAATCATGGCGTAATCAAAGGGCAAATCTACGTTGATACTAACCAGACACTAACCAGTTATTCTGCTTATAGCTCTAGTGGTTCAAATACCAACTGGGCGGTTTTGAATGGTGTTGGTAATAATGGAAGAGGCTACACCGTTGATGATGGCGCAACCGTTACTTCGGCAACTAACACGATCGCAGTGGGCAGCTATTCCTATATCGACTCCATTCAGGTTGATGGAGCTATCACGTCTACGGGTTCGAGTAACAGTGCAATCTATGTCAGTAGTAACGGGCAGCTTGGTGGAACGCTAGCTACAAGTATGGTCACAGGTGGTCGTCTTACCAACGATATCATTCGATCAGTTACCGACACTGTCATTAACGTTTCCAGTTCCGGGCACCTTAGCTCATCTAGTGGTGCAGCTATCAGAGTGGATGGTAGCGTGACTGGTGTGATACGGATTGATGATGGTGGCACTGTCACCGGGAATACATCATTGGGCGCTATTGCTATTAACAGCGTGATGACTGGGGCGATTAGTAACTCGGGAATAATCACTGGAGGTATTGTTGTTGGTTCCACAGGACAACTTACAGGCGATATCATTAACAATGAAAAAATCACAGGCAACATTGTAAGTTCCGGTACTCTGCTCGGAGACATTCAAAATACGGATCAATTGGTAGGTAGTATCGTTATTAATGGGGGTCTAACGACTGGCTCGATAACCAATTCGGGAACCATAACTGGCGGGTTTGGTGTTGCTAGTGCAGGAAGGTTGAATGGAGACTTCATTAACAGTGGCAGTATGACGGGTAATACGGTTACCGACGGTCGAATAGACGGCAATCTGATTAATACGGGTACTCAGAACGGCAACATCACGGTTTCCGGAATTCATAATGGCTACATAAAAAATACTGGAACGCTGACAGGCAATATCATCAGTGGTGGTACTCGGGCTGGAAATGTTATCAATGCCAGCACCCTGAATGGTGGCATCACAACATCAGGAACCATGACAGGAGATATAGAGAATACTGGAATAATTTCAGGCAACATCAATATTTCTTCAGGGCAGTTGAACGGAAACATCGTTAATAATGGGACTGTGAATGGTATTGTGCGTAGTACCGGCACACTGGATGGTAAGGTCAAAAATAGAGGTACCCTAGGATCTTCTTCTAGCACAAACGTTATTGATTTTAGCGGGTCAGTTTCAGCACTGGATCTGATACAAATAAAAGAAAATGCAGCCGATGCTTCTCATATTCGAGGGAGAATTATAGGTAGTAGTCATTCAGACACAGTCGATCTTCGAGAAGGTACGTTTAACGGCAATATCAGTGGAGTTGAGCACCTAATCATCAGTGATGATTCCAACATTACCATTGATGGTGATTTTACTCTTCCTGAAAGGACGTCTGTTTATCTGGATGATTCCCTGAACAGTAATCACTCTCTGATAACCGCTTCAGGAACTGCATTTGCTGAAGCCGCAGGAAGTATTCTGAGCTTTATGCCTGAAGATAATGCTGCCTACCTGAGTCTTTATAACAACGGGCCCGTGGTAACTGTTGTTGATGCTCAAGCAGTAGATGGCAACGCTTTGGAGCGCATTACAGCCAGTGCAGGCAGTGCATTGCTTCAAACCAGAACCTTTACCGAAAACGGCGATATTAAAGTAGAAATTCGAGCCAGTACTTCTGAGGATGTAAATGGTGTTATGGGGCAGGCTCTGCTGGCAGCCCTAAATTCTAATGCGCATCCTGACGATTCTCGTAAAATAATTTTAAACTTGAATCGCTCGGAAAAAATAGTTGGTGAGTTAGAAGACGATGTCCGTCCAGACACCTCCGGTTCGACTCATACTGCGCCAAGAGCTATTGCCATGGCCTCCCAATCCATTGTGTTTGATCGTATCAACAGTTTGAGGGGGAGCGGTCTTAACTTTGGTGATGACGGGTTTGGTTTTGGTCTTTACGGAAGTAGTTATGACGAGAGTGGGTCATCATCTTCAAATGTTGATGAAGAAGATAGTTCTGACTACAGCTCTAACACTTCATCAAAGAGAGAGCGCGAAATCCGTCACATGGATTATACCCTGCTGAATGGCGGATCTTTCTGGGGACAGATGATGCTTCTGGAAGGGAATCAGGATCAGAAACCAAGTACTGATGGCTACAATAACCGTGCTGGTGGCATTGTATTGGGTATTGACAGTATTGTTCTTGATCGATTCAGGTTGGGTGTCGCAGCTACTTATGGTTATGGTGTTGTGAATACTGAAAATGACCGCTCAACTGAAAGTCATAACTTTCTGGGTACTATATACGGCAGTATGGAATACGACAGTTTCTTTGTAGATCTGATGTTTTCTGGAGGTACTGCGAGTAATACAGTTGAGCAGTTGGTTAGGAATATACAAACCAATGCTGGTTTGAAGAACGAAAAAATTACCGGTGATTACAACAGTCATCAGTGGAATTTGAAATCAGTGATTGGCTATCGCTTTGCTTTAGGCAGTAACTGGGAGTTCACACCCCTTGCCGAACTTAATTACGGTAAAGTGTATTTCGAATCATACAAGCCAAAAGGACATCCGATTCATCCAGACAATATAGATATTCGAGATTACAGTGCTCTTGAACTGGGTCTTGGTTTCAGCATTAAGGGTTTGATACAATCTGGTAAGCAGTATATAGAGCCTGACTTCACTCTGATGTCACATAGAGACCTTCATACAACAGGCTCAAAAGTTGAATACAGCTTTTTAGGTATTGATGCCCAACAAGTCCTTGAAGGGCCTGCCAGAGACTCACAACGCTACAGCGCCAGTTTTGGTCTCTACTTTGATTTGGGACGAAACTGGTATGTCCGCACAGGCTATGACTATAACTGGAGCCAGACTTATCGTTCCCATGGTCTGAACGCCAAATTCCGCTACGACTTCTAAAGTGATTCAAAGTCGGTTTTTTCTTAAGCCGACTTTTTTATCCTTTCAATCTTCGAAATACTGTCCTGAAAATTACGCCTAAACTGACTGCACCAAACAGGTAAAAAGTGAACTGTGCATGATAACCCGACAGGAAAAACAGACAGCCACTGGTGTGCAATGGGTAACGCTTGATAATGGTCATGAGGTTTGGACCAGACGGGTAGGTTCAGGCCCGATCAAAGTGCTTACCTTACATGGGGGCCCAGGGTGTACTCATGAATATCTGGAGTGTTTGGAAGACTTTCTGGTACCTGAAGACATTGAAGTTATTTTCTACGATCAGTTGGGCTCCTGGTGTTCGGATCAGCCTGAAGATGAATCATTGTGGACTCTGGAACGTTTTGTTGAAGAAATCGAACAGGTTCGTGTGGCTTTGGAACTTGATGACTTTTATCTGTTTGGCCATTCCTGCGGTGGTCTCTGGGCCATTGAATACGCCCTGAAATATCAAGCTCACCTTAAAGGTCTGATTCTGAGTAGCATTACCGGCAGTATTCAATCCTACATGACACATATCAATCACCTTCGTGAACAGTTGCCATTGGATACTGTTCAGAAGATGAAACAGTATGAAGAAACTGATGATCTTGAAAATGAAGAGTATCAGGCGCTGTTGATGGAACACCTTTATCGTCAACATATTTGTCGTTTAGCTGAGTGGCCTGACCCTCTGAACCGGGCTTTTGATCATATGAATGATAAGGTCTACAACACTATGCAAGGTAATAACGAGTTTGTTTTTACCGGTAATTTGCTGGGTTGGGATCGCTGGAATGAGTTGGCCTCCATTCGGGTGGCAACGCTTATTCTGGCAGGCCGTTATGACACTATGGCACCTGAAGATCAGAGACAGATGCGATCAATCATTCCCCATAGCCGGCTGGTCATTTGTGAAAACGGAAGCCACTGCGCCATGTGGGATGATCCTGAAAACTACCGGCAAGCATTAGTTGGCTTTTTCAAGGATGTGGAAAAAGGAAATCTGTAAGAGCCAGTTTTGTCAATACTGGCTACACTGAAAGAGTCATGTTCAAGGGTTTTTAGCTATGGAAAGCAACCTGTATCAGATCGTTTACACCAGCTCTTCTTCCGAGTTAATAGGGAACTCAGAGCTGGAAAAAATACTGGCTTCAGCCAGAAAAAATAACGCCAGAAAAGCAGTTACAGGGATGTTGCTGTACAGCGAAGGGGTCTTTATGCAAGTGCTGGAGGGCCCTCGAGAAGCCGTTAGAGAAATTTACAATGTCATTTCCGGAGATGACCGCCATTATGGGGTAATTGTTCTTCTTGAGTCTAATATAGACAGCAGAAACTTTTCACAGTGGGCAATGGGTTTCAAGCAATCATCAAAGTCGAGCTTGGCTGAAGAGGAAGGTTATTCCGCGTTTTTGAATGCTGATTTTGACCCATCTGATCTGGCATCAAACCCTTCAACCGCCTTGAAGCTACTACTCTCGTTTAGAAAAAATATGGCTTGAAGCTCTTCTGCTATTCTCTAACATCAATTGATTCTTATAGAAGGCTTTCAGCTGTATGAGGGCTCTGCTCAGGCTTGTACTTCCTGTTTGTACACAGATAGTTCTGGTTTTATCTATTGAACAGGCCATAGCTGGCTCTGGTAGTGGCAGTAACAGCGGTAGTGGTAGCGGTGTTCCAGAACCCACCCTTTTGAGATCACCGGTTATTGCCAGCAGTGAGCAAGGGCAGCTTAATGTCTCTCTTGAGTTGGTTAAAGAGGTCTTTCATGGGCCATGCCATGATATTTCAACCAGGATGTATCGCTATCAAGGAAAAGTCACTGTTCCGGGGCCTACGCTGAGCCTGAAAAAAGGAGCGACGCTTAATCTGAAGCTCTCTAATACTCTGACACCCGATCCTGATGAAGGTGTACTCAACCGCTTTCGCTTACCCAATACAACAAACTTTCATACTCATGGACTTCATGTCTCTCCCAACGCGCCAGCTGATGACGTCTTATCAGTTCAGGTGAGAGGTGGTGACAGCTATCAGTACAAAACGACATTGCCTGATTACCACGCACCGGGCATTTACTGGTATCACCCGCATCAGCATGGCTCAACAGCTCTACAGGTTGGTGGGGGGGCTATGGGAGGTCTTGTTATTGAAGAAAATGATAAAGATGGAGTATCAGAACAGGTAGCCAGTCTTCCAAAAGAGCTGCTTATTATTAATCAGTGGTCGTTTAGTGAGATGGATAAGATTGCTCATGGATCTAATGACACTATCTGGGGGTATGAGGCCAACGGTGAATGTTCTATAGACGAGACTCTTAGACTAGAAGAGAACAGCTTCTATACAGTAAATGGCCAGTACCGGCCTTTTCTGGAAATGGAAAAAGGGCAGTGGAAACGGCTTCAGATTATCAATGCAAATATGATGCAGTGGCTGAGTATTCAGGTACCTGAACAGTGTGAATTTCAGTTATTGGCAAAGGACGGGGTTTTCCTGAAAGAATACCCGAGAGAAGTGAAGAGGTTGATTGTTCCTGCTGGTGGACGAAGTGATTTGGCCGTTCGTTGCAACACTGCCGGAGACAGGGAGCTTCAATCCATAGGGGAAGTGGATGATGACAAGAGCTTTTTGGGAACGGCTCCACTGTTGAGCCTGAAAGTACAGGAGACGACAAAGCCGGTTCAGCCTGATCTTATCGTTACTAGCTACCAGCTTCCCTGCTATTTACCCGACTTAACGAAAGCCCAACCCTCACAGCTACGATCAACAACCTTTACTCTGACCGATGATGAGACAACTAAAAAGTACATGATCAACGGACAGCAGTTTAATCCCGCCTCAGCCATTTATTCTTCAACGCTGGAAAGCATTGAAGAATGGACTCTGAAGAATGCTAATTACCACAGCTTTCATGTCCATGCAGGTTCTTTCCAGCTGACGACTGATGGGCCAGATAATTATCTGAAAGCTGGAGATTGGCACGATACGATTTTTTATCCCAGCCTGCCTGAATCAGCTGATAGCAGTTTCAAGATAAGAATGCAGCCTGAGCGATACGCCGGTAATTATGTAATGCATTGCCATATTCTTCCCCATGAAGATCAAGGGATGATGGCCTATGCTCGATTTGATGGTGAGGATGGTGCTTCGAATCTGTGTCCAGTTAAAAAGAATCCTAAGGACTGGGTGATACCAACGAGTGTTTCACTTGGTGTCGTAGCGACGGTTGCCGTTGTTGTCGTGGTTATGGTGGTTGTCAGCTATTATGTTTTTAAGCATAAAAGCCACATCAATTATCAGGAACTTCCTAGCAAGGTGTGAAGTCTAACTAAGCTTTATTAATAACTAACAAAAGGCAAGGTATGCATAAGCTGACAGGATTCTTTGATCACCTGATGCGACGTTATCTGCCAGATCCTTTTGTTCTGGCTGTTTTGCTAACTTTTTTTACCTTTATTTTGAGTCTCATTTTTACAGACTCAGGGGCAATCGAAACAGTCAGCTACTGGGGAGATTCTTTCTGGAAACTGATGCCTTTTACCATGCAGATGGTGTTGGTTCTGGTGACGGGTTATGTGCTTGCAGTTGCTCCAGCGGTTCATCGACTACTGAAATCTCTGGCTGGACTTGCTCGTACCCCCGGACAAGGCATCATTCTGGTCACACTCTGCTCTTTCGTTGCCTGCTGGATTAACTGGGGATTTGGTCTTATCTCCGGAGCTCTTTTAGCCAGACATGTAGCCAGACAGGTGAACGGTATTGATTACCGATTATTGATTGCCAGTGCTTACAGTGGTTTTCTGATCTGGCATGGAGGGCTCTCTGGTTCTGTACCTCTGACTATCGCCACTCCTGGCCACTTTATGGAAGAAACCATGGGGCTGGTTAAAAGCTCTGAGACTATTTTTGCATCCTATAACCTGATCATTCTTGGTTGCTTGCTGGTGGCCATGCCTCTTTTGAACTGGCTGATGATGAAGGGAATTCAACACAGTATTACCGTTGATCCGAAGCTCCTTGAAGAGCCTACAGCTATAAAACCGGCTGCCATTGAGCAGGAAGGATCTGATACACCTGCTCGCCAGCTTGAGCACAGCAGAGTATTGGTTCTTGTGTTGGGCGCTTTTGGTCTGGTTTATCTCTGGGGGTACTTTGCTTCTGAAGGGCTTAATCTCACTCTGAATATTGTAAATTTCATGTTTCTAATGCTTGGTCTGATGCTTCATGGCCATGCAGGAAGATTTCTGTCAGTCGTGAATGACGGAGTAAAAGGGGCTGGTGGCATTATCATTCAGTTTCCCCTGTATGCAGGCATTATGGGAATGATGATGTCTTCAGGTTTGGGGCAAGGTATTTCCAATTGGTTCGTAAGTATTTCATCCGCAGAGAGCTTCCCCCTCTTTACCTTTCTTAGTGCGGGCTTACTCAATCTTTTCATCCCTTCTGGTGGTGGCCAGTGGGCTATACAAGCTCCCATAATGATCCCGGCTGCCATTGAACTGGGTGTTGATCCTGCTAAAGCTGCTATGGCCGTTGCCTGGGGAGATGCATGGACCAACATGATTCAACCTTTCTGGGCTTTGCCTGCACTGGCTGTCGCCGGGTTGCAGGCCAGAGATATTATGGGCTTCTGTATCATGCACTTGTTACTCAGTGGATTTATTATCAGCGCGGTCTTCTTTCTGATTTGAACATTGTAATAAAATTGAAAGCTCAACAACCCCTAACATTGTCTGTCAGTTATTGAATCGATATCCTGTTGTTATAAGCCAGCAGTGGCAAATAAAATAAAACAGGAAGTGGCCAGTGCTTAAACTGTGTGCGGTAGAAGATATTGAAAATCCGGGAAGCAAAGGTTTTCGTAATGAAAAAGGGCATCTGTTCGCAGTTCGTCGAGATGATGAAATTTACGTTTATGAAAACAGCTGCCCGCATCTTGGTATAAATCTTGAGTGGCATGAAAATCAGTTTCTGGATATGGAAAAGCGACTGATTCAGTGTGCTACTCATGGTGCGCTGTTCTTGATGGATACCGGAGAGTGTATTGCGGGTCCTTGTCCTGGCGATAAGCTGACGGCGATACCATCAGAAATTCGAAATGGTGTGGTCTATCTGCCGTAACCCTGAAGAGTGTCTGAGTCAGGTTGATCCGGACATCCCAGAGTTTATTTATACGCGGCCTAGATGGTCACTGATCTTTTCTGGCCTATAAAGCCTGCTCCTATCCACAGTAAGAAAGTCAGCATAAAGCCAAGATATATAAAGAAGGTCGTTCGAGCGGTAGCGATGCTGTTTTCTATCTGTTCAACCGCCTGTAGAGCGTCACGAGTGGCATCAACCAGAATCCTTCCAGTATTGGCATTAATCGTTTTCTGCAAATAGCGTTGAACCAGTGCCTGTTCCCTGATAATGACGTGGGTATGATTAATGACTTTCGATAAATCCTGCTGTGTGAGTATCGGCAACATATCTTGCACGTTCTTTAAATCTTTAAGATTTATCTTAAGGTTAATCTTGGCAATCTGGCCGCCATTCAAGCTGTAATCCAGAAGAGCTACCTTTAACTCAGAGAGTTGAGTTCGAAGAGAGATTGATAAGTTGTTCCGATTTTTGTTGAGCAACTCTTCCACTGCTACAGGAGCATACCTTCGGGAGTTTCTGAGAACAGAGTTATGTGATTTGAAGTTTTCCAGTAAATCATTTCGAACTTCATTAGCCTGATTATAACGATCAAAATTTCCGGAAAGAGCAGAATCGTCTTGCGCTTTCAAACGGATCAGATGCGCCAATTGATCTTCGATCTCTCCCGAGACTCGTGACAATGCATCATAATTTTTATCGAGCCCACTGTATGTTCTTAATAACCTGTCGTTTATTTCCGAGTTAAGTGCGTCCAGTGTCTGAAGTGTATTCAGAACAGCGTAGTGTTTTTGATTCTCGGATAGTTGCTGTAATACGACAGGAATGCCGGCGATGATCAACAAGAGGATAGAGAGAACTCTGATATTCATTGGTTCATCTCCTTGTTTTCACCAACTAAGGTGCCGAGAAAATCAATGATAGCGTTACGGTCTTCGTCAGGTACTGTGCGACCCAACTGAAACTCAATCATGATATCCACGGCCTCCTGTAAAGTTTTGACCGAGCCGTCGTGAAAGTAAGGAGCAGTTTGAGTGACCATTCTCAGGCTAGGAACTTTGAAAACGTATTTATCCCATTCATTGCCCGTGATGTTGTAACGACCTAGATCATCGCTGCCGCCATCACGAAGGCTTATATCCTTGAGTACTCCGAATTTCTGGAACATGTTGCCACCGACATTTTTTCCTTGATGACAGCTTGAACAACCATAAGATTTGAACAGCTCGTAGCCCTGTTTTTGAACGTCACTGACGGCTTGGTCGTTACCTTTCAGATATTGATCAAACGGAGAGTTAACCGCTATCAGTGTTTTCTCGTACTCGGCAATAGCGTTGGTGACTGAGTGCTTATCAATAACACCGTCATATAGAGTGTTGAACTGTTTTTTATACGCTTCATCTGAAGACAGTTTTTTATCAATGTCTGCCCAAGTTAAATCCATCTCATCCTGGTTGACCAGCGCCATGTTTGCTTGCGCCGCAAGATTTTTGGCCTTCCCATCCCATAGCTGTCTGAAGTTATAAGCAGCGTTGAAAACGGTAGGTGAATTACGGTTTCCTGTTTTTCCGTTGACGCCAATAGATACTTTCATCCCATCATGACCACCCTTAGCAAGGTCATGACAAGAAGCGCAGGAAACTGAATTCGTACTTGAAAGGCGTGTGTCGTTAAATAACTGTTTTCCCAAAAGAGCTTTTCCGGGATTTATGTCTGTCATTGGTTCTAGTGGCTGGATAGGTTCATCAGCCAGATTGTTGATGTGTGCTAATGCTGGCTTGCACAGTAAAACGGCTGATAATAGCCCGAATCCGAGCAAGTGTTTCCCCCAGCTTTTTACAAGAAGGTTTTTTATTCATAGGGTCTTTGCCGACTTATTGTTATCTTCTCATGTCTGCACCAGGAGCCTGTCGGACTTACCACTGACCTACTGCGAAAAAGCCTGATTTGGCCATTTTTTATGATTCTTCTCGTTGAATAGCTCGCTATTCGCCTCAAATAATTATAAAAACTGACTCAAATCGGTCTTTTTCTCGCTACGGTCGGCTAAGTCCGACAGGCTCCCAGGCAAAATTATCCAGGCAAATCCGTTGCAAAAAAATCCTGTTAGCTGGTCTTCTTCTACTTGAAATTCAAAAGAGCCAAAATTTCTGAGACACAGCGCTTAAGCTGGCAAAGATTAATCCTACGACACTGGATGATCAATCATTATCTGGCTATAAATTAATCATTCTAACTAGTTGATAAAAAAGAAAATAACATTTGTCGAGCAGATATAAGAAGAAACTGTCGAGCGGCTATTGGTATGTTGTCCTGTAATGTGGAGAACGAGAATATATAAAGCCGATAGCCACCTTGATTGAGTTTCAGGCAACGGTAAAGGCTACTCCAGAAAGCCAGAACGATGTTTCAGTAAATCTCGGCGTTGCTTTTTGTCCGGACGTTTGTCTGGTCTTGGTGTAGCTCCGCGTAAAGCCTTGCGTTGTTCCGCAGACATTTCTCTGGCTTTAATGCTGTCAACTGTTTCTTCGTAGAGCTGTTGAGCCTGTTCAGCCTTTTGGCGTTTATCAGAAAGTTCTCGGATGATGATTACTTTCTCATCCCAGCCTGCTCTTAGGCGTAGTTCGTCGCCAACTTTTGGTTCTTTACCGGGTTTGCAACGCTGACCGTTGATATGAACCTTACCGCCATCAATGGCTTCCTTAGCAACATTTCTAGTCTTGTAAAATCGGGCTGCCCAAAGCCATTTGTCTAACCGGATTTTATCGGATTTGTTTTTTTGACTCATAAACCCTCTGATATTTGAGTCTGCCTGATGCAGGCAGACTCTGGAAAAATATTATAGAGCTATTCCGTAGAGCTGTTGTGTAGAGCTGTTGTGTAGAGCTATTCAGGCTTGAATTAGATGCTTGAAATCTTCTACTGACTCATAGCTGCCAATATCCTTGGAGCCTTTTTTGCTGTCCGGATACTGAATCGTCAACAGGTGCTTGATGCCGTACGTTTTTGCTGAGTCCAAAACGGGAAGACTATCGTCTATAAACAAAGCTCTGTTTTTGTTCAGACCTATGGCTGCCTCCAGCTCATACCAGAATGCCTGAGCCTCTTTTGGATACCCATAGTCATGTGAACTGATGAGCTTATCGAAGTAGTGTGCCATAGATAGGCGCTCAAGCTTTAGGGACAAGCTGTCATGATGAGCATTGGTGATCATGATGACTTCTTTTCCACGCTCTTTGAGGTTGTGGAGAAACTCATCCGCTGCAGGGCGAAAGGAAATCAGATGGGAAATCTCCCTCTTCAAAGCAACAATGTCGAGATCCAGCTCTTTGCCCCAGTAATCGAGACAGTACCATTCGAGCTTTCCGTAGGTCTGCTCGAATCGTGGTTCCAGCTCCAGTTTTGACTGTTCAAGGCTGATGGAGTGTTTTTCAGCGTATTTTAATGGCACATACTCAAGCCAAAAGTAGTTGTCGAAATGAAGGTCCAGCAGCGTACCATCCATATCCAGGAGAACTGTATCTACATCGTTCCAGTTAATCATATTTGTTCAGGTCAACGCTCTGTCATTGAGGGAAGATAGCAATCAAAAGCTATTTGCCATGATTGATTTATAATAACGGCTGCAACAGAGGCTGGGAAATATGTCACAGAAACCACAAATCAAAGCTTGCAGGGAAGTAGCCCGCAGTCGTCTGTTCCGGGTGGAAGAACTGGAACTGAAATTTTCCAACGGTGTCGAGCGTACCTATGAACGATTGGGGAGTTTTGGTTCAGGCCACCAAGCAGTGATGGTTGTGCCTCTGCTGGATCATAATCGTTTTCTGATGATCCGTGAATACGCTGCGGGCACAGAAGATTACCAACTGACCCTTCCCAAAGGATTGGTAGAGCCAGGGGAAAGTCTGGCCGAAGGTGGTAACAGAGAGCTGAAGGAAGAAGTGGGTGTTGGCGCCAAGCAGTGGCACTATCTGAGTGAATTTACCTTGTCTCCCAATTACATGAGAAACCAAATTCATGTGATGGCGGCCAAAGATCTTTATGAAGAGCGGCTCGAAGGGGATGAGCCTGAACCTATGGAAGTGGTTGAGTGGTCATTTGATCGTTTGCTGGAACTGAACGAGCGAGAGGATTTCTCTGAAGCCAGAGTGTTGGCTGCTCTATTTCTGGTAAAGGAAAAACTGCAATCCGGTTGGTTGAAAGAAACAAATGATTGACCCAAGCCTGATTGATGCGGTGAAGCAGATAGCAAGAAAGGCAGGTGATGCCATTCTGGATATCTATGATCAGGATGATCGGGGTATTCAAACTAAAGCGGATGAAACCCCGGTCACTCGAGCTGATCTAAAAGCCAATGACATCATAGTGAATGATTTGCAGATGTTGCAGGAGCTTTATCCCATTCTTTCGGAAGAGTCTGACCATGACTCACTGGAGCTGAGGAAAAGTTGGCAGCGTTATTGGCTGGTAGACCCGTTGGATGGTACTCAGGAGTTCATTAACCGGAATGGTCAGTTCACCGTCAATATTGCCCTGATGGAAAAAGCAGAGAATGGCCGAAGTTATCCATTGTTTGGCATGGTTCACGTTCCTGTTGGCAATATTTCCTATTGGGGCGGCCAGACATTAGGTGCTTTCAGGCAAATGGATGATGAACCTATTGTTGCCATCAAACCGAGGTCGTTTAAGCCTGAACAAGAGGCTGTAGCTCTGGGGAGTCGCAGTTATAAAACAGAGCGTGCAGTGCAGTTCGCTCAATACCTTGAAACGATTTTCCCAAATCTTGAGATAAGAGCTGTTGGCAGTTCACTGAAAACGTGTCAGGTGGCGGAAGGTACGGCTGATTTTTATCCTCGTCTAGGACCTACTTCAGAGTGGGATACAGGAGCCCCGCAAGGAGTGATTGAAGGTGCGGGTGGCGCTTTACTAGATCCCGAAGGGAATCGTTTCTCATACAACTACAAAGAAAGCCTGCTGAATTCAGATTTTCTTGTGATGGGTGATGTCACCATGCCATGGCGTAGCTTCTGGAAATCGGAAGTACTGAGTTAAATTGTTTTTCGGGTTTAGACAAGATCAGAACATATATCTGATCTTGTCTGCATCAACACTGAGAGGCTTTCCTGACTCTTTAATAACCTCACCTTTGATGGTGACGGGTGAACCGAACAATAGACCCTTTTTCGGAATGGAATCATTTTCTATATGAACACGGATCTCTCCGGTTTTATCCCGAAACAGGTAAGTTGAACACTTCAGTTTCTTGATGATTTCGCCAGATAGTTTGACCAATTCGTCATCAGTACTGTCAGCGATGACCTCATCAATACTTTGCTTTTGATATTCGCCATTACTGTGTAAATCTGTCGAGTGAGCTACTTTGTCGTGGGAAAACGGGAAAAAATTCTCTGCACGTAACTCTGCGCTCAGTATGGTGGCCAGAACCATCAGGCCAGAGAGTATCCAAGTAGACTTCATATTTTGTTCCATCAACGTTGTTAGTTTCAGAATAGTTCAGTCATTTCGGTTGGTTAAATCGGCTGGTAGCCATTAACCTCTCCAGAGCGATGTAATAACTGTGTTCTGGTGCTTAAAGTGAATAAAATTCTCATCAGCGGCTGCTTGCTGGGAGAGCCCGTGCGTTATGACGGACAATCTAAATCGTTAAATAATGAACATCTGGAGCGTTGGCGTGCCGAGGGACGGCTGGTATCTGTTTGTCCTGAGATAGAAGGAGGGCTACCCGTTCCCAGAGAACCTGCCGAGATTCTGGATGGTTTGGCTGGTGATGTAATAGACAGCACCGCTGAAGTAGAAACTATTAACGGCAGAAGAGTGACTCAGCCTTTTCTCCGAGGAGCCAAAGCAGCTTTAAAGTTGTGTCAGAAATGGGGTATTAAGGTAGCCATTCTTACGGATAAGAGCCCTTCTTGCGGTAGTCGTTTAATACATGACGGGACATTTTCTGGTCAGACTATAAATGGAATTGGAGTGACTACAGCCCTACTTGAACGACACAGAATTAAGGTTTTTTCTGAACATGAGTTTCAAAACGCAAATGACTATTTATCCAATTTAAAGAATGAATAACTGTTCGGAAATAACGAACTCCATTTTATCATTTCTGATAACTTATTGTATTTTATAGAAAATAATAAAAATATATTATTTAAAGTAGAGATCGCCTAAAAATCATTAAAGCATAAATATTAACTATTGATTAATATTTGCTAACATATTTTATGATATTGAACTAACTTAACATTCATTTATGAAGTTCGTATTATTGCTATGGCGAAATCTATATTTGAGATAGCTCAGCTAGCCGAAGTATCTGTAACGACAGTCAGGTTGGTAATAAACGGTCAGGATCAGAAATATCGCATCAGTGAAAAGACTCGAAGTAAAATTCAGGGCATCGTTGATGAGCACGGTTATTATATAAATCAAACTGCTAGAAACCTGAAATTGAGAAAAACCCTGACTCTGGGCTTGGTTATTCCCAGACTCGGTAACCTGTTTTTCTCCCAGCTTATGGAAGCACTTGAAGTTAACTGTAGGAATTCAGATTATCAGCTGATTACCGCCTGCTCTTATGATGACCCTGTTTTGGAGCAGAAGCTGACAGAGAACCTGATCCAAAGAGAAGTAGATGGTCTGTTTGTTGTTTCCAGTGATTATGATAATCAGAAAAAACTGGCCAGCAACAACCATAAGCCGGTGGTATTCCTTGACCGAAATTTTGGCATTGATGGTATTTCATCCGTGACTACAGACAATACTCAGGGAGGGTATTTACTTGGTTGTGCGATGGGTGAAAGGCTGCAGGGGCGTGAACTGTTTGTTCTGGCAGCTGATGGTTGGTTGCCAACCATTCAGAATCGAATAAATGGCCTGAAATCAGGGCTAGCGGATACAGGTTATTCATTGCCGGAAGAGAATATTCTGGTCAAAGGGTTGGCTATTGCAGACTGGGAAAATTGCATCAAAACCATGGAAGAACTCTGTAGTGACCGAGGTGTACCGACAGCGTTGGTAACGTCGGCTTTACCGGTGTTCGAAGGTTGTATGGAGTATTTGGTGAGTCAATACGGCTCCATTCCTGACGATATCCTGTTGGGCACTTATGATGAACATGCATTCCTCAATTTTATTCCTAACCAGGTTCTTTCTGTTTGTCAGAATGCAGGTGATATCGCTGAAACTGCCTTTGAAATGATACTGAAAAAAATCAATAAGGAAGAGTGTGAAGAGCCTGCCAAGATTGTTAAATCAAATCTAATCGTTAGATAATAACTGGGTAGTGATAAGCGATATTGGCTGGCCGCAGTTTGTCAGATTGTGCCATGATTGAAATCTGATTTTATTGCGGAACCAATATGTACACTGATGAAGACTTAAACAGAGCTGTCAGAAAAGGTATTTTCTCTGCAGAGTCGGTTACTCTTTTCAGGAGGTACATTGATTCGGAGATAACCTCTTCGGTTGTTGATGAAGAAAATTTCCGATTAATCTCTGGTTTTAACGATATCTTTGTTGTTATTGCTAGCCTGCTTTTCCTGCTGTCATCCTCCTGGGTACTGAGTTCATACAGTTATACTGCCAGTATGCTCTCCTTGATCGTTTTATCTTGGGGATTAGCCGAACTGTTTGTTGCCAGAAGAAAGATGGCTCTTCCCGCGATTATGTTGCTACTGAGTTTTGGTGCAGGCGTATTTCTGGCTGTATTTTCACTTTTTGAACAATTAAGCGAAACCGCGGTAACGGTTTCAGCATTAGTCACCATGGGGGCTATATGGCTGCACTGGAAACGATTTATGGTTCCGGTCACTATTGCAGCAGGCATGGCCGCTCTAGTCGTTTTCATGATCAGTCTTGTGATTTCAATGTTCCCCGAGTTACTCGAGTGGTTGTCTCCCCTGGTTTTTGTAGGCGGTGCCCTGGTCTTTTCTGTTGCTATGTATTGGGATGCTTCAGATCCAACCCGAACTACGCGACGCTCTGACTCTGCATTTTGGTTGCACCTGTTATCTGCTCCAATGCTGGTTCACCCGATTTTTGTTAATCTGGATTTGTTTAATGGCCAGGAAAGTCTGCAGAATTTATTGATTGCGGTTGTCCTTTATCTTCTGATGACATTGGTTTCGCTGGTTATTGATCGTCGGGCCTTTATGGTTTCATCCCTTGTCTATGTGCTTTATGCGTTGTCAGTATTTTTCGAGACCTACGGTTACGTCAGCTCCAGCTTTGCGTTAACGGGCATTGTTATTGGTAGCGCACTGCTACTGTTGTCCGCATTTTGGCATCCAACTCGCACATTGGTAGTAAGATGCCTGCCGAATAGTGTGAGACAGTATCTACCTGTTATTCAGTAAATAAATTCAAGGTGTAGACATTGGCTGCTGACATCAAAGATAACGATGAACGATTTTCTGAAACGTTCAATCAGCTAAATTTGGTTGGTGAGAAGATTGAATGTACCGAATTTGAAGATTGTACTTTTGAAAACTGTGACTTCAGCAGTACCGAGTTTAATAGCTGCCGGTTTATTGATTGTCGTTTTATAAAGTGCAATCTCAGTCTGGTGTCGTTTCAGCTGAGTCGTTTTTCAGATACCGAGTTTACAGAGTCCAAACTGGTGGGTGTTGATTGGACACGTTTGGCATGGCCCAACATCATTCTGCAGTCACCATTGGGCTTTGAGAAATGCATTCTGGATAACTGTTCGTTTTTTGGGCTTGACCTCAAAGAGTTAACACTCCGGGATTGTCGAGCTCATCATGTTGATTTCACGGAAGGAAAATTTAGGGAAGCCTGCTTCCAGAAGACTGATTTCAGCGACAGTACGTTTAGCCGTTCCGACCTGACAGAAGCTGACTTTAGTGGTGCATCTGACTACCAGATCGACATCTTGAACAATACTGTTCGAGGGGCTGTATTTTCCAGACAAGAGGCGGTCCAACTTCTGGAAAGTCTGGAGTTAGTATTGGTGGATTGAGTCATGAACGACCGTACTTGTCGTTTTGCAGGCTTGTTCAGGCTTGGGGGCTCAAGTAAACTGTAATGTCCGGCAGACCGGCGAATCATTAATTGAGAGGTGAGCAGTGGCTCGAGTAACAGTAGAAGATTGTCTGGATCACGTAGATAACCGTTTTGAACTGGTTATGGTGGCTTCCAAACGAGCTCGTCAGCTGGCTATTGGTGGCAAGGAGCCGAAGCTGCCTTGGGAAAACGACAAGCCTACAGTAATGTCTCTGCGTGAAATTGCAGAAGGTTTGGTCACAGCAAAGACCGTTGAAGAAAAAGTGGTAGATGAAGACGACGCTGCTATGTTCCTGGCTGGTGTAGAGGGATAATCCCCTAGTCATTTTTACCTTCAGGGGTTTCTGAATGGCCGGATGCTGCACAGGAGGAGCGGGTTTTGCTGACTATTGAAGAGTTTGCCGGCCGCTTGAAGTCCTACCTGAATTCCGAACAAGTTAATCTTGTTCGCAGGGCTTACTATTACGCCGAGCAGGCTCACGACGGACAAACCAGGCGGAGTGGTGAGCCTTACATCATCCACCCGCTTGAAGTGGCCGCTATTCTGGCTGACATGCACATGGACCATCACAGTTTGATGGCCGCCATGCTGCATGATGTGATTGAAGACACCGGAATTGAAAAATCAGCGATTGCTGGACAGTTTGGCGACACTGTGGCCGACCTGGTGGACGGTGTCAGCAAACTGACTCATATGCAGTTTGAAAACAAAACCGTTGCTCAAGCAGAGAACTTCCAGAAAATGGCTCTGGCCATGGCGAAGGATATTCGCGTTATTCTGGTCAAGCTCTCGGACCGACTTCATAACATGCGTACCCTCGGTGTTTTACGACCCGATAAACGTCGTCGTATTGCCCGTGAAACCCTTGATATTTATGTGCCAATAGCCAATCGTTTGGGGATGCATAACCTCAGAATTGAACTTGAAGATCTTGGCTTTCACGCCATGTATCCCATGCGTTCCAGGATGATTAAGCAGGCCGTAAGGGAAGCCAGAGGCAATCGCAAAGATCTGATTGCACAGGTTCAAAAAGCCATTGCTGCACGTCTGGAAGAAGTCGGCCTCAAAGGCCGGGTTGTTGGGCGTGAGAAGCACCTCTACAGCATCTATAAAAAGATGCAAAGCCAAAGTAAATCATTTGCCGAAATTATGGATATGTTTGCCTTTCGAATTATTGTCGATAGTGCAGACAGTAGCTACCGAGCCCTCGGTATGGTTCATAACCTCTACAAACCGATTCCCGGACGTTTCAAGGATTACATAGCCATTCCCAAAGCCAACGGCTATCAATCGCTGCATACCAGTCTTTTTGGCATGCACGGTGTTCCTATCGAAATCCAGATCCGTACTCAGGAAATGGAAGATATGGCCAACAATGGCATTGCTGCTCACTGGCTCTATAAGTCCGGTGAAGAAGCATTGTCCGGTAGTCATGCCCGCACACGGCAGTGGCTGAAAGGTGTGCTTGAACTTCAGAAGAATGCCGGTAGTTCACTGGAGTTTATTGAGAACGTTAAAATCGATCTGTTCCCGGATGAAGTCTACGTTTTCACTCCCAAAGGACATATCCTCGAGCTACCAAAGGGTGCTACGGGTGTCGATTTTGCCTACACGGTTCATACGGATGTTGGTAACACATGTGTTGCCTGTCGAATTGATCGAAGACTGGCATCCCTGAGTCAGCCTCTGCAGAGTGGTCAGACAGTTGAAGTGGTGACAGCACCAGGGGCAAGACCTAACGTAGCTTGGCTGAATTTTGTCACTACTGGCAAGGCTCGCTCAAACATCCGGCATTTCCTTAAGAATCAGCGTCGGAATGAGTCCATTGCTCTTGGTCACAGATTGTTGAACCAGTCGATGCAGACCTTTGGCATCAAACTGGAAGATATTGAAGAACAGGTGATTTCGGATCAACTGGAAGTCATGAAGATGACCCAGTTAGGCGACCTGCTGGAAGACATTGGTCTTGGCAATCGCATGGCTTATGTTGTCGCCAGAATGTTGGTAGAGCCTGGTCTGCATGATGAAAACAAGACTCGGATAGAGACTTCAGATAACGAAATGCCTCTCTCGATTCGCGGTACAGAAGGCATGGTGATCAGCTTTGCTAAATGTTGCTATCCGATTCCAGGCGATCCTGTAGTTGGGCATGTCAGCTCTGGTCGTGGCATTGTTATCCACACCGAAAGTTGTAAAAACATTGCTGAAGTTCGCCATAGTCCGGAAAAAGTGCTGGAAGTAGACTGGGACAAGAATGTTTCTGGTGAGTTCACCGTCGAGCTGATGGTTGAGCTTGAACATCATCGCGGCATGATCGCTTCACTTGCCACCACAATTACAGCGGTTGAAGGCAATATTGAAAAGATCAGTATGGAAGAGCATGACGCCAGTTTCTGTGTTGTTCAGCTGGTTATTAGTGTTCGCGACCGATTGCATTTGGCTCGAATCATCAAAAGGTTGCGCGTGATTAAAGGCGTTCAGTCTATTAATCGCAGACGAGAAGCCTGATTGACTCATACCTGATCAGAGCTTTTGGTTTTGATCAGCGTTTCACAGTCTCTTGCCTATTGCATGTTGTGTTTTACATGTAATGCTCATTTCTGCAGCCATAACCAACCATCGAATAAGTGCTGGATTCATGAAAGACCACTTTGATACCTGAGGGTAGATAACTGGCTGAATCTCAAATGTATCTTGTTGATCATCACTACTTACTATGATGAGAGGCATTTCTCCGTTTTGAGAGATTAATTCAATAGAAAAACTCGTCATAGTATTGGCATCTCCTATAAACAGTTTGATTCTGTTTTCATCGATACTGAATTGCTCAAGGTATAAGTGGTTGTTCAGATGAGAAGCCATATTATCCATTAAGAGAAGAGCGGACAGCGCTGTAGGAATTAATGGATAAAGGTGATTGAGGTGGGGTTTTACAGGCAGTTCCTGGAGGATATCAACCATTAGTTTCCAGCTGATGGTGCTCATACTATTTTGCCCTTGCCCCAAAGCAGCATTGGCTCCCAGAGTTAGGTTGCCTGTATTCATGCTTGAGAAAGTAACTAAAGAAACAGTTGCTGAACGATGACTGTTTTTGGATGAAAGAGTCACTTTATTCGGTGTATTACCCAACGGGGTTTCTGTTGCTTCAGCGATTTGGCTAAATGTCTGGATCAGGACGATAAAGCAAAAAACCAGTGAGCTTCTCAATGGAGTACTCATCTTATTTAAAATTCCGTATTTATTTTTCTTATTAGACTCAAAATACGGCTTATAGTTCTTTATTCATTCTAAATCCATGTGTATTGCGCGCCTGATAGAGGGCTACCAGGTAATGTTAGTTGATGGAGTAGTAGTGGCGCCATTTGTACCTGAAAAATGGGCTGTGGAATATGTATCTGGAAGATAGGCTGTGGAATCAAATCTATTGTGTGAACAATAGGCAAAAAGCCTGTGTGCAAATGAACAAGTAGAGTCCCGGGAGATCCAAAAAGTACAATTACATTCAAACTGGTCCAGTTTCCATGAGGCTCATAACCAGAAACTGTCAGTGATAATTGCCCATTGTTCAACTGGATTTGATCGACAGTTGTGTAGCTGTTCAGCGCTGGAATATTATTTCCGGTAGATATCAGTAATGTAGATAGAATTGTTGGAATGAAAGACTCTAGCTGTCTGTTTCTAGTTTGCTGTATGATCAGAAGATTGTTTATTTGATTCAACAGACCGAAATAAATAGTACCCGTTGCTTGTACAGCGCCATTCGATTGAATAATTGAAAATGATAAATTAGGGCTATTGGCATGCTCTTGTGTAGAAAAAACGACTTCTACTCTACTGCCCTGATACATCTTAAGTGTTGCAGTATTCGTGATCGTACCAATAAGGGTATTGAGTGCAATAGCTGTATCTGTGCACAAAATAGCGCCCAACAGCACTAATAATGACCTGAACATTTATAAACGATCCGTTTATTTTGTGTAGCAAGTATGGCTAATATTCTCTCCAGTGCTTGAAAAATACTTACTCTTCCTTAGTATTGACCTCTTTCTTCACAGAAATGTGAGTGAGTTTATGAGCAATAAACAGATAATTATTACCGCGAATGCACCGCAGGCCATTGGGACTTACTCTCAGGCGGTCAAAGCGGGTACGACCGTTTATATTTCTGGACAGATTCCACTGATTCCAGCCACCATGGAGTTGGAGCAAGGGGACTTTAAAGCGTTGACTCGTCGTTGCTTTGAAAACCTCAAAGCCATTGCCGAAGCAGCTGGGGGTTCTTTGAATGACGCTGCCAAGGTGGGTATCTTTCTGACAGATATGTCCAACTTCGCTGAAGTGAACGAAGTTATGGCTGAGTACTTTGAACAACCATATCCAGCCCGTGCAGCTGTTGGCGTGAAAGAGTTGCCAAAAGGTGTTCCTGTAGAAGTGGATGCAATTCTTGAGTTGAAGTAACTCAGTTTCAGGGAGTGTCCCGATAGGTTTCGGGGTACTTCTTTCTGTGTCTGGCACTCAGCTGGGCTAGCCTGTTGATTTCTCCTTTCATAGCTATACTCCTGATTTTCATAGCTCTTTTGGTCTAATCTATCCAATAGAACAATATATTCAGGGAAGATCTAACCATGGCTTATGGCCCTGCCCCCAGCTTTAAATGGCCAACGTTCGAGCAGTTTCAAAGCGATTTTTCGAACTTATCAACACAGAATATAAAAGATGCAGATAACCTTGCCCTGACACCTGAAGGAAGATTGGTCACGGCTGTTGATCTGGCCAATCAGACAACAACAAATAGAAATGGCGTTGGAGCATGAAGGCTCTCTGAGTGAGTTCGTACATAAGCTTCAAACAGCTCCGCTGAATACCTTGCGCTCCTGGGCTAAATCACTCTTCACTTCAAAGCGATATGAAGAATCATTTGAGCAATACAGAGTCATCGTCGAGGGGATGGAGGCTTATTTAAGAACTGCTGATGATTACGAACTTTATCGAAAATGCATTGAGTCTATGACTGGAATGTTAGGAGCAGATGGCGAGTTAAAAACTAAACAGGACTACCCTTTATATCGCCTTATCCCTTATCTTCAAGTGATCATTGATCATGGAATACGTGACGAAATACTGACGTATTTTCTAAAGGTAATGGAAGATCGTCTGGCTGAAATCAGGAATCCGACAACAGGGGGGCAATCCCCGGAAATACCGTCGGTCAATCAGCATTCGTATACGATGTCTCCTGTAGTCATCAGGCCTCTACAAATAGCAGAAGGCAGTACAGTCCATAATCCTGAATTGCCAGAAAGACAGCTTGATAAAACCCATCAACCTTTATCTCAAAAAGGCAGGGGGGCCTTCGAACGCTGGAACCCTCATACACCTGTCAAAAAACTGGAAGCACTGGAATTTCAGGTTGAGCCCGACTATCAAAAAGTAAACAGTACTTTAAGAGAGGACAACTGGGCAGCCGAGCAACAGGAATTGAACAAACCTGAAGGAATATTCTTTCGAACAAGAAGCTCACAGATCATGGCAGCTCATGATGTCACAGGCTTCCAGTCAGAGTATTCTAAGCACCGTCCTGATGTAGGCATAGCAAGTGCACAAGGGAAAAGAAGCTCAATGGAAGATGCACATACTGCCAGCGAGTTCAGTTTCAATTCAGGTAAAACCAGCCAGAGGGTGAGAATGACGGCAGTGTGCGACGGTCATAGTGTTAACTACGCTGGTCACCTAGCGTCCAACTATGTTGCCAATAAACTAGGGACCACACTAAAAAGTAGGCTTGAGCAATATAATCCAGACGGCCTTACGGAAGCAGGAATCTGGAATGCGATCAGCCTGTCCATGGCTGATATTGACTGGGGTGATTACTTGTTCGAGGGAGGTATTGACCATACCGGTACTACGGTGAATGTTGTGCTCACTATTGGCGATCGACTTTGGGTTGCTAATGTAGGTGACAGTCGAGCTATGTTGGTTTTGCCAACTGGGCGCGCACTGCAGATTTCATCTGATGCGAAACCATTTGTTGATTCTTCCAGTAGAGCCTATAACGGCTATACCCACTGTGCTATCCAACGTGGTGGTAGATTAGAAGATTCTAGAATTTTCGGACCAGTAAAGGGTAATCTGGCAACCACTCATTCGATAGGAGACCACAGTATGGGTGGCGCAATATCTCCTCGGCCTACTATTACTTCTTACCCTTTATCACAGATTCAAGATTCCATGTTGATCCAGTGCTGTGATGGTGTTTTTGACGTTGCCAATTGCCAGCAGATAGCAAATTTAGCGATCGATACTTGCAGTACCAAAGGCACTTTTGACCCGAAACAAATTGCTGAAAATATTGTTACTGCAAGTTTTCAAGCGGGATCTGGTGACAACCTTACGGCAGTTGTTTCTGTTGTATAACAACTTGGCCCTCACTTAGCACTGCTACTTTTTTGCTCATCTTCAGAACTTTGTCAGGGAAGATAAATAGCTTAAAACGGTTGTATGCAGTGATTGGTCACACTCTTGATGAGAGCTTCCTAATAAGAGCTATTAATAGCTGTTATCTGCTCGAATAGGCGGTTTATCAGTGACTCAAGGCCATTTTATTCAGATTTGCGATTTCTGAAACTACATTTCTCATTGTTAGTCATGAATAAATGGAGTTTTCCTATGGCACTGTTCAAGAAGAACCTACTGATTATGTCTCTGGCTGTTTTCTATACAGGCGCAGCCAGTGCATGGCCCGGCATTACCAGAGGTCAGATGGTTGATCAGGACAGTTCTGATCCTTTCAATACTACCTGTTCATACAGGGTTCTGATTAAAGATTCTGGGGTATCCAATGAGGTAGGGATGGTCAGTACAGGAAAACTGGTTTTTGACACGCTTATTGATGATCCAAATGATCTGGGGAAGAGCGACAAGATGATTGCCAGCACATTTATGATCAGTGCTGATAAAAAGATGAAAGCTACCGGGAGTGTGATTCCGGGCCCTTATTCCTCTCAGTTCCAGAAAAATCTTAAAGCCGGGGAGTTTGAAATTACCGAACATTCCTGCGTTAAACTGATTCAGCCGGATCGGGGCGAAAAGCATCACAAACATCCTAAGTACCATAAAAAAGGGGCCTAAGCCCCTCTAATAATTACTGTTTGCTGATGAATTAACTTTCCTCGGCAGACAGCCTTTCCCAATAAGTCAGAGAGCCGTTAAACCAGGTTCCCACAACAATATCGCCATTCTCCAGGAAGATAGCATCGTGAGGATGCGGAAAGCCGGCCGGTCCAATCACATCTTTGACATCCACTTTGCTCACCACCTTATTGTCCTTGTCCATGATCACCAGATGGCCAGACAGATCCGGAATCAGCACATAGCCATTCCACAGGTCAAAATCACAAGGGTCAACAATGGCTGGGTCTTCAATCGTAGAAAGAACCTTTCCGTCTTCGTCAGTGTATTGCAGGCGGTTATTGGAGCGATCAGCGATCAATAGTTGATCCCTGCCTTCGCGAGTGTCCCAGATCAATCCATGAGGTGTATTGAAGAGCCCCGGAGTGGCTTTTGTGTTACCAAAGGTCAAACCCTGGTATTCGCCCGAGTTGGCATCGAATTTATGCACCAGAGAACCTGAGTAGCAGTCAGCCATGTAGAGGTCTTTGCCATTCGGGTGGAAAGCGACGTTACATGGAGAGTAAGCATCAGGTATAGAAAACAGGTTGTTATCGAATGTTTTGTAAGCCCAGTCAGCCAGATCTGTGCGGAACTTTTGGAAACCCCGTCCATACATAGTCAGTGATTCAGGGAAATCATTACTCCAGATTTCATTCATTGCTGTGTCGGTTTTATAAAAACGACCAGCGTTGTTTGTATGATACAGATAGAAGTTACCGTCCTGTTCTGTACGACCGTCTAGACCATGAGGCTCGCCAACAGCGTTACCGCGATCACCCAGAGTACCGATAAAATTAGCGTCTTTATCAAACTTGATCATGGCTCGGGTATTGTCGTCATGACCATACCAGGAGGAGTAGGTGACGTAGATAGAGTTATCCGGAGCCAGAGTTAGACCATGCACATTGGACCATGTGCTGGTAATCGCTTCTGGTACATTAAGCTTGTCACGACGAATGCGGTAACGGAATTCACCCTGACCTAAAATTTGTTCGTCCAGTACAGCCTGTTCTTCAGCAGGGAGAGGTGTTGGATCATTGCAGGTCAGTGTGTAAGTGAGAGCAGCAACAATCAGCAGAAACAGTGCCAGTATCGTATAGAGAGACCAGCGGGTAAGTTTACCCAAAATGGAAAGCATGGAAGAACTCCAGAATATTATTATTTTCTCTATGCTTCGCCATTAACGAAGCATGACACCTTTGTAGGGTGGTAGTTTACGGGGCTGTTGTAATATCCGGATGGAGAATTCCAGTGAAAATATGGAAGATCAGCTCATGAGGTAGGCTTTACGGTAAGCAGTCGGTGATTGTTTGAACTGCTGTCGAAAAGAGCGAGAGAAGTACAGTTGGTCCTGAAGGATATCTTCGTGGGTATTCATGGTCACTGACTAGCGACTTCAAAGTGCAGCAAATTTAACTGATCAAGTACTGCTTTCGAAATGCAGAAGGCGACACTCTGAAGTGCTGATGAAAGCACCGTGAAAAGTAGAGTTGGTCTGAATAGCCGACCAGATCTGCGATTTCTGCGATCGACACTCTACTGTGAGTCAGCTTCTCGCAGGCCAGAGCCATTCTCTTCTCATTTCTCAATTCTATGACGGTTAATCCAGTGTGCTGTTTAAACAATCTCACCAGACTGGAAACAGAAATACAGGCTTCTTCAGCCACTTCTGTGATAGTGATATTGCTCTGAAAGTACTTCTCTATGTACTCAATGGCTCTCAGAACTCGGTGATCAATGACTGAACGTTTAAATTCCGGTACCAGACGTTTGCACTGAATCAATATCTGTTCCAACAGGTTGTATCTCAGTCGAACTGCCCAGGGATCTGAATCCTGGCTGACTTGCCTGATGCTTTCGAACAAGGGCGTGATGGTGTTTGTGAATGAAGATCTCGTTGCTGGTAGATGATGTATTCCAGATCCTATTTCAGGCCAGTCCAGTAGTTCATTGAGGCGAGTATCAGGCAAAAAAACCAACCAGTAACAACCCCAACTCTCTGCATTTGGATGTCGGTGGTAGTCGTAAAAGGCATCTGGCGACAGTAATACTAAGTCACCAGCTTCAACCTCAAGGCTGCTTCTTAGTGTGTTGTAAATACCTTTTCCGGAAACGGTAAGTTGTAACGCCCAGCCAGACTTACGGCCAGGTCTGTATACGCGAAAGTCATTCCAGCGGTTTCTCCTGGACTGTGTAAAGCTGCAATTAGCGCGGTAATCGACAATAAAATCGATGCTTTCCATGGAGCTGATGAATTGCTGTAGAAACTGATTAGCTTCTTCCAGGCTGATTTCTTCTTCTCGATCAAAAACGGGTTGCCATTTTTTTGCCAATTCAGGAATGAGGGGCTGATCAAGGATTCTTCTGATCACCTGTTGGATTTCATCCGGCTTTTGCCATTTAAGGCTAGGCATATCAGGAAACAGTTCAGGTGAGTGAGTTGTGAACACTTCATCCATAAACGGAGTGCTTATAAAGCGGTAATACTGCTCTGCTGCTTTTATTAACTTCATTCTGTAATTAAATTATCCATATCAGGAAGAGTATCGTACTAACAAAAAAAACAGAGATACAGGCAACTATCTATCAATCTCTTCAATGTCAGATAGAGTTCAGTAACCGGCTAATAAGTCAGGTAACAATGAATAAGAAGCTGTTTGCTGTGCTTTTATCTTTCTACGTTTTATAAGGGCCAATATTTCTTCGACATTGACCCTTATAAATTACACCTTCAGATATTCTTCACGGTAAGCAGAGGGCGACTGTTGGAAGTGTTTATTAAAACAGCGTGAAAAATACAAAGGGTCCGAATACCCTGCAGCCGCAGCAACTTCAGAAATAGACAGATTACTGTGGGTCAGCTTTTCACAGGCTAAGGCCATTCTTTTTTCATTACGAAGCTCGGTGACACTTAACCCAGTCTGTTGTTTGAACAGTCGCGTCAGACTGGAAACAGACATACAGGCTTCTTTGGCAACTAACTCAACACTAAAATTTGATCTAAAGTTGTCGTCTATATATTGAATAGCCTTTTGAATACGGGAATCAATAGCGTTTATCAGAGTGCTGGATAGTAGTCGTTTGCTATGAAGCAGAATATTTTCCAGATGGTTGTATCGTATACGAGTAGCCAGTGGGTCAGTCTCATTATTAAGAGCCTTGATGGCTTCAAACTGCTCAATAAACTGATTCATTAAAGCATCATCACACTTGGAAAGATGATGAATACCTGCACCCACTTCCGGCCACTGCAGTAATTCACTCATGCGTGCATCGGTTTGGAACGCGACCCAGTATACCTGCCACTTTTCTGCATCAGCATGGCGTCGGTACTCATAAAAAGCGGTCGGAGATAGCAGAACAAGATCTCCGGCAGAGACTGTCAGATTTTGTCTAAGACAGTTATAGGTGCCTTCTCCTCCCACTGTCAGGTGCAAACCCCAGCCCCCTTTTTGACCGGGACGATAAACGGTGTAATCGCTCCACTGATTCTTTATGGATTCAGAGACACCACAGATGCAGTGGTAATCCAGGATAAAATCGATGCTTTCCATCGATTCCAGCATTTGCTGAATAAAACTGATGGCTTGCTGTCGGGTAAATGTTTCCGGGTTGGAAAAAGCGTCTTTCCACTTGCGGATCAGCTCCGGTATACGAGGTTGGCTAACAATTCTTTTTATCAGCTCTTTAGTGTCCGGCAGGTTCTTTCTGTTGAGTGTTGGCTCATCTGGAAATAAAGGATTCTCAGAAGACGCGGGTAATTTATCCATCCCGTTGCTGGATATAAAGCGGTAAAACTCTTGGGCTGTTTCAATTTCTTTCATGATCGTGAGCTAAATATCCATGAATGCAAGCTAATTCTACTCACAAATAAGGCACTGCGACAGTTAAGGTTTATGTCAATGTAAGGTAGATATTGAGCATTTATGTACCTTTACCATAAAAATAAAAATTGATGAGGTGCTCTGCTGTGAATGAACAGCTCTATAACTACGATGGTTCAGTATTTCGATCGATACTGACATGGCTTGCCTACCCTATTGGCGTGCTACTCCCTATGGGATTGATTCTGGCTCATGTGTCCGAAAATGGTAGTGCGGAAGAACTGGGTGCGTTTGCTCTGTTTGGAATGGTCACAGCGTTCATTTTTGAAAAGATTCAGCCTCACGCTAAAAAATGGCAGAAAAATCATGGAGATGTGTGGGCTGATGTGGCCAGCTTTTTCTTTTCAGGCATAGGTTCTCAGGTACTTCGTGCCGGTGCCATTATTGCTGTTTTCTATCTATTGAATTTATCTGAAAGCTTTTCTTTAGCTCTTGCGAGCTGGCCTTCTGAATTGCCACTTGTTGCACAGTTCATTCTCGCACTGGTGGTCGCTGAGCTGGGTAGCTATTGGCATCATCGTTTGTTTCACAAGGTGCATTATCTTTGGAGAATGCATGCTGCGCATCACTGTGTGCGACGCCTGTATTTTCTTAATGCTACGCGCTTCCATATTTTTGATCTGCTTTTTGCCACTTTATTTTCTGCTTTCCCTCTGGCCTTACTGGGGGCTCCCACAGAAATGGCCGTTCTTGTCGGGATATTCACAGGACTTCATGGAAACTGGCAGCACGCGAATGTTCGCTACAAGTTAGGTTGGCTGAATTTAATACTCTCAGGTGCTGAACTGCATAGATGGCATCACGCTACCTACTATCGTCACAGTGATTCCAATTATGGGAGCAATCTGATTGTTTGGGATTTAGTGTTTGGTTCCTACTTCCTGCCCAAGGATAAGGTTCAAAATGTCGACGATGGCATTGGATTGGGTCGTGATGATAAAACCTATCCTGCTAATAGCTACTGGAAACAGCAGATTGCGCCACTGTTCTGGAACAAGTGGATAGGAGCAAAGCAGTACTACCCTGAGCACATGGCGAAGATGAAGGCCAAAGAAGCGGCTAAAATCAAAGCAGCGACTCAGTAATAAAGTAGAAGGCCAGATTACTCTGGCCTTCGCTTCTATTCGGATAACGTTACTAAAAACCTTTCTTTATACTTCTTGATGTACCGGCTACATTCTTGATATAACGCGTAAAATTCTTTTTTCTGGCACGTTTCTCGGCCAGCTTTTCACATTGATAGCTTGTTCTCTTAACAATTTCTGATAATTATTGAACCTGCGTTGATCCAGCTCATCAGACTCAATAGCTGCTGCAATGACACTATGTAGTTTCTCCGGCCTAGAGATTGTCTGGACATCCCAATACGTTGGGAAACCAAATGATCGCTATTTTAAAGAAAAGGAATTTTTTAGATCATCTGCGGTCTAACTTCTGATAGATAGAAATCCAGTGTTTGAACATTTGAATGCCTTAACCCTACAAGGAGGTTTTTAGTGAATAGTTTGAGTTGTTGTAGCTGCTTTGGTTCTAGTCCCTGGCATTCTCCCGCACCCAGAATTGCACCTTCTGTTGTCTTACCCACTCTTAATAAATTTAATATTGTTGAATGCATTCCAACAAGATATCAGCGAACTCCCGGTTCAGAAGAATGTATCACCATTGGAGAACGAGAAATAAGTAAAAAGCTACTGACGCATTATGGAATAAAACTGGTGTCAGGAACCTCGGGTGATCTGGTAGGCCAAGGTGCTTACGGCAAGGTTGTAGAGTTTTTTCCACATAGACAGGAGGAACTTAGAGGCTCGGAAGATACTGGTGAATGGGTGTTTAAGCCGGATCAAGCTATGAATGAGGAAGCCAGAGTAAAATATGGGCAAACAGGGCTTCTCTCAACTCATTATAAAATTTCGGAACAGGGTTGGCTGAATTTTCCACTAAGGTCTGCCCTGTCTTATCAAATGGCAAAAAGACTCGGGTTGGACGAAGTCGTAGAAACGCATCTTGGTGTGGTGGGAACAACTCTGGGAACTCTTATGAAAAGAGTTCAGGGGAAGACAGCTCACGACTGGCTGATAGATTCCGGAAAATTTGATGATGAAGCACGGAAGCAGGGTTGTAGTGAAAACTGGATAACTCAAATAAAAACGGAAACATCTCCTTATAAAAATGAACAATTTAAAAAGATATTAATGGGAGCTTTCGTTAAAGTCATGGAAGAAAATGGTCTTAATGAAAGTTGGTCTAGACTTAAGGTTCAGGATCATATTAGCGGGCAGTGTGACAGAGAAAAATTAAGTAATGTGATGATTGTTTTCGATACTTTCACCGATGCACCTTCCGTATTGAAAGCTATAGATAATGACTTTTCTTTTCCAGAATTAAACGATCGCCTAAAACTGCCATCTGTGTATACCACGGCAGATATGGGAACGTTAAATAGCTATCGAAGCTACTATGTTGCAATGGTAGAAGACTTATTACCTGGTTCAGCAAGTGCATTTGATGAGCGCTTACAGCAGATCACAAACATCAGATATGTTTCTGCAGAGGTTAGTGATCGTCGGCCCACTCTTCCGAAAAACTCCATTGCTAAATCTGAATCTGAATCTGGATCAGGAGGATTGGAGGAACATGAAAAAGTTGATAATAATAACTTACCTCAAGCAGAAGGAGAGTATTTTGATGAAATTGTCATCAGGAGAAAGTGCTCTGTAATGTGATTTGTGTGGAACAATTATTAGCTTATTAATGAATATTATCTAACATCATTATAACGTTCAAATCGATTTAAATTAAAGTCATCGTTTATGGAAAGGGAGTAGTCAGGAGAAACGGTAGTTCCCCTGACAGAAGCAGCTCACATCAAACGATACGAGTCATTTCTTTAACTTCAAAGCTCTTCACCGCACCGTCTACAGCCTTCGAGTAAGCTTCGATATGAGGGGTCTTCATGTGATCCTGCCACAGGTCACGAGTTTTCCAATTTTCGAAGAACAGAAACAGTTCAGGGTTATCGTTGTCTTGATGCAGGTCGTATTGAATGCAACCTGCTTCGGCAAGGGTTGGCTTAACCAGTTTGGTCAGTTCACTTTTTACCAGTTCAGCTTTGCCTGAATGAGCGGTGATATTGGCGACAATGGTCAGGGTTGTCATTTGATTTACCTTGTTGAATGCTATCGGAAGCCTACATCAATCCATCTCTTTGCGAGAGATGATTTTAATGCCGAATTCGTTGGAAAAACTCTGTTGCAACATGGATTGAGCCACAGAATGTGTTGAAACCGGAAGGAGTTGTCGTGGAATCAGTGGAGAGAATACTCGAAAAAATAGTTCTGCCGCAGACTCGGCCAATCGAAATTCTGAGCGCTCACCTTTCAGAAGGGATGGGCGAAAAAGCTGTAAACCCTGGAAATTTAGAGCTCTTAATCCAACTTCCATTTCTCGTTTTACTTCCAGATAAAATCCGGGCAGTTTACCGTCTACTCCTGCGGAGCTGATAACGGCAAAATGCTGGCTGCCTGAATGCCTGGCTAGCTCAGCAATATCAAGCACAGCCTGATAATCGACTTTTTTGAATGCTTCTTTTGAACCGGCCTGTTTGATGGTTGTTCCCAGACAGCAAAATGCGACATCTATAGAATTTGTGAGCTCTAACTCTGACCATTTTTCTGCAGGATGAATCATTTGTTCGATTTTTGGATGATCAGGAAGACTGCGCCGGCCCACGTAAACTATTTTTTCGTAGTCTTCAGAGTTCAGCAGCAGAGTTAATAAATGGTTGCCTACAGCACCTGTAGCACCAGCAATCAGAGCAGTTTTTTTCATACTATTACTCTATTGAGATTCTATTGAATCTTAAGAGGGTACCCTAGCCAGTCCGGCGGATAAAAAAACATCTTTTAAATTTTCCAGAAATCACTTCAGCCTCTTATTCAAAGCAACCTAAAAGGTTATACGTCTGCCATTCTTGTTTACTAGCGTCTTTATCGTTCAGAATTCTAATGCATTCATCTCTCATACTGAGTAACTCGTTTTTTAATCGTTGAATCTGGGGAGCTCGATCTATTCTGGACTGCAGCCAGAAACCATCCTTACGACTGGTCCAACTTTCGAGTGTATCGAGAGCACTCTTGTATTCGCTGAGGAACCTTTCTTCTGGTGTATTTCTCATAAAATTAATCGCATTAACGATTCCACAAGTGGCTCCAACGGCGGCAATAACAATGGTACTAACGCCTAATCCTAGGCTAAAGAGAGGTATTGCAGATGTCCCCATTATTCCTTGCCATATATTTTTACCCAACAACCCAAGAGCCGTTCTTATTTTGAGAGTCAGTACTTTCAATTTCCCCGGACACTGACCCTTTCTCACCATTGTTTCATAAGGCAGCTGATATTCCTGAGCTGTTATTTTGATTTCACGATCAAGCAGGGGAGTAACGTTCCTTTCAGCATGTATAGGTAGTCTTTCAAAATGACTAAAACTCCTTCCTAGCTGTGGATCAATGGTTACAGACCTTGAATTAGACTTAGACGCTGGAGCCGGGATACGAACTTCAGGAAATAAGCAATGGCTGTTCTGCTGTGCTCCTGTACATGAATACATCACTTACTCCTTCCACAGATGCTTCTTTAGTTATTATTGTGTTGGAAGTAATGTATCTACCTTTGACAGAAAAGTTCATAACAGGGTGGTTAGCATGACTGACACGTACACCTCAAAAGCCCCTAGCCAGTTATCAGATTTTTGTAGCCTGCCTTGTAGTCCGGAAATCTGAAGCTGTAACCCGCGTCAACAATTCTATGGTTCTTGCAGCGCTTGTTAGCTCTTGCTGGAGAAGGGTGTGAATCATCCAGTACCACATCAAGTTGTTCTGCTAACCAATGCAGAACGTCGTACATTGGAGCAGGGTGGTTGTCTACACCAAGATAAAGCGTATCTACCGATAACCCTTCCATATCCCGTTTGATCAAATGGCCCAAAATACCTGCACAGTCATCTCGATGAATGCGGTTGCCATAAATGACCGGCGCAGCTGGACAACCTTCTCCTGCTTTAACTCTGTTAATCATGCGATTACGGCCTGGGCCATAAATACCGCCAAATCTTACGGCAGTGGCTGGGTAAGGAGAGGCAATTATCAAGCTTTCGGCTTCCAGCATAGTCAGGCCGGTATAAGAAGCTGGTGCAGGAATGGTTGATTCGCTGATTTCTTCTCCATTTCCCTGTGAATAAACACTGGTGCTGGAGGTAAACAGAATACGCTCGGGCAGGTAGCCTTCGTTCTGGATTCTGGCCAGTACATTGGAAAGGCCATTCACGTAAGCTTTGCGATAGTTTTCTTCACCACGGCCATCTGTTGCGGCAGAATAGACTAGGTAATCAATTTTTTCGGGCCATTGCCCAAGATTGTCAGGGTCGAATAAATCACCGGCTACCGGATGCACTCCTTCGGGGAGTTTTTCAACTGAACGACGGAGTCCCCATACGGAAAAGCCTCCATCAGCCAGTAACTGCCTTGCCAGTTCACAGCCGACATCTCCACAACCTGCAATGAGTACATTCTTTTTATTCATAATGTCATTCATAAATGGGTGCCGTGGGTTGAACGTATTGTGGCAATTTTCTCCCATTCACATGGGAATACAACCCTCACTTGGGAAAAGCACTGCCACCGAAAATAAAGTGTTTGATATAATACCTGTTTAAATTTACAGTATTTTCAGATTTTGTCTATTCTTGGCTCTCATGCCTACAGCGGAGTGAAGGTGTCTGCAGCGAGATTAAAAATCTCTTCCGTGGTTGCCTTCAAGTACAGTCATGACTCTTACGGAACTGCGTTACATTGTTGCCCTGGCTCAGGAACAACATTTTGGGCGTGCAGCAGGTAAATGCTTTGTTAGCCAGCCAACACTCAGTGTGGGTGTTAAAAAGCTGGAAGAAGAGCTGGGTATGGCATTGTTTGAACGCTCCCGCAATTCAGTGCGGGTAACGCCCATGGGCGAAAAAGTAGTCAAACAGGCTCAGAAGGTTTTGGAGGAAGTGGCTGGCGTAAAGCAGATTGCTAAATCCGGCCGTGACCAGCTGAGTACGCCATTGCGTGTCGGCGCTATCTATACCATTGGTCCTTATCTCTTTCCTCATCTTGTTCCCCGCTTGGCTCAGGTCGCTTCGGGAATGCCTCTTTATATAGAGGAAAACTTTACGGCAGTGCTTCGCAAGAAGCTGCGGATGGGGGAACTGGATGCGATTATTGTCGCATTGCCTTTTAATGAACCCGATGTGCTGACTATGCCACTCTACGATGAACCGTTCAGGATACTGCTTCCGGGTGGGCATCGTTGGGTAAAAGAAGTCGCTATTGATCCGGCCGAACTGATTAATGAAGAACTCTTGCTGTTGGGCGAAGGACACTGTTTCCGTGACCAGGTACTGGAAGCTTGTCCATTGTTGGCGCAGAAAGACTCAGGCGGTGAAGAGTCGGGCGGTATTGAAGCGACTTCTCTGGAAACGGTTCGACATATGGTAGCTTCAGGTATGGGCATCAGTGTATTGCCCCAGTCGGCTCTGGTGGATGGCCATTATGCTCCGGAAGTTCTGACATCCAGACCATTTACGTCGCCAGCTCCTAGCAGAACGGTTGCATTGGCCTGGCGAACCAGCTTTCCGAGACCTAAGGCTATTGACGCTTTGTCTGATGCTTTGCGACTTTGTTCGATGGCAAAGCCCAAGTAATTTATGTACTTGGGCTTTGCCTGTAAAAATATGAACAAGAAGTGATCACAATTAGTTATCAGGGGTGAATAGCGTAGAGCCACTCTTTATGTGGGAAATTGGAAGGGAAGCGGTTGGATGAGCCTGATGCCAGAGGAGGGCCATTTTTGAAGAACCATCCTGTTGGTTGAGGCAAGTTCCGGTCCATGATGAAATGCCTCCTTCTGGAAATTTGATGTTAAAAGCAATAGCCGTTCCCTTTGATAAGGATTCGGCTTTAGTTTCGGATTCGGTTGCAACGCCGACAGATCCTTTTATAGAAAAGGGACCGTTATTAGAGAAGAATTTCTCGGGTGAAGTGAAGGTTCCCGTCAGGTCTCCGGATTTCGTGTCAGATGAACTTATGGTTAGAGTCGTCCCTGCTTCTGATTTCCAGGTACCGGTCAGGTTATCGCAATCCTGAGCAAGGCAAACTGAAGAAATCAGGCAGCCTAAAGAAATTGAAAAAATACAGCGTTTCATATGTGCAATGCCTGTGAAAAAAGTAGATATGCCATATGATTTATAGTTGTTGATTACCAGTAAGCAAGAAACTGAGAGATCACCTGGTAGGTAGGATGGATATGGCAAAACCCCTGAGCGAAACTCCGGTTACGGCCCTGAAAGGTGTCGGGGGTGCACTTGCAGAAAAACTGGCAAAAATTCAGATTAATAACTTGCAAGATCTGTTGTTTCACTTGCCTATGCGGTATCAAGATAGAACCCGAATTGCTCCCATGGGGTCACTTCAATCCGAGGTGGACTGTGTCATTCAGGGCAAGGTTGTTGCTGCAGATGTATTGATGGGAAAACGTCGCAGTTTACTGGTTCGGATAAATGATGGTTCTGGCTCAATCGGTTTACGTTTTTATCATTTTTCCGGTGCCCTGAAAAATCAGCTGAAACACGGGGCAGAGGTTCGCTGCTTTGGTGAACCAAGAAGAGCTGCAAGTGGTCTCGAAATGTATCACCCTGAGTATCAGGTGATCAAACCTGATACTGATATTGACGTGGAAGAAACGCTCACTCCGGTTTATCCCGCTACGGAAGGTTTGACTCAGCAACGTATTCGTAGCCTTTGTCAGCAGGCGCTGGAAAAGCTGGATAACCCGGATGCCCTTCAGGAGTTCTTGCCTGAAGAAGTTCGCTGGCAGTATCAATTGAGTTCGCTGGTGGACGCCGTACGTTTTCTTCATGCGCCACCTCCTGATGTTTCCTATGAGTTACTGGCTGAAGGTCGGCACCCAGCCCAGCGTCGTTTGTCTTTTGAAGAGCTGCTTGCCCATAACCTGAGCATGCAGAAACTCAGGGCTCTGGTTCGTACGGTTAAAAGTTATCCGATGACACCCAAGCAGGAACTGACTCAGGCTTTTCGAAAGGAGTTGCCTTTCTCCCTGACCAATGCTCAGGAAAAAGTGTTGGCTGAAATCAGTAAGGACATGATGGAACCGGAGCCTATGCTGCGGCTAGTTCAGGGTGATGTAGGTTCAGGAAAAACAGTAGTGGCTGCACTGGCTGCACTGCAGGCCGTGGAGAATAACTTCCAGGCGGCGGTTTTAGCGCCTACGGAAATTCTCGCTGAGCAGCATGAAAAGAATTTCAAAAGCTGGCTGAAACCTTTAGGGATATCAGTCGCTTTTTTGTCCGGAAAAATTAAAGGCAAAAAGCGTCAGGAAGTACTGGAACAGATAGCCAGTGGCGAAGCCATGGTGGTGGTGGGTACTCATGCCATTTTTCAGGATGAAGTAATATTCAAAAAACTTGGGCTGGCCGTAATCGATGAGCAACACCGTTTTGGTGTTCATCAACGTCTGGCTTTGCGTAAAAAAGGTGAAGCTAATGGTGGGCAACCTCATCAGTTGATTATGACGGCTACACCTATCCCAAGAACGCTGGCCATGAGTGCTTATGCTGATCTGGATTGTTCTGTGATCGATGAATTGCCACCAGGCCGCACTCCGGTGAATACGGTTGTTATCGGTGACGACCGTCGTGATCAAGTCATTCAGAGACTTAAAACTGCGTGTATTGAAGGTCGTCAGGCCTACTGGGTCTGTACTTTGATTGAAGAGTCTGAAACTTTGCAATGTCAGGCTGCGGAAGTGACGGAAGAACACCTGAAGGAAGCAATCCCAGAGCTTTCCATCGGTTTGGTTCATGGTCGAATGAAAACAGCTGAAAAGCTGGAAGTAATGGATGCATTCAAAGCAGGACACCTTCATCTTCTTGTTGCCACTACAGTGATTGAAGTCGGTGTTGATGTACCCAATGCCAGTTTGATGATTATTGAAAACCCGGAACGTCTTGGCCTTGCTCAGCTGCACCAGTTACGTGGTCGAGTAGGGCGTGGTTCTATAGCCAGTCATTGTCTTCTTATGTATCACGCACCTTTATCGCAGCAAAGTCGGGAGCGATTGCAGGTGATGCGGGACTCTACCGATGGCTTTGTGATCGCAGAAAAAGATCTTGAGCTTCGAGGACCTGGTGAAGTACTGGGAACCAAACAAACAGGTTTGGCTTCATTTCGTGTTGCTGATCTGGAAAGAGATTCAGCCCTTCTTGACGATGTTAAAAATGCCGGACAAATACTGCTGAAGCATGCACCTCAAAATGCTGAGCCCTTGATTCTTCGTTGGCTCGGTCACGCTGAAAAATACGCAAATGTATGATGTTTGAAGATTTCTACAATCCGATAAGCTTTATATGTATTCGACGTTGGCGACGGTGTTCGTTGCAGCGTGCTTGTGAGCGGTAATGCCAAATCACTGGGCAATAGAAGAATTCAGTCCAACGAATATAGCTTGATAGGCCATTAACACGACGCTGTCTGCGACATTTTTCGAACACAAACCACGGTAATAGCTGCACTCAAAGCTCCCCTTAGGCCTTACTAAATTTAAAGTATTTTGCATTCTCTATTGAATATGAAAAACCGGAGTATTCTTCGAAATCGGTTGACAGTATTGGAATATGAAATTAAATTCAAGGTCTGATATTTATTTCAAATACAAGAATATCTATCAAAACAGTAAGCAGAAGGAAGTAACAACGTACTACAGGAGCGTAGTACAAGACAGGCATTAGGAGCCTGTAACAGTTACCACTGGTTGCCCGAGTCAGGTTTTACGAGCAGTCGGAACTTAGAGAAGTTGTCACATAAAACAATAATAAGGTGTGGAACAATGAAAAAGCTGCTCATGGGTGCTGCCCTCTCGGTTGCAACGATCTTCGGAAGTGTTCAATCTGCTTCTGCCGCAGATAATAACCCCCTACCGTTTACCTGTAAGCCCGGTGAAACCTTCTACATGAACGTGATGGTTTCCGGTGTTGAATACTGGTTTCCTGTGTATGAAATGTTCAAACAGGCAGCTCAGCAGATGGGCTGTAAGACTGTTTATACCGGTACGCCTGAGTATGACGTTAACAAACAGCTGGCGACGTTTGAACAGATTCTGGCGAAAAAACCGGCCGGAATTCTTCTTCACCCAATGAACCCTGATCCTTTTATTGAGCCAATCAATCGCGCTGCAAAGATGGGAATTCCTGTTGTAACTTTTGCTGCAGATTCCCCTAACAGTGACCGTGTCTCATTCATTACTTCTGATAACGGCCGCGAAGGTGCGTACGCTGCAGATACCATTGCTAAAGATATGGGCGGAAAAGGTGACTATGCCGTTCTGGAAAATCCGGGTCAGGATAATCACGATCGTCGAGTTAAGGCTTTCGTTAAGCGTATGGAAGACAAATGGCCTGACATGAAGTTGGTTGCTCGTGCTGCCAGTAACACCGATGCAATCAAGGCTTACAACTCCGTTATGAGCATGGCCCAAGCCAACCCTAATCTGGGTGCAGTGTTTATGCCCGAAGCGACTTCTGCTCTGGGCGCGGCGCAGGCTTCAAAAGAATTGGGCGGTAAAATCAGAGTCTTCAATGCCGACGTGAATGCCAAGATTCTCGACATGATTAAAGAAGGCGAGGTTTTCGGCTCTGTTAACCCGAATCAGGGTATGCAGGGTTACATGGGGTTTATGCTTCTTTATATGGCCAGCCGTAGAGACCTGATTGATCCAATGAATGACTATGCTCGTTCAGGCTTCAATCCTATGTCCGTACCTTTCGTGGATAATGGCTTCTCCATTGTTTCCCAACTTAATGCTGATGACTTCTACTGGGATAAATACCTCCAACGTCGTGGAACTAAGGGCATCGACGAATAAAACTCTTTTTATAAGAGAGTTTGCTTGAGTGATTGGAGCTGGTTTGTTCCGGCTCATCACTCCTTCTAATCGCTCCATATAAGAATAATAAGAACATCGGAGTTGGGTTATGAGTAACGAAGTGGTTATGGAAATAGTTGATGTCCATAAGTCTTTTGGCGCAACAAAGGCGCTGGCAGGAGTCAACTTCACGCTTCATAAAGGTGAGATACATGCGCTCTGTGGTGAAAATGGAGCGGGAAAATCAACCCTGATGAAAGTGATTGATGGCCTGCATCAACCCGACTCCGGTGATCTCTATATAAAAGGAAATAAGGTTGTTATTAGAGGTGCACTGGAAGCACAAAAGCTGGGAATAGGATTTGTGCATCAGGAAATTGTTCTTTGTCCTGACGTATCAGTAGCAGAAAACATCAATATGGCTTTGACCAACCAAAGTAATAAATGGTTTGTTAATTTCGCCAAAATGAATACTAGGGCCAAAGAAAGCCTGAAAGATATTGCCCCTCATATTAATCCTGCAGCTCGTCTTGATTCACTGAGAATTTCTGAGCAACAGCTGGTGGAAATAGCCAAGGCACTGACTCTTGATTGTGAAGTTTTGATTCTGGATGAGCCCACTGCAGCACTAACAGAATCAGAATCAAAAGCTCTTTTCAGTATCATGCAATCCCTGAAAGCAAAAGGTATTAGCATTATCTATATCAGTCATCGAATGGCTGAGGTTTTTGAACAGTGCGACAGAGTTACAGTACTTAGGGATGGTATTTGGATCAGTACCGAGAAGGTGCAAAATACGTCACCCAATGAAGTCGTTAAAAACATGGTTGGCCGGGATGTGGGTCATTTGTATCCGGAAAAATCACAGTGCAGTATTGCTGATATGGAAGTCATGCTCGAAGTATCGAACCTTTCTGATAGCAATCGTTTTAGTAACATCGGTTTTAAACTGCATCAAGGAGAAATATTCGGTGTTTCCGGGCTGATAGGAGCAGGACGAAGCGAAATGGTGAAGGCTATTTGTGGCCTTCATGAGAGAAAAACCGGAAATATTCACTTTCAGGGCAAATCGATATCGATCAGTCATTACAGCGACAGTATTGATCAAGGCATCGTATACCTGTCTGAAGATCGAAAAGAGGATGGGGTGTTTCTGGACATGTCTATTGCCAGAAATGTATCAGTACTGAAGCTGGATCAGGTATGTAACAACCTGAAGTGTATAGACGCATCCGTTGAGAGAGAACAGGCTCAACGTTTGACGGATAAGTTAAAGCTAAAGAGTGCAGGAATGGATAAACCCGTTTCGTCACTCAGCGGTGGTAATCAACAAAAAGTAGCTCTTGCTAAAATGTTGTCAGTCAATCCTTCTATCATCATTTTGGATGAACCTACCCGGGGTATTGATGTAGGTGCCAAGGTAGAGATTCATCAATTAATACGACAACTTGCTAACGAAGGTGTGGGTGTCATTGTTATTTCATCGGAACTGCCAGAAGTGGTTGGGCTCTGTGATCGTGTCATGGTTATGCATGAAGGAAAGCAGCAAGGCACATTAGGTGGTGACGACATTACGGAACAGAACATTATTCATCTGGCTTCAGGGCTTGGTCAAAGAGAAAAAAGAATAATAAAAACAAAAGGATTGGAAGTCGCATGAGTAATCCGGGAACGAATCACAGTATTAATGTTTTGGGCTCGGCACCGGGGGAACCTTTAAAAAAGGGGAACTTGCTGAGTGGCTTCGGCAATATGCGCGAAGCAACATTGATTCTGATTATTGCGGCGATCTTTATCGCCATGAGCTTTGCCTCTCCCTATTTCCTGACCTGGGCCAACATGAAGGCCATGATGCTGTCGTTTGCCACTGAAGGCATCGTAGTTGTGGGCATGACCGTGTTGATTATTGTTGGCGGAATTGACCTGTCGGTCGGTGCTGTCATGTGTCTGGCGATGGTGATCGCCGGAAAACTATTCTTGATGGGAATAAATCCTTGGCTAGCCAGCCTGATCAGTATTGGTAGCTGTTCGTTCATGGGCTATCTGACCGGACTCACTGTTACACGAATTGGGTTACATACTTTTATAGCGACGTTGGCGCTTATGGGGATTTCCCGTGGCCTGAGCATGATCATTACCCAGGGAACGCCACTTTCTTTATTTACCCTTCCGCCCGAGTTTAAATTCATCGGTCAGGGTTCAGTGTACGGTGTGCCTTTCGTTATTATCGTGTTCTTTGTAGTCATTATAATCAGCGATTATTTACTCAGAAACGCTTCTGCTTTCCGAAAGGTTTTCTATACCGGCAGTAATGAAAAAGCGGCTGAATACTCCGGCATAAATACCAATAGAGTGAAGCTGGGCGCCATTATTCTCTGTTCCACACTGGCGGGTTTTGCAGGCATCATTTATATGTCTAAGTTTGGTGCAGCCACCCCTAACTTTGGTGTCGGGCTGGAGCTGAATATTATTGCCGCTGCTGTTATCGGTGGGGCCAGCTTGAAAGGCGGTGAGGGTAGTGTACTGGGCGCTATTCTGGGTATCGCACTGCTATCAATTGTTTCCAGTTCCATGATCTTGTTGAATGTATCTGTTTATTGGCAGGATCTGATCAAGGGATTGATTCTGCTGAGTGCAGTATCCATCGACCAAATTCTTCATAATAAACGCAGCAGCCGTTAAACGCGGAATCGAATTCAAGGGTATTGGATGAACAGTATTACTGACTTTGACAATGCCAGACTTTTTACCAAGGTGATCAGTCTGCATTATATAGAGGAGCGCAGTCAGGCAGACATCGCCAAGTCGCTGGGTCTGTCCACTGCCAAAGTTAACCGGATTATTCGTCAGGCCAAAGCACAGGGCTGGATAGAAATCAGTATTAACACGCCGTTCAAGCACCTTTTTGATATCGAACAACGTATCAGAGCCGTCAGCAGTATTTCCGATGTGGTCATTGCGCCGGACTTTTCTACTGATACTGACATGATGGTGAAGTCTGCCGGAGCGGCAGCAGCCAGCTATTTGCTGGAGAATTTGAAAGATAACTGCACCATCTGTATCAGTGGCGGTAAGGCAGTCAGTGCGATTGTTGACGAGATTCGCCCAAGACGGGATTACAGAAACATAACCGTTGTTCCTGCAACCGGTGGTGTTCAGGGCAAGCATTACACCGACGTGAATCACCTTGCCAGCCAATTGGCAGAACGATTGGGAGGAAAGGCTCGACAGCTCCACGCGCCTTTGTTTGCAGACAGTGCTGCTGAACGAAACATGCTGCTGGAAGTACGACAGACAAAAGATATTCTCGATCAGGCTCGACAGGCAGACATCGCCCTACTGGGTATTGGTTCGATCTTGCCTGACAATTCAAGCTATTTTGATTTGTATCCAGCTTCTGCCAGTGAAAGGAAAGAGATCGAAAAAGCCGATGCAACGGGAGATCTGTTTGCTCACCTTTTTGACTCACAAGGTTTCCCTTGTCTGCCATCATACAACGACAAACTGGTTGGATTAACGTTGGATGAACTTCAAGGCGTTCCCTTGTCCATTGGTGTATCCGCTGGACCTGACAAAGTGGGACCGATTTGTGGTGCTCTGAGAAGTGGCCGGCTGAAAACATTGATTACCGATGAAAGTACATCTCTTGGCGTGTTGGATGTACTCGAAAAGAATATTAAATAAAACGACGTGGTTTATTGAGCGACAATGAGCCAGGAAAGAGACTATGAAATATAAGAAGCTCGGCACAACTGATATTGAAACCTCTGTTATAGGCCTTGGCACTTGGGCTATGGGTGGATGGATGTGGGGTGGTGGTAATGATAGTGACTCTATTGCGGCCATTCATGCGGCACTGGACAGTGGTGTGAACCTGATAGACACAGCTCCGGCTTACGGCCTTGGTCGTTCTGAAGAATTGGTCGGACAAGCCATTAAAGGTCGCAGAGATAAAGTGGTTTTAGCCACCAAGTGCGGTCTTGTCTGGCATACCGATAAAGGTAATCACTTTTTCGATGAAGAAGGTAAGCCGGTTCATCGCTACCTCGGTGAGGATTCTATTCGCCATGAACTGGAGCAAAGTCTGAAGCGTTTGAGTACCGATTATATCGATCTCTATATTACTCACTGGCAAGATCCAACCACTCCGATTTCGGAAACAATGGAAGTGCTTACAAAGCTAAAACAGGAAGGAAAAATTCGAGCCATTGGTATCAGTAACGTTAATAAAGATGAGATGAACGATTATCTGTCTGCTGGAACCCTGGATTGCATTCAGGAGAAGTACAGCATGCTGGATCGGGATATTGAGCAAGAGCTCCTTCCGATGAGCGAGAAGAATAACGTATCTATTCTCAGCTATTCGCCTTTGGCTCAAGGATTGTTGACCGGAAAGATTGGCCCTGAAAGACAGTTCAGTGGTGACGATCAGCGTATTGAAGATCCACGATTCAGTCAGGAAAACCGCATAAAAATAGCTAGCATGCTTGCTAGCATGCAGCCAGTGGCTGATCAACATGGGATTACTCTGGGGCAATTAGTCATTGCCTGGACCATTGCTCGTTCGAATCAAATGTTTGCCCTGTGTGGAGCAAGGAATGCTCAACAAGCAAATGAAAATGCAGTGGCTGGACAGGTTGACTTGTCAGGCAGTGAGCTAGATAAAATAAGTTCTGCATTGGCCGCGTACTTCTAAAAACAGAAATACGCTTACTTAAAAGTCATTTGAAGACAAAAGTTGTTACTACTTTTGCGGGATTCTCTTGCCTAGAGTTTTTCAGCAGCCTTTTAGTTGAGTCAAAGTTATGAATGTAAGAACGCGACAGGGAAAAATTGAACGGCTGAAAAAACACTCGAAGAAATCAGTGGTGATTATTGGTGGCGGTATCAATGGCATCGGCTTATTTCGAGAATTGTCACTACAGGGTGTTGATGTATTACTGGTAGAGCAAAGCGACTATTGCAGTGCAGCCAGCTCAGCACCCTCCAGAATGATTCATGGTGGGCTTCGTTATATGGAAAATGGTGAGTTTGCATTGGTAAAGGAGTCACTGCATGAAAGGAACTTGTTGCTGAACAATGCCCGCCATTACGTTTTTCCTTTACCAACGACTATCCCCATTTTCTCTTGGGTGGATGGTGTGCTGGCTACTACGTTGAAGTTCTTCGGTTTAAATGAAAAACCGTCAAAGCGAGGAGCATTGATTATTAAGCTTGGGTTGTCGTTTTATGACTTTTTTACCCGTGGTAGAACAACAATGCCAAAGCACCGTTTTCATTCCAAAAAAGAAACGTTTAAAAAATGGTCTTTCTTTAATAAAAATGCGGTGTGCAGTGCAACGTATTACGATGCCTGGATCAGTTTTCCGGAAAGACTGGGGATGGAGCTGGTAACTGATGCAGAAGAAGCTTCAGATTCAGCAATAGCTCTTAATTATGCCCGATTGCTAAGATCTGACGGCCAGAAGCTGGTTATTAAAGACACTCTTACTGAAGAAGAAATCTGCATTGAGCCTGACTTGGTTGTTAACGCTACCGGGGCATGGATTGATAACACCAACCGCAATTTTGATAAAAGCACTGACTTTATTGGTGGAACCAAAGGTTCGCACCTGATCGTCAGGAACGATGATCTATATCGAGCAACTGGTGACGGTATGGTGTATTTCGAAAATGCGGAAGGGCGTGTTTGTATTCTATTTCCCTATATGGGGAATGTGTTGGTTGGTTCCACTGACTTGCCAGTGTCGTCTCCTGACGGAGTTCACTGCACACCAGAAGAAGAACATTACATTTTGGAGTCCCTGAAATATATTTTCCCGGCGATTGAAATCACCCCGGAACAGGTTCTCTACCGATTCAGCGGTGTACGTCCACTGCCATCCAGTAATACATCTACTACCGGACAAATATCCAGAAATCATAGTTGTCAGGTTCTTCCTGCTGATCATGATAGAACCTTCCCGATCTTTTCTTTGGTGGGTGGCAAATGGACAACTTTCCGGGCTTTCGGCGAACAGGTTGCTGATAGGACGCTTTCAGAGTTAGGACTTTCTAGAACAACATCCACAGAGAACATTGCCATCGGTGGTGGCAAAGGGTTTCCTGAAACAGTTTTTGAGAGAAAACAATGGCTTAAGAAGATTAGTGAGCAATGCCGTTGTTCAGAGCAACGGGCGGAAGCGCTTCTGGCTCGTTACGGAACACATGCCTTGCATCTGGCTGATTATCTTGCTGATAAATCAAATCAGCCGCTTGATAGCCATCAAGATTATTCAACGGGAGAGATTCGGTTTCTTATAGAAAAAGAACAGGTTGAATGTCTGACAGATCTGATTTTGAGAAGGACATCATTAGCCATCAGTGGAGATCTGAATCTTGACATTATTCGCGAATTAAATGGACAGATGGCTGATATTAAACAGTGGAATCATGAACAACAAGAAGTGGAGTTTGGTAATGCCCTCTCTTATCTCGAGCAGTATCACGGCGTTGATTATAAGACGCTGTCAGAACGATCTCTTAAATTTTCTAGCTGCGTGACTGACAAGGTTAGTACACCTGATCTGGTCGAAACCTTTGTACATTGAACGAAAATAAAAATATGGAGAGCAAGTAATGTATCTCACTAAAAAAGTCCGTATGAAGCGGTTATTTAAACAGGGCCGATGTCTCGATGTTGCCATCGATCATGGTGTCTGCAACGAACCCTCCTTTATGGATGGTCTGGAAGATATGGGTAAGGTAGTGAATCAGCTGGTTGATGCTGCTCCTGATGCTATTCAGCTGAATTATGGTCAGTGTGATCTACTACAAGAAGTTGAAGGGAAAGATAAACCGGCTTTGGTTATGCGAGTCGACATGGGCAACCCCTATAACGATAAGATCCACGACGTTATGTGGGCGCAATTGCAGAACAGTCATGATCCGGTTTTGCCTGCTGTGCAGATGGATGCTGCTTGCGTGGTCGTTAACCTCTTTATGCTACCGGGTGAACCTGAACTATTTCGCCAGTGTGTAGACAATATAAGCCGTATAAGAAGTGATTGTGATAAATACGGAATGCCATTAATGATTGAGCCGCTGGTTATGCAGGACAACAGTATTCGTGGCGGTTACATGGTGGATGGTGATCTGGAGAAAATTGTAACTTTGGTCAGGCTAGCTCGCGAAATGGGGGCCGATATCATCAAAGCCGATCCAACGGCTGAAGCTGCAGATTTCCATAAAGTGGTTGAGGCAGCAAGGTGTCCAGTTCTGGTACGAGGTGGTGGCAAGGAAGACCTGAAAGGCGTTTTTGGAAAAGCTCGTGAGTTATTGGATCAGGGTGCTATGGGTATGGTTTATGGCCGAAATATTTATCAACATGATAATCCTCGTCAGGTGGTAAAGGCATTTATGGCGATGATTCATGATGGGGTAAGTTCCGAGAAGGCTTGGGATATTTATCATTCCCAGTAGCATCAAGAAATGACTGGTGTTAATAGTAGATATGCACTGACTTGTTCATGCCTTCCATAAAAATAAAAAGAAAGGTGACGTTTATGCAGCAGTATCTGCTTGGTTTGGATAATGGCAATACTGTAACCAAGGCAGCTTTATTTTCTCTGTCCGGAGATGAAATTGCGGTAACTGCCGAGCCTGTGAAAACTCTGTATCCGGCTCCCGGTTGCGTTGAGCGGGACATGGATGAAGTCTGGCAGCAGACTGCCAGAGCGATCAGGAAATTACTGTTAAAAGCGGATGTTAAGCCCGAGCAAATTGCTGCGGTAGGTTGTAGTGGCCAGGGGAATGGACTTTATCTTCTAGACAGGAAAAAACAGCCTCTTCTGGCAATCCCTTCACTTGATTCACGAGCTACTGACCTGGTTGCTGAGTGGAAGCGCGAAGGTAAAAATGAAGCTATCTACCCTATCAATCTTCAAGGGATTTGGTCTGCTCAAACCGGAATGATTCTGGCATGGTTAAAACGTCACCGACCTTCTATATACCGAGAAATTGGAACGGCTTTTTTCTGCAAGGACTATATTAATTTCTGTTTGACCGGCGTTATCGCAACAGATTACACCGATGCCAGTGGCGCCGGTCTGTTGGATATGCAGCAGAAACGATACAGCGAAAAATTACTTCGGCTTTATGGCATGCCCGAGGCAGATGAATTTCTTCCACCGCTGTTAAACAGTACCGATATAGTCGGTGCAGTTAGTGAGCTGACTGCCAATGAAACAGGACTTGTACAAGGTACTCCTGTCGTGGCGGGTCTATTTGATGTTGTGGCCAGTGCTCTTGGCTCAGGAGTCGTTAACACAGGGCAGGCTTCAATTATTGCCGGAACCTGGAGTATTAATCAGGTAATTACGGATAAACCAATCAATAACCCAGCACTCTTTATGTCCTGCGTTTTTGATCAGAAACGATTTATGGCCATTGAATCCAGTGCGACATCGGCTACGAATCTGGACTGGTTTTTAAACGAGTTTTTTGTAGAGGAGAAGAGCGCTGCAAAGAAAATAGGTCGCTCAGTATTTGAAGCCTGTAACGAGCTGCTCACCGATATTCCACTGAGTGACAATCTGCCTATTTATCATCCCTTTCTTCATGGATCCAATGAACATCCGAAAATGCGGGCTAGTTTTTTTGGGATTTCGGGAGGTCAGGGAAAAGCTGAAATGCTTAAGTCTCTCTATGAAGGCGTTGCATTTGGTCATTTGAGCCATGTTAACAGGCTGATTGCTGCGGGTGCCCACTTCGATTCAGCCAGGCTGACCGGAGGAGGTTCAAGAAGTGAAGTCTGGTCTCAGATGTTCGCAGATATTTTGGATATTCCGGTCTCTATACCTCACGGGTTGGAAATAGGTGCCAAAGGAGCAGCAATGGCTGCAGGTGTTGGAATTGGTTTGTTTAATGATTATCAGGAAGGTGTTGATGCCATGACGACACTGGACAGACATCATCAGCCTAATAAAAAACCACAGGCTACTTATCAGAAACGATATCAACGTTATCAGTTGTTGGTTGAATTGATGACTGATTATTGTGAACAACTGCAGTTACGGGACATTTCAGAAGAGACAGCTGAAAAAAGAATCGAGAAAGTGTCAATCAAAATAAAAATACCCATGGGAGTCTGAGTTATGTCATCCGTTATTGTTCTTCCCAGAGTGATGCAGGTTGGTGCCGGGGCCAGCAGAGAAGTAGCTAGCGTGCTGGATAAGTTTAACTGCCATAAGCCTTTGATTGTGACTGATCAAATGATGAGTCAGCTTGGTTATGTTGATCAAATAAAGTCATCTCTTCAGGAGAAGGGCGTAAGTGCCGGTCTATTTGCTGACTGCCTGCCTGAGCCCACGGATGAGTCTATTCTGGCTGGAGTGGCTATGGTTCAGGAAGGTGACTACGACTCTATTATTGCTCTGGGTGGTGGCAGCCCGATAGACAGTGCTAAGGCTATCTCTATTCTTGGCAAGTTTGGCGGTGAAATGTCTGACTACCGCTTCCCAAGAGATGTCAGTGAAACGGGTTTGCCTATTATTGCTATACCAACCACGGCAGGAACAGGTTCGGAGGCTACTCGTTTTACGATCATCACCAATGTAAAAAGTGATGAGAAAATGCTCTGTGCCGGGCTAGGTTTTATGCCGGTGGCTGCACTGGTGGATTATGAACTGACTCTCTCTCTGCCTTCACGAGTTACAGCTGATACAGGTATTGATGCGCTAACTCATGCAATGGAAGCTTACGTCAGTCGCAAAGCTAACTCTTACAGTGATACTCAAGCTTTGCAGGCAATGACTCTGATCGCTCCAAACCTACGTCGTGTTTATCATGAGCCGGATAACCGAAAAGCTCGTGAAGCCATGATGCTGGGAGCAACTCTGGCCGGTATCGCTTTCTCAAATGCTTCTGTTGCTCTTGTACACGGTATGAGTCGCCCAATTGGTGCTCATTTTCATGTACCCCATGGTTTGAGCAATGCCATGTTATTACCTGCAGTGACAGAGTTTTCTATAGAAGCCGCCAGTGAACGGTACGCCGATTGCGCTAGAGCAATGACTGTTGCGAATGCCGATGACAGTGATGCAGTAGCCAATGAAAAGCTGTTATCAGAACTGACCGCTATTAATAAAGAATTACAGGTTCCAGGTTTTGCCGAGTTTGGCATTGATAAAGCAGTCTTTTTTAACAGCATTGAATTGATGGCAGAACAGGCTGTAGCTTCAGGTTCTCCTGGAAATAATCCTCGCCAAGCAAGCAAAGAAGAGATTGTCTCCCTTTATACAAAGATCTGGGAGCAGCAATGAGTCAGCAAATGGATTTAATTGAAATGGAAACTCTTGGGAATTTTGTAAATGGCGCTTTCGCTGCCAGTTCCAGCGAGCGTAAGGCAGCTATATATAACCCGGCTACAGGTCAGCAAATTGCCGAAGTGACTTTATCTTCCGCAGAAGAAGCCAGGGACGTAATAAAGAAAGCAGCTGATGCATTTCCAGCCTGGTCGCAAACCAGTCCGCTGAAACGAGCCAGAGTGTTGTTTCGTTTTAAAGAGCTTATTGAAAAAAACATGGATGAGCTGGCAGCTCTCATCTCGAAAGAGCATGGTAAAACCTTACCTGATGCTAAAGGAGAAATGACCAGAGGGCTTGAGGTCGTTGAGTTTGCTTGTGGTATTCCTCACCTGTTAAAAGGTGAGCAATCCATGAATGTTGGAACAGGCGTTGATAGTTGGTCCATGATGACACCATTGGGTGTGTGTGCTGGCATCGTACCGTTTAATTTCCCCGCTATGGTGCCTATGTGGATGTTTCCGGTAGCGTTGGCTTGCGGTAATACGTTTATTTTGAAGCCTTCTGAAAAAGTACCTTCCACTGCGCTGAGAATGGCTGAACTGTTAACAGAAGCCGGTTTGCCTGACGGTGTATTCAGTATTGTTAATGGTGATAAGGAAGTCGTTGATGTTCTGCTGACTCATGACCAAGTCGAGGCCATCAGCTTTGTAGGTTCTACTCCGGTTGCAGAGTATATCTACAACACGGGTTGTGCCCATGGTAAGCGGATTCAGGCTTTGGGTGGTGCCAAAAACCACATGGTGATCATGCCTGACGCTAATTTAGATGAAGCGGCAGATGCATTATTAGGCGCCGCTTATGGCGCCGCAGGTGAACGCTGTATGGCTATCTCTGTAGCCGTTCCGGTTGGTGAAGAAACAGCTGAAAGACTGATTGAAAAACTCAAGCCAAGAGTAGAGCGTTTAAAGATAGGCCCGGGTATCAGTGAATCGGCCAATGACATGGGACCTCTGATCAGTAAGCAGCATCGTGACAAAGTAGTAGGTTATATCAACAAGGGTGTTGAAGAAGGAGCAAAGCTGGTTATTGATGGTCGTGCTCTGGTCGTAGAAGGTCATGAAGAAGGCTATTTTGTCGGCGGCAGTCTTTTTGATCACGTCACCCCTGAAATGGCTGTATATAAAGAAGAGATCTTCGGGCCAGTACTATCTGTTTGTCGTGTAGGCACATTCAAGGATGCTGTTGAGCTGATCAATGCCCATGAGTACGGCAATGGTACAGCGTTGTTCACTCGGGACGGTAAGTCAGCTAGAGAGTTTGCTCAACATATTCAGGTAGGAATGGTTGGTATAAATGTACCGGTTCCTGTGCCTATGGCTTTTCATAGCTTTGGTGGCTGGAAGCGTTCCCTGTTCGGCCCACTGCATATGCATGGTCCTGATGGCGTGCGGTTTTATACCCGTATGAAGATGGTGACTTCACGCTGGAATGAACACGACAGTTCGCAATCAGTATTTACAATGCCGACAATGAAATAGTTGCTCTATATCTAAATGAAAACTATTCGCAAAAACACTTGTATGAACTGTTTTTTGATGTAGAATGAGAATCGTTCTCATCAAATAAGAGCCAAGGAGCTGCCTATCGGAACAACTCTTGACCTGATCAGCTGGTGACAGGCTGGAGAAAAAGTTCACGAAACTTCTTCTCTAAAGCACCAGCGACTCGCATATCCTCATCTTTTTGAGGCGGCTCGTCCCAGCCGCCTCTTTTTTTTAAGTCCTACTCTCAACGCTCAAAACCGGATAATCTCTTCAACATAGATTTTGGTTATGTGCTGTGCAGCATTCTTTTCCTCCCCCCCTAGCTGTTGCTGCACTCTTATCCAAAACCGATTCGAGGTCCTCAAGAGACATTAATATGATTGATTTGACGTCTTATAAAATGCCGCTGCTTGATGGTAACCCGCAGGCTTTGTCTGAATATCAGGGCAAAGTGATTCTGATTGTTAATACAGCCAGCAAATGTGGATTTACCCCTCAATATCAGGGATTGGAAACACTCTATAAAAAGTATGAAGAGCAGGGTCTGGTCATCCTGGGCTTTCCCTGTAATCAATTTGGGAAGCAGGAACCGAGTGATAACAGTGAAATTGGCAGTTTCTGTCAGAAAAATTACGGAGTCACATTTCCGATTTTTGAAAAGATCGATGTGAACGGAGAATCCACAGCTCCATTTTATGAAGATCTCAAAACTCAGGTTTCTGGAATTCTTGGTACCAAAAACATTAAGTGGAATTTTTCCAAGTTTCTGATTGGTCGCAATGGTGAAGTTATTGGGCGATACGCTCCTATAACCAAACCAGAAGCTCTGGAAGAGATTATTAAAAAAGCGCTGAAAGGCGAATAACGTCCCACTCTGCTATTACTCTCAAGTTCGCCGATAAAACACTGGGCACTAAAGATACAGGTAATAGTATGACTGATACTCATCAGGCCATTAATCCGGAAGATGATAAAATCCAGTATGCAGGTTTTCTCGTTCGACTAGGGGCTGTCTTACTGGATACCTTGTTTTTGATTGCTTTCACCGTACCACTTACTTATTTGATCTATGGACAGCTTATATCTTCCGGACCCGGAATGGTCCTTGGTGGTTGGGACCTGGTTATTAACTGGTTACTTCCAGCACTGATCTTTATTCTTTTCTGGCATTGGAAAGGTGCAACACCAGGGAAAATGATTATTCCTATGAAAGTGGTAGATCTTAAAACAGGCTTGCCACCCAGTATGAAAGTTTCAGTCATTCGCTACTTCAGTTATTTCGCTTCTATGATTCCGTTTTTTCTTGGTTTTGCCTGGATAGCTTTTGATCGTCGTAAGCAGGGTTGGCATGACAAACTGGCAGGAACAGTCGTTATCCGTCTAAAAAAGCATCAAGAATAGGAAAATAGCTAAAACAGACATTGTAATTTGTCACGTGACTTAATACTTTCTTCTGTTGTCTCGTAATGCACCTCCCTGCCGAGCAACATTGAAGTACTCAAGCAGAGAGAATAAGAATATAAAAATGGAGTCTGCGATGTATTTACGGTTGTTAATGATCGCTGCAATTTGCCTGCACGTGCCCTTGACCTCAGCTGTGACTATTAAAGATCAGCTGATCCTCGAACAGCAAGCCTATAAAGTGGCTAGCTCTTTCTACTATATATCTTTGGATGAAGGAAACAGTGAAGCTTACGATGAGCTGGAAACTGTTTTACTGGAGATGGACGGAAAGCTGGCCGGAGTGCGTAGTGAAGATCAGGTTAAGTTGAGTGAAGTCAAACAAGCTTGGAAAGCTCTGAAAGCATTTTCTCGTAAGAATGAAATGAAAGATGAAGGTTATACATCACACTATGCGACTGTGGATGTTAATACCTCTCGCGCCAGTCTTGTAAAAGCCCTTCGTGGTGACAATCGCTCTATTGATACTCCCGCTCTGGATATTGAAGCTCTTGAGCTGGCAGCAGAAATGCAGCGACTGGAGATGTATTACACAGAAGGTGCTGTCAGCCTGCTTGGTTTTCCTTACGATAAGTTGGACGTAGATGCCAAAAAATTTGGTAAGCGTGTAAGAGCCTTTGAACAAAGAGTAAAAAAAGAATCTCCTGAAGCTAAAAAGAAAGCAGCAGAAATAGTAAGAGCTTGGGTTTATATTGAAAAAGCGCTAATTAATTTCCATGAAATCAATGTGCCTGAGTTGGTTAAACGTATGAACAAGGTTATTGTTACCAAGCTGGTTGAGATCAGTAAAGCCTGATCACTTCTCCTTCAGAGTTGGCTGATCATTGTGATATCTACGATATTGCATATGGTCTTGTGGTCGTTGTTATTGGTCAGCCACTTCTTTAAAATCCGCGCCATTGCACACTACATACCTTCACTATTCAGCCTAAGCTGAAATCAGGCTTCCCCAAGCGAGCTAGGCAGATATTCCCTGAGCTGCATAAAGCCTGAAAATAATGATCTTCCGGAGACAATATTGATAGAACTAAAAGCGAATCAGGCTGGCAGCGTGAAAAACGATCTGCTGTCTGGACTGACGGTAGCTTTGGCGCTGGTACCTGAAGCGGTTGCCTTTGCCTTTGTTGCAGGTGTTGACCCACTGGTTGGTTTATATGCTGCATTTATGGTTGGACTGATTACAGCTGCTATTGGTGGTCGCCCAGGTATGATTTCCGGTGCTACCGGAGCCTTGGCTGTAGTAATGGTGGCACTGGTTGCAGATCATGGTGTTCAGTACCTGTTTGCCACTGTTGTACTAATGGGCATTATTCAGGTGCTTGCTGGTGCCTTTAAGTTGGGTAAATTTATCCGAATGGTGCCGCATCCGGTCATGCTCGGTTTTGTAAACGGTCTGGCGATTGTTATCTTCCTGGCACAGCTGGGGCAGTTCGGTATTGATGGTGGCACTGGTTGGTTGAACGGAACCTTCCTGGAAGGCAGTGTTGTAGATGTAGCCTGGATGCAAGGTATGCAGCTTTACATGATGCTTGGCCTGGTGGCTCTGACCATGTTCATTATTTACTTTCTGCCCAAGCTGACTAAGGCTATACCATCATCTCTGGTAGCCATTCTGGTTGTCAGCCTGTTGGCAATTGGTCTGGATCTGGATACCAAAACAGTGGGTGACGTAGCCAATATTGCGGGTGGCTTGCCTGAATTCAGTATTCCTATGGTGCCTCTGAACTTAGAAACCTTCATGATCATTCTTCCTTATTCAATGATTCTGGCAGCTATCGGTTTGATCGAATCCCTGCTGACTTTGCGTATGGTGGACGAAATTACAGAAACCCACGGCAGTTCTAATCGTGAGTGCGTGGGGCAGGGTGTAGCTAACATTGCTACCGGTTTCTTTGGTGGAATGGGTGGCTGTGCCATGATTGGCCAGAGCATGATCAACGTGAATTCTGGTGGTCGTGGTCGTCTTTCCGGTATTTCCGCAGCGTTGTTCCTGCTGGCATTTATTCTGGTTGCGTCTTCTCTGATCGAACAGATTCCTATTGCAGCTCTAGTTGGCGTAATGTTTATCGTAGTAATCGGAACCTTTGAATGGAGTAGCTTCCGGTTCATGCGCAAAATACCAAAAAGTGATGCTTTTGTGCTGGTATTGGTTTCTGTAGTGACTGTAATGACTGATCTGGCTATGGCTGTCATTATAGGTGTTATCGTTTCTGCTCTGACTTTCGCTTGGGAGCATGCCAAGCAAGTCAAGATTGAAAAGAAAGCAGATCATAGAGGTTCTACTGTTTATAAGGTTCATGGGCCACTGTTCTTTGGCTCGACTACTTCTTTCCTGGAGCAGTTCAATCCAAAGGATGACAACGATGATGTTGTCGTAGATTTCGTAGACTCACGTGTGTGCGATCACTCTGGTCTGGAAGCCATTGATTCTCTGGCTGAACGCTACACGAACTCTGGCAAGACCTTGCGCCTGCTGCACTTGAGCGGTGATTGCCAAGCGTTGCTCAAAAAGGCCGGTAACATGGTTGAAGTCAACGTAATTGAAGATCCCAAGTATTTCGTTGCGACTAACGCCTGATAATTACTGATAAATAGCAAACCGAGCCCGGCTTTATAGCCGGGCTTTTTGTATATGCATTAGTAGGGCTATCCTTTTATAAGAATGGATTATTGAGTCAGACTATATGCCCTTTATACCTCCATCTAATACCCAAACTACAGCTGGAATTGAGCTGCAAAACTTCTGTAGCGACCCTGAAGATAGCCCGGTTACTGTCAGAACAGCTGGAGGGCGTACAGTCAGTACGGCTGATATCAGGGAAAAGTTGTTGAACTTAGTGAGACCTGATTTTACAAAGGGGAGGAAAACCCTTTATTCCAGAATGATTCAAAAAATTAATATCAGTTGGCTGAAATTCAAAGTGATGACGGCTAACCTGATTTTCACCATGTATGCCTTGTTGGATGATCAGTTGGTCAAGCTAGGCTATGCCATAAAAAAAACGCAAATGCCCGATGAACCTATTAGAGATTCGCGTGGTGGCGTAAGAAACATCAGACCCTCAGCCCTAGGTCCCGTTATCAGTGAAAATACAGATGCTGTTTTTGGCTGCAATTATATTCATGGTATTCCTGAAAGTCAGAAACAGTATTACACCCGTCCGCGGTTGGTGATTTTAAAAGGGGGAGCAAGTAATCAATTTGGTCATGCTTTGCTTGCGTTTGGCGAACCTAGTTCTGGAACAGAAAGGTATGTCCAGATCAGTTCGGCAAACTGGTATCCAGAATTTCTTGATGGTGAAGAGTTCGCTGATTACCAGACCAAATGGAAAAATGACATTGCATTTGAGGTGGATCTAAAGTGCCAAGATGAAGGCGCAATGAGAAACAAACTGGATGAACTAGCCAGTAAAAAGTGGCTTTGGGGCGGACCATTACATAATTGCCTGAGCTTTGTTAAAGAGGTTGCAGCTGCAGGCAAGTCAGACACAGAGTTTTTCGAAGGGTATACGACAATCAGTAACCGTTTAACAAATGCCGTAATCAGTGGCATCGCTCAAGGGGCTGACGAAGCTATATTTGCTACCAAGAATAAGTACAGTATGTGGCAATCACAGATTGAATTGATTCATGAAAAACTGAGTGAGATTCTTCAGGTAGATGATTTTACTCTGCTGACCTCCAGCAAGTCCGAGGCCTCAGAGTTCATTGAAAGCAGAATAGGCTGGTTACACCTTGCTGTTGATAGTGCGTACTTGCCTGAAGCCGTTAAAAAAAATCTGATACAAAACATTGCCAAGCATTGTAAGAGTTGTGCTCACAGTGCACTGACAAGAACTTATAATGAGTATCCAGAAAATGAACATCGTGCTTTGGCTGATTTACCACTGCCTGTTGCATATAATGCACCTGCCAGATTAAGGCGATTAGGACCTCAAACAATAACGGGCTTTAATAGTGGTAATGATGGCCTTTGATTATCAGTAATGAGCTGCTCTTGCAGCTAGTTCCTGATTTAGATCTCGACTCCCCAACCTCCTCGCTTCCAAACATACTCTCAACACAGCACTACTTTTATTCACGCAAGAGACTGTGTCGTTCCTGTCATTGAATCACTTACCAGAGAATAAATAGCTCTTAACACTAGATTCCTGCTTTGTTCGGCGAGTAGAGGGTTGTTTTTTGTTGAACTAATATGCTCAAAATAGCTGTTGCCAATCCTGAACATGATTCTAGCCAGGTTGATCAACTCCTCGTGACGCCACTGAGAGCCATAGTGTCTGAGAATGTTGGCGTACCTTTCTGATATACGCTCATCAAATGACTTATGAAGATCTATCAGCTGGGGCATTGCAATCATGGCTCTATTCAATTCAAATTCAAGCCTGTGTTTGTCAGGATCTGAGTATTCTCTCTCACCCATAAGCTTCAGAAGATCATCCAGAGACAGTTGGTGCTCTGCAAAATTCTCGTAATCATTGAAGCGCTGCAGTACGGCATTCACCATATCTTCACAAAGAGCGTATATAACAGCCTCTTTATTGGGATAGTACTGATACAGTGAGGCAACAGGTATGTTGGCTTTCTCCGCAATACCTACTGCAGTAAGACAGTCATAGCCACTCTCGACCAGTAATTGCGCGGTCACATGAAGAATTGTTTGCACTCTCTTCTTGGAACGGCTTTGAACAGGGAGCTTGCGCGGTTTGATGGCTGACTTCGACATTGGCTGAATCCTTTGACTACATAATTAACTGACCTTTGTTCCACTTCTTATATCTGGGTTCGTGGGAGGAAGTCAGCTCTCTAAGGGACTCGTATAAAAATAGATGCATATCTCAACAAATAAAGAAATATTTACAAAATATTCCATTTCATGCTCATTGACCTAGGATTACAGATGGTGAGAAATCTAATTAAGTATCTGAATTCACATTCTTTTTAATGGCGAGGTATTGTTCATCAGAATGCGCGGTAGATGACTCTATATTAGAGTGATTAGTAGAGGGTAAGTAATAGTACGTCAGTTCAAGCTAGCCTGTTGCTTGATCAACTGGATCCTGTATAGTTCGCCAACTCAAACGGAACAGCTCTCCACAACAGCGGAACTGAATCACTGATCAAACTGATCGGTTGACAACATCCACTGACACGGTAGAATGCGCCTCCGCTGACCAAGTAAAGTTACTTCGAAAGAAGCAACGAAGCTCAGCGGGTTGATTAGCCATCTGGTTTTTCAAAATGTTTTAAACCTTCTTTATAGGATGTTTGAAACGCTTCGAAAAACAAACGGTTGACAACAAAAACGGTCGCGGTAATATAGCGGCCTCGCTGATCGGCACCAACCA
>SIHQ01000025.1 GCA_004762125.1 Oceanospirillales bacterium | reverse complement strand
GACGATTTAATGGTTAATTTCCTCGAATACGTTGAGTACGACGAAGAGGGAAAGAAATGCTACAGCAATAGCTGGATCACCAGCTTGCGCATAGGGCGTAAACGCTGCACGAAGATCATGCGGGGAGGACGCGCGAAATGGAAAATTGAGAATGAAACCTTCAATACGCTGAAAACCCAAGGCTACCATCTCGAACACAATTACGGTCACGGGGAAGAGCATCTTGCCAGCAACCTTGCTTGCCTGACGTTCCTTGCCTTCCTGACTGACCAGATTGAACAGTTATCCTGTCCACTCTTTGGCAAGGCTTTGAAAAGCCGTCACTCCAAAATCAAGTTGTGGGAAGTGATACGCAACCACTTCATCACGTTTGCCATTGACTCATGGTGTCAGTTTCTGAAGGTGATCGCCTACATGCGATCGAAGGATAAAAAAAGAATCGTTACCCATATTCGAAGCCTTATTCCTGATACGTCTTGATAGATAAAGCTTTGGGGTTTCAGCGTAAAAATTATTGATCGGTCATCCAGTTTTCCGCTGGAGAGTGGCTTTTTATGGTATAAAAATTATGGGCTTACAGAGAGCGGCAGAGAGTATTGTCGTTTATTTATGGGGAATTGCTGATGCGGTTAAGCCTGTAACCACAGCCATGGGGCAAACTCTTACAAAGCAAGTGAAAGACTTTCAAGGTGACTGCTTCCCGCTTAAAACAGAGTTTGAAAAACTCAATAATAAGACTGCTGAGCAAAAGCCTGGTACGAGTGAATATAGAGCTGCTCAAAGAAAGGCAGAAGCTGAGGGTTCTAAGTTGCGAGCCGCTATGGTGAGATCTAATAAGGATTTCTTTCCATATATGAAGGAAGAGATGTCTAACGTTGTGGGAGCGGAAAAGGCGGAAGCAATAATGTGGACGCCATACCTTAGACAACAAGATGATGCGCCAGAATTTCCTGGACAAGAACCGTATTCGACAGGGGACGTAATAGATTCTGACTCCTCAACGAGTCACTATAGTTATAGCTCTTATGGTGGCTTTGACAGTCTGAACAGTAACGGTAGCCTCGACCTAACGGCTGAAAAGCCATTGAAAGACGTTAACCACAGAACCTTTGGCACTGTACCCCTTGCCCACAGTCAGGTAGAAGTTACTCTTCCTGATCAAAAGCCTATAAAAATGAGCGCGAGTCATATTCAGATAAAAGGCGTTCATAAAGGGATTGCCATGCAGGCGCCAAGACCTGAGGAACTGGATTGCGTTCTTCAGGCTATCATCGAAAACCAGACAGGTATTGTCGTAGATCTTGTCAGTGATACTGATAGGTGGAAATCTCAGGATGATCCAATACTGAACTGGAGTGATCGATATTCTGTTCAGAACAGTAAGCACTTTGAAGTCGTGCCACTGACATCAGAAGAGAAAGTGATCAACGATGGGGAGAATGAATATCCCTATACAACAAGGACTTTTAAGATTAAGTCCAAAAGTGATGGCAAAGAAAAAACCTTCTCACAGATCTCATTTACACAATGGCCAGATGGTCAGTCGGTACCTCACCCTGTTTTGAAAAAATTCCTGACTCATGTTGCCCATGAGCAAACCAAATACCCGACGGATAATGACAAGGGAAATCTCATGATCAACTGTCGTGCCGGATTGGGTAGAACAGGCGTAAGTTTTGTTGGGCTACACATCATGGAGCAAGCGAAACTACAGCAACCAACTGCTGAAACCTTAGGTCAGTTAACCCTGGAAGGTATGATTCACGGTAGGATCTCCCGCTCAGGAGATTTTGTTCAGTACATTCAGCAGGTCAGTGAACTGATAGAGCTGGAAAAGTCATACATATAGCAGCTCTTCCCATTCTTCAAAAATAGTTCTCATGCCAGTATGAGCTGCGGTAAACCTCAATGGCGTCAACGCTTACAGTTGTGCAAACTCCCCATTGAAAGTGGTCAAGGCCTATAGCGCTAGCGCTTTTACAGTGCTGATCCGTCAAACTGAACAATTTTGCAGCAGAAAGGAACTTGTCAGTATTGTGATACTGATTAGAATGGCCGCATCTCTCAGTCAGGTCTATAACTGCTGTAGAAAGTTTGACCGGTCGGGCTGACAGTTTTTTGGTCAGACAGATAAGTGTCTGACCAGACTCGTGAGTAAGGGTCATGACGTGAATAAACGGCGATGCTCCTCTTTATTGTGAAAATGCGGCTCTATAAAGCTTTGTCGCTATTTTCATAGTTGAGGGTGAGCCGCGTTTTTCGCCCATGGCTGTTTGAACACTCTTTTGAATAGATAGTTGAGAAGGTAGTTACATGAATCAGTTAGATCAACTGAAAGGCATGACCAAAGTGGTCGCAGATACCGGTGATATCGAAGCGATCCGTCGTTATCAGCCTGTGGATGCTACCACCAACCCATCCCTGATTCTGAAAGCGGCTGAACTGCCGACTTACAGCCAGCTGTTTGAAGATGCGCTAGCATACGGTCGCAAGAAATCTGACAACAAAGACGAGCAAGCTGCTCATGCTTGTGATTATCTGGCGGTAGGCATCGGTAAAGAAATTCAGGGCGTGGTTCCTGGTCTGGTTTCTACAGAAGTAGACGCCCGTTTGTCTTTTGACACAGAAGCGACTCTGAAGAAAGCCCGTGAACTGGTTGCTCTGTATACTGAACAGGGTGCTGACACCAGTCGTCTACTGATCAAAATCGCTTCTACCTGGGAAGGCATGCAGGCTGCGAAGGTTCTGGAACAGGAAGGTGTGCGTTGCAACCTGACTCTGCTGTTCAACTTTGCTCAGGCTAAAGCTTGTGCTGAAGCAGGTGTTTACCTGATTTCCCCATTCGTTGGTCGTATTCTGGACTGGTACAAGAAAGCGGAAGGTCGTGATTACACGGCTTCTGAAGATCCAGGTGTGGTTTCTGTTACACGCATTTACAACTACTTCAAGCAACACGGTTACAAGACGGTTGTTATGGGCGCTAGCTTCCGTAATACCGGTGAAATCACGGAACTGGCCGGTTGTGACTGTCTGACTATTGGACCGGGTTTGCTGGATGATCTGGAAAAATCTGACGCAACTATCGAACAGAAATTATCTGTAGAAAATGCTGCGGTTGCACCGACTGAAGAGAAGGTAGTTCTGAACGAAACCGCTTTCCGCTGGGAAATGAACGAAGACCCAATGGCTAATGAAAAGCTGGCTGAAGGTATTCGTAACTTCGCTATTGATCAGGTTAAGCTGGAAACAATGGTTAAGTCTCGCCTGTAATACTGCTTTTGTTAAAATACAGCTCTTAAACAGAGCAGTATTTTTTCGTTCATGGCTGTTTCAGGTAACTTTACTCCCGCAGTGCGGGAGTAAAGCACTTATCGATTTACGGCTGCCATCGTCAGACGTGAAATACACGTCAGTTGTTTCTTTTCGTTTTCCAGCCTTATTTCCCAAACCTGAGTACTTCTTCCAACATGTACGGCTTTTGCTGTGCCTGTCACCAGCCCACTGGTTGCTGCCTTGATATGATTGGCATTTACTTCCAGCCCAACCCAGTATTTGTCTTCTTCTGAGCACAGGTTTGCTGCAATACTGCCAAGGGTTTCTGTCAGAACCACAGAAGAACCTCCGTGGAGAATGCCGGCAGGTTGAATGGTTCGATGATCAACTGGCATGGTTCCAGTCAGGCTATCATCGCCAAAGTCCGTTACTTTAATCCCGATATGATCACAAATAGTGCCTTCCATTTGCTTGTTAATAGCGTCCAGCGACGGTTCTTTTTTCCATATAGACATAACTATTGCTCCTTTCCCGATACGAAGATAAGTGTAGAGACGCACGTATTCAAATGACTGATGAATTCGTAGGTCTAGGTACTTATTCGGATTCTAACAGTGAAAGGATTAAGGCTGGGGATAAACGTCTGGTAAAACCCTGATCCCTGATGTCAGAACCAGATCAGGATAATGGCCATTAACAAAAGTGAGTTCGATAAAGAAAGCGGTCCAACCATGTTCAGGCAAGTTCGGGCAATAGTTATACACCCATGGGAAGGTACTTTTTGGATCAATATTAGTACGCTCAAAACTGACTTTTTGTTCAATCAAAATGGGTTTTCTGAAATCTCTGGCTGTCGAGTTGTAGCACTGCCATATACAGGCAGACTTGGGTTGAGTATCAGTGAGCAGTTCCAGCTCGCCATCATCCAGATAATGCCAGCGCATTTCCGGAATAGGGTTCTCACTGAGTAAGGCGCCGAAAACAGAAGCCATAATTTGGTCGGAATTCACATTGCCGTCACGGCCAAGGTAATGGCTGGCATTGGGTAAATATCTAAGCCAGCAAGGTTGGGATAGCTGCTGATAGTAAAAACGAGCTGAGTCAGAGGGGAAAAACTCATCACAACTGCTGTTGATAACAAACTGTGGCAGAAACAGCTGATCTCGATAATTGTATGGATCAATATCAGCCATCAATTGTTCCATTTCCGGAGAATCGAGATGTGCAAGGATATTGTGATCCTGCCCGGCATAATCATCGATGGCTGAAGAGTGCCTGCCATAAACGTTCAAGTGGTGATGAATACAGGCATGAACGTTGAGGACATCAATGACAAGAGGAACAACGGCCATAACACGGTGATCATGGGCCGCGGTCAACCAGGCCACCCAGCCACGTTTAGAGGCACCAGACAGATAAAAATCATCAATCTGCCTTTTCTCCTGTTGTGCAAATTCGGCAATGGCATCCATGGCTCTGATAACACTGCGAACCATTGGCCACTGCAGCGGAGTCAGTCGTTGCTTCTTCGGGTTACTCAGATACTTCTGCCAGCTCCATGCCACAAGATCATCTTCTGATCTTGGCAGCTGATCATCAAACTCAAGGGGCTGGTTGGGAATATCCTTTAACGTAGCTACGGGAGCATGAGTAAGGCTGCACAATCTGGCCGCATCGACAGAGCCTGAGGGAGTGGTTTCCATGGACTGATCATGACGTGCTCCACCCATCAACATAAGCAGACAGGTTGATGTTCGTTGCTGATCCGGAAGATAAACGGTCAGCCTGTGTTTCCAGATAGGTTGATTGACACCAAAAGATGCTCCCTCGTGCCACAGCTGCGAAGTTAGCTCAAGCTCAGCAATGATGACATCGGAATGGTTGCTTGAACGGCTGAAGTTCAAACACTGCCAGTGAAAATGTGAAGTGTCCTGAAAATAGTTCTCCAGTTCATTATTCAAGAGCTTCTCTCCTTTTATAAAGAGATTTATCGGCCTATCAGTTCAAGGTCTTCATCCTCTATATATACCATCGCTTTTGAAGCTGTGGAACGTTGGTCGCGAGCAAGCTCCTGATTATACATCTCATTGATCAAGTTCTGTCGAAGGGAGAGTTAAAGCGAACTTTTGCAGTGGCAGAGTGTCGAACCAAGTATTCAATCATTATCAACATAGCTCTGGTGACATTGTTCTGGTGAAAGCTGCTTATTCAACTACACCTGTGCTACCGGAACTGTTTTTGCTGGAGTCATTTGTGCTGATCATTGCTGAAACACCACGCCTGGTTCTTAGAACCTGGCAAGAAAGTGATCTAAAGGCTTATGCTGATCTGCTCGGCAGTCAACATGCTACAACCGAATATGGCAGGCACCGCCCCCTTTCAAAAGCTGAGACAGATCTATGGCGCTACCAGGTTGAACTTGATCAACGGGGTTGGTCTCGCTGGGCGGTGGTTCTGAAAGAATCAAACCAGTTGATTGGTTATTGTGGATTTTCCAGTTATGGCAAGGCTGTTGAAATGAGCTGGCGTTTTCGACAGGAGTTCCGTGGCAAAGGCATTGTGATGGAAGCCGCTGGAGCGATTACCGATCTTGGCTTTAAACGACTGGGGTTTAGTGAAATTATCTCCTTCGCATCGATGGAAAATAAGTTTGCCAAGGATGTGATGGAAGGGCTGGGAATGGATCTTCAGGGCTTTGAAGGCTGGAGTAACAGAACGGTTGCCCGTTATAGTCTTACTCAGAGCCATTAATAAGAACCCAAAAGAATGCCTACACGCATTATCCACTTCTCTGATACACAAGTCGTACCTGCCGGTGAGATGAACTACGACATTGACCCGCAGGTCCGACTGAGACTCTGTATAGATGCCATTCTTGCTCATACTTCTGATGTTGATGCCTGCTTTATCACCGGTGACTTGACTCATTGGGGTGAAACAGTGGCTTATGAAGTGTTGAAAGAAGAGCTGTCTCGGCTACCTTTTCCTGTTCGAATGATGATGGGTAACCATGATCATCGCCAAAACTTTCTCTCTGTGTTCAGTGATCATCCAAGCGATAGTAAGCGGTTTATTCAATATTCAATGGATATGCCGTGTGGGCGGTTTGTCTGCCTGGATACTCTTGATGAAGGCAAGCGAAGAGGCATCCTGTGTAGCAACAGACTGGCATGGCTAGAACAAGAATTGAGCAGTTCTACCGGCTCTGTTTATCTTTTCATGCATCATCCACCGTTCGATGTTGGTTTACCCAATATGGACAAGGATAAACTGGCGAATTGTGATGACTTTCTGAAAGTGATTGAGCCTTATCAAAACAGGCTTCGACATATCTTCTTTGGTCACCTCCATCGTTCTGTCAGTGGCACTTGGCGAGGTATTGGTTATTCCTGTCCCTCTTCGCTTGTACATCAAACACCTTTGGAGCTTGAAAAGGCTACGCCTGGTTACGTCTCGCCAGAACCACCGGTTTATCAGCTGGTGGATATTTATGACGATAGAGTTGTTGTTCACTCACATCATTTTCTGCATGATTCTCCAGCCATTAACAGCCGCACCTGCTATCGCTATCAGAGGTCGGCTAACCCAGAGTGACTGCTACTCATGAATTTTAATGACCCGGTACTGTTGAAAGAATGGGAAGTGCGTTTTGATGCGTTTCTTAGAATTCGGGAATCAGACGATGCTTCCCATGATATTTCCCATTTCCGACGAGTATGGAAAACAGCTCAGCAGTTGATTGAGAATGGGAAATTAGAACTCAACAAGCTGGTAGTTCTGACCGCCTGCTATTTTCACGACATCATTGTGCTGCCCAAAAATCACCCTGATCGTGCCAAAACATCCACCATGGCTGCTGAAGAAACGGCGGTCTGCCTGAAGCAATTAGAGTTTCCTGCAGAACTGATTGAAGCCGTTTGTCATGCTGTTAAAACCCACAGCTATTCCGCCAACATCACGCCAGAAACCCTTGAAGCCGAAGTGGTTCAGGATGCTGATCGAATGGAAGCTATTGGTGCTATAGGTTTGGCGCGCTGTTTTTATACGGGCGGTAAGCTGGGGCAGGGATTGTTTGATTCTGAAGACCCTATGGGTGAAAACCGTGAGCTGAACGACAGACAGTTTTCTCTCGACCACTTTGAGCTGAAGTTGCTACGTATAAAAGAAACCATGAAAACTGAACCGGGCAGGAAAATGGCAAAAAAACACAGTCAGTTTCTTGAAGCATTTCGTACACAGGTATGCAAAGAACTAGCGGGTGATTACTCCTAGTCATTCCTCTCTACCCTGTTCAGGTTGAGTGTTTCTACCTATAATTTCGTCATCTTGTCGGAGCGCCAAGTGCTGAGACCGTAGAGCAACCTGTTGTAACCAACCGCTTTATGGAATCCGTAGAACCTGATCAGGCTAATACCTGCGAAGGGAACAAGATGATAAAAAGCTATTTGTAGTCGGCCATGAGCAAAAAAAGGTTCATGGTAAAACACTGCTATACAAACTGTTTTTTTATCAGGCCTATCCGGCAAGCCATTTAAATTAAAGGACTCATGTCATGGCTTGCGAGAAAAATGATTCTGATTTTGATCAGCAGTTACTGCTGGATGCCTGTCAGCCTTTTCCCAATTCAAAGAAATTGTATATCACCGGTAGCCGTGACGATATTCGGGTGGGTATGCGTGAAATCTACCTCGCAGATACCTCTGAAAAGTTTGGTGGCGGCAAGAACGCGCCCATTAGAATCTATGACACTTCTGGCACTTACACCGAAACCGGTATTCCCCACGATCTGAACGAGGGATTACCTGCTTTGAGATCTGCATGGATTGAAGAACGAGGGAATACCAAGCTGTTGACTGGCCGCTCTTCCGAATTTGCTAAAACCCGTGAGCAGGATCTGAGGCTCGAAGACGTTCGTTTCAAAGCATTGAAAACGCCGAGAAAAGCTCTGGAAGGGAAAAATGTCACTCAGTTGCACTACGCCAGACAGGGAATCGTTACTCCGGAAATGGAATACATTGCCATTCGGGAAAACCTGGCTCGTAATGACCATGCAAAGTTGTCGTACATCACACCTGAGTTTGTTCGTAAGGAAGTAGCTGAAGGCCGCGCTATCATTCCAGCCAATATCAATCACCCTGAATCAGAACCGATGATTATTGGCCGTAATTTTGGAGTTAAGATCAACGCCAATATTGGCAACTCACCTATTTCGTCATCCATTGAAGAAGAAGTAGAAAAGATGCTTTGGTCGGCTCGCTGGGGTGGCGACACCATTATGGACTTATCCACAGGCGATAATATTCATGAAACCCGAGAGTGGATCATTCGTAACTCCCCTGTTCCTATTGGTACCGTTCCTATCTATCAGGCTTTGGAAAAAGTAAAAGGAAAGGTAGGTGATCTGAATTGGAGCACCTTCAAGGATACGTTGATTGAGCAAGCCGAGCAGGGTGTGGACTATTTCACCATCCACGCGGGTACGCTTAGAGGGCATGCAGCGAAAACCAAAGACCGTGTCACTGGTATCGTTTCCCGTGGTGGCGGTATTCTTGCTCAGTGGTGTGAAATCCACGATTCCGAAAACTTTCTTTATGAAAACTTCCGTGATTTGTGTGAACTCTGTCGCCAGTACGATGTCAGTCTTTCTCTTGGAGACGGCTTGCGGCCGGGTTCTATTGCGGATGCTAACGATGAAGCTCAATTCGGCGAACTGAAAACACTGGGTGAACTGACAAAGATTGCCTGGGAATACGATGTTCAGGTGATGATTGAAGGGCCGGGTCATATACCCATGCACCTTATTAAAGAAAACATGGATATGCAGCTGGAGCATTGTCATGAAGCGCCCTTCTATACCCTAGGGCCTTTGACTACCGATGTTGCTCCTGGCTACGACCATATTACTTCAGGTATCGGTGCTGCTATGATCGGCTGGTATGGTTGCGCCATGCTCTGTTACGTCACGCCTAAAGAACACCTGGGCCTGCCTAACCGTGATGATGTAAAGGAAGGACTGATCACTTACAAGATCGCCGCTCATGCAGCGGATATCGCCAAAGGTCACCCTGGAGCACGCATCAGAGATAATGCCCTGTCCAAAGCCCGCTACGAATTCCGTTGGAATGATCAGTTCAATCTGGCTCTGGATCCGGAAACAGCCAAAGCCTATCACGATGAAACTCTGCCTCAGGACGGCGCGAAGGATTCAGAGTTCTGCTCCATGTGTGGCCCTAACTTCTGCCCAATGCGAATGACTCAGGATGTGCGTGAGATGGAAGAGGCTGTCTGAATTAGATCGGGCTTTCAATCCAGTTCCTGACGTTTCTGACTTTCGCCAAAAAAGTGACGCCCCTGCCGGTTGCTAGGCTTCTGAGTAATTATCTAGAAACTATGACAACGACAGGGAGGTCGCTGTGATACCCACTCCGTTCAGTCCAGCCACATTTTTGAAGCAAAGCCATACATGTGGTGCAGACCTTAAAAATAGCTATCCGGTTTTGGATGATAAAGGAAAGCTTGCTGCTGAGAAGTCTGGTTGGTGGTCTGGGCCAACGAAAGAAAAGCATAAGCCATTTCTTCATTCAGTAAAGGTATGGTTGGAAAGAGATAAAAAGTTACAGCAATCACCTTTACTGAAAGGCGTTAATCGAGAATTAGAGCTAACTAAAGATGAATTTGTACATAAAAAGATCGCTGATAGAAGTATTTCTGTAGTAGAAGGAAAAGAGAAAAATTTCCAGACATGGGTGACCTTTGCAGAAGAGTGGAGTGCCAGCCAATTCACGCCTATTCATGATGCCGAGTCAGCTCTGGTAGGGGAGCTATTATCGATACCCTCGGAAGCAGAACTGATTGAGTTAGGGAAAAAGGCCTATAAAGATGTGTGTAAGGACGCCTGGTTGGATTATAGGGATGAAATAAAAAAAATCGGTGGTGATGATCTAGTCAAACTGGGATTCGAAGAATATTGGAAAGGTAAAGAACCGGAAGTTCAAGGACTGGTCAATAACCTGGTTGACGAATTTGCAACGGCAACACACAAACATGACCCTCACTGGGAGAACAACCTTAAAGCATTTCTGGCAGAGGAAAAAGAGACAGTTCGTGAGCAGTGTAGCGAGCACATAGAAGCGGCTCAAAAAGGTGTGTTTCATCCACAGCCAGATGCTCACTTTGAGAACGCTCCTGAATATCCAGTTCCTCTTCAGCTAGCCTTTCAAAAAATGGATGAAATGATTGCCAAAACTATCTCTGATATAGATAGAAAACCGACTGATGTCGTACATGAAATTAGAGATGAAAAGTTCTCACAAATAGATGCCAGAGGGGCAAGGCTTTACAACACATATGATGGATTTATTAAATCTGAATTTAACTATGGAGGATGGAAAACAGATGATATCCATGGTTTGGAAAACAAAAAAACATTCTTCTTAACTGAAGACATAGCGAAGGCATGGGAGTCAGGAGATCAAAATAGAATAAGAGAGAAGTTCATAAAATTAAATCAAAAGTTAATTGAAAGAGTGGAAGTGTCTGAGGGGTTTGAGCTTGCTGCTGCATACCGAACTGATTTTGAAAAAAAGTTTAGAGCTACAAAAATTGGTCTAGCTAGAGAAACGGCGTCTCATAGAGCGCACACTGAATTAAAACCTCTGGTTAAACCAGAATCAAAGGCTCTAGCACCGATTAAACATATAAAAAGCCCTAATTTCATTAAGCGGGCAATAGCAGCATTTAAAAATTTTTGCCGCAGTAAATTTAATACCAAAAACTGGAAAGAAAATCAGGCTCAACAAGCTATTGAAAAAAACATCTTTGATGATGCTGTTCTTGTTGCCATCGAAAACAAAGATGATGCAATCCGTAATACGGGCTTTCGAACAGTTCAGGAGGGTTTAACCAATAATGGCATTGCCGGTGATAATGGTGAAGAACTACAGGATACAGCCTTACTTCGTAGCGCATACTCGAGAGTAATGGCACAGCAGCATGCGGCTGATGCAAAACTTACTTTTGATGATCAACAGTTAGCTATTGATGCTGGATTTTTAACAGAAGATAGAGCAAATAAAATCCTTCATGAAGTTGGTTCGGATTGGGAAGCTATTCAGTTTGTTATAGATTTAGCAGCGAAAAAGAAGACTGCTCAGGAAGAAGTCCAAATTGTCCATCAACCCCAACGTGTTCCTGAGGCTTCAGCGGCTGCGGTGAATCGAGATGAGGCGAAACGGGCCTTTAACCTGTTTGTTGATTCTGATGTGAACATAAATTTCACTCATCAAGATTTCGAAACAGCTTATAAAATGATGACTTTTGAATGTATAGCTGCTGCTCTAGGAAATGATCCAGAGGTTAGAGCAAATGAATTCGGTACATTAAATCTGATTCTTAATATGCACAAAGAGGAGCAAAATGCTGAAGCTTATGGTGTTCGTGTTCCTCGTTCAACAACCCCGCCTCCTGTTGTTAACCGCGTACCAGAAACCGCTCGTAAAAAATGGTCCAGTGACCCTGAACTTTCTCTTGGGCTACCGCAGCATTTAAAAGAGCCCGTTATTAAGCCACAAGAGGTTTCCGTTAAAGCCACACTCCCCATGAGTGAATGTCTTCCTAAAGAACAGAGGATTAAAGCCAGTCAGGGAAAAGCGCTGGTATCCGGTAAAAATCTTGATGATGAGGATTATCGTCTGGAGTCTTCACCTGAAGCCGTTGAGCGACAACTGACTGAGGCAATGGCAATCGCCCAGGCAGATGCTGATGCCGTTCCTAAAAGGCTTGCAAAGGCTAAAGCCGGTTTGGTGTTTGAAACGAAAATGGTTCAGGGTGGTAATGGTTATGCATTACCCAATGCAGGTACAAGAACAGTAAATATCGGCTCTGCAGACTGGCCAAATGAAAGAGATATAAACTATTCCAAAGAAGGTGGTTTAAGTAACACGGGCGTGGCTACCAGCCAGGGTCATCGACCTAAAATGGAAGACGCACACCTGGCTGTTTCATTTCCGATCAAAATCAAAGGGCAAAACATTCCAGTGGAGCTTTCCTGTGTTTTTGATGGGCACGGGGGACCGGAGGCCGCAAAGTATTGTGCTGATAATATTGAAAGGCTCTTGAAGCCCCATCTACAAGAATATAACCAGAATGGTTTCTGCTCTGTTGGGATTGTAAATGCCCTGAACATAGCTTTTGCTCAGCTTAATAACAGTATTCATCTTGAACAGGTTGGAACCACCGCTAATGTGGTAATGAAAATTGGCAACTCGCTCTGGACCGCGAATCTGGGAGACAGTAGAGCTGTTCTAGCAACCCCGGATGGTAAAGCCCTGCAGTTGAGTGAAGACGGGGATCTATCAAAACCACGCTTTGTAAATGCAATCAAAGAAAGAGGTGGGTATGTTGCTGAGATTCATGGCGGTAAATACCTCGGAGCCCAGATTGCTACACCAGGTACGTTGGGCTATCAAATGCTTCAAGGGCAAGCATTGTGTCGACCAACAATAACTCACTATACCCTACCGCCTTCTGATGATGAGTATCTGATTGTTCAGCAATGCGATGGTATAACCGATGTCGCTACTACAGCAGAGATAGTTAATTCAGCAAGACAATACCATCAACAGGGAGATTCAGAAGCGGTCATTGCCGCCAAGTTAACTGAGCAGGCTGAATTGTCCCAATGTGGTGATAATAAGACAGTTGTAGTACGACGTGTTAAGTATGACCCAGCTCTAGATATGCCACTTGTAGTTTCTCAGTCAGCCAGTGATACAGTATTACTGGCCAGCCAGCCAGTTGCTGCTAAAGCCAAGCCTGACAAGCAATCAGCTGTTAGTCTCACACAAGAAAAAAATAAAGCTTTCGAAGCCTATGGGGATTCCTATTGTGCATCAATGCTACCTAGTATATTAACAGGTGGAGATTTAAAAGCAGCGGATGAAGCTGGGCTGCTAACGCCTAATTTTGTGGCTTTGGCACAGGGACCTGAATGCCAGGCCAAGGAAGATGCCTTTTACAAGTTCCAGACAGAGTTGCTTCAGCTGAGGGAAAAAGCTAGACCAACACCAGTCAAACAGCCCCAAGTAACTATCCAGAATGTGCCACAAAATGAAAGACTAAATTTGCGCAAAGAAGCTTTCATGCTCTTCGTAGCAACTATAGGAGATAGCCGGTACGGCCTGACTGTTGCTGATGTGGAGAAGGCCTATAACGATGGTGTCATGACTAATGAAATGATCAATGCCTGCCTGAATAAGCTGGATATAGATAACCCTCAGCTCAACCAATTTGGGCGACAGCTTAATGAAGGGAAGTACAAAATTAAACGAGTTCTTCCACAGGAACTTGAATATGGTGATTTCGTGTCAGCTTCACCTCAAAGTAGCTTAACAAGATCCACAGCTCTTGCCAGACCAACATCCAGGCCTCCTACTCCGGACAGAGAGATTGCGTCGTTAGAATGGGGTGATCCATTACAAAGCCTCAGTGCAATGCAGTTGCCTCCTATGGATTTGAAACCAGTGCTTGAAGCAGTTTTACCGCAACCAGTACCTACAAAAAATATTACAACTGAGCAGAGACAAACCTTTGCATTTATCAAAAGTAGAAGCAGCAAGGTACAGGAAGGAGATTTTGATTTAGCTGTTCAGGCAATGACTGACGACACAATCCAAGCAATGGTTAGTGGGAGTCATAACGAAAAACAGTACGAACTCAATAAGTTTTTGTGGAAGTTTGAAAATCTGAAATCTCAAAAGACTGCTCCAAAGCCAGCGGTGACTCAGTCCAAAGCTACTATGTCAGCTAAGCCGGCCGTTACTAAAACAGTCGCTCAAACAGACAAAAAAGTAACCACACCGTTAACAGCTTCAGAAAAAAATCGGCTATTTATCCAGTTCAATAGGGAACTTGATCCATCTGACGAAACCGGTCTTAAACGTCTGGTGCCTAGTCGAGCTGAGTTTGACTTAATGGTTGCAGAAATAGATCCAGATAAAATTCGTTCTCAAGTCCCGCCTTTATTTATTGATAAGTTGAAGACGTTCCGTTGGGTACAGTTCTATATGAGCACCCCTACACCTGAAGATCCTAATATGGCGTGGATGAGTGAAGATCAAAAAAGACAGCTGAAAGCCTTATCAGGGGGTGAAGATGAACTCAGAGATCTGGGCATCAACGATTTTGTAACCCTTGTAAACCAGGATCTATTCAGCTCACAAAGTATTAAAGAAGCCAGTGGTGAATACGGTCGGCAAAGAGCAAAAGGGGTGATGGCTCTTCTTGACCAACAGGCAAAAGATCACAGTAAAATGGGATTTGGATTAACCTCCTGGGGAAGCACTTGCTGGATGAATACAGCTAAACAAACCATGGTCAGGATGGTATCTGATGATGTGCTCGCTTCCCTTGAGCAACAGAGAAGAGCTGAACCTGAAGAATCTCTCAGAGTGGCCTTTTGCAAATTTGTCAGGGAAGGTAAAGCAATTCTCGCCGGTAAAAAACCATCAGCAGTCATTACGAACCTTCAAATTGAATTACTTGAGAGTTGTCAGAAGTGTGCCAAGGCAGGAGTGTTTGGAGTACTTGGTGAGAATTTATATCGTTCTAAAGAACAGGCTAAAGCAGCAGGTGAACAACCTATCCAGATTGGTGAGTTCGGTAAGATAAAGCAGGCTTATGCATCAGACTTTGTGGATAAAATTTTCTCTGTTCTGGAGATTGAAAAATATCCGGAGATGGCGATTGAAGATGTCATTCATAGGTCTGCTGACTATCAAGGTTTAAAGCTGCATAGACATGAAAAGGGGCCAATACTTTCCTCTGTAAATGCTTTTGCACCAACAAACAGTGATCTAAAAACGGTTTGTATGGAAGATTGGTTCAGAAGCTTTGTCACACAGGATGACCGTATACGACATTTGGATTGGAAAAACTCTGAGTTGCCACCACATCTGAAGAGTCGTGCACCAGAAAAACAGACCCTACGGACTCAGACAGAGCACCTATTCAGAGTGGATTCTCGCCATTTTAGTAAAACCCGCCTAGCCTTTGCTCATCAGGGAATAGAAGAACTTGTAAACCTGGCTAGAGCAACGGTCAAGAACAGCGGTATGCATTTGAATATGGATGTTATAAATGAGAATGGTGAACCAATTTCTATTCCCATGCGTATGACTGGTTTGGCTTTGCATAGGGGCAATCAAGATTCCGGTCACTACCTTCAGTTATCATTTGACGAGCGGGGGCGCTGCTTTGTGCAGGATGATAGCTATTCGATGCCATTCGCAGATTTCAATACACTGCGAGGAGAAAACTGGAATAGTTGGGAGGATATGATGGAAGATAGCTGGGTTCTAAATCAGGGAACGCAGCAGCAAAAAAAAGTGCAAGGCTATAAGCCAGATTATTGCTCCTTTGAAAAGGCAGGTGAGCCTGTTCGAAGGCAAGTGCAAGTTCAGAAGGCTGCAGTCGCCCCGGTTAAGCAGCATCAAACTGTTGTCAAAGTTGTGCCTGACAGGGTTTCCAGGCGTATACCAGACACAGCCAATCTGGAAAATATCTTGTACTCAATCGTGCCGGGGGAACCTGCAGTAGTCGCTCTGGATGTTGATGATACTTTAATGGCGAAGGATATCTTTCCAGATGGCAGTCATCGCAGAGTTCTGATAAACCCGCAAACAGAACGTATTATCGAAGCCATCCGAAACAAAGCAGGTACAGCTCTAGATGGCAGTTGTAACGTAAAAATCATTCTACTGACCTCTAATGATGAGGATGCTCTTCGTCAAAAGTTCATGGAAACAGGTCTGAATCTCACTATATTTGACAAGGCTGTGTGCGTGATGCCCCAGACTGGACCTATTTATACGAAGGGGCAGGGAATCAGTAACTACCTCACTGCGTCCGGTTATCCAGCTCAGCATGTCGTTATGGTCGATGATACTGAAGGTGCATTGGTGTCTGTTGAACAGGCATGTAATCAAATGGGCGTTCCCTATACAAGTCATCAGTTCAAGGGTGCCAAGCCTATGAATTATCGTACTATGTATGAAAATAATCGTAGCGCTTTTCCGGAACTTTCTTTTCAAAGGTTTTGTGAGATTCAGCAGATGTCAGAAGCTTACGGCTGGGATAATGATGACTTGGTGTCTGTTTATCTGAATGAATCCCCTCGAATGCGCTCTAATTATGATCAAGAAGCAATATCAAAGAAACGAGCCGGATTAAGCGCTGTAGATGTTGAATGGAGGCGTTATACATTACCGACACAGTATCGCCCACCAGAAGGTGGGCAGCAGGTACTTAGATACCGAAAAAAAATATAAATATTAATGTTTAATTTTTTTTGAGAGAACAAGGATCAGGCTTGTAACTTGTTCCTTGTTTCCCAAGTTGATCCTTAACCCAATACGGCCATTTTCTTCTGCCTTGGGTCGAACAAGGATACTATTCTTGCGCAGATGTACTTCCAACTCTTCAGGATTTTCAGGAAAAGTCCATACAAAATTAGCGGCACTCGGCCAGTAATCAATCCCCTGCTGATCAAGAAACGCCTCAAACATGGGTTTAGACACTTCCATTACTTCCTTCACGTATTGCTCTGTATAACCCGGGTTCGTTAAAGCTGCTTCTATGGCAACAACCGCCAGTTGATTGATGTCGTAAGGGCCGCGTACATTCAATAGAGCATTGATGTTTTCAGCCTTGCTGATGACATAACCAAAACGAACAGAAGGTAAGCCCCAGGTTTTGGAAAAGGTACGGGTAACGAGTAGATTTGGATACTGGTCTACAACATCAGCGACTGTTTGCTGTGTGTATTCGAAGTAACACTCATCCACCAAAATAGCCGCTTCAGGTGCCGCTTTGGCAATCTCCAGAATATCGTCTCGAGGAACTTCTGTGCCGCTGGGGTTGTTAGGGTTGGCAATAACAATTAAACGAGTTTTGTCTGTTATTGCAGCGAGCACTTCATCCTTAGGAAACCCTTTCTCTTTACTGTACGACGGCTCAATAATATTCAGATTCTCGACTTTAGCTACCTGGTGATACATGGCAAAAGTCGGGCCGGGAATAATAGCTTCGTCACCTTCACGGCAAGCAGAGCGAATAATCAGATCGATACCCTGGTCGGAACCATTGGTAATCATGACCTGAGAAGCATTAACGTCACAGTACTCGGCAATGCGGCTGGCAATATTTCCATAGGCTGGATAACACTGCAATCGATCGTCCTGAATGTAGTCAATCATGGCTTGTTTGACAGAAGGACACACCGGCAGGGTTCTTTCATTGAAATCCAGTAGCAGGTGTTCATGAGGGTCCCGACCATCCAGTGGCGGTTTATAGGCACCCATCTCAGCGATGTGGGATTTGAATATACTCATGATCGCTACCAGCTTGATTATCTATTGTTTGTAGGCAGTGTGAGTATATGCAGAGCGATAGGGGATAGCCAAGTGCTTTTACGAGTAGTGGAGTTGATGGAAAGGGCTGGCGTCCTTGCTCGCTTGTTTACAGTTCGTCTTTCATTTTTTCTTTATCAAAATAGCTGTAAATAAACAGGTTAGGTCTGGATACCCAGGTTTTATAAGGCCCTGCTTTGAAAACGGGGTACACGGCTGTTTTCCCGGTAATATGCCAAACGCTTCCATTTTTTAGGCCCACAGGACTGAAAGCCAATAAAGGCACTTTGTCGTATTCTTCCATGCCACCTGATTGAATGGCGTCATCAGCAGCCACTGAATCGAGCTCCCTGAGCTGTCTTCAGGATTAAGTCCACTCTAATCAAGAATTTGAGAAACAATAAATACCGGTGTGTTAGCCGGTACCAGGGTTGATGATGTTTTCTGGTCAGAAGCGCTGTTTGCTCCTTCTGCAAGGTTATTGGTTATAGCTTCGTCACTGGGCAGAAATGATGCATGAGCCTCTGAAAGAGTAATGCCTCTGGCTTCAGGTAAAAATGACCCTGTAACAGCGGCATCAATCACCAGTTCGATTATTCGTTTCTGATCTTCTTCAGTGATTTTCGCTCCGGACATAAAGTAACGTTCAGTACTAGCGGTGTTTATAATCTCGGTAATAATGTGGTTTTTGATTGTGCCTAGGTACATTTCAAGATAGGCATTTAGTGCTCGGGTATTATGCATATTTAGCAGGTTTGCAAGAACATGCTTTGTGTCTGTGGGCAGTGGTGTAGAAATATTTCTTAGCTAAGCATTTACTGTTTCTTCTTGCCAAGGTGCTAGCAGCTTTTCTCTGTAATCAATATTCTTGATTCATATTTGTGACTGGCGAGACGGCAAAAAGTTCTTTACTGATTTGAGACCTAGGGCGTCAGGGCATATCATTTGTCACTTTGATCAACGCGTTCCGTACTTTAGGCAGAGAATGCAGAAATTATTAGAGCTGTTATCCGATGGTCAGTTTCACTCTGGTGAAGAACTGGGAGAAAAGCTGGGAATCAGCCGTGCGGCCATTTGGAAAAAACTGAAATCACTGGAAGAGCTGGGACTGACGTTAGACTCGGTTCGTGGCAGAGGGTATCGATTTGGAGCTGGAATAGAGCTGCTGAATCATAGCCATATAATGTCAGCGATTGAGCAGGATCTTGCTGGTAAAGTCGATTTGCACACAACCCTGACCACGGGTTCAACCAATGACTGGGTCAGAGAGTTGGGACCGCTTCCGGCAGATAAGGTTCGCTATTGCTTGGCTGAGCACCAGTCTGGCGGTCGTGGACGAAGAGGTCGAGTATGGAAAAGTCCGTTGGGCTCGGCGATCAGTCTTTCTGCCCTGTGGAACAGTGCCGAAGGTACTGCATCCCTTGAAGGTTTGAGCCTTGCGGTCGGCCTTGCTGTTGTAAAAGCATTGGAGACGGTCGGTGCACGTGATTTGAAACTAAAATGGCCCAATGATGTGCTATGGAAAGGTAAAAAGCTTTGCGGAATCCTTTTGGAAGTAACAGGGGATCCTACCGGTGAATGCCAGGTGACTATCGGTATTGGAGTGAATATCCATCTCTCTGATGAGCACATGGAAGCCATTGATCAACCGGCAACGGATCTCCATAGAATATGCAGCAAAGCAGTCAGTCGAAATCTGGTTGTAGGTCAATTAGTTAATAGCCTCAGTCATTTATTGGACGGCTTCAGCCAGGGGGGCTTCGCACTTTTTCGGGATCAATGGTGTGAATACGATGCCTTCAAAGGGGATCAGGTTAAACTGGTGTCAGCCACAAGAACGGTCAGTGGTCGCTGTCTTGGGGTGAATCAATTGGGTGGTTTGATGCTGGAAACTGAATCAGGAGTGATGGTATTTAACGGTGGCGAGGTTTCGCTGCGTAAATCATGACTACCTCGGGAGCTCAATTACAACTGGACGCGGGTAACACCTGCCTAAAGTGGCGCCTGGTTTCTGGTACTGAAATTTTAGATTCAGGACGCATTGATAATAAGAAAAACTGGCAGGATGAACTGTCAGCTGTCGTGGCTATTACTGGTAGTGTCACGAGTGCAGCTATATCGATGGTTTCAGGGAATGCACGATTAGCCAGGCTGCAGCAGATATTAAGAGATGTTGCCTCTGTAGAGCCCGTAATAGCAAGAACACAAAAAAACTTTGCGGGTGTTACTGTTATATATGAGAAGGAAAAAATGCTGGGTGTGGATCGCTGGCTGGCTATGCTGGCGGCGAACAAGGACATTCCTGAACAGATCAAAGTCATTGTTGATTGTGGTACAGCAATGACCATCGATGTAGTGGATTCAGGTGGTCAGCATTTGGGTGGATATATAGTTCCAGGTTTAAGACTGATGAAGGAGTCGCTGGCTATTAAAACAGCTGATCTAGAGGAAGTGGAACACCCTGCCAGAGCGGTGAAACTAGGTGACACTACCATGGACTGTATCAATCACGGTGTACTCGCCATGAGTGTCGCTATGGTCGATGAGGTATGTGCTCGATACCAGAACGCTGTACTCTATATGACAGGAGGTGATGCACCGCAACTGCGGGAACACCTCAAGAACGAATGTCGTAAGTTATATGTACCTGACTTGGTCCTGGATGGGCTGGCTATAGTCAGTCAACATCAGAAATAATCGCTGGTTTCTATCTTTTATATAGAAGCTAGAAAAACAGAAATAAGTAATAAAATTATTGTCCTGCCGGTGTCAGGAATACAAACGGTTAACAGGCTCTGTTATGCGCTGGATCTTTCTTGTTCTTCTTTTTACTAATGCCTGCTACTTCGTCTGGGGCTACTATCAGCAGTCTCATCAGAACTATCCTGAAGTTGCAGCCGTTACTGAGTCATCTTCATCAGAAGGTAAACGCATAGTTCTTCTCTCCGAAGTTAAGCCTGAACCAGCAAGAGTTATCTCAGTAGATACAACAGAAAAACGAAAAACTGAAACATCGGATCAGAATGTAAAACAATGTTTGGTACTTGGGCCTTTCAGAACAGCAAAGAAAGCGGACCAGTTGCAGCAAAAGTTGTTTTCCCTTGGGCTGAACAGCCGAGAACGATCCGATAATGAAGCGGCTGGAGAAGATTACTGGGTTCATATAGAACCACTGCCGAACAGACAGGCCGCTATTCGCCTGCTTCGTGAGCTTCAGGGGCAGGGAATCGATAGTTTTGTTATTACTCAAGGTGAGCTGGCTAACGGCATTTCGCTTGGGCTGTTCACTAAAGAGAAATCTGCTGAACAGGTCAGTAGTCGTTTATTGGAAGCAGGCTATGAAACGGCTATCAAAAAACTGAAGAGAAACCCGAAAGTGTTCTGGCTGGAAATGGAGGCCGACAAAGCCGGTGATTTGGGCGGAAAAATATGGGCAGATATCAGTAAAGAATACAAAGGGCTGAAAATGCTGGAAAAAAGCTGCAAAGGCATTGCATCTAACGATTCGTTTCACTAATATACGCCTGCGCTTCGGGGGCAGCCATTCAAAATAAAGAACGGCGCGAAGCAATAAGCTCTCTGCTGAGTCAGCAGAATCGACAGCTTGACTTTGAAAAGCTCCCGAATAAAATAGCGTAGTAGTAAGGTGGGGTTCCCGAGTGGCCAAAGGGATCAGACTGTAAATCTGACGCGAAAGCTTCGCTGGTTCGAATCCAGCCCCCACCACCATTTTTCTTTAGCGCTCTTTTTTGAGACTCTTAATAGAGAGAGCTAAATGAAGCGGGTTCTTTGCAAGAAGCAATGCGCGCTTTGCGGGTATAGTTCAACGGTAGAACCTCAGCCTTCCAAGCTGATGATGCGGGTTCGATCCCCGCTACCCGCTCCAATATTCTGAATTAGAGTGCTCTCGTAGCTCAGTTGGTAGAGCGCACCCTTGGTAAGGGTGAGGTCGGCAGTTCGAATCTGCTCGAGAGCTCCAGAATATAAGGGAGGTGGCATGCTTCCTTTATTTTTAACCTCAAGGTTTGGGTTGAGGTTGTAAAAGAATAAGACTTTTCAGTTTGATCGAGGTCGATTATAATCCATCGTTCCTCGTATCAAGAGAAAGTAGTCAATCGACTGCTCTGATACAGGCCAGTAGTTCAATTGGTAGAGCACCGGTCTCCAAAACCGGGGGTTGGGGGTTCGATTCCCTCCTGGCCTGCCATATCTTGATTTAAGCCAACTTTTTACTTAGAACTCTTCGTAGTTAAAGTTCTTAGTAGATAAAGTTATTTGGCAAAGCTTTTCCGAGTAGAGAAAGTCAACTGATGAGTGGAAAACCTGAAGTAGCAGCTGAAGGTCGTCTGGATGGGCTTAAGTGGGCTCTGGTGACGATTCTGGTGACAGCTGGCGTTGCTGGCAATGTATATTATTCTGAAGAGTCCGTTCTATATAGAGCGTTGGCTCTTGTTTTGTTGGCGATTTTGGCAGGATTTGTTGCTCTGCAGACCGTGAAAGGCGGGGCCTTTTGGAATCTGGTTAAAGAAGCCAAGATTGAGATTCGTAAGGTTGTTTGGCCAACTCGTCAGGAGACAGTGCAAACCACACTGGTAGTTGTTGCAGTTGTGGTTATCATGGGCCTCATTTTGTGGGCGCTCGATTCTCTGCTAGGCTGGATAATCAGTAGCCTGATTGGATAGGGATAGGAAATGGCGAAGCGTTGGTATGTGGTTCATGCCTATTCAGGCTATGAAAAGCAGGTGATGCGTTCGTTGACCGAGCGTGTCAAACTTCGTGGTATGGAAGATCTCTTTGGTGAGATTCTCGTTCCAACCGAAGAAGTTGTAGAGATTCGCAACGGACAAAAGCGCAGAAGTGAGCGTAAGTTCTTTCCTGGATACGTGCTAGTCCAAATGGAAATGAGCGAAGAGAGCTGGCATCTTATTAAAGATACGCCGCGAGTGATGGGCTTTATTGGTGGCACTGCCGCCCAGCCGGCTCCAATCACTGAAAAAGAAGCGGACGCTATTCTTCAGCGTGTTCAGGATGGTGTTGAAAAACCACGTCCGAAGACGTTGTTCGAACCAGGTGAAATGGTTCGTGTTGTTGATGGTCCTTTTGCGGACTTCAATGGCGTAGTGGAAGAAGTGAACTACGAAAAGAGTCGCCTTCATGTGGCGGTTATGATTTTCGGTCGCTCCACGCCTGTCGAGCTGGAATTTTCCCAGGTCGAAAAAGCCTAAACTGTCACGACTATATCGTGATAGAATAGTGGGCTAAATTGCAAAACCCTGCATTGTTACAGCGGTGCAGGGTTTTTATGTGACAAATAAAAGTCTAAATCGGGTAGCTAAATACTTAGAACGTCTGTTCTATATGTAAGGCAGTGACCCAATATTGAGGTTATCATGGCTAAGAAAGTCCAAGCTTATATTAAGCTGCAGGTTCCTGCTGCTAAAGCTAATCCTTCACCACCTGTTGGTCCAGCTCTGGGTCAGCACGGCGTGAATATTATGGAGTTTTGTAAAGCGTTTAACGCCAAAACCCAAGATATGGATGCTGGTATGCCAATTCCGGTAGTTATTACCGTATACAGCGACCGTAGCTTTACCTTTGAAACCAAGACTCCGCCTGCATCTGTTCTGCTGAAGAAAGTTCTGAAGCTGAAGAGCGGTTCTGGCCGTCCAAACACTGAAAAAGTGGGCACTGCTACACGTGAGCAGTTGCTGGAAATTGCCACAATTAAAGAACCGGACCTGACTGCAGCTGACGAAGATGCGGCTATCCGCACTATCGCCGGTTCCGCTCGTTCCATGGGTATCAACGTGGAAGGTGTGAAGTAATGAGTAAGATGACTAAGCGTGCAAAGGCAATTGCTGAGAAAGTTGTTGCTGAAAAAGCATATTCCTTTGAAGAAGCTGCAAACGTTCTGAAAGAAGTTTCCAGCGTAAAATTCAAGGAATCTGTAGAGATTGCTGTGAATCTGGGTGTGGATCCTCGTAAATCTGACCAGGTTGTTCGCGGCTCTACTGTTCTGCCAGCTGGTACTGGTAAGCACGTTCGCGTAGCTGTTTTTACACAGGGCGCCAACGCTGAAGCAGCTAAAGAAGCTGGTGCAGAAGTTGTTGGTATGGACGATTTGGCTGCCCAGGTTAAAGCTGGCGAAATGAACTTCGACGTAGTAATTGCTTCTCCTGATGCAATGCGCGTTGTTGGCCAGTTGGGTCAGATTTTGGGCCCACGCGGTCTGATGCCTAACCCTAAGGTTGGTACTGTAACTCCTAACGTTGCTCAAGCAGTTAAGAATGCTAAAGCAGGTCAGGTTCGTTTCCGTACTGACAAGAACGGCATCATTCATGCCGGTATTGGCAAGATTGATTTTGAAGCTAGCTCTCTGAAACAAAACGTTGAAGCGCTGCTGGCTGAGCTGAAGAAGCTGAAGCCTTCTGCAAGCAAAGGTGTTTACATGAAGAAGGTTACCCTGTCCTCTACTATGGGACCAGGTCTGACCATCGATATGAGCACTCTGGAATACTGATTAAAAAAATTATAGATAAGCTCGTTTTATATTGGCTATCTGTAGTTTAAACAAACTTTGGGGTCCCCATGAATGTGGGGGTCGTCAAAGATCGTAGGTGCGGAGGTTTGTTCCTGTTTCGATGGGGTTCGGTTTTTATAAACCGGACAAAAAGACCGAAGCTTAATTGCCTGCGTAGACGGTGAGCGGAATCGATTCTGTTTCAGAATTGAAATTCGACCCATCACCGTATTGCAAGTGTTCGGTTACTCTTCGATGAGTGATTGAATAGAACTTCAAAAACTGGAGTAAGCCAGATGGCGTTAGGACTCGAAGACAAGAAGGCGATTATTGCCGAAGTCAGCGAGGCTGCTCAAAGCGCTCTGTCGGCTGTAATTGCGGACTACCGTGGACTCTCTGTTGGTCAAATGACCGAACTGCGCAAGCAGGCCCGTGATGGTGGCGTATACCTTAAGGTTGTACGTAACACACTGGCTCGCCGTGCAGTTGAAGGTACTGAATTTCAGTGCCTGCAGACTTCATTGGTTGGTCCGACTGTGTTGGCCTTCTCTCAAGAAGATCCAGGCGCGGCAGCGCGTCTGATTAAAGACTTCGCCAAAGAGAATAAAGAACTGGAAGTTAAGGCTTTGTCCATCTCTGGACAATTGCTTGGCGCAGAACAAATTGATGTTCTGGCTAAGATGCCTACTCTGGATCAGGCTCGCGCGATGCTGATGAGTGTAATGATTGCACCTGTAACCAAGCTGACAAGAACTCTGAACGAGTTCCCATCCAGCATTACACGTGTAGTAGCAGCTGTTGCTGACGAGAAGAAAGAAGCCGCTTAATAGCCCCTTGGGTTGTGGTTTTTAATTCTTATTTAATGAATTCGGGGGTTTTCCCCCACTAAAGATTTTGGAGGCCAACAATGGCTCTGTCTCAAGAAGATATCTTAAACGCAATCGCTGAAATGTCCGTAATGGACGTTGTTGAGTTGGTTGCAGCTATGGAAGAAAAATTCGGCGTAACTGCTGCTGCTGCTGTTGCTGCTGCTCCAGCTGCTGCTGCTGAAGCTGCTGCTGAAGAACAGACAGAATTCGACGTAATTCTGACTGCTGTTGGCGACAAGAAAGTAAACGTGATCAAGGTAGTACGTGCTGCTACTGGCCTGGGTCTGAAAGAAGCTAAAGCTGTTGTAGATGGCGCTCCTGCTCCTGTTAAGGAAGGCGCTAGCAAAACCGAAGCTGAAGAACTGAAGAAGCTGCTTGAAGATGCTGGCGCTTCCGTAGAAGTTAAGTAATTCTACGTCAGCTTTGAAATATCCAGAGTCTATTGCATAATAGTCTCAGGTGGCTGGTGCCTATAGGGTACCGGCCTTTTTCCGTTGTATGAGCTGTATCGTTCCGAACCGTTTCGGCTGAGAACGTTGGCTCCATAGAAATTACTTTCGTTTTAGCGGTTGAAGCAAAGTTGTTTGCTATTCACCGCCGGTTAAAGCGTAAGTAATGAGCGAAAATTGCAGTGTGATACAGGTCTGTCGTGGAGGGAAACTTCTGAATGGACGCTAGAGCTCATGCAATGGTAACGGTTGAAATCACCGTTTTTTAATTGGGTATCAAGGGGGCCACCCGCCCTCAATAAACCTAGATGGCCAGACCATAAGGTCTGAACGCCAGAACCAGGTGACCAAGCTGGGGAACGCTGATGGCATACTCGTATACAGAGAAAAAACGCATCCGCAAAGACTTCGGCAAATTGCCGCATGTCATGAATGTGCCGTATCTCCTGGCGATTCAGCTTGATTCTTATCATAAGCTGCTTCAGTCCGGAAAAGAACCGGCCGCACGTGAAGACATTGGTCTGCACGCTGCATTTAAATCCGTATTTCCTATTGTAAGTTATTCAGGTAATGCGGCGCTGGAATATGTGAGCTACAGGCTCGGCAATCCAGCGTTTGATGTCAAGGAATGTCAACTCCGAGGTGTAACCTACGCAGTGCCTCTGCGTGTGAAGGTGCGCCTGATCATTTATGATAAGGAGTCTTCCAACAAGGCAATAAAAGACATCAAGGAACAAGAAGTCTACATGGGCGAAATGCCGCTCATGACAGACAACGGTACCTTTGTAATTAATGGTACCGAGCGAGTCATCGTATCTCAGCTTCACCGTTCACCTGGTGTGTTCTTTGACCACGACCGTGGTAAGACTCACTCCTCCGGTAAGTTGTTGTACTCTGCTCGTGTTATTCCTTACCGTGGTTCATGGTTGGATTTCGAATTCGATCCAAAAGACCAGTTGTTTGTTCGTATCGACCGTCGCCGGAAACTGCCTGCGACCATCCTGATGCGCGCACTGGGCATGAACAACGAAGAAATTCTGGCTTACTTCTTCGAAAACATAGTCTTCAAACTTACTCCTGATTCAGTAAGTACTGAGTTTTCTGCAGAACGTTTACGTGGTGAAGCGGCCAGTTTTGACATTAAAGACGGTGACGGCAACGTCATTGTTGAACAGGGTCGTCGTGTAACTGCACGTCACATCCGTCAGTTGCAGAAAACCAAAATCGAACTTCTGGAAGCTCCGGTTGATTACCTTTTTGGCAAGAGACTTGCCAAGACAGTCATTCATTCTGCTACCGGTGAGATCATTGTTGATTGCAACACTGAAATCACTCTTGAAGTTTATGAGCAGCTTATGGCTGCAGGCATCAAGCAGATTGAAACTCTGTACACTAACGAGCTGGATTGTGGTGCCTATATTTCTGACACACTGCGTTCAGATTCCACAACCAACCGTCTGGAAGCTCTGGTAGAAATCTACCGTATGATGCGTCCTGGTGAGCCGCCTACACAAGATGCGGCTGACACACTGTTCGGCAACCTGTTCTTCTCTCCTGAGCGGTACGATTTGTCTGCAGTGGGTCGAATGAAGTTTAACCGTCGTCTGGGCCGTGTTGAAGATACTGGTTCCGGTGTACTGGATAACTCCGACATCCTCGACACATTGAAAACTCTGGTAGACATCCGCAACGGTAAAGGTATCTGTGACGATATCGACCACCTGGGTAACCGTCGTGTTCGTTCTGTTGGTGAAATGGCTGAAAACCAGTTCCGTGTAGGTCTGGTTCGTGTAGAACGTGCTGTTAAGGAACGTTTGAGCCTTGCTGAATCTGAAGGCCTGATGCCTCAGGATTTGATCAACGCCAAGCCTGTTGCTGCTGCCGTTAAAGAATTCTTTGGTTCCAGCCAGCTGTCTCAGTTTATGGACCAAAACAACCCGCTGTCCGAGGTTACTCACAAGCGTCGTGTTTCCGCGTTGGGCCCAGGTGGTCTGACTCGTGAACGTGCAGGCTTTGAGGTTCGAGACGTACATCCGACCCACTACGGTCGTGTATGTCCAATCGAGACCCCTGAAGGTCCGAACATCGGTCTGATCAACTCTCTGGCTACCTATGCCCGCACCAACGACTACGGTTTTCTGGAATCTCCATACCGTCGTGTAGTTGATGGCAAGGTAACAGACGATATCGATTACCTGTCCGCTATTGAAGAAGGGCAGTATGTAATCGCGCAGGCTTCTGCGAAAATGGACGACAATAAGCAACTTTTCGAAGAGTTGGTTAACGTTCGTCACCGCAACGAATTTACCCTAATGGGTCCGGATAAAGTCCAGTACATGGACGTTTCCACCAAGCAGGTAGTATCCGTAGCGGCATCCTTGATTCCATTCCTCGAGCACGACGATGCTAACCGAGCTTTGATGGGATCAAACATGCAGCGTCAGGCTGTTCCAACTCTCCGCGCCGACAAGCCTCTGGTAGGTACCGGTATGGAGAAGAACGTAGCGTCTGACTCTGGTGTGTGTGTTGTAGCTCGCCGCGGTGGTCTGGTTGACACTGTTGATGCTGCCAAGATTGTGGTTCGTGTGAACAGTGCCGAACTGCAGCCTGGTGAAGCTGGTGTAGACATCTACAACCTGACCAAGTACACCCGTTCTAACCAGAACACGTGTATCAATCAGCGTTCACTGGTTCGTGCCGGTGAGCAGATTGCTCGCGGTGATATCATGGCTGACGGTCCTTCCGTCGACATGGGTGAGCTGGCATTGGGTCAGAACATGCGCGTGGCCTTCATGCCATGGAACGGTTACAACTTCGAGGACTCCATTCTCATCTCCGAGCGTGTAGTTCAGGAAGATCGTTTCACCACGATTCACATTCAGGAACTGACCTGTGTGGCTCGTGACACCAAGCTGGGTTCAGAGGAAATTACCTCTGATATTCCAAACGTTGGTGAATCTGCACTGAACAAGCTGGACGAAGCCGGTATCGTTTATGTAGGTGCTGAAGTAGGCGCAGGCGACATCCTAGTTGGTAAGGTAACACCTAAGGGTGAAACCCAGCTGACTCCGGAAGAGAAGCTGCTGCGTGCCATCTTCGGTGAGAAAGCGTCCGATGTTAAGGACACTTCCCTGCGTGTACCGACTTCTGTTAAAGGTACTGTCATTGACGTGCAGGTGTTCACCCGTGACGGCGTTGAAAAAGACGTTCGAGCTCTTTCTATTGAGAAAACGGCTCTGGATGAATACCGCAAAGATTTGAACGAAGAATTCCGTGTTGTAGAGCAAGATACCTTCGAGCGTCTGCTGGCAGCACTGGTTGGTCAACCAGTTGATCGTGGCCCTGGTTTAGCCAAGGGCAACACCATCACTGAAGAGTACTTGAACGGACTGGAGCACGAGCAGTGGTTCCGTCTGTCCATGTCTAACGAAAAACTGAACGAACAACTGGATCTGGCACGTGAACAGCTGAAAGAGCGTCGCGCCATTCTGGATGAGCGTTTCGAAAGCAAGAAGAAGAAGCTTCAAACCGGCGACGATATGGCACCGGGTGTGTTGAAGATTTGTAAGGTCTACCTAGCTATCAGGCGTCGTATTCAGCCTGGTGACAAGATGGCGGGTCGTCACGGTAACAAAGGTGTTATCTCTATCATCATGCCTGTCGAAGACATGCCTTATGATAGTGAAGGTAACCCTGTAGATATCGTTCTGAATCCTCTGGGTGTACCGTCTCGAATGAACGTTGGACAGGTACTGGAAACTCACTTGGGTGCAGCTGCCCGCGGTTTGGGACACAAAATCAATCGAATGATTGAGTCCCAGAAGAAGGTTGTTGAAATTCGTGAATTCCTGGATCAGGTTTACAACGGTGTTGGCGGTGGTCGTCGCGTAGAAGATCTGGATTCTTTCTCTGATGAAGAGATCATGGAACTGGCGAAGAATCTGCGTGGCGGTGTGCCAATGGCCACTTCCGTATTTGACGGTGCCAAGGAATCTGAAGTTAAGGACCTGCTGCGTCTGGCTGATCTGAGCGACACGGGTCAGGTTACCCTGCACGACGGCCGTACCGGTGATTCTTTCGATCGTCCGGTAACGGTAGGCTACATGTACATGCTGAAGCTCAACCACTTGGTTGATGACAAGATGCACGCACGTAGCACTGGTTCTTATTCTCTGGTTACCCAGCAGCCTCTGGGCGGTAAAGCTCAGTTTGGTGGCCAGCGTTTCGGTGAGATGGAAGTATGGGCACTTGAAGCATATGGTGCTGCTTACACCCTGCAAGAAATGTTGACTGTTAAGTCCGATGATGTGGCTGGTCGTACAAAGATGTATAAAAGCATCGTTGATGGCGATCACAGAATGGAACCAGGAATGCCTGAATCCTTCAACGTGCTGTTGAAAGAGATTCGCTCTCTGGGCATTGATATCGAGCTGGACACCGAATAACGAAATTGTGACGTCGAAGGGCTGGAGATAGCCCTTCGTCATCACGAGGAGATGCGCTCTTGAAAGACTTGCTAAATCTGCTCAAGACCCAGGGTCAAACTGAAGAGTTTGACTCGATTCGTATCGGTCTGGCTTCCCCAGAGATGGTACGTTCTTGGTCTTACGGCGAAGTTAAAAAGCCGGAAACAATTAATTACCGTACGTTCAAGCCTGAGCGTGACGGCCTTTTCTGTGCCAAAATTTTTGGCCCGGTAAAAGACTATGAGTGCCTGTGCGGTAAGTACAAGCGCCTTAAGCACCGTGGTGTAATCTGTGAAAAGTGTGGCGTAGAAGTTGCACTGGCTAAAGTACGTCGTGACCGTATGGGTCACATCGAACTGGCAAGCCCAGTTGCTCACATCTGGTTCCTGAAGTCCTTGCCGTCCCGTATCGGCCTGCTGCTGGACATGACCCTGCGTGATATCGAACGTGTTCTGTACTTCGAATCATACGTAGTGGTTGATCCGGGCATGACGACTCTGGAAAAGAACCAGCTGCTGTCTGACGAACAATATTACGAAGCTCTGGAAGAGTTCGGTGATGACTTTGACGCCCGTATGGGTGCTGAAGCGGTTAAAGCACTGCTTGCCGACATCGATCTGGGTGAAGAAGTGGAGATTCTGCGTGAAGAGATTCCGCAGACTAATTCCGAAACCAAACTGAAGAAGCTATCCAAGCGTCTGAAGCTGGTTGAAGCGTTCCACAAATCAGGTAACAACCCTGAGTGGATGATCTTGACCGTTCTGCCGGTTCTGCCGCCAGATCTGCGTCCTCTGGTACCTCTGGATGGTGGCCGTTTCGCGACGTCTGACCTGAACGATCTGTACCGTCGAGTGATCAACCGTAACAACCGTCTGAAGCGTCTGCTTGATCTGAACGCACCTGACATTATTGTCCGCAACGAAAAGCGTATGCTGCAGGAATCTGTAGATGCACTGCTGGACAACGGTCGTCGTGGACGAGCTATTACCGGTTCCAACAAGCGTCCTCTGAAATCCCTGGCTGACATGATCAAGGGTAAGCAGGGTCGTTTCCGTCAGAACTTGCTCGGTAAGCGTGTTGACTACTCCGGTCGTTCCGTAATTACCGTAGGTCCTACCCTACGTCTGCATCAGTGTGGTCTTCCAAAGAAGATGGCGCTGGAGCTGTTCAAGCCATTCATCTTCGGTAAGCTGGAAGCTCGTGGTCTTGCGACCACCATCAAAGCTGCCAAGAAGATGGTAGAGCGCGAAACACCTGAAGTGTGGGACGTTCTGGCTGACGTCATCCGTGAACACCCTGTCATGCTGAACCGTGCGCCAACCTTGCACCGTCTTGGTATTCAGGCGTTCGAACCGGTTCTGATCGAAGGTAAAGCGATCCAGTTGCACCCATTGGTGTGTGCTGCGTACAACGCTGACTTCGACGGCGACCAGATGGCTGTTCACGTTCCACTGACTATTGAAGCTCAGTTGGAAGCCCGTGCCCTGATGATGTCTACCAACAACATTCTGGCACCAGCAAACGGTGAACCTATTATCGTGCCTTCCCAGGACGTTGTACTGGGTCTGTACTACATCACCCGTGACCGTATTAACGCCAAGGGTGAAGGCATGGCTTTCGTTGACATAAACGAAGCCATGCGTGCTTACCGTACCGGTGCTGCTGAATTGCACGCTCGTGTCCGGGTACGCATACACGAAAAATACAAAGACGACGATGGCGTAGAGCATGAGAACAAGTTTCTCGCTCATACAACCATCGGCCGTGTCCTGCTTTGGGAAATCGTACCTCAGGGTCTTCCATTCGAACTGGTTAACCAGGCGATGAAGAAGAAAGCGATCTCCAAGCTGTTGAACCAGTGCTACCGTCGTTGTGGTCTGAAAGACACCGTTGTCTTTGCTGATCAGATGCTCTACATGGGCTTCAACTACGCGACTCTGTCCGGTGCTTCTATTGGTGTGAACGACTTTGTTATCCCTGATAACAAAGGTCAGATCATTAATGACGCTAACGAAGAAGTTCGTGAAATCGAAAACCAATTTGCATCCGGTCTGGTAACAGCAGGCGAGAAGTACAACAAGGTTATCGATATTTGGTCTCGTGCCAACGAATTGCTGGCCAAGTCCATGATGGACAACCTGAAGTCCGATACCGTCATTAACCGTGATGGTAAGAAGGAAGAGCAGGAATCCTTCAACAGCGTCTATATGATGGCTGACTCCGGTGCTCGTGGTAGCGCCGCGCAGATTCGTCAGCTGGCCGGTATGCGTGGTCTGATGGCCAAGCCTGATGGCTCCATCATCGAAACGCCGATCACTGCGAACTTCCGTGAAGGTTTGAACGTACTACAGTACTTCATCTCTACTCACGGTGCTCGTAAGGGTCTGGCAGATACCGCTTTGAAGACAGCTAACTCCGGTTACCTGACTCGTCGTCTGGTAGACGTCGCGCAGGATCTGGTTGTTACTGAAGACGACTGTGGCACTCTACGCGGTCTGCAGATGGCTCCACACATCGAAGGCGGTGAAGTGGTTGAGCCTCTGGGTGAGCGTATCCTTGGTCGTGTTATCGCTGACGACGTTTACCAGCCAGGTGCTGCGAACGAAATGGCGGTAACTTCCGGTACCCTGATTGATGAAGCTTGGGTGAAGCGTCTAGAAGCTATGAACGTTGACGAAGTCAAGGTTCGCTCTCCAATCACTTGTGAGACTCGTCACGGTATTTGTGCCAGCTGTTACGGTCGTGACCTTGGTCGCGGACACCTTGTTAACAAGGGTGAAGCTGTTGGTGTAATCGCTGCACAGTCTATCGGTGAGCCGGGTACCCAGCTGACCATGCGTACCTTCCACATCGGTGGTGCTGCATCCAGAAACGCTGCACAGGACAACATCTCTGTTCAGAGTAAGGGTACTGCCCGTCTGTTGAACCTGAAGCACGTTGAACGAAATGACGGCAACCTGGTTGCTGTAAGCCGTTCCGGTCAGTTGACCATTGCGGATGAATTCGGACGTGAGCGCGAGCGTTACAAGCTGCCATACGGTGCTGTTCTTTCTGTTAAGCACGAGAACGAAGTTCAGGCTGGTCAAATTGTTGCGAAGTGGGATCCACACACACACCCAATCGTTACTGAACTGGCCGGTGTTGTTAAGTTCCTGGGCATGGAAGAAGGCATTACCGTTAAGACTCAGACTGATGAGCTGACCGGTATGTCCAACATTGAAGTGTTGGATCCGAAGGATCGTCCTTCTGCTGGTAAAGACATCCGTCCTGCCATCCAGTTACTGGGTGCTGACGGCACAGAGTTGAAGCTGCCGAATACTGATGTAACTGCACAGTACTTCCTGCCAGCAAACGCTCTCGTTAACATCAACGATGGTGTTACTGTAGAAATCGGTGACGTTGTGGCTCGTATTCCACAACAGTCTAGTGGTAACAAAGACATCACCGGTGGTCTGCCACGAGTGGCCGACCTGTTCGAAGCGCGTAAGCCGAAAGAACACTCTATCCTGGCTGAAACTACCGGTACTATTGGTTTCGGTAAGGAAACCAAGGGTAAGAAACGTCTGGTTATTACGCCTAACGACGGCAGCGATCCATATGAAGAGCTGATTCCGAAGTGGCGTCACCTGAACGTGTTCGAAGGTGAGCAGGTGACCAGAGGTGAAGTAATCTCCGATGGCCCTACTAATCCGCACGACATTCTCCGTCTGCTGGGTGTTGGTGAGCTTGCTGTTTATATCGTTAATGAGATCCAGGACGTATACCGTCTTCAGGGTGTAAAGATTAACGATAAGCACATTGAAACCATTCTGCGTCAAATGCTGCGCAAGGTTGAAGTAGCCGAAACCGGTGACTCAACCCTGATTCGCGGTGACCAGATGGAACTGACCAACGTTCTGGAAGAGAACGAAAAGTTGAGTGCTAAGGATCTGATGCCTGCCAAGTACGAACGCGTACTGTTGGGTATCACTAAAGCGTCTCTGGCAACTGAATCCTTTATCTCTGCAGCTTCTTTCCAGGAAACTACACGAGTGCTGACCGAAGCAGCTGTTACCGGTAAGCGTGACTACTTGCGTGGTCTGAAGGAGAACGTAGTTGTAGGTCGTCTGATTCCTGCGGGTACCGGTCTGACTTACCATGAAGAGCGTAAGAAGGGTCGTGAAGAGCCAGCGTTTGAAGTACCAAGCAAAGTATCAGCTTCTGAAGTTGAAGCGGCTCTGTCTGAAGCTTTGAACTTTGGTGATGTTTAATCGTAACGGTTAAACATACCCTATAAAAAAAGGGCGCTGTTTTTTAAAACAGCGCCCTTTTTCTTTTTCAGGATGAGAGTGAAGAGGTGTGTGATTCATTGGTTGAAAAGCCATAAGCTACAGGTACTAAAAGCATTGTTGATGGATGCTTGGTAGCTGTCCTCAAACATACGAAACGTCATATGTTCATGAATTCATTTCTTCCTTAACTCTGTTTGGTTGAATACTTTCTGGGTCGACCAGCGGGTAGTTCAGAGATAGTTTATCGCCTGTCATCGTTAAAAAGTTCTCAAGCTGGAGGCGAGCATAAGTTCTTTTGTCACATTGGCCTTTCCATTTTTGTCGTTCGTTATACAGTGATACATATTTTGAAGATTCATCCGTAATGCGTTTCTTCAGCTCTTTTACTTCTATCTCCAGATCGCTGAGGCCAGTGATTTTACGATCACGGCACTGTTTGGCGGCTTTCCTGTTCCTGCCTTTACTTCGTATGTGTGTTATTAGCTTTCGCTCACTGTCATCCAGTAGCTTGCCTGATATGTCTAAATCACGCCATTGCATATTAACTATTTCTGTGATGCTTAACCGGATTTTACTTACGGCTGATAATTCACTTTCGGTGAGATGTTCTGTTGAGGGTTGATATGGATCAATACTTGACTGAGTAGGGCCGCCAGAAACAGGTGAAGGATCAGGAGCAGGAATATAACTAAAAGTCTCAGTAGGGAGGACTTGCTGCTCCATGGGGGGCGATGAGGGTTCACTCTTTATTGAAATGCTCTCTTCAGGCAGGCTGCTATCAGCTCTAGAAACTTCTGTGGTGCGATTGGTTAAGCTTTCTGATGCAATAGTATTACCCTGTGCGATGGGCGTGTATACAGGTACTGAAGCAGGAGTCACGATCCCGAACGGAGTCGTCCAGCCAAAGAATGTTTGAAATCCGGTTTTGCTATCTGGTGAGGATAGAACCGGTGTTGCTAAGTAGCTCCCTTGCTGTGTTGACACGAGTATAGGTGTGGGTAATGAAAGCACATCAATCTCCATTTTCAATTTGGCTTGTTGAGTTTTTGGAGTTGAATTCTGTGAAAAGGTTCGTATCAATCTGGTTAGTAAAACTAACAATAGTGTGCTCATAGTCCCGATCTACTTACAGGTATACTAGGTCAATTTTCAGGGTTAGTAGATAGTGGAAAGAATAGATAGATTACTCGTTACGCTTAAGCTTGCAGAGTCCAGAACACAAGGGCAGCGGTATATCTCTGAGGGTCGGGTTTTCGTCGATCTGGCTGGAAAATGGAAACCTGTGAAAAAGCCCAGTGAAAAGTTTGATGCAGAGTCGTTGTTTCGAATTGAAAAAGATGAGTCTGACCGCTTTGTCTCTCGTGGTGGATTGAAGCTGGCAGAGGCTCTGGCCAAAACTGACCTGGATATTACTGGCTTCACCGTTATTGACGTTGGGCAATCTACCGGTGGCTTCACTGACTGTGCTCTACAGGCAGGTGCTGCAAAGGTTGTTGGTATCGAAGTAGGCCATGATCAGCTTGTGGATAAGTTGCGAGATGACCCAAAAGTCATTTGTTTGGAAGGAATGAATGGTAGAGAGCTCTCTCCGGAATTAGTAACGTACACTGAAAACAGTCAAGGCTTCGATCTCTCTGTAATGGATGTGTCGTTTATTTCTCAAACTAAAATAATTCCGGCGTTAGCTCCTTTGATTCGAGCTGGCGGGCATTTTATTACTCTGGTTAAGCCGCAATTTGAAGTAGGTAAAAAGGGAGTTGCCAAAGGTGGAATTGTAAAAGATGAATCACTTTATCTTCAGGTCGAACGATCAATTAGAGTCTGCTGTAAAGAGCATGGTTTGGAAGTAAAAGAGTATTTTGATAGCCCTATTAAGGGCGGAGATGGTAATAGAGAGTTTTTGTTGTACGCAAAAAAGAGATGAGGCTTGCGTATTAGTCGATTTTTCTGGTTTACGGACCTAGCCGCCAGGTAGTAATGGGGAGCTTGTAGTGCTTGATCACAAGTTTTAACCGTCGCCAGTGCTCAAGCTCTGAGTTTTTGTTAAGAATAAGAACAATACCGGCTTTTTTTCCGGTGAGCATAGAGTAATCCAGTGACTGACCTATGGCTTCCGGCCATTTGCTGGCAAAGTCCATTTCAATGGCGTGAGTCTTTGTTAGGCAATCTACACGTCGTCCGTCTTTAAGTTTATATTCAACCTTACCGTTTTTTCCTTCGCACCAAACTTTTTGATACCAGATTTCTTTTTCGGCAGCGAATGATGTAGCACTGAAGAGAATAAAAAATAGAATGAGGGGAAAAGGCATGCTTTCAATCCGTTGAAATCATACCTTTACGCTAGCCTTGTATTTCAGTATGGGCAAATTACGAGCTTTTAATGCCTCTGGCTTCAAGCATGGCTTTCTTGAAATCCGGTACAGAGTCCTTGGCGATACCTGGGATCATAGCGCCACGATCTTCATCACGCATTTTCAGGTGGTAGATCAACATATCATCAGTCACTGTTTCCAGTGTTCCGGTATGCCCAGCTTCGTCAGACAGTTTTTTGATGATGTCCACCAGATTCAGATGTGCTTCACGGTTCCATACAGGAGCTAGTAGTGCCTGCAGTTCTTCGATTTTATGACAGCTCATTATTGCTACAACTCTATCCAATTCTTCAGAGGGTTAGAGAATAACTTTCTTGATCTCGTCGTCTTTGCGATCAAGATAGTGAATCGATTTGATGCGGCGAATAGTGCGGGATTTACCGCGAATCACCAGTGTTTCGGTTTCGGCGATGTTGCCTTTTCGGCTGATGCCCTCAAGCAAATCGCCTTTTGTGATGCCTGTGCAAGAAAATACGACATTATCAGAGCTGGCCATATCGTCAAGTTGAAGCAGTTTGCCGGGTTCAACCCCCATCTCACTGCAACGGCTGCGTTCAAGGTCGCTGGCCGCTTTATTTGCTTCACTGTTTCCTTTTACCTGATCGCGGGTGACCAGTCGAGCTTGCATATCACCTCCGAGAGCCCGGATGACGGCAGCAGAAATAACGCCTTCAGGAGCGCCGCCAACGCAGTACATCATGTCGACTTCACTGTCAGGCATGCAGGTGAGTATGGAGGCCGCTACATCGCCGTCAGGTATGGCAAATACCTTTACGCCCATTTTCTGCATCATAGAAATAGTACTGTCGTGCCTTGGCTTGGCCAGAGTAATCACTGTAAGATTTTCGATGATTTTATTCAGAGCTTTGGCGACGTTAATGATATTTTCACGTAAATTTAAGTCAAGGTTGATAGCGCCTTTGCCATCGGGGCCGACCACCAATTTTTCCATGTACATGTCAGGCGCTTTTAGAAAACTGCCTTTTTCACCGGCGGCCAGCACGGCTACAGCATTATTCTGTCCCATGGCGGTCATTCGAGTGCCTTCGATAGGGTCGACAGCGATATCTACGCTTTCTCCGGTGCCATTACCTACCTTCTCACCAATGAAAAGCATAGGGGCTTCATCTATTTCACCTTCACCAATAACAATTTCACCCGCCATCTCAATTTTATTGAGCATAGTGCGCATAGCTTCGACAGCGGCACCATCGGCTGCGTTCTTATCGCCACGGCCAAGCCACTTATAGCCAGCAAGGGCGGCTACTTCAGTCACACGGGAAAATTCAATTGCCAGTTCGCGTTTCATTGGGTGCGTATTCAATAATTAGGTGAATAGGCGTAAGAATGTATCATAAAGAGGGAGTTTGGAACGGTTATTTGTGCGTTTCCGATGCAGGGCTTCGTATCACGGAGCTTGACCTTGACAATTCAATTCCGTAAAATTCTGGCGCTTTATTTTGTCCTTGAACTACGTAGTTTTAGGAGGTAAGAAGCCGGTATATTCGCCGGCTTTTTTCCGTGATACAAAATAGGCTGGGACAACTCGCTCAATCCTCTGGTGCGATAGTCCTGACTAACTTAGAAACGACTGGAGTTCGCTGAATGGCAACAATTAACCAGCTGGTTCGCAAACCTCGTAAGCGCAAAGTCAAGAAAACTGACGTTCCAGCGCTGCAGGCTTGCCCACAGCGTCGCGGTGTGTGTACTCGTGTTTACACCACTACCCCTAAGAAGCCTAACTCTGCACTGCGTAAAGTATGCCGTGTACGTTTGACTAATGGCTTCGAAGTGACTTCCTACATCGGTGGTGAAGGTCACAACTTGCAGGAACACTCTGTTGTTCTGATCCGTGGCGGTCGTGTAAAGGATTTGCCAGGTGTTCGTTATCATACCGTTCGCGGTAGCCTGGATACTCAGGGTGTTAACGACCGTAGACAGGGCCGTTCCAAGTACGGTACCAAGCGTCCTAAGTCCTGATTCAGGAATTAGCCGCATAACCGGTGTGATTTGTCACTACCGGGAACTATTTGAGTGCTATAAGTTAATGATTTTTCAGGCTTATAGGCTCGATCACAGAATTCAATTAATAGGTTGATAAGAGTAAGGTCGGATTCGTTTCCGGATTACCTGAAGGCCGAAAAGAGGGCTTATCATGCCAAGAAGACGCGTCGTCGCAAAACGTGAAGTACTGCCAGATCCTAAGTTTCATGACAAAACTCTGGCTAAGTTCATCAACCATGTAATGGTTCACGGCAAGAAGTCTGTTGCTGAGAAAATCGTATACGGTGCACTGGATAAAGTTCTAGAGCGCAGCAGTAAGGAGCCTCTGGAAGTTTTTGAGAAAGCTCTGGAATCCATCTCTCCTATGGTAGAGGTTAAGTCCCGTCGTGTGGGTGGTGCTACCTACCAGGTACCTGTAGAAGTCCGTCCTAGTCGCCGTACCGCTCTCGCTATGCGTTGGTTGGTTGATGCTGCTCGTAAACGTGGTGAAAAATCCATGGATTTACGTCTGGCTGGTGAGTTGTTGGATGCGTCTGAAAACAAAGGTGCTGCTGTTAAGAAGCGTGAAGACGTGCATCGCATGGCTGAAGCGAACAAAGCGTTCTCTCATTACCGTTTCTAAGTACCAGAGGATTGAGTCGTGGCGCGTAAGACCCCGATTAACCGCTATCGCAACATTGGCATTTGTGCTCATGTTGACGCGGGTAAGACAACGACAACAGAACGTGTACTTTTTTACACCGGTCTGAGCCACAAAATTGGTGAGGTGCACGATGGTGCAGCTACCATGGATTGGATGGAGCAGGAACAGGAGCGTGGTATTACCATTACTTCTGCTGCGACCACCTGTTTCTGGCGAGGAATGAATGCTCAGTTTGATGAGCACCGCGTAAATATTATCGATACGCCTGGGCACGTTGACTTTACGATCGAGGTTGAGCGTTCACTGCGTGTGCTAGACGGTGCAGTAGTTGTACTGTGTGGCTCATCAGGTGTTCAGCCACAGACGGAGACAGTTTGGCGTCAAGCGGACAAGTACGAGGTTCCTCGTATGGTGTTCGTCAACAAGATGGACCGTACCGGTGCTGACTACCATATGGTGGTTGACCAGTTACGTGAGCGTCTGGGCGCTAACGCTGTCCCAATGCAGATGACTATCGGTTCTGAAGACGAGTTCAAGGGTGTAGTCGACCTCGTCAAGATGAAAGCGATCATCTGGAATGAAGTAGATCAGGGTATGACCTTCAGCTACGAAGAGATTCCTGCGGACATGGCCGATGAGTGTGCAGAAATGCATGAATACATGGTTGAGTGTGCAGCAGAAGCTACTGATGAGTTGATGAATAAATACCTGGAAGAAGGTGATCTGACCGAAGAAGAAATCAAGGCTGGTATTCGCGCCCGTACGCTGGCAAATGAAATCATCCCTGTCTTCGGTGGTTCTGCATTCAAGAACAAAGGTGTTCAGGCGGTACTGGACGCTGTTGTTGAATATATGCCTTCTCCGAAAGAAGTTAAAGCAATTGAAGGTGTTCTGGATGACGCTGCCGAGACCGTTGAGACTCGTGAAGCTGATGATGACGCGCCTTTTTCTGCTCTGGCATTCAAGATTGCTACAGACCCGTTCGTAGGTACGCTTACTTTCGTGCGGAGCTACTCCGGCACTCTGAAATCCGGCGACAGCGTTTACAACTCTGTTAAGAGTAAGCGTGAGCGTGTTGGTCGTATGGTTCAGATGCACTCCAATAATCGTGAAGAGCTGAAAGAATGCCTGGCGGGTGACATTGTTGCCCTGATTGGTATGAAAGACGTTACAACAGGCGACACTTTGTGTGCACCTGGTAGCGTTATCACGCTTGAGCGTATGGAGTTCCCGGAGCCAGTAATCTCGGTTGCGGTTGAGCCAAGAACCAAGGCTGACCAGGAAAAGATGGGTGTTGCACTGGGCAAGCTTGCTCAGGAAGATCCATCCTTCCGTGTTCATACCGATGAAGAAACGGGTCAAACCATTATTTCTGGTATGGGTGAGCTGCACCTCGATATTCTTGTTGACCGTATGCGTCGCGAGTTTAGCGTTGAGGCTAATATCGGTAAGCCACAAGTGTCTTATCGTGAAAAGCTGAAAGGTACGGTTGTTGCCAACCACAAGTTTGCCAAGCAGTCGGGTGGTCGTGGTCAGTATGGTCACGTAGTTATTGAGTTTGCTCCTGCTGAGGATGGTGAAGAGGGTCTCGAGTTTATTAACGAGATCGTAGGTGGTGCTATTCCGAAGGAATACATCCCTGCTATCCAGAAAGGTGTTGAAGAACAGATGATGAACGGTGTGGTCGCTGGCTACCCGTTATTAGGCCTGAAGGCTCGTCTGTACGATGGATCTTTCCATGATGTTGACTCCAACGAAATGGCGTTTAAAATCGCAGCGTCTCAAGCTTTGAAGAAGTACGCGCCAGAGGCCAATCCTGTGGTAATGGAACCTGTGATGAAAGTTGAGGTGGTAACGCCGGAAGACTACATGGGTGACGTTATGGGCGATTTGAATCGTCGTCGCGGTATTGTTCAGGGCATGGAAGATACACCTTCTGGCAAAACAATTGACGCTCAGGTACCGCTGGGTGAAATGTTCGGCTACGCCACCGATCTGCGTTCAGCAACTCAGGGGCGTGCAACATACTCTATGGAATTCAATGAGTATGCCGAAGCGCCCGCCAGCATTGCTGAAGCGGTTATTAATTACCAGGGTTAATACGTGTGCCAGCTTTCTAGGAGTTAGCATCTGCGGTTAATGAAAACTTTTGCTATTTTACGAGCAAAAAGTTTCAAACCGGTTGACTGCGCTGTTAGAATGCTGCGTCGGTATCACTACCCCGAAACCATTGATATTAAAGGTCTAGAGAAATGGCTAAGGAAAAATTCGAACGTACTAAGCCGCACGTTAACGTCGGCACCATTGGTCACGTTGACCACGGTAAAACTACCCTGACTGCTGCACTGACTCGCGTTTGTGCTGAAGTTTTCGGTGGCGAAATGAAGGCGTTCGATCAGATCGATAACGCTCCTGAAGAGCGTGAGCGCGGTATCACAATCTCTACCGCTCACGTTGAGTATGATTCCAAGGCGCGTCATTACGCTCACGTTGACTGCCCAGGTCACGCTGACTACGTAAAGAACATGATCACCGGTGCTGCTCAAATGGACGGCGCTATCCTGGTATGTGGCGCGACTGACGGCCCTATGCCTCAGACTCGTGAGCACATCCTGCTGTCTCGTCAGGTTGGCGTGCCGCAGATCATTGTATTCTTGAACAAAGCTGACTTGCTGGCTGAAGATTGCGGCGGCGTTGGTTCTGAAGAATACGAAGAGATGCTGGAACTGGTTGAAATGGAGCTGCGTGAGCTGCTGGATACCTATGACTTCCCGGGTGATGATACACCAATCATTGCTGGTTCTGCTCTGATGGCTCTGAACGGCCAGGACGAAAACGAACTGGGTACGTCTGCTGTTAAGAAGCTGGTTGAGACTCTGGATTCTTTCATTCCTGAGCCTGTTCGCGCTATCGATCAGCCGTTCCTGATGCCTATTGAGGACGTATTCTCAATCGCCGGTCGTGGTACTGTTGTAACTGGTCGTGTTGAGCGTGGTATCGTCAATGTTGGTGAAGAAGTAGAAATTATCGGTATCAAAGATACTGTTAAAACTACTGTTACCGGTGTTGAAATGTTCCGTAAGTTGCTTGACGAAGGTCGTGCAGGCGAGAACGTTGGTGCGCTGCTGCGTGGTACTAAGCGTGAAGACGTTGAACGTGGGCAGTGTCTGGTTAAGCCAGGTACTGTTACTCCTCACACCAAGTTCGAAGCAGAAGTATACATTCTGTCCAAGGACGAAGGTGGTCGCCACACTCCTTTCTTCAAGGGCTATCGTCCACAGTTCTACTTCCGTACTACGGACGTAACTGGTGCGGTTGAACTGCAGGAAGGCGTTGAGATGGTAATGCCGGGTGACAACATCAACTTTGAAGCTACTTTGATCGCTCCAGTAGCGATGGAAGAAGGCCTGCGCTTTGCTATCCGCGAAGGTGGTCGTACTGTTGGAGCTGGTGTTGTAGCTAAGATCATTGAGTGATTTTTAATCGCAAATTGATCTGAAGTCACACCATAAAAACCCCGGGCTTGCTCGGGGTTTTTTCGTATTAGAAAAAAATGTGTAGATTCGAGATTGAATGGTGCTATAGTTCAGCAGCTTTTTTTTGAGTGGATGCGAACAACTGATTCTAAGTAACCAGTGATTGCGTGGAGGGCCTTAAATGAATCGGAGTAATTCCGAATCATTCTAGCAGTTTTCCTTATCTCGATAAGTTGTTTTTGAGGCTATAGTATTGCTTCGGAATTGCATGCGGTGCTGAATTCAGCGCTGGTCTAGCGCTTGTGTTGACATTAAGTTTTGTGCTTAGTAGAATGCCGCGTCCTTTTTGTCCGGATGACAATGATCATCGGGCTTAGTTCTTTACAGATATGGTTACAACAAGATGAGTCAAGCTCAGCAAATTCGCATTCGCCTGAAGGCCTTTGACCATCGCCTGATCGATCAGTCCACGCAGGAAATCGTAGATACTGCGAAGCGTACTGGTGCTCAAGTGCGTGGTCCTATTCCTCTGCCAACCCGAAAAGAACGTTTTACGATTCTGGTTTCTCCTCACGTAAACAAAGATGCGCGTGATCAGTATGAAATCCGTACTCATAAACGTCTTCTCGATATTATCGAGCCCACCGAAAAGACCGTTGACGCACTGATGAAGCTGGATTTGGCAGCTGGCGTAGAAGTGCAAATCAGTCTCGGTTAATAGCGGCACGGGCGCCATTCAGTGTGCACATGCTTTTGTGTAACGCTCTGGAATGAGCGGCCATAGTGGGTGAAAGCCCCGTACATGAGAGGTTCAAATGACTATTGGATTAGTCGGAAAGAAGTGCGGTATGACCCGTATCTTCACAGAAGACGGTGCTTCTGTACCAGTCACTGTAATTGAAGTTGACCCTAACCGTGTTACTCAGGTTAAAAATCTGGATATCGATGGTTACAACGCAGTTCAAGTGACAACCGGTACCAAGAAAAGCAGTCGTCTTATCAAGCCTGCGGCAGGTCACTTTGCAAAAGCAAAGGTTGAAGCTGGTCGTGGACTTTGGGAATTCCGTGTTGATGACTCTGCCTCTTACGAGCTGGGTCAATTGATCGGAGTTGACCTGTTCGAGCAAGGTCAGAGTGTTGATGTTACTGGTCAGTCCAAAGGTAAGGGCTTCCAGGGTGGTGTTAAGCGCTGGAATTTCCAGATGCAGGACGCTACTCACGGTAACTCATTGTCTCACCGTGCTCCTGGTTCCATCGGTCAATGTCAGACCCCGGGTCGTGTCTTCAAGGGTAAGAAGATGGCTGGACATATGGGTGCTGAGAAAGTGACTGTTCAGTCCCTGGAAATCGTTCGCGTTGACGCTGAACGTAATCTGCTGCTGGTAAAAGGTCCAGTGCCTGGTGCTACTGGTGCTGACGTTATCGTTAAAGCTGCAGTTAAAGCTCGGGCCTGAGGGGATTAAACGATGGAATTGAATGTAACAGGTGCTGGTACGGTTCAAGTCTCTGACGTGACCTTCGGTACTGAATTCAACGAAAGCCTGATTCATCAGGCAGTTGTTGCTTTCATGGCCGGTGCTCGTCAAGGTACCCGTGCTCAGAAAACCCGCAGTGAAGTAAGCGGCGGTGGACGCAAGCCTTGGCGTCAGAAAGGTACTGGCCGTGCGCGTGCTGGTACAATCCGTAGCCCATTGTGGCGCGGGGGCGGCAGAACTTTTGCTGCTAAACCACAAGATCACAGTGTAAAGCTGAACAAGAAGATGTACCGCGGTGCGATGCGTTCAATCTTGTCTGAGCTGATTCGTCAGGAGCGTCTGGTAATCGTTGACAGTATGTCTATCGATTCTCCAAAGACCAAACTGATGGTTGCCAAGCTGAAAGATCTGAATGTTGAAAGCGGTCTGATCGTTTCCGACGAAGTTGACCAGAATCTTTATCTGGCTGCTCGCAACATCCCACATGTGGATGCTCGCGACGTGCAGGCTATTGATCCGGTTAGTCTGATTGCTCACGAAAAAATCGTGATGACTGTAGCGGCCATCAAGAAATTCGAGGAGATGCTGGGATGAACCAGGAACGTATTTATAAGGTTCTGCTGGGCCCACACATTTCCGAGAAAGCTACTGTAGTTGCTGAAGAGCACGGTCAGTATGTTTTCCGAGTGGCAACAGACGCAACCAAGCTTGAAATCAAAAAAGCCGTTGAACTGCTGTTCGAAGTAAGCGTTGAAGCTGTTCGTACTTCTGTAGTTAAGGGCAAGACCAAGCGCACTAAATTCGGTATGGGCAAGCGCTCTAACTGGAAGAAGGCGTATGTCAGTCTGGCACAGGGTCAAGAGATTGACTTTGCCGACGCGGAATAAGGAGTTATAGGATGGCCGTAATTAAGTGCAAGCCGACTTCTCCGGGTCGTCGCTTTGTAGTCAAGGTTGTAAACCCTGACCTCCATAAGGGTCGCCCTCACGCGCCTCTGGTGGAGAAGAAAAGCAAGACTGGTGGTCGTAACAATGCTGGCCGTATCACAACCCGTCATCGTGGTGGTGGTCATAAGCAGCAGTATCGTCTCGTAGATTTTCGTCGCAACAAAGATGGTATTCCATGTGTTGTTGAGCGTCTTGAATACGATCCGAACCGTACAGCGCATATCGCACTGCTGAAATATATCGACGGTGAACGTCGTTATATTATCGCTCCTAAGGGCGTTAAAGCAGGTGACGATCTGTACTCCGGTGTAGATGCACCAATCAAGGCAGGCAACACTCTGCCTCTGCGTAACATCCCTCAGGGTTCTGTAGTTCACTGTGTTGAACTGAAGCCTGGTAAAGGTGCGCAGATGATGCGTTCTGCTGGTACTTCAGCTCAGGTAGTAGCCCGTGATGGTGCTTATGTAACCCTGCGTCTGCGTTCCGGTGAGATGCGTAAAGTTTTGGCTGACTGTCGTGCAACTCTAGGCGAAGTGTCTAACAGCGAGCACAGTTTGCGCTCACTGGGTAAGGCTGGTGCCAAGCGTTGGAGAGGCGTACGCCCAACCGTTCGTGGTGTTGCCATGAACCCGGTTGATCACCCGCATGGTGGTGGTGAAGGCCGTACTTCCGGTGGTCGTCATCCAGTGACGCCATGGGGTATGCCGACTAAGGGTCGTAAGACTCGTTCCAATAAGCGTACGGATAAAATGATCGTACGTCGTCGCAGCGCGAAGTAAGCCCAGAGAGAGGATACGACAGTGCCACGTTCTTTGAAAAAAGGCCCATTCATCGATCTTCACCTGTTGAAGAAAGTTGAGAATGCGGCTGATAGCGGCAACAAGCGTCCGATCAAGACCTGGTCGCGCCGCTCTATGATCCTGCCTAACATGGTAGGTTTGACCATCGCCGTTCATAACGGTCGCCAGCATGTACCTGTTTTCGTTAACGAAGACATGGTAGGTCACAAGCTAGGCGAGTTTGCTGCTACCCGCACCTATCGCGGTCACGCAGCAGACAAGAAGGCCAAGAAGCGCTAAGAGGGTAAGAAATGAAAGATGTAGCTGCTATACATAAAGGCGCTCGCATTTCTGCCCAGAAAGCGCGCCTGGTTGCTGATCAGATTCGAGGCAAAGCCGTTGGCGAAGCTCTTGAACTGTTGGCATTCAGCCCTAAAAAAGGTGCTGAGCTGGTCAAAAAAGTGTTGGAATCTGCGATTGCTAATGCAGAGCACAACGATGGCATGGATATTGATGAGCTGAAAGTGTCTGCTATCTTCGTTGACGAAGGTATGACAATGAAGCGCATCCGTCCACGTGCCAAGGGCCGTGCCGATCGCATTCTGAAGCGGTCTTGCCATATCACGGTTAAGGTTGCAGAGGTCTAAGGAGCGATCACATGGGTCAGAAAGTTCATCCAACTGGGATCCGACTGGGCATTGTTAAGCCCCACAGATCTGTATGGTTCGCTGAAGGTCGTGCATACGCCGATAAGCTGATCACCGATCTGGAAGTCCGCGATTTCCTGCAAAAGAAGCTGAAAAATGCTTCCGTAAGCCGCATCGACATTCAACGTCCTGCGCAAAGCGCTCGCGTTACCATTCACACTGCCCGTCCAGGCATCGTGATTGGTAAGAAAGGCGAAGACGTTGAGAAACTGCGTCAAGCTGTAACCAAGATGATGGGCGTACCTGTTCATATCAACATTGAAGAAGTTCGTAAACCCGAACTAGATGCAATGCTGGTGGCACAGTCTATCGCTGGTCAGCTGGAACGTCGCGTAATGTTCCGTCGTGCCATGAAGCGTTCTGTACAGAATGCTATGCGTCTCGGTGCCAAGGGCATCAAGGTGCAGATCGGCGGTCGTTTGGGCGGTGCTGAAATCGCTCGTACCGAATGGTACCGTGAAGGTCGCGTACCTCTGCACACATTGCGTGCAGACATTGACTACGCGGCTTACGAAGCTCTGACTACCTACGGTATTCTGGGTGTTAAAGTATGGATCTTCAAGGGTGAAGTGATTGGTGGAATGGCTGCTGTAGAAGAGCAGGCTAAAGAACCAGCCAAACGTCCCAAGAAGAGACAGGCTAAGAAGTAAGGAGCGCGGTAATGTTACAGCCAAAGCGTACGAAATTTCGTAAGCAGCAAAAGGGCCGCAATCGCGGCCTGGCACACCGCGGCTCCACAGTTAGCTTCGGTGAATACGCATTGAAAGCAATTGGTCGTGGACGTATAACTGCTCGCCAGATCGAAGCAGCTCGTCGTGCCATGACTCGTCACATCAAGCGTGGTGGTAAAATCTGGATTCGCGTCTTCCCTGACAAGCCGATCTCCAAGAAGCCTCTTGAGGTTCGAATGGGTAAAGGTAAGGGTAGTGTTGAGTACTGGGTAGCACAGATCCAGCCGGGTCGTGTCCTGTACGAAATGGAAGGTGTGTCCGAAGAACTGGCTCGTGAAGCATTTGCTCTCGCTGCAGCCAAGCTTCCAGTGGAAACTGCCTTCGTTAAGCGGAGCGTGATGTGATGAAAGCTGCTGAATTGCGTGAAAAAACTGTTGAACAGCTCAACGAAGAGCTGATCAATCTGCTGCGGGATCAGTTTAATTACCGCATGCAGAAGTCGACTGGTCAGCTGACTCAGACACATCTGATGAAACTGGCTAAACGCGACATCGCCCGTATTAAGACGGCGTTGAATGAGAAGGCAGGTATTTAACGATGGCTGAAGACAAGAAAGTCCGTACCATGACCGGTAAGGTTGTGAGTGACAAAATGGACAAGACCGTCACCGTTCTTATTGAGCGCCGTGTTAAGCATCCGCTCTATGGTAAGATCGTTAAGCGGTCCACCAAGTTGCACGCCCATGATGAGAACAATGATTGCCGTATGGGCGACACTGTTACCATTAAGGAAACGCGTCCTATGTCTAAGTCCAAGGCATTCGATTTGGTTTCCATTGATGAGCGTGCCACTCAAATATAAGGCCACGGTGCCTGAGTCTGAGTAGCGTTGCTGCGGCTGTTTCGTACGAAGCAGTGACTAAGATTGACCGATCCATGCGATCGGTCAATCGTACTTTTGACTGACGGCAACCCGTCTGCAATTTGGGCTTGGAGAATAAGCATGATCCAAACAGAATCTCAACTCGAAGTGGCCGATAATTCCGGCGCTCGTCGAGTACAGTGTATCAAGGTGTTGGGTGGATCCCATCGCCGTTACGCGCATATCGGTGACATCATTAAAGTTTCTGTTAAGGAAGCAATTCCTCGCGGAAAGGTCAAAAAAGGCCAGGTGATGAACGCTGTTGTTGTTCGTACTAGGAAAGGCGTTCGTCGTCCAGACGGCTCCCTTATTCGCTTCGATGGCAATGCAGCTGTTCTTTTGAACGCTAATAATCAGCCAATCGGTACCCGTATCTTTGGGCCAGTGACTCGTGAACTCCGTGGTGAGCAATTCATGAAGATCATTTCCCTGGCACCAGAAGTACTGTAAGGGAGCAGGAAATGAAAAAAATCCGTCGTGACGACGAAGTTATCGTCATTGCAGGCAAGGACAAAGGTAAGCGCGGAAAAGTGCAAACCGTTCGTGCCGATGGCAAGCTGATTGTTTCTGGCATCAATATGATGAAGAAACATCAGAAGCCTAACCCAATGCTGGGCACCCCTGGTGGCATCGTTGAACAAGAAGCAGCTATTCAAGCTTCCAACGTTGCACTCCTTAACTCTGACACCGACAAGGCTGATCGTGTTGGCTTCGCTATCTCTGAAGATGGCAAGAAGCAACGCGTATTCAAGTCTAGCGGTAAGCCAGTTGACGCGTAAGGGGTGGCATAGTGGCAAACTTTAAGACTAAATATCGTGATGAAATCCGTGCCAAGCTCAAAGAAGAGTTGGGTCTGGGTAACATTCACGAAGTACCACAAATTTCCAAAATAACCCTGAACATGGGTGTTGGTGAAGCGATTGGTGACAAAAAAGTCATCGAGCATGCTGTTGCCGATATGGAAAAAATTGCTGGTCAGAAATCAGTAGTTACCAAGGCACGTAAATCCGTAGCAGGCTTCAAGGTTCGTGAAGACTGGCCAATCGGCGTTAAAGTGACCTTGCGTGATGAACGTATGTACGAATTCCTGGAGCGTCTGATTGACATCGCTCTGCCACGTGTTCGTGACTTCCGCGGTATTTCCGCTAAGTCTTTCGACGGACGTGGCAATTACAGCATGGGTGTCAAAGAGCAGATTATCTTCCCGGAAATCGATTACGATAAAGTCGACGCTCTACGTGGTCTGGATATTACTCTGACTACTACAGCCAAGACCGATGATGAAGGCCGCGCTTTGCTGAAGGCTTTCAACTTCCCATTCCGTAACTGATAAAGGTACGAAAAGCCCATGGCAAAAGTATCCATGAAGCAGCGGGAGTTGAAGCGTCAGCGCACCGTTGCGAAATTTGCAGAAAAGCGCTCTGCGCTTAAAGCGATCATCAGCAGCCCAGCCAGCTCTGAAGACGAACGTTGGGATGCAGTTGTATTACTGCAAAAGCAACCTCGTAATGCAAGTGCTGCACGTCTGCGTAACCGCTGCCGTATTACAGGTCGCCCACACGGCTACTTGCGTAAGTTCGGCCTGAGCCGTATCAAGCTTCGTGAAGCAGCGATGCGCGGTGACGTTCCAGGTCTGGTTAAAGCCAGCTGGTAAGCGGAAAGATCTTTTGGAGAGATAGATAATGAGTATGCAGGACCCGTTAGCAGATATGCTAACTCGTATCCGTAATGCCCAGATGGCAGAACACGCTTCTGTCGAAATGCCTGCGTCTAAGGTCAAGGCTGCTGTAGCCAAAGTACTGAAAGATGAGGGTTTCATAGTTGACGCCCGTGTAGAAGGCGAAGTTCAGCAGAAGCTGGTCATCGACTTGAAATACTACGAAGGCAAGCCTGTTATTGAAAACCTGAAGCGCATTAGTCGTCCAGGTCTGCGTTCTTACGCAGGCACGGAAGAGCTGCCAAAGGTTAGAGGCGGTCTGGGTATTGCTATTGTGTCGACCAACAAAGGTGTTATGACCGACCGTGCTGCTCGCGCAGCCGGTGTTGGCGGCGAAATTCTGTGCACCGTATTCTAAGGGAGGGGTAATATGTCTCGCGTAGCAAAAAGCCCTGTTGAAATCCCTGCTGGTGTAGAGATTAAACTGGATGGTCAGTTTATTTCCATCAAGGGCGGAAAGGGGCAACTGGAGCTGAACATTCACTCCAACGTTGTCGTAAAGCAGGAAGAAACTGTCCTGACTTTTGAAGCCCGTGATGGTGCCAAGCACTCTCGTGCTCTGGCTGGTACAACCCGTGCGCTGGTTAACAACATGGTTACCGGTGTAACTGCAGGCTTCCAAAAGAAGCTGCAGCTGGTAGGTGTTGGTTATCGTGCGCAGGCTAAGGGCAAATCCCTGAACCTGAACTTGGGCTTCTCCCATCCGGTTGATTATTCCATGCCGGAAGGTGTGACTGCTGAAACCCCTAGCCAAACTGAAGTCGTTATCAAAGGTATCGACAAACAGTTGGTTGGTCAGGTTGCAGCGGAAATTCGCGAATTCCGTCGTCCTGAGCCGTATAAGGGCAAGGGTGTTCGCTACTCCGACGAACATGTTCGTCGTAAAGAAGCCAAGAAAAAGTAAGGTAGGGTGAGATCATGATTGATAAAACTTCTGCTCGCCTGCGTCGTGCCTTGCGTGCACGGATGAAGATGCGCGAACTGGGCGTTAATCGCTTAAGCGTTCATCGCACCCCGCGCCATATTTATGCGCAGGTGACTGCCCCTGAGGGTGACAAGGTGTTGGCCTCTGCCTCCACCGTCGAGAAGGAGCTTCGTGCTGAAGCTACCGGTAACGTTGAAGCTGCTAAAAAGGTAGGTGCTCTGGTTGCAGAGCGTGCCAAAGCTGCAGGCGTTGCCAAGGTCGCTTTCGACCGCTCCGGTTTCAAATATCACGGTCGTGTGAAAGCTCTTGCTGACGCTGCCCGTGAAGCCGGCCTGGAATTCTGAGGGTAGTCATCATGGCAAGAGATGAACGTAAGCAACAAAACGACGAAGGCATGATTGAGAAGCTGGTACAGGTCAACCGAGTAGCCAAAGTGGTGAAAGGTGGTCGTATCTTCGGCTTCACAGCTCTGACCGTAGTCGGCGATGGCAAAGGCAAAGTAGGCTTCGGTCGTGGCAAGGCGCGTGAAGTGCCTGTCGCTATCCAGAAGGCTATGGAAGCTGCCCGTCGCAACATGATTCAGGTTGACCTGAACGGCGACACACTGCAGTACCCTGTTAAGGGCCGTCACGGCGCTTCCAAGGTTTACATGCAGCCAGCATCTGCTGGTACCGGTGTAATCGCCGGTGGTGCAATGCGTGCCGTACTGGAAGTAGCTGGCGTACATAACGTACTGGCCAAGTGCTACGGTTCCACGAACCCTGTGAACGTTGTTAACGCAACATTCAAAGGCCTGCGCGACATGCGTTCTCCTGAAGACATTGCTGCCAAGCGTGGCAAGTCTGTTGAAGATATCCTGGGGTAAGTCATGGCTAAGATGATCAAAGTTACGCTCTTCAAGAGCACTAACGGTCGCCTTGAAAGCCATAAGGCTTGCGTCCGTGGCCTTGGTCTACGTCGCATCAGACATACTGTTGAAGTAGAAGATACTCCAGCAGTACGCGGCATGATCAACAAGGTTAACTACCTCGTTAAGGTCGAAGGAGAATAATATGCGTCTTAATACTCTGAGTCCTGCCGAAGGCAGTCGTAAAGAGCGCAAGCGTGTTGGCCGTGGTATCGGTTCTGGTCTGGGTAAGACTGGTGGCCGTGGTCACAAAGGTCAGAAGTCCCGCTCCGGTGGTTCTGTAAAGCCAGGTTTTGAAGGTGGTCAGCAGCCATTACAGCGTCGTCTGCCTAAGTACGGTTTTACCGCACGCAAGACACGCTTTAGTGCTGAGATCCGTCTGCACGAGCTGAACAAGGTTGAATCAGAAGTGATCGATCTTGCTGCTCTGAAGGCTGCAAATCTGGTCAATGGTAGTATCCTTCGTGCGAAAGTGGTACTGTCCGGCGAACTGAATAAAGCCGTAACACTGAAAGGTGTGGCAGCTACCAAGGGCGCTCGCGCTGCGATCGAAGCTGCTGGTGGTAAGATCGAGGACTAAATGGCTAAGACACTACCTGTTGGGAATCAAAGCGGACTAGGCGAGTTGATCTCTCGTGTTAAGTTCGTCTTTCTGGCGATCCTGGTTTACAGGATCGGAGCTCATATTCCGGTTCCGGGCATCAACCCTGATGCTTTGGCGCGGATGTTTCAGCAAAATGAAGGGACTATTCTAGGTCTGTTCAACATGTTTTCCGGCGGTGCGCTGGAACGTATGTCAGTACTGGCTCTTGGGATCATGCCCTACATTTCGGCTTCCATCATCATTCAGTTGATGACTGTCGTAAGTCCACAGCTGGAACAGCTAAAAAAGGAAGGTGAGTCTGGTCGACGGAAGATCAGCCAATATACCCGCTACCTGACAGTGTGCCTGGCGTTCGTTCAAGGTATGGGCATGACCGTAGGTCTTGCCAACCAGGGCGTCGCCTTCAATCCCGACTTCAGCTTCCATTTGGTTGCTGTAGTAACCTTCGTAACCGGTGCCGTCTTTATGATGTGGCTGGGTGAGCAGGTTACTGAACGCGGAATTGGTAATGGCATATCTATCTTGATTTTTGCAGGTATTGTCGCTGGTCTGCCAAGTGCAATTGGGCGGTCTTTCGAGTCCGCCCGCCAGGGTGACATTAATATCCTGGCGCTGCTCGCTGTAGCTCTATTAGCTGTAGCAATTATAGCGTTCGTGGTCTTTATTGAACGCGGACAACGTCGCATCACTGTTAATTACGCCAAGCGTCAGCAAGGTCGTAAGGTGTTTGCAGCGCAGAGCAGTCATCTGCCTCTGAAGGTGAATATGGCAGGTGTAATTCCTGCGATCTTCGCTTCCAGCCTTCTACTGTTTCCGGCTTCCATTGCACAATGGTTCGGTCAGGGTGAAGGGATGGAGTGGATGCAGAATATTGCCTTGGCATTAGGTCCAGGCCAACCGTTGAACATTGTTCTGTTCTCGGCAGGCATCATCTTTTTCTGCTTCTTCTATACTGCACTGGTCTTCAATCCGAAGGACGTTGCAGATAATCTGAAGAAGTCAGGAGCATTCATTCCCGGTATTCGTCCCGGTGAACAGTCTGCTCGTTACATTGATGGTGTTCTGACTCGTCTGACTATGTTTGGCGCTCTCTATATGACAGCTGTGTGTTTGTTACCACAGTTCCTGGTAGTATCGGCCAACGTGCCTTTCTACCTTGGTGGTACCAGCTTGCTGATCGTGGTGGTTGTTGTCATGGATACCATGGCCCAGGTGCAGTCACACCTGATGTCACATCAGTACGAGTCATTGCTGAAGAAATCCAATCTTAAGGGCTACGGTGGTGGTGGCCTGATCCGCTAAGCGGCGGGTAAGCTTTCCATAGCCTGGTTCTGCATCGATTGTGGAGTGAATAATGAAAGTACGTGCATCGGTAAAGAAAATCTGCCGTAATTGTAAGATCGTTAAGCGTAAGGGCACTGTCCGCGTGATCTGCATTGAGCCACGTCACAAACAGCGTCAAGGCTGATTGTGACACTGAGATCTGCGGTTAATTCCGCAAGCGCAAGCCAAGATCTCAGTAGGTTTTAGGCAAATACAACCGCTCATGGTGACATGAGCGGTTGTATTTTATCGTTAGGGGGATTAAAATTTCCGCCTTTCGACCTGTTAGCTGTGCAAGCATCTAGCATGGGCTTCCAAAAAGGTTCGGTTAACCCCGATCTGACTCTGTATCTTCTGATGCAGATGTAAGCTCTGACGTTGTCTGTCTATAGATAGCGAAGTGTTCACACCTCGCTATGAGTCAATCTCCGGATTGGCTTATTGAATTCTACAGGCGAAAATAACCGTGAACTCAAAATGTCCCGATTCTGGTTCTTCCAGAACATGGATGAACTCACGGAAAAAAATAAACGGAGACTATTGAATGGCCCGTATTGCTGGCGTCAACATTCCGGATAACAAGCATGCTGTTATTTCGTTGACCTACGTATTCGGCATCGGTCAGACCACGGCTAAAAAGCTGTGCGAAACGACTGGCGTTAAGCCAGATGCCAAAATCGCTGACTTGAGCGAAGATCAACTCGAATCCCTGCGTGGCGAAATCGCCAAGCTGGACGTCGAAGGTGATCTGCGTCGTGAAGTTAGTATGAATATCAAGCGCCTGATGGATCTGGGTTGCTACCGTGGTATCCGCCACCGTCGCAGTCTGCCAGTTCGTGGTCAGCGCTCCAAGACGAATGCTCGTACCCGTAAGGGCCCACGTAAGCCTATTCGTAAGTAAGTATCATATTAAGGATGGATTTAAGCCCATTCTTATAAAACAGGATTTATTCTGATATGGCAAAGCCAGGTACTCGTTCACGTAAAAAAGTTAAAAAGACAGTTGTTGATGGTGTAGCTCACATCCACGCTTCTTTTAACAACACAATCGTGACCATTACCGACCGCCAGGGTAACGCTCTCTCCTGGGCCACAGCCGGTGGATCCGGTTTCCGTGGTTCTCGTAAGAGCACGCCTTTTGCTGCACAAGTAGCAGCTGAGCGTGCAGGAAATGCAGCCGCTGAGTATGGTCTGAAGAATTTGGATGTTTGCGTTAAAGGACCTGGTCCTGGCCGTGAATCCGCTGTACGCGCACTGAGCGCTTGTGGTTACAAGATCACTAACATCACTGATGTTACCCCGATCCCCCACAATGGTTGCCGTCCGCCTAAAAAGCGTCGTGTATAAGCAGGAGACGATTTAAAAAATGGCTAGATATATTGGTCCTAAGTGCAAGCTGTCTCGTCGCGAAGGCACCGATCTCTTTCTGAAGAGTGGTGTGCGCGCGCTCGAGTCCAAGTGCAAGGCAGAAATTCCTCCGGGTCAACACGGCCAACGTCGTGGACGTTTGTCTGACTACGGTGTTCAGCTGCGTGAAAAGCAGAAAGTTCGTCGTATCTACGGCGTACTGGAAAAGCAATTCCGTAACTACTACAAGTCTGCTGACAACAAGAAAGGCGCTACTGGTTCAAACCTGTTGCAACTTTTGGAAGGTCGCCTTGATAATGTAGTTTACCGCATGGGATTCGGTTCCACCCGTGCCGAAGCACGTCAGCTGGTAAGCCACAAGGCTATCACTGTTAATGGCAAATCTGTAAACATCCCGTCTTTCCAGGTTTCACCTGGCGATGTGATTGCCGTTCGTGAAAAGGCAAAAAACCAGCTGCGTATCAGTGCAGCACTCGAACTGGCCGCTCAACGTGGGTTCTCTACCTGGGTTGAAGTAGATGCCAGCAAGAAGGAAGGTACCTTCAAGGTGCTGCCCGAGCGGAGTGATATGGCTGCCGACATCAACGAAAACTTGATCGTCGAGCTGTACTCCAAGTAAGGGATAAACAGTTAGGTGGGGTGTTACATCCATGCAGAATTCGGTTACTGAATTTCTAACTCCAAGACACATTGATGTCGAGGAAATCAGCCTGACACGGGCGAAGGTTACTCTGGAACCGCTGGAACGTGGTTTTGGACATACCTTAGGCAACGCATTGCGTCGCATTCTTCTATCTTCCATGCCCGGCTGTGCCGTAACGGAAGTAGAAATCGATGGCGTACAACATGAGTACAGTGCTATCGAAGGTGTTCAGGAAGATGTCATTGACATCCTGCTGAACCTGAAAGGTCTCGCTATCCGTATGACTGGACGTGACGAAGCAACACTAAGCCTGACCAAAAAAGGTTCAGGCCCTGTGACTGCTGCAGACATTCAGCTGGATCACGATGTAGAAATCGTTAACCCTGATCACGTGATCGCCAATCTGAACGAGAAAGGCGATCTCAATATGAAGCTTCGTATTGCTCGTGGTCGTGGTTATGAATCTGCTGACAGTCGTCGTCAGGACGAGGAAGAGACTCGCGCAATTGGTCGCCTGCAACTGGATGCCACCTATAGCCCTGTTTACCGCGTATCATACGTCGTCGAAAGTGCTCGTGTTGAGCAGCGTACCGACCTAGACAAGCTGGTAATCGATCTGGAAACCGACGGTACTCTGGATCCTGATGAATCCATCCGCCGCGCTGCAACTCTGTTGCAACAGCAGCTGGCTGTATTCGTTGATCTGGAAGGTGAGGCTGAGCCAGAGCCAGTTAAGGAAGAGGATGAAGTTGATCCTATCCTGCTGCGCCCTGTTGATGATCTCGAACTGACCGTACGTAGTGCTAACTGCCTTAAAGCAGAGAACATCTACTACATCGGTGACCTGATTCAGCGCACTGAGGTTGAACTGCTCAAGACCCCGAATTTGGGTAAGAAGTCCCTGACTGAAATCAAGGACGTACTTGCTTCTCGTGGTCTGAGCCTAGGTATGCGTCTCGACAACTGGCCACCGGCCAGTCTGAAAGGCGACGATAAGATTTCTGCTTAAAGCAGCCAATACCGTCTTTCATCTGCGTTAAGAACGTCAGGTGAAAGGCAGTTGGTAGAATGAGGAAGTTGGTGCCATGCGTCATCGTAAAAGTGGCCGCAAGCTCAACCGGAACAGTTCGCATCGTAAAGCGATGTTTAAGAACATGACTGCTTCCCTGGTTGAGCATGAAGTAATCAAGACTACACTGCCGAAGGCTAAAGAGCTTCGTCGTGTAGCTGAGCCGCTGATCACCTTAGCTAAGGAAGACAGTGTAGCTAACCGTCGTTTGGCGTTCGATCGCCTGCGTAACAAAGCGACTGTTGGCAAGCTGTTCTCCGATCTGGGTCCACGCTTTAAAGAGCGTCCAGGCGGTTACATCCGCATCTTAAAGTGTGGATTCCGTAAGGGTGACAACGCGCCTATGGCTATTGTTGAACTGCTGGATCGTCCAGCTGGTGAAGCAGTAGTTACTGAAGAGTAAGTTTTACTCCTCAGATAAAAAAACCGGACCTTGTGTCCGGTTTTTTTATGCCTAAAGAAACATGCTATTCATCACATATATTTCAGATGGTTCACGTTTCTTTGGATGTGAGCTGCGGAATAACCAAGAAATATCTGTGTAACCGTATTACTTCCAACTCCAACTCCAACTCCAACTCCAATGACACTGTATCGTGTCAGAATGTTTGTTCCAGAATATGGAATGAGCGCCAGCATAATCGCTGAGGCAGATATAGCCCCGATAAGTTTGGAAACCGCAATTCAGTGATGAGTCTGAATATGCTCCTTTAGTGTCTTTACTGTTTCGAACACAGCTTTTCTGATGGTTCGTGATTCGAATTTTCGCTCTTGTTTGTTGGCTTGATTGTTCAGTAAGTTCTGCTCAATGGCTGTTAAGTTATTTAATGTGGAATTATTTTCTGCTTTCTTTTGAAATACCATGGGCTCGTCAGCAGCCTTTCCAGCTAGATACCCCCCAGGTGTACAGAGATATATGTTAAAGCGCATATAAAGCCAGCTACAGCGAATTTTAGTTGTGGAGTCACAAGGGCAGGAATTGCCGATATTTGAACGCATGCAGAAAAACCAGTAGTGAGTCCTGTACCTAACAAACCAGATAATACTGTTAACCCAAATCTGTTGGTGATGCTGGATGTATAGGTTTCAGACAGACATGTTTGGATGGCCAGTTGTTTAAACAAATATTTGATGACTCGGTCGGTTTTAAATTGGATAAAAACGATGAGCTGTAGATATGATGCACTTTCCGCCGAAAAGATTGGGCTTGTTGCTTTAGAGCAGCAAAGTAACATCTCTGATGTGGTGGGAGTGTGGCGTTGTAAATGAGAAATTTGATTGTCAGCCGCTTACTTGAATCCTTTCAGTGTTATTAAACAATCGGACTGTTCTCGTTAATGAAAGTTCCTCCATTTCAGATTCTCAAAAACTGGACATAAAAAAAGCCAGATCCCCTCAAATCCGGCTTCCAAGTACTGACAATGTGATTGCATCCTGCTTGTCGTTTTATCTTTCCCTAAGGTGAACTGTTAAACGGGCTTTTGTTATTCTTGTCATGGCCCTTCTTATCTACGTTTTTATAATACGTACACTTACGTACTTTTTCATTGATGTAAATCAAAGATGTTAATATTTGTGAAAGTTTTTTGAGAAGAGAAAAAATGAGATTTGAAAGAAGTATGAGAACAGCTGAATACTGTTTTCATATTAAATAGTGATTAAGTGCCGCGAGCTTTGCACATAGTCTTGTATTCATTTTCGTAAAAGAATTTCTCGTCTCCGAAGGCAGGCTTTAGGTCATCAAGCCATGTAACCTCAAGGTTATACTTTGCAAAGAATGGACGGTAACACCAGTGAGAACCTTCGCCACTTGCTTTAGCGAAAAGGACGCCCTGATTGTTGGGACAATCTTGCCAAAGAGATGTTATTCCCGCTTATGAAGCGAGTTGACAAGCTGATTGGCCAAAAACAAAGGATTCTCTACACTCAGAAAGGGATTGAAATTCGCTGATATGCCCCAGTGGGCGCAGGATCGTATTATTCACTTTGACCATAAAATCAATCGTCTAAAATGCCAAAAGGATGACATCATTCTCGACTCTGGGACGCAGCGATTGTATAAAGAGCCCCTTTGTGGAGTTACCTGTCAGTATCTTTCGCTGCAGAATCTGCGCTGACAGATATATCGACAAGGGAAGAGCCTGATTTCTAAACAAAAGGAGCTGAAGTCTGAGAAGGTCGCAGACTTCAGGGAAAGCAGGATCAGGCAGATTTTAATTTCTTAACTTCAGCTTTTTTCTCACTCAATTCATCTTTAGGCAGAAGTTCGCCACTTTTGTGCATACGCTCCATCTTGCCATTAATAGCTGCGCCAGCAACCATCTCCATCACATCGTAATAAACGTTGCCCTCAACCAATGCCTTGGCAGAAAGCTCCAGCATTTCAGTTGCGTATACATCACCAACGACGTGGCCATTGATCACCACGTGAGCTGCACGAATATTACCGTCAACACTGCTGCTCTCGATCAGCTGTAGCTTTCCATCACTGGAGGAAATATTGCCTTTAATGGCCCCTTCTACATGGACAGTACCGCGGAAACTAATATCACCTTCAACCTTGGTACCTGCTGCAATCAGGGTAATGGCATTATTATGTTGAACGCTGCTCGACGAATTGTTGTCTGAACTTTTGCTGCCAAACATGATGGACTCCCATGGCCTTTTAATTTTATTGCTGTCCATCATCCGTGATTGTTTTTAACCTTCATTCCGTAAAGGAACACAACTAAAGTACTAAACGACCATTTAACCACGGCTATCTAACGACGAGAAATAGTTATGTCGGAAATATATCCGTGTTGAGCACTGGTAAGAGCTTGAATGAGCATACTGGCGGCTTCATCAGCAGACATAAAGGTTGACGTGTCCCTATCTTTTTCAATGTTCCAGAAATTTGTTGCCATTCCTCCCGGGTAGACAGCAATCAGCCTCATCGGAGATTTCTCAGCTTTCAGCTCCTGTCGTACAGATTCAACCAAAGCCCTTACTGCCCATTTGGCTGCGCAGTAGGTGCTCTCACCACTTTTTGGGCTTAACGCTGCTGTGGACATCACAATAACGACATTGATCGGCTGATCACGATAACGAGTAACTACTTCTTTCAGCAGTAAGGTGGCACTGAGGATGTTGTTATTGAACAGGTTGATGATTTCTTCAGGTTTCTGATCCTGAATCTTTCCGAAGTAGCCGCTACCGGCGCTGTGAATAATCGTAGAAGGTGGTGTTTTCAGCTGATCAAAGAGTGCTGAAATACTCGCTGGGTTTGCCAGATCAGCGGGAATAGGTTGAATGTTTCTATTGTCAGCTGCCACGGCTTCAAGCCTTCTCTGATTGCGACCGGTAATCGCAACGTCCTTACCTGCTTTGCTGTACTGATTTGCTAGCGCAGCACCAAGACCACTGCTGGCACCTGTAATAAGAATCATCAGCTGGATTCCACTATAAGAAAGTAGTTATTTTAACATTACCTGAAAGCTGTGCAGGCATGAAAAATATCGTGACTATAATGCTTGTCTGTTCTTGTTTTTGGTGGAAAAAATGAAGCGATGGACTCTAGTGCTGCTTTACCTGTCGCCATTATTTACCAGTCCAGTGTTGGCTAGCTTTGAGCAAAGCAGGGAAGAGTGCGAAAACGAATCGAGCAACGTTGCATTGGGGGTGGAAGTATGTGAAAAGTTCGAGATTTTCGTGGGATGACGAATGACGCTAGTGATCTGGCTGGAATGTTTTCTGTTAGCAGTTTACATCTAATGATAGAGCCAGGTGCTTCATCACAGAGTTTTACAGAACAGAGTTTAAGGAAGGAAACAAGAAGGCAACGGGTTTTGAGAATAGCTCATAGGCTTTTTGAGAGGTCTCCGGAAGCTGTTAACCAGACGGATGGAAATGCAGCAGAGATTGGCAGCGAACAATCAAGTCAGGTTTATCTAACGGAACCTCAGGTCATTCTAGATTCACAGCCAACTTATAGAGTTGATTTATAGAATGCGGGGAGTCATAGCCCCCCCCCACATCTAATGATGACAATAGCTTAATTCAGCATGGCTTTCAGAAAGTGACCGGTATGGGATACTTCGCTTTCAGCCACCGTTTCCGGTGTGCCTGTGGCAATAATTTCTCCACCACCATCTCCCCCTTCGGGACCAAGATCAATAACCCAGTCTGCCGTTTTAACAACATCAAGATTATGTTCGATCACGACAACGGTATTACCGTGATCACGTAGACGGTGAAGCACTGCGAGTAACTGCTCAATGTCATGGAAATGCAGGCCGGTTGTTGGCTCATCGAGAATATAAAGCGTTTTTCCGGTGTCACGTTTGGATAATTCTTTTGCCAGTTTGACCCGTTGGGCTTCACCACCGGACAATGTTGTAGCGTTCTGACCGAGACGAATATACGACAAACCAACATCCATCAAAGTCTGCAGTTTTCGTTTAACCGCAGGGATAGGCTCAAAGTACTCCAGAGCTTCCTCTACGGTCATATCCAGCACTTCGTGAATGCTTTTTCCCTTGTATTTGATATCCAGAGTTTCACGGTTATAGCGTTTACTCTTACAGACGTCACAAGGAACATAAACATCCGGCAGGAAGTGCATCTCTACCTTGATGACACCGTCACCCTGACAGGCTTCACAGCGACCGCCCTTCACATTAAAGCTGAAACGACCTGCTTTGTAGCCGCGGGAACGAGACTCTTGCGTGCCAGCAAAAAGATCCCGTATGGCGGTAAATATGCCGGTATAGGTAGCCGGGTTAGATCTTGGTGTACGGCCAATAGGGCTCTGGTCAATATCGATGCATTTATCGAAGTTGCTGAGTCCTGTGACTTTCTTATGCTTCGCAGCCGTTAGAGTCGTTGCTTTATTAAGAGCGGTGGCAGCCAAAGGGTAAAGAGTGCCATTAATCAGTGTGGATTTACCGGAACCGGAAACACCGGTGACACAGGTCATAAGGCCTGCTGGAATTTCGAGGCTCACATTTTTAAGGTTATTGCCTGAGCAACCAGTCAACTTAAGCAGTTGCTTTCTATCGACGGGAGTACGCACTTCCGGTATCGCTATCTTCTTCTTCCCGGAAAGGTATTGGCCGGTCAGTGACAACTCGTTTGCTATAACCTCCTCAGGTGTACCCTGAGCGATGATCTGTCCACCATGAACACCGGCACCAGGACCGATATCGATTACATGGTCAGCCATACGAATAGCATCTTCATCGTGTTCTACGACGATGACTGTATTACCGAGGTCACGGAGTCGTGTCAGCGTACCCAGCAGTCGTTCATTGTCTCGCTGGTGCAAACCAATACTGGGCTCGTCCAGAATGTACATAACACCCACAAGACCGGCACCAATTTGGCTGGCCAGACGAATACGTTGAGCTTCACCACCTGAAAGGGTATCAGCACTTCGATCCAGTGTCAGATAGTTGAGGCCAACATTGACGAGAAAACTGAGGCGGTCACAAATTTCCTTGAGAATTTTTCCGGCAATTTCACCTTTCTGGCCTGGCATGGTCAGGTTCTGAAAATAATGCAGAGCCTTTTCTACAGGAAGTGCAACCAACTGGGGCAAGGTTTCTTCATGAATAAAGACATGTCGAGATTCTGTGCGAAGTCGCGTGCCGTTGCAGCTTGGGCAGTGTTGAGTGCTCAGGTACTTGGACAATTCCTCGCGCACTGATTGCGATTCTGTTTCACGGTAACGACGTTCGAAGTTAGGAATAATGCCTTCGAAAGTGTGGCGTTTCTTATAAACATCACCTCTGTCGTTAACGTAACTGAAATCGATCTGTTCATCACCGGAACCCTGAAGAATCAATTGCTGATGGTCAGCGCTGAGATCATCAAAGGCCGTATCAATGTCAAAGCCGTAATGACCAGCCAGTGATTTTAAAAGATGGAAATAATAAACACTGCGACGATCCCAGCCTCGAATGGCACCCTCTGCCAGTGTCAGCTCCGGATGCTGAATGATGCGGCTCTCGTCAAAAAACTGTTTAACGCCGAGGCCATCACAAGACGGACAAGCACCCGCCGGGTTATTGAAGGAGAACATGCGTGGTTCCAGCTCATTAATGCTGTAGCCACAAGAAGGACAGGCAAATCTTGCAGAGAAGACGATATCGTCCTGATCGCCATCCATAAAGCTGATGGCGGCGAGACCATCGGTGAGATCCAATGCTGTTTCAAAGGACTCAGACAGTCGCAGTTGAAGGTCATCTCTTATTTTGAACCGATCTACGACCACTTCAATGGTGTGCTTTTTCTTTTTATCCAGTGAAGGAGGGCTATCCAGATCAGTAACAATGCCGTTGATTCTGGCTCGAATAAACCCCTGGGTTTTCAGTTCACTGAACACATGGAGGTGTTCACCCTTTCGATCCCGAACAACAGGAGCGAGGAGCATCAATTTGGTGCCTTCGGGCAGAGTCAGAACTTGATCGACCATTTGGCTGACGACCTGAGCTTCCAGTGGCAAGTGATGATCTGGGCACCGTGGTGTACCGGTTCGGGCGAAGAGCAGGCGAAGGTAGTCGTAAATTTCGGTGATAGTACCGACAGTAGAACGCGGGTTGTGGCTAGTGGATTTCTGTTCAATGGAGATAGCAGGCGATAGACCTTCGATATGGTCCACATCCGGTTTTTCCATTATGGACAGAAACTGACGAGCGTAGGCCGATAGAGATTCTACATAGCGTCGCTGACCTTCAGCATAAAGAGTATCAAAGGCCAGTGATGATTTGCCAGAGCCGGATAACCCGGTAATAACAATCAGGCTGTCCCTAGGTATTTCCAGATCAATGTTTTTCAGGTTATGGGTTCTTGCGCCCTGTACCGTTATTTTATCCACAGCCACTCCGCCTGATACTTATCCAGAAGCAAACCGGAGATTATATGCGAATGGCGAATGGATTTCAGTGAAACCAGTGGAAAGGATTTGCCAGCGTCCAGGTGGACATCATCATCATGGCAACGTGTTTGTTCAATAATGGGTGTGCACAGTCACAGTCTATCTGCCATGCAGCTACTGATATTGTCAGCATGGCTGCATGAAAAAGAGACTGACCGTAGTCGGTCAATGTGTCAGCCAGATAAATAAAACCTTCTTCCAGAATATGAGCAACACCCATGGCCAGATAGACGGCAATGAAGATGCGTTTAATCTTCATAAGCTCTTCATAGTTGGTGTTATTACTGGAGCAACAGCTATGACTCTTACACTGAAGTTTCTGGTAATTGCTATAGGCTTTTAGAAAGCTCATGGCAATCATACTGACTCGAAGCGGCTCTGGAAGAGTGAAAAACTGAGATTCGTTGACCGGCAGTTGAATTCTCAAATTATTATTTCTAACACTATAGGCCTCCGCGAGGAAACATTGGCCTGTAGGCGAGGGATAGAACGTTTCAGGAAGGCAGACGTAACTGGTGCTGCTCGGTTCGAAAGAGAAGTCCAACTGTACATTGCTGACGGCAGGAAAGAGCGAAGAAAGACTGATGCTGTCTGTTACATTGAAGCCATAAGCTGAACGGCTGATCACCCAAAACAGAACAACGGCAATACTGAAAATACGCATATTAAGGGGAACTATGATAATTTATTTTCGATCAATCCCTGATATTGAACACCTAATGTCAGAACTAGCATAGTTGAAACAGGCTACTTCTGCTTTACAGACTCTCACCTGCTCCCCATTTCCTGATAAACTCTTCGGTTTGCTCTAGCACCTCATTAAAGAAGTCAGGAATGTCCCCACAGGAACTGAAATCGACCGTCTCGTTATCGCTGGTCTTTGTTTTTCGAATGTTCGGGCTCTTTATGGTCCTGCCCATTCTTGTTCTCTATTCAAAAGACCTTGAAGGCTTTACTCCAGCACTGGCTGGTTTGGCTATTGGAGCCTATGGCTTCAGTCAGGCTATTTTACAGATCCCGTTTGGCTGGATGTCTGACCGCTTTGGTCGTAAGCCGGTCATTGTTGTCGGTATGCTGATATTTATGATCGGTAGTCTGGTTGCCGCCTCCGCAGATACTATGTATGGCGTTATTTTTGGCCGTATCCTTCAGGGTTGTGGAGCGATTGCCGGGGCAGTAACGGCACTGCTGGCTGATCTGACTCGTGAACAGAATCGCACTAAAGCTATGGCAGTATTTGGTATGAGCATTGGTCTGTCTTTTTCTATAGCCATGCTTTTAGGACCACTGTTTGCCAGTTGGTGGGGGCTTCCCGGAGTGTTTACCAGCAACGCTATTATGGCCGGTCTGGGTATTCTGATTCTAATTACCATGGTCCCAACCCCCGTGGTATCCCGTACCGATCTCAATACCAAATTCAGTAAATCAGATTTGGTGACGGTGGTAAAAAATCCGGAAATGCTCAGGCTGATGGCAGGTATTTTCACTCTGCACTTTGTGTTGATGGCGCTGTTTGTTTTCTTACCTCAGGTGCTGGAGAAATCGCTGGAGATTCCTCGAGCTGATCATGGCTGGATTTATATGGCCTCACTGGCTATTTCGTTCGTAATGATTATTCCAGTGATTATTTTTAGTGAATCCAAACGAAAGCTGAAACAGTGTTTTGTGGGTTCCATCACTATTTTGCTTGCGGCTATTGCGGCTATGTCGAATCTCGATGGTGTGCTGATAGGCATCTTCTTGTTCTTCGCTGCATTCAATTTTCTTGAAGCCACTCTGCCGTCATTGGTGAGTAAGCTTTCGCCTTCCGGTACCCGTGGTACTTCTATGGGTATTTACTCCACCAGTCAGTTCCTTGGGGCTGCGCTGGGCGGTTCTCTGGGTGGCTTTGCCATGCAGAATTGGGGGGGTAGTGGTGTTATTCTGGTTTGTGTAATTCCTACTGCACTCTGGTGGTTATTGTCTGTTACCATGAAACAACCCCCTTATGTCAGCAGTATGGTTATGGCCCTCGATTCATCGGTGAGCCTGGATGCACGAACAATTGGCAAGGAACTGGCCATTATCCCCGGGGTTGAAGAAGTCACCGTACTGGATAGCGAAAAAACTGCCTATCTGAAAGTGGATAAGAAAGTAGTGGATATGACAGTGCTACGCCAATATGGCGAGTGCTGAAGTTGTTGCTCAAATGGCATCAGTCCCTATGCTGTACTGACAAACAAAATTTATTGAATACTGGAGATACTGATGGCAACACGTGGTGTCAACAAAGTCATTTTGGTCGGTAATCTGGGTAATGATCCAGATGTCCGCTTTACCCCAAATGGCAGCGCCATTGCCAACCTTAGCGTGGCAACCAGTGAAACCTGGATGGACAAGACTACTCAGCAGCGTCAAGAAAAGACCGAATGGCACCGTGTTGCTATTTTCGGCAAGCTGGCTGAAATTGCCCAGCAATACTTGCGTAAGGGTTCCAAGGTTTACATCGAAGGCAAACTGCAAACTCGAAAGTGGGCGGACCAGCAAGGTCAGGATCGCTACACGACAGAGATCGTAGTAGACAGCTTCAGTGGCCAGATGCAGATGCTGGATGGGCGTGAAGGTGGTATGGGTGCTCAGGCACCAGCTGGCGGCAGTAATTATCAGCAGCAAGCGGCTCCACAGCCAGCCCAGTCTGCACCTGCTCAACAGTCTGCACCTGTTTCTCAACAGTATGCGCCTCAACAGCAGCCGCAAGCTCAACAGCAACAACCTGCTTATGGTCAACAGCCGCAGTCACGCCCTGTTCCACAACAGCAGGCAAGGCAGCAGCAGCCTCAGCAGCAAGCAGCTCCGGCTCCAGCTCCAGCTGCAGCAGGATTTGATGATTTTGATGATGATATTCCGTTCTGACATACATATAACTTGAAAAAGTTGATTAAAAACATAAAAGGCCCGACTTTCGGGCCTTTTTTTATGGGCGGGGATTAAACTTCAGCAACCTCTATGCTTCAGCAGATATTTCAGGACTGTCATTAATAACCTGTTCAAAAGCTGTCAGACGTTTGTAAATTGAGATCAGTTCAATAATCACGCCCCAGGAATTAACCAGAAACTGGAATGAGTCTTCCACCCTACCAAAGGCACGGATGACCTGTTGCATCACACCCAGTGTGATCGCACCGGCAACAATCGTCGGCCCCATGGCAATATAAGGAACAATAACGGTGACCTGGAGATAGGACCACTTGGCCACATCAAAGTAGAGGTAGTGCAGATAGAGTGTGAAATAGTTTTTGCGGACGTTGCCAAACAGCTCTTTGACCGTTGGTGGATCTGCACGCTCTTTGTGATCCTCACCCAGCACAAGCTCCTTTCGGTAAGCGGCTTCTACCCGTTGATTATTGAACTCCAGTCCAGGCAGCTTTACTCCAACAGCGGCCAATAATACAGTACCTGCCATTGCAGAAATAATGGCAATGAAGACAAAGGCGTGATCGACGTGGCCAATCCAGGGTAGTTCAGTAACGTGAGTACTCAAACCCCAGAGGATAGGAAGGAAAGCAATCAGAGTCATCACTGAACGCATGAAAGCAACACCTAGAGACTCCATGATTCTGGCGAACCTCATAGTATCTTCCTGCACACGTTGCGCGGCACCTTCGATATGACGAACCTTGTGCCAGTTATCCGTATAATACTGGTTCATGGCAGTACGCCAGCGGAATACATAGTGCTTGATAAAGAACTCAAGCAGCACAGCAACCACGATATAGATGCCGGCAATCTCGGCAAATTCGAGGCACTGCCCCAAAAACTCATCAAAGGTATGCTGGCCAGGATTGCCCAAAGACTCCTGAATGGTGTTGTAAAAACTACCAAACCACTCATTAATCTTTACATCCAGCTGCACCTTGTACCAAGTGACCAGCAGAATTACGATTGAGCCAAAGAGCGACCAGTGCAGCCACTTCTTGTTAAGAAAAAACGATTTAAACATTTATTCTATCCATCAGTGATTTTTAAGCTTTTTGAAAACTCTTTTGAGAACTCTTTTGAGAACTCTTTTTAAGAGAGTTATCGTTAACTCTGATAATGGCAAGTAATAAAGGTTCAGGAGTTTGTAAGGTCTATCGCAAAACGACCGTCCAGGTACTTAACACTATTTCCAAAACTGCCAGAATGGTTTTTTCCTCTGTTCTTGCCACGCCTTAAAACGCTCTGAAATACGTTGGTTAATCAACTGCTGATTATCTCTACTGTAAGTTACGTGAAATTCGGAAGGTAGATTTTTCTTTAGAATTTCTGTGTAATCATTGAGATAGAGCCCTTTGTTAAAATCAAAGTAAGCCATGGTAAATTGATTACCTTCAAAAGAAAGCATGTCATCAGTGAGGCGACGGTTCCAACATTTATAAATGTCGACAATAGTTTTTGAATCATTTCGGTAGTCGACCAGCATATCCTCACTGTCTTCCTTGAACCCTTCGCTGCACAGATTATTTTCGATAAGCCAAGCCAGATAAAAGGCCGTATGGAGAGAGGCTTGCTGCTTGGGCAAACTGAGCTTTCTTACGGTGGGCTCATGAAATCTGGCATCGTCATAAACAGTAGTATCAGAACTATCCATAGCAATCCTGCTGCTGGTAAATATCGGGAGTGAGTTACTTTATGAAGTTTTTCGGAGAGCGAACAGGTATAGAGGCCCTTTCGCACCAGTAAGCTTCCCTCGATAAGAAATGATGAATGACGCTGAGGTCAAGGAGAGAGGGGTTTGAGCTGATCTTATAGTGATCTTTTTGCCATTCCATTGCTTTACTTCTGTCTGTTATGTGGCGTTTCATCTGTATAATGTCATTCTGAAACAATAAAAAACAGGGTTGAATGCAGTGGAAAGAGCCACCCTTCGAAAACAGCTTCGAGCAAAGAGAAATAGCTTGTCAGATGTTGAGCAAAACCTCGCGGCGGTAGATATTGCAAATCTGGTAGCGAGCCAGCCGTTCTTTGAACAGAGTAAAAACATCGCACTCTATTTGGCCAGTGATGGTGAAATCATCCCTGAGATGATTGCTGACAAAATCTGGCAGCTCGGTAAGACATGTTTTCTGCCAGTACTGGACTCAGTTGATCCTAAAAAAATGCATTTTCAACGGTACACGGCTGACACTCTGTTGAGTGATAATCGGTTTGGCATTCCTGAACCTGTATTTAATCCAAACGATGTCGTTCCTGTGGAACAGCTGGATCTTGTTTTGATGCCTTTGACAGGTTTTGATGAGCAAGGTAACAGGCTGGGTATGGGTGGCGGCTTTTATGACAGAGCCTTTTCTTTCGTGAAAGCTGGTGAAAAACCATGGCTGATTGGATTGGCTCATGAATGCCAGAAAATGCCAAAGATTCCCGTAGAAGGTTGGGATGTTCCCATGCTGGGAGTAGTAACAGATCGAGTGTTTTATCGGTCGTAAGAAGAAAATCTGAAAATGCTTGAAGGTGAGTCACAAGCAAGCCGGTCCCTGGCTTACTCGGATCTAAAAATCAGCTCATTGTCGCGGTAGCTGCTGTGGTTATAACTGCAGCAACAACAAAGGCGGCAATTAGTAAACTCATGGGATCGCGCTTGGAATTGATCATGTATAAAAGACTCCGTTTATATAATTAGTATGTGGCTGTCTTGTAATTTTTGAGCAACCGTAGTCAGTGTTAAGTGGATAATTGACTACTTATGTTGCTTTTTTGTTAAGCGATTAAGAATTTCGCATATATGTACGTTTACCGCAAGCGACAATAGTCGTTGATTTTCAGTTTCATGACTTATGTCTATTACCAAGCCGCTGGAGGTGGTATTTCATACTTTTCGACAGAATCTTTTTTTTCAGAGAAGAGGTTGATAAGGAAAAAAACGACAGGTATTTGTTAAGAAAAGTTCTAATAATTAATATTAATTCGGTTTTAAATATATTTGCGCCTTTTTATGAATGATCTTGGTTGTTTGTTTTAATATTGAAGTTTCAAGGCGCAAGTAATGCCAGTAAAGAGGAATTGAGAGGCGTTTACCGGGTACCATCTCAACCATCTCTCCTGAATTAAGATATGGTGTTGCCTGTAATTCGGGAACTATAGCGTAGGCAATACCGGATAAAGCAGCATCCATAAAAGCCTGAACAGAGGGTAGTTTATGAGCAGGGTATTGACCTGGTTCAAGACCAAAATGTTTTTTAAGAAAAGCATTGGCCAGATTGTCATTCTGATCATACTCAATAGTAGGAATTTGCCGAAAAGGTAAATGCCCGTATTTTTCGAAGAAAACCGGTGATGCCACTGCTACGTATTCCATAGAGCCAAGAAGCTCACTTTTACACCCTTGATGAGTTTTCTCGCAGGTGGAGATACAGGCTTCGACCATGCCGTTTTTCAAGTATTCGTGAGTGATTTCCTGATCATCAACCAATAACTTTATCAGAATATTGTGTTGAAACAGCTCGGAAAAAGCACTGGGTAACCAAGTGGCCAGCGAATCAGCATTCACAGCGATATACAGTGTTTGATATATGTCAGACGTTAGTTGTGTAAATTCACCCAGCAGATCGCTTTCCATTAACTGCACCTGTCTGGCATGTTGAATCAGTTTTCTGCCTTCTGCTGTTGGTTGTACCGGTGTTGATCGAATAAGAAGAGGTCTGCCAATTCTCTGTTCGAGCAGTTTAATGCGCTGGGAAACGGCTGACTGTGTGATAGAGAGGGACTGTGCCGCTCGCTCAAAACTGCCTTGTTGAACGACTTCTGCTAGCGCTGCCAGTAACTTGTAATCAAACATTTTTAAAACTCTATAAGATTTTTTTATGTGTCTTTAGATATATTAATTTTTCGAATGATAATTATCACGGTTTAATAGCCCAAAGCAGTGACTATCTGAAAATGGTGTCTTACGCAGTGCGATGAAATACATCTGAATGTATGGATATATTTGTATTTTTATTCTCAATAAAAAGTACTAGCGCAGTATCTCTATGTTTGAAATTTATCTTAAAGGGTTGTTAATCAGCGGTGGATTGATTCTCGCCATTGGCAGTCAGAATGCCTTTCTGCTTGGGCAGGGCTTGAAGCGTGAGCACCATATACTGGTCGCGACTATATGTGCGGTGAGTGACTTCCTGCTGATTCTTGCGGGAGTGATGGGGCTGGGTGCCTTGATTCAAGGAGAGCCATTGCTTCTTTCCATCGCTCGTTGGGGAGGTGCAGCTTATCTGCTGGTGTTTGGGTTTATGTCTTTACGGAAGGTCTTTCATACAGAGCAGTTGGTGGCTGACAATGCATTGAAAGCCAGCTGGCAAAAGGTAGCTATGGCAACGCTGGCTGTTACCTTTCTGAATCCTCATGTTTATCTGGATACCATGATTTTGCTGGGTGGTATCGGTGCTCAGTTTGGAGAGCAACGCTGGTTGTTTGTACTGGGAGCTTCGACAGCTTCGCTTTTGTGGTTTTATGGTCTCGCTTTTGGAGCCGCAAAACTGGCTCCTTTGGTTTCCTCTCCAAAGGTCTGGAAAGTTATTGATCTGCTGGTTTGTATTGCTATGTGGCTGATTGCAGCAAGTCTGATTTTGGGAGGGTAGAGAGCAGTAGGTGTAATTTCTGACCAAACCTACTCATCCGCTTGCTGTTTGTTGATATATTAATAGTTTTAGCTGTAACAATAACAACAATGAAACAGTTTTTAAGTGTCGGGGAGGCCGCAGCCATGCTGGGTGTGGCCGTTTCTACTCTGCGTCGATGGCACTCTTCCAAGAAATTAATTCCTCAGTGTCGATCTATCGGTGGTCATCGTCGATACAGTGTCTCTCAAGTGCTGGCCATTACTCATCCTGACCAAATAAAGCAGAACAGAATTAATGTGGGTTACGCTCGGGTATCCTCGCATGACCAGAAAAAAGATCTGGAAACCCAAAAACAAAGACTGTCTGTTTCCAATTCTGTGCTTACTTTGGGACGGAAGTAGTGATTTTGGAAGAGGTGAATGAGACATTCGAAAACCGGCTGTGCCACGATGTTATTGAGTTGATGACAGTGTTTAGCGCAAGGTTGTACGGAAAAAGAAGCCATAAAAACAGGAAAAGCTTAAAATCTTCCGCCATTGTCGGTCGCCTGATTAATATTGCGATTGTCGTGTAGCTTGTGCACGCTGCACAACTGTATATATAAACAGTTGTATAAAGCAGAGTATGAGCGAAACCTATCTCACGTATCCAGCCAAGCTGTCGTTGTCTCAGGAGCAGAAATGCTTTCTGGACGACTATGCTGTGCTGTTTGGTGAGGTGTGTCGCCAGTACTACGCTGCCCTGAAAAGTGGCCGCTGTAAATCCCGAAAAGACTACCATGTCCTCACTGGCCAGCGCCTTCCTTATCGCGTTATGCGTGGCGTCGAGCAGCATTTAAAAGGTCAGATTAAGTCGCAAGAGGCTAATCGAAAGAACTGCATTGCTCAGGACGAAAACAAGCTGGATACGCTGAAGGGCGATATTGCAAAGCTGGCTAAGAAAGTGGTCGGGCAAAAGCGTTCCGGTCAGGATCACTCAAAAACCTCCCAGTCTCTTTTTCAGAAAAGACGTCGATTTAAACGACTGTCAGGCCGTATCGAGCGGATGAAATCCGACAAAGATTCTTATATCTGCTTTGGCGGCAGAAAGCTGTTCAAGGCGAGGCATGATGCCAGTACTGAGGATGGGTTGGTAGACTGGAAAACAGAGTGGTTAGACAAAAGGCACAGTGAAATTAAGTTGGTTGGTTCCCATGACGAGGTCTTGGGGAACAGTAATTGCCAGATGAAGACTGCCGATGATGACTTCGCTGTATCCATT
>SIHQ01000024.1 GCA_004762125.1 Oceanospirillales bacterium | reverse complement strand
AGTATGACTCAGACTCTTGTAGTCTGGCATGGGTAACACCTCAATGTTTCTTGGCGGAAACATCAAGGTAGATACCGTGGTAAAGGTAGAACCCGTGCGAGTCCCCCCGGCATAGCCGGGGGTTTATCAATGTTTAATTAAAGATAAAATTCAGTGTAAATCTTGAAGCACTTCTGATAAATCGTTGTGAAATATGTTGAATATAAAATTCGATTAATCAAATGAACGTTCGTACTTCCATAACTCTAAAATAAAACTCAAATTCAAATATGAGATACATCATTTTTATGTGTTTTTTACATATGCCACACTAATTAAAAAATTAAACTATCTTCATATTTCTCTGTGCAATACTAATCAGTTGCTGTGGGCTTTTATTCCTAGGACATTCGGAATGCTATTAAATAAAAAAACATCTCATTTTCTGTATGGATTAATGTGTGTATTCTGTTTGCTGACAGTAACCACGCAGTTGCACGCTTTTGGTTCCATCCAGTCTGAACTGTCCATTGATACATTTACGCAGCCCATCAACCGTTTTGAGATCTTTCCCAAGTTAGGGTCACTGCCCGAGTTTAAACCGAAAGCACCCAGATTGGTGTCTGGACGGAAAGCCGTTGTTATTCCGGAGAAGTGCAGCCAGGCCGAAGCAGGTTGTTCACTTTCAATTTCTCTTCCATCCTCTTGGAGTCCTCGCTGCCTTGGCCATGATTCTTGCGTACAGAGTTCAATTTCAAATAATGAATATCACTTTCCAGTAAAAAACACGAATTTTCACTTGCAAGTAGTAGATCAAACCAGCGCTGGAGCTGTCAGATTAGTCGGAATCAGTTCATATATAGCTCAAAAGCTAAAGCAGTTGCCACAACCTGCACCTTTTCCTCTTAATGTTTTCAATCCTGACATATCACCTATTCCGGCAATCAACACTCACTCTAGTGATACTTTCTATGTCCCAGACACAAATCTTGTGTACGACATAATTCCCGGAATCATCTGTGATGGACAAGACATTCACATTGCTTTTTTTGAACGTAATAAACAATATCAACAAAAAATAATAAGCCAATTTAAAACGCAAAACGTATCTCTCGAAAGAGAACTTTTAATTCTCACGAAACAGTGTCAGCGTGACTTGTCACTTGCTATTGAAGATCTCACCTCTACGTACCGTCACCAGTCCTATATTCCACCTGGATTGGAACCAGCAAGATTTGAAGAGGCCATGAGCGCCGACTCAATTACGCTATGGGTATATCAGCAGCAGTCTGATGGTTTTATTAATCTTGATATTTTTACGACTGACGATGCTTATGACATTTCAGCAACCTTGGGCGTAGAAAAAAAGAAGCTCTCGTTTCTGGAACTGATGGAGATGTTTGGTTATACCGGAGAAGGTTATGGTGGGCCTTATGGTTATGACACTCCCCATAATCTTCGCCTGAACCAGTTAATGAAAGAGTGGCGCAAAGAAACAGAGAAAAATGATGAACCTGTAGAGGGCGGTGGAAAACCATCTGAAGGCGGTCCTGAACATACTGTTACTGTAAGTGGTGATGAAAGCAGTAGTGAAGAGGAGAGTAGCGATGAAGAAGACATTTATAGAGGTTCTGAAGACAATGAAATACTACAAAATACAGGTTCTCTAAATCTTCAACTAAGCAGTCAAGGGCCGTCGGCATACTCCCTGATGCCCACGAAACAGACGCCAGCAGAACTCGTTGAGAGCATCTATGTCGAACTACGAGACCGTACTGGAAAATCAACCGATTTGGATACCAGTGATGCACATCTGAAGGAGCTTGTAACTCCATTCGCAGAAGAAATGGGTTACACCGTCAAGAGCTTTATCGATGCTCAGGCTGAAGGCGTTGTGTTCACCGTCAGCAAAAACGGTAAAGATTACGCTCTGAAACTGATACCGATTCTATCAGGCAAACTGTCAGAATATAAAACACTGTATGCAGCTGTTGATGCGTTAAATGAAGTATCTGAAAATGACAGATCAGCTGTCATTCCTATTGAAGAGCATAAACTTGTAGATTTTTCAGATGATCCATTGGTGAATGGAAGTGAAGCCATTGGTTTTTACATTCAAGTGATGCCTATGGCAGAAAAATACACTTCAGAAGAACAACCAGTCTCTACCATTTTTACTCAATTTAAGGATCTTCTGGGTGCAATACTTCGCTTGCATAAGGCAGGTTTTGCTCATCTCGATATAAAGCCCGGAAACCTTATGGTGCTAGATGGAAAATGGGTACTCGTTGATTTAGGGCTTAATTTCCATCAATTTGAGTACAGCACAAAACCACCATTGCTTAATATCAAAGTCGGCACATTGGGTTATTTTGATTCTGTGAGTCTTTCAAACCAGATGATGGGATCCTCAGCGTCAGCTGAACCAGTCAACCTGCTTCTAGCAGATTTTCAAGCTCTTGCGATCACCCTCACAGAGTTGCTACTCGGTGAGCACCCTATTCTTTCTTTTGCTGCTATGCACTCAGAGTCTGATTTCGAAAATGAAATTCAAGCTATTCAGGCAACAGTTCATACAAGTGCAAGTGAAGCAAGAAATTTACATTTACATTATTTGTTTTTAGAACGTATAAAGGCGCTGAAGGACGATGCCGCGGCTCAACTACAATTCATCAATGACCTGATCAGCAGTCGTTCGATAAGCACCAATATCAATCTTTCTGAGGAACAAAATATATTTTTAGCTGAGCAACTAGTCATGCCTAGCAGTGTTGGCGTAAAAGCAACAGTTCAAAGTTTATCTGTACGTTATTTCATGTATGTTGCAAATCACACCTCTTTGTTCCTTCAAGTAGTTCCAGAACCTGAACCTAGCTATGCTTCACCAAAACTTATAACACGCCCTGATGGTCAACCATTCACATCTGGGAGTGACAGCATAGAATTCAAAATAAACCCGAGGGCATTATCTCAAAGTACATTGAACCATATTTTTAACTATACCGATCAGGACGATATAGAAACGATTGAACGATATCTTAAAGTTCGGTGCTCCAAATCAGATAATAAAAACTATTGGATAAGCTATTCGGAAAAAAGCAGTGGTGATCAGCCATCATTTAGCATACATATACACAACTCAAAGCTCACTACTGGTGACGCAACAGTTTTGATACAGGGGCTATCTTGCTCACCCGGACAACTGGAACCTTACTTTCAAACACTGTATTTTCTGAAGACCCGTAAAGACCTAGCCAATGAACGACATTGGCGTGCAACCGCTGAAGCAAAAGCGCTCTCTTTTGAGGTACCTATTCTCTCAAGTAAGGGAACAGTGAATGCTGACCTAAGCCGCTATGCCAAGTATTATTTAACTTTAGAAGAGCGGTGGAATGGACTGCAACAACTCTTTGTTACTGTTTATCATCCGGCACATAGGATTGGAAGGATACCCAATGGAGTTCTCCACCCTGGTATCAGCATCGATATTGATGGTAGAGCATCAATCACAATGATCGATCGCTCGAAGCAGGCTGGGGGACAACAAGATATTGTTAGGCTTCCAACATCCCATGTTGGTCAAGAACAGAATCAATTCAGTAGCGCTGCTTTCGCTATATTAAACCAGCCAAGCAGAGATCCATCTAATGCTGTCTATGCAAGACTGAGAGATCTTAGTAAAGCTGGACAGGACACGGAGTTGGATCAAAAATCGGTGGTAACAGATACTTTTTTTAAGACGTTGTTTGATGCACCAAGATGGCCTAAGCCTCGTAATGTGGAAGGGGATAAAGATTATCAGACGAAATTTTTTGAAGCTAACAGTGACTACTCTGGCAGATATACACAGGTAGGTGATCAAGCTAATCACGATAGCAGTACGGTCTTCTGTCCAAAATGCAAAGACAGAAAATATGTGTCTCAAGTTATGGAATTCAAGCATCAAGCAGATGCAGGAACTGAAGATGTTGCATGTGATCAATGCAAACAAACCTTGGCTAGAAATTACTATTCCTGCCAACGCTGTCTCGATTCAAAAACCGCGGTACTGCTACCAGATGGTAGGAATGGCATAGGTTTTGAATTATGCAGAAAATGCTCAACTAACCCTGAGCCGCTATCGGTGATTTGCCCTAATTGTCAATCCAGCTTGTCAACAGCTTATTCAGATTTTCAAGATGGTTTCAAAATTAGCTGTGACGACTGTCATAAGGAGATCAAAAACGGAGACCAAAGAATGCGTTGTGAAACATGTTATGAACCCGAGAATAGAAAGTTAAAAGAATACTACGGGTACGACTTATGCAAATCTTGTTATGAAAAAAAAGAATAAAGCATTAAAAATCACATAAGTACCTTGACGTATGAAATCAAATATTCTGGTCTTTGCTTTTTCCGTGCTTACTTCGTCACGACTACGGCCGCATAGCTAGGTATGGAGCTGTAGTCGTTCCTTGAAAGGCAAAAAAATAAACAACCTAAAATATCGCAAAGCAACCGCTGGGGTACTTATACGATCTCCGCATTCTAATTCTGCTATTGCTCTGACAAAGGGTCTCTACCAGTAATCTCGTTTACAAGGGTATTCGAATGGTTGCTGACAATCTAAGTGCCCGTGATATGCACGACAGATTGCAGAACGACACGAAAATACAGGACCAACAAGAACGCTGTAAGCTATACACTGATATGTTTCTATCGGGTTTTCATGGTTCATCTTTTGCTGACTTAAAGAGCTTTGATAATGGTCTTTGCCAATAGATTGCTGCTTCGACAAGCATAAGCTGGCCACGCTCACAGTATAATTTTTGGGAAACCAGGATTGATGAAGCCTACCGATATTGGCACAGCCTACGATCAGATCACCCATTTATGGACCTCTGAAAAATTTAATAGAAGTAATGGCATTCAGCAGCATGAACGTGCCTTGGCTTTTATAAAAAACAGAGGGAATGCTCTCGATGTGGGTTGTGGTTGTACCGGGCGCTTTATCGACTTACTTCAGTGTTCTGGCTTCTCGCCTGAAGGCGTTGATATCTCTTCTGAGATGATCAATCTCGCAAAGACACGTCATCCTGATATTACTTTTCACCATCAGGATATCTGTGAGTGGAACCTGCCTAAACAGTATGACTTCATTACGGCTTGGGACAGCATCTGGCATGTGCCCCTTAATCAGCAAGCAAGTATGCTGACCAAGCTTATGAAGGGTTTAACGTCTAAAGGTGTGTTGATTTTTTCTTGCGGAGGCGTTGACGAAGCTGGAGATCACACCGATGATTTCATGGGCCCTGAAGTCTATTATTCCACACTAGGTGTAACAGGTTTTATGGAACTGATTTCAAGTCAGGGTTGTATTTGTAGACACTTTGAATACGACCAGTATCCTGAAATGCACAGCTATTTTATTGTTCAAAAACAGTAACTGGAAGGATTTTAGACGATGTTACTCGATACACCGCTTTGTGACTTTGGCTGGCAAGCGCCCGATTTCACACTACAAGACGCTTATGGTAAAAGCTTCACTATGGGAGAACACTTAGGCGACAAAGGGTTGCTTATCGCGTTCATTTGCAACCATTGCCCTTATGTCCAGCGTATAGGCGAACGCTTAGCTAAAGACACAAAACGATTAATGGCTGAAGGTGTGAACGTTTTGGCAATCATGTCTAATGATTATCATATGTACGAGCAAGATTCTCCCGATAACATGAAAGCTTTTTCCAAACAGTATGGCTTTACCTTTCCATATCTAATTGATGAAGATCAGACGATAGGACAACAATATAACGCAACCTGCACACCAGACTTTTTTGGTTTCAACAAAAATGGTGAGTTACAGTATCGCGGTAGACTTGATGATATTCGTATGGAAAACACGTCGAACAGAGTTCCTGAATTAGTTAATGCCATGGGTATGATTGCCAAAACAGGACACGGCCCGAAAGAACAGTTCCCAAGCATGGGTTGTTCTATTAAATGGCGAGATTAAACGTAAGAGTTTGTTTGCATTAAACATCGATTCGACTAGACAACTCGATTCTTCAATTTATAAAACTATCTGAATTTCAATATGAAATTAGTTGTTTTGGCTCTTTTGACAAATAAGTAGTCAATCGTATTAGTTTACATTTATTAATTCTGCATCATGAGTCTTCAGCTAGCTTTTGTCGTGTCGATATATTCATGAACATGAATATATCATAATAAGGTTCCCTTCTAGTGGACAATCTCCCTCCAGGCAGAGCCAACTCAACACCGCCTTCACCCGAAACTGACAGCAAAAAATCAGAACCCGTAAAGCAGGGACAATTTGACCATTCAGTTGTTACGGCTCCAGATACAGCCACCGAACGAATGCAACAAGCAGCTGAACCACACACCCTTTTTAGGAGTATATGTTCATACGCACTGACACTGTATGGAGATACACAGAGCACCCTGGGAAGATTATTAGTCAACTACGGCGGCGCCCACTCGGATAGTATGTTACTCAGCGCAGCTCAATCAGGGCAGTGGCAAAAACTGGAGCAATGCCTTCCTCTTCTTTCAAACTCAAAATCTCTGATTGACGAAGCTATAAATACTGCGGTTAGCCATGGCAATTTTATTTTTATAGCCGAGCTATGCCGTTTGACCGATCGCTCAATCACACCAGAAGATTACATTCGTTTGCTGCCTCCATGGATGATGGAAAAGAACTCACTATCAGATGATAAGACAGAAACAATACTCAGATTCCTCCCCGTTTTGCCAGAAGCATTTGCATCGAAATTAGTAGTGGAAATCACTAACAGCTCAAGAGTTTTCTCTTTCCTGAATAGAACTATTGAATACTATGATGAACACAAATCTCTTAAAATATCACCAGTGATCAAGAAAGAAATAGAGAGAGGTTTGGATATCATTCAAGAGTATTGTGTCTGCTCTACTCCTCATGTTACTTATCAATGCTCTCCTAATAGATTTTTTAAGTTTGGTGATATAAAAATTGAGCACGAAATACTTACATTTCTGGTCAAGCAAAAAAATACCCGTTTATTTCTACACTCACTATCAAATATGAGTGACGATAGTGCATATCTAAACAGTTTCTTAGTGTCGCAAACCAGCGATGAAGAACTTCGTTGGATATTTAAAACTATTCGGTACCCCAACTTCCCACACTGTCATCCTACGAAAACAGGTGACGTATTTCTCCATAATTTAAATCGTTTTCCTAAATGCCTGGACCTTAAATTGCTAGTATTAATGAGTAGTAACGGCTTTCGTAATGAATCGAAGAATAAAGTTCTCGAACTGTATTATGAGATTATTAATGAATCTAAGGCATTGGGCCTATACGATAATATTATATTTGCGATAAAAGCGTTAAAGATATTTAATCCTGAACAAGTAAGGGACGCAGCTCTTTTTTTATATAACAGAGATATCAATTCTAATGATTTTTTCAAATTCAACCTGGATTTGTTGCCACTCGATATACTAGAGATGGAAACCCAGAAAATACTCAGCAATCCTGATGACTTAGTAAATAAAGATCAATCTCTTCGGGCGAGCTGCTATTTAGCTGCATATAGAGCTGCACTGAATAGAACAAACCCAGAAAAAGCTGCAGATTTTGATAGAAAAGTATTACTCAGATTATTGAAAGAGGAGTTGTATGCTGGCTTAATCAATTACCAAAAACACTATGATGATGAACATTTATATTCGCCATTTAGTGCATTAAATCAGTTCGAATATGAATTAAATATTTATCTGTCTATTATCGAGTATGAGAATATCTATTATCAACTTATAAAAGCTTCAAAAATCAACCAGGGTTATCTGGCAATAATTTTTAACGCTATTCCTCTGATATGGATCCCTCCACTTCTGACCAGCTATTCAATCAGTCCGGTCGTACGACCATTTGAAATCAAACTTATTAGCAAACTGATTCATTGTAAAAAGCCTGAAGCATTACTAGCTGCACTAGAAAGTAATACGATTAACCTACTGACATTCGACAGTAGTTTTAACTTACTTACGTCGAATTTTAATCAAACGCTCTTGAACAATGGAGAAAGTGCCGCGATTTATTCGAACTTAAACTATACATCCAATTTATTCAGGGACAATACTGCTAAAGGCGTGGGAAATATCTTACTCTACATCAATAAGTTATATCCAAGAATTTGCAGTTACGAAAGCGCTGATATAATTGAATGTCCCCAATTATTCAATGCTGGCATGCCCTCGGATCAGCTAGAGAGATTACTTGAGCATCAACTACAAACTTGCTTTACGAGTATTATATGTCATGAGATGCATCACTATTCAAAGCTTGCATACTGTGGTAAAAAAAGTGATCTATTTGCTAAACCGATTTGCACCAAAAAAGATATGATGCATCCTTGGATGGATCATTTAAAAACATTTCCAAAGGAACAAATGGACTGGGTGTTTCAACGTTGTTTTGACTCATTGGAAAAAGTAAAATCGGCAATGCCTTCAGAAATCGAAAAAACACGTTGCGATTGGTTACTAGGCTATTTTGAATTTCTTCGAACTGAGCTTTCTGATGACCTTGCGAGCCTTTCACTCAAACAAGTATTATCCGGTCCCATATCAGAATGGCCTAAACCAGAAACTCTACCTCTCGCTGAAAGACAAAGAATGGCCTATATGAAAATGTGGAAACAATCCCCCCATGGGCAAAGCCCAAACCTCTGAAACAGAGATATAAGTCCAGGCTCTGTTCAGAGTTGAAGGTGATAGATCCAATGCTCTGCCAGTTTTCAATTAACCGAGCTAGAGTCAGATCCCATGAGCTTAAAGCTCTTCTCTAACCAAGATATTTGCTTAAATACTTGGTAGCGACACCTTTCAGCAATAATCCGTTAATTCAATACAGCTCCATTCGAGTCGAAAAATCCCCTGTCTTAATTTGTAACATTATGTGTTATTTTCTTGCACAGTAAACTGACCCCAGGAAGTTCAGGTCAGAAGAATATAAACAGGAAAAAAAGCTCCCATAGGGAGATCACCAGGTTGACTGACAGGTTTCAGAAAAAGCATGTCCATACAAGAAAAAGCACCCCATAACCTAACAGCAACAATCCCCGACACTGCTCGTTCTGCTATAAAGCCATTGAACATTTGTCTGCTGGGTTATCGCAGCCATCCATACGTCGGTGGTCAGGGAATTTATCTCAAGTATCTCAGTAAAGCGTTGGTTGAAGCTGGTCATAAGGTGGATGTTATCTCAGGCCCTCCTTATCCGGAACTGGATGACAGGGTTCGATTGATCGAAATACCCAGCCTTGATCTGTTTAACGCCGAGAGTCATATAAAAGCATTGCGACCGCAGCACTTAAAGTCATGGTCAGACTTCTTTGAGTGGTGGTCCATGGCAACGGGTGGCTTTGCCGAGCCTTATACCTTTGCCCGAAGAGTGGCGAAGTACCTGAAAAAGACACCCCATGATTACGACGTTATTCATGATAATCAGTGTCTGGGTTACGGCCTGTTGGCTATTGAAAAACAGGGCACACCGGTTGTAGCAACCGTTCACCATCCCATTACCAGAGATCGTCAGCTGGCGCTGGATGCTTGTCCAGATTGGGGCATGAGACTACTCACCAAACGCTGGTATTCCTTTCTGGGAATGCAGAAAAAGGTGGTTCAGCAGCTTCCTAACATTGTTACGGTGTCAGAGCAGTCCCGAAAAGATATTTCAGAGGCCTTTGATCGCCCTGAAAAAGACATTGAATTGATCTTTAACGGTATTGATACTGATGTATTTAAACCATTGCCAGACATCCGTCGTAAGCCATTCAGGTTGATGACCACGGCATCAGCAGATCAGCCCTTAAAAGGTTTGAAGTTTCTGCTGGAAGCCATCGCTCAACTTAAACCGGATTATCCGGAGCTGGAGTTGCTGGTCGTTGGTAAACTGAATGAAAATGGCCAGACAGAACGTCAGTTAAAGGAACTGAAGCTGGAAAGCTCAGTCACTTTTGTGTCCGGCATTTCTACTCAGGAAATGGTTGAACACTACGCTGAAGCATCCATTGCAGTTTCTCCTTCACTTTATGAAGGTTTTGGTTTGCCCGCAGGCGAAGCTATGTCTTGTGGCTGTGCCATGGTCTCTTCCGATGGCGGCGCCTTGCCCGAAGTGGTTGGTAATGCCGGAATCGTTGTTCCTGCTGGCGACAGCAAGGCTTTGGCTCAAACTTTGAGCCATTTACTCGACAACCCGGATCGCATCAAAGAGCTGGGGCAGAGAGGCAGAGAGCGTATTCTAGAAACTTTTTGCTGGAAGGTAGCCGCTCGACAGTTCGCACAGTATTACCAGCATATTATTGAAAACCGAACAGCCACTCAGGCTCAAACAGGGTTTTCCTCACCACAGATCAAAACGGCCTGAGCATGCAAACCATAGATTTCAGTCGATTGCAGTTAACCGACGGTGACCGAATACTTGATGTCGGTTGCGGAGAAGGCCGACATTCCATTGGCGCCTGGCTTGAAGCCGGGGTGGATGTTACCGGCATAGATCTGTCTGAAAAAGATCTGGCAACGGCTTCACAACGAAAAGAAGACGCTAAACCATGGTTGGAAGGTGACGGCAGTGACCGTTCACTGGTGTTCCAGCAAGCAGATGCCACTCAGCTGCCTTTTGCAGATCACAGCTTTGATAAGGTCATCTGTTCCGAAGTTCTGGAACATATTCCTGATTATCAGGCGGTATTAAAAGAGATCAGACGGGTGTTAAAACCTGAAGGTCTGATGGCTATTAGCGTGCCCAGAGCCTGGCCAGAAGAAATCTGCTGGCGTTTAAGCCGCGAATACCATCAGGTAGAAGGCGGCCATATTCGTATATTTAACGCTCTGCACCTACAGCGTGAAATAGAGGCCTTTGGCTGGAAACGTTATGCCCGTCATTGGGCCCACGCCCTCCATTCGCCCTACTGGTGGCTGAAGTGCTGGAAATGGGAGCAACCCTCAAAACTGGTGGATCAATATCACAAAATGCTGGTGTGGGATTTAATGGAAAAGCCCTGGATCACACGCACGGCTGAAAAAGTACTGGACCCGGTTCTAGGCAAGAGCGTTGTCATGTATTTCCGCTGGCAGCACAGTCAGGCTGCAGAGAGTGAAGGCAGCTCAGTAGAGAATTCAGCAGAGAACTCAGCGGAGGTTCCCCATGGATAACCTGCTGCTGACCAAAGGGTTGTTTCCTCAACTGTTTTTCAATCAGTCCGCTGAGTTTATTCTCTCTATTCAGCAACCGGATGGCAGTATTCCATGGTTTGAGGGTGGTAAACTGGACCCATGGGATCATATTGAGGCCGCCATGGGGCTGAGTATCACCGGATACCACGAACAGGCAGAGCAGGCTTACTACTGGTTGAAAGAGCAACAGCTGGATGATGGCAGTTGGTACGCCAATTATGTCGATGGTGTTCCTGTTGATAGTGATAAAAAAGAAACAAACTTTGTCGCCTATATTGCAACCGGTGTCTGGCATCATTTTTTGATCACTGAGAACCGAGCTTTTTTATCAGATCTATGGCCTGCGATTGAAAAAGCCATAAACTTTGTTCTACGTCAGCAAGCGCCTACCGGCGAAATTTACTGGGCCGTAAAAGCGGATGGCAATCCGGAACGTGAAGATGCGCTTATTACCGGCTGTTCCTCATTACTGAAAAGCCTCGAATGCGCTATTCATATTGCTGAAGCCCTTGGTAGAGTCTCTTCACATTGGCGTAAAAGCTGGCATAAGCTGGCTCGTGCCCTTAAGTATCAACCAGAGTGCTTTGACCGAACATGGGAAAGTAAAGAGCGGTTCTCTATGGACTGGTTCTACCCTATTCTCGGCGGTGTATTCAGGGGACAGGAAGCCAAAGATCGAATTGATGAGCGTTGGGATACCTTTGTTCGAAAAGATATGGGGTGTTGCTGCGTTAGTGACGAGCCTTGGGTCACCATTGCTGAATCCTGTGAGCTGACTATGGCGTTACTGGCGGCTGGTGAAAGGAAGAAAGCCATGACGGTTTATAGCTGGCTTCATAACTGGCGAGAGGATGATGGTGGCTACTGGACCGGATATCAGTATCGGGACAAGGTGGTCTGGCCTATTGAGAAAACCTCGTGGACAGCAGGAGCCATTATCCTTGCAGCTGATGCCCTTACCGAGCATACAGCGGCTTCGAAGCTTTTCCTTGAGTCACAACTGGACATTGATCCTGTAGAGCTGCCCGCCACCGAAAGGGCGACAGCGGCAACTCATTAGTGCTTGTTAGTAGCTCAGTAGGGATTTAAAGGCGACGGAACAACCCTAGAGTGTTGACCATGGGCAGCTCTTCAAACAGTCCGGATGCTTTTGCCAGCTTCCAGATATTGTAAGGAGCCTGCCCGCCTTCCTCAGGGTTTGGAAAGATATCGTGAATAGCCAAAATGCCGCCCGGTTTGATATGAGCGACCCAACTGCGGTAGTCGATCTGAGCGGCTTCTTCGCTGTGGCCACCGTCGATAAACACCATACCAAGGGGCGTAGCCCAGTGGCGGGAAGCAACCGCTGAGGAAGAGACAATGGGAACAACGGTATCGTCCAGTCGAGCTTCTCTCATGGTACTTCTGAAAACTTTGAAACTGTCCATCAGCTTCAACTGCTGATCATAGAGGTCATTGTCATGGTATTCCTCACCAAACTGATGCTCTTCAGAGCCTCTATGATGATCAACCGCATAAAGAACACTGTTGTTCTTCTGGCAGGCAGAACCAAGGTAAACAGTGGACTTGCCACAGTAACTGCCTATTTCCAGACAGGGACCAAGGCGACTGGCATCAAAGGCATATTGATAAAGTGCTTCTCCTTCATCATGGGCCAGAAAGCCTTTTACTGCATCAATGTCTAACGGGAGAGTCAGCGGAAGTGTCAGAGGCATATAGAATTTTTCTTTTTCGTGGTTATTTACTATAAAAATGCAGCTCTATCAATATTTGTAGTATTTTTTATGTTTCGGAGCGAGCTGCATTCACTACTCATGGTTATTTATTGCGATATAATAACAAAAATAGAGGTCCTGGTTTACCCTAGGATTTATAGCTATTAAATCGTTCGCACCCTTTATGTACATCCACTAATAGTTCATCACTGCAGAAACCATCCAGCCTGTTCGGGTCATACCAAATGACGGGATCAAGATCATTTTCTATACGCATGGCATTCCCAAGGATAAAAACAATAGCTCTGAGATTACCATCACTGAACAAGTGCATTCGATCCAGCAGAGCAAGGCAATCCAGGATAATCAATTCTTTATTTTCCTGGCGACTTTCAGCTCTGAGCTTTTCAAAAGCGTCTTCAAAAATAGCGTTAACTTCTTTTTTTAATTCTGGTTCTTCGCTTCCCTTGAATGGAGCTTCAGGAGTTACTTGGTAGCCTGGCTTATAACCCCTGTGGCGATGCCCTATACAAAAATATTCCTCAGTGTTGAACTCCGAGACATCAGGTACTTCTATCGTAATTCGGTTTGATTTATGGAGAAGCCTGAAATGAGGAAGTTCATAAAGAGTTTCAACCACCTCGAAAACACCATCTATTATTTTTTGAGACTGTTTCATATGTGAATCGTTAAATACCTCATTCTTCCATTTTTCTGACATGTTTTGACCTTTTATTCGTTGCCCCTCTTCACTCAAATGAAGCTGATATACACACTTCGAGTGTTCAATACCTTCTTGAAGGGGCAGCCCGGATCGATCTCTTACCCCACTAATAACAACACGATGCAACTCAACGAATTGATCAAACGTATAAGGCGCGCTTGTATCTCTTGTTCTAAGTGTCTCCAATGCTAATCGAAACGCTTTAAAGCAACCTGCCAAATAACCTACTTCATTCTCAAAAGTGTACTTCCCATAGTAAGGCGAACATTCTGACCTTTGCTCATCAATAAAAAGACGCCACAACTCTTTGGTATCGAAGCCATCAAAACATTTATGGTGACCCAGTTCATTATGCAATTTCTGCTCTTCAGTAACTGCATTCATATGAGACGCTATGCTAAATAACAAAAGGTCTCGACATGTTTCTCTCTTACTTTGGCTATATTCATCGAGTTGTGAACTCTCTGAGTTCTTCACGAATGTATGCAGTTCCTCTAGCCGACGGAGTTGTTGTTCAAGCGGCAAGCCATTGATCTCAACTCTTAATTTCTGCAATCTACTATTAGGGAGTCCGTGTAAACAGTCGCTTATCAGCAAAGGTAATTCAGTCGACCATCGTTTATTTCTTATGCGAACCGCTGTTATTGAATGCTCTTCAAGGCATTTATTTTCAGTTAGTTTTCGTGAGTGATCAACAACGGGTATAGCGTTCGGTCTCTGCCCATTGCCCACGCCATCACTATTTGATGATGAAGTCAGCCCTGCATCATGAGCTGTATGTGGCGTCTTTGGTCTGTTAAAATCGGCTCTGTCCATGAACGATTGATCTCCTGTATTTCCGAAGATTTGTCACTTTTTAAGTCTATTTATTGGACTATAGCTTCCGGAGAGAAATCAGGGTTTCCTACCCAGGTTCCCCCTCGTATCTGCATCAAGATAAAAACAGGCTGTTATTATGCGGAGAAACCACCAACCTTATTGGCTGAAAGCCCTGACCAATCGCTGGAACCGGTTTTATATTAATCACTGGTTCAGTAAGCATTTCGATTCTCTGGGCAAGTGCCCCATGGTGCTGAATCCTAGGTCAGCCGAAATCTTTGGTCACAACATCAAAGTAGGTGACTTTGTTCACCTGATCAGTGAACCCTGGAATCCCGTTCGTCTCACCAGTTGGAGCGGAAAAGGTATTCAGGGGCATATCACTATTGGTGATCACTGTCTGATTTCCCCCGGAACCACCATTGCCTCAGCAACCAGCATTACCATCGGTGACAACTGCATGTTTGCGGCTGGTTGTTATGTCTCCGACAGTGACTGGCATGGGCTGTATAACCGTCTACGGCCTTTTCGCTGCAATAAACCCGTAATACTGGAAGACAATGTCTGGCTTGGTCTTGGCGTAAAAGTGGGTAAAGGCGTCACTATTGGTGAAAACAGTGTGGTGGCGGCAGGCTCCGTGGTGGCAAAAGATGTTCCTGCAAACACCGTGGTGGGTGGTAATCCTGCAAAAGTCATCAAACAACTGAACCCTGATCGACGTATGTTGAAAAGAGAATATTTGTTTACTGAAGGCGAAGCGTACCTTGGGCAAATGGGTGAACTGGATAAATATGTTATGAGTGGGAATACTATAATAGGCTGGGTCAGAAGTTTTCTATTTCCTAATCAGCGAGATTGAAAAATAACAGAATATTGCAGGCATATTGAATTCATAATGCTAACGTTTGGCCTCTGGTATATGCATCACAAAAATCAAGTCAACTTCTATCACCCTGTCGGCTGTTATAAACCAACCGACCAGCATCCCTATACATTTCATAAACAACAATGGCTTCACTTGTAAGTACATTGTCAATAACTTCTATACCTCGGGACTCTAACTCTTCTCGCCACTGCTTAGGTAATGGGCCTTCATCAAACCCTGTAATGCTCTCCAATTCAGGACCAGCCCCCGCAATAGCAAGAGAGCGAATACCGGACCATATAGTTGCTCCATAACACATGATGCAAGGACGCCAGTTTACTACCAGTTGATATACAGGCTGATCTTGCCCTCCCAAATCCCACCGATCCAATTTTTGCTGAGCAAGGGATAAAGCCATAACCTCTGCATGAGCTGAGGTGCAGAGATTATCTATGACACGATTAACCCCAATACTGATAATTTTTCCTGATTTTTTTTCAAACACTCCAGCCGCGAAAGGTCCTCCTGTATTTTGCTCAACATTGATACGGGAAAATCGGATGACTGTTCTCATTCGTTCATTGATATCGGGAATAGCAGAAGGCAGTCGTTCTAACTCACTTTGAACCCAGTCAGGCATAGAGAGGTTGATGTGTTGGGATTGAGTCATCATAGGAATTCTATAGTTCTGAAAATGGCGAAAAGAGTTGTTGCTTCAAATAAAGTGTAGAGCCCATAGCTGGCTATGCAACCAAAGCTGCAAGCCAGTACCGCTGTGCCCTGACGCAAAACTGATCTACACTTTCTGCTGGCCATCAGACATATAGACATGTCAGATTTTGTTTAAATACGGAGATTCTCACCCCTAATGCCCTCAACCACCCCGACAACTAATGCAAGCTCCATACGAGCAGGTTTTAGCTCAAGGCTCGGCTTCATACTGGCCGCAGCAGGTTCAGCAGTAGGTCTGGGGAACATATGGAGTTTTCCAACCCAGGTGGCCGAGAATGGCGGTGCCGCCTTTGTTTTGGTGTATCTTCTGCTGTCTCTTGGACTGGCTTACCCCGTATTGGTGGCAGAGCTGTTAATCGGTCGTTATCAGCAGAGAGACCCCGTTACGGCTCTTGAACAGCTATCGAATAGAACCGTTATTCAACATTTCAGCCGGATCATTGGCATTGCCGCTGTCTTCTTCGTTTGTCTGATTTTCTGTTTCTACAGCATCGTCAGTGGTTGGCTGCTCGGCTTCACCCTATCTCCTGTCATCAATTCACTGGGTTTTGAAGAAACCAGCCAGTGGCTGACCAGCTTTTCGCCAGCCAGTAACTGGTTGCTTGCCTTGGTGTTTATTGTTCTGACTTATTCTGTGGTTGTCGGTGGCGTCAAAAAAGGTATCGAACGTTGGTCCAGCAGGCTCATGCCACTGCTGGTTCTTCTGCTGGTTGGTTTAATTCTATCGATGCTCAAACAGGATGGAGCCATGGAGGGTCTTCAACATTACCTGTTACCTGATTTCGACCGGATAGACAGTCAGCTGGTCATGAGAGCATTGGGGCAATCATTCTTTTCCATGTCTCTCGGTGTCGGTGTAATGATTGTCTATGGCTCTTATCTAAACCGCGATACCAATCTACCAGTAACCGCCCTACAGGTTTGCCTGATGGACACAGGCATCGCATTTCTCGCTGGGTTGTTAATTGTGCCAGCCCTGTTCGTTGCCCAGCATTCTGGCATTACTATTTTTTCTGCGGATGGTCAGCTCGCCAGCAGTGACACTTTGGTATTTCAGGTCTTGCCTGCTTTGTTTAATAACATGGGTGTCAGCGGTTCAGTGGTTGCCCTCGCCTTTTTCACATTAATGTCCATTGCCGCTCTTACCTCTTCCATTTCCATGTTGGAAGCTCCAGTGGCTAGCTTGACCGAAAGAATGGGAATGACGCGTAAAAAAGCCACTCGGCTTATTTCACTAGTGGTTATGTTACTAACAACGATTGTAGTCTTTAATTTTGATCCATTATTTTCATTCATAGTGACGTTGACCACTCAATACGCTCAACCGATAAACAGTTTGCTGTTTTGTCTGTTTGCCGGTTGGTTGATCAGTCGTAATCAAAAATTGAAAGAGATAAAGAATGGCTGGCCTGAGGCAGAAAACTCTCTCTTCTGGAAAATCTGGCCCTGGTATATCAAGGTTGTTTGTCCAATACTAATCGCAGCTATTATTCTAAGTAACTTTTGATTTTTACTTCATCAATACCGTAAAGGAGACTCAACAGTATTTATTTCAGTCTCAAGAAATTCACTCCATAACTCAGGGGAATTTTCTCCAAAATGGCTGTCTTCATTCTGGTATTTTTTAATGGCCGATGACATGACTGACCATGCAACCCATGAGCTCCAGGCGAACGGTAATTTTCTTAACTTTTCCTGTATCTGCTGAAGATGTTGTACCGCTGTTTCAGTGTCAAGTTTCGATAGCAATGTCGTAGCTAGCCAGTTAAAACTATTACTCAAATTTAAACATGTTATCTCGACATCGTTATCGTCAAAAAAGGCAGTCAATTCTTCAAGTTTCTCCAGATCAACTAATCTACGGCTGTATTTATGCAAATCATCTTTTCGTTTGTTGGCTATCTTTGCATGAATAGCTTTACCCACCTCTTACTGTTGAGGTGAAGTATCCAAGCTGTCTTGTATATTCTGTAGAAGATTCAATATGATGTTTTTATTTTCTCCTTCAGGGTAACGGTTGCTTGTTGCTACGATAATGGAAAGTGACTGCTTTACGCCACTGATCTGCGTAGGATGTATTTTTTTTGAGCGAATCGCTATTAACATAAAATGTAGCATAGTTACCGTTTGTTTGAAGATTGCCTCGTCGTGTTGCACATCAACAGATGATATTTCAGGCTTATCAGTGAGGCACAGTTGGTCTATTAATTGATGAACATGGTCTCTAATAGTCTCATCATCTGTTGTTTTCAGAATAAGCTGAGTCAGTATGTATGCGTAATACTTTTCCAGCATGTTTAGAGGCGGTTGAAAGCGATTCAAGCGATTCAATAATAGACCTACCCTGCCTGCGTTATTTTCTTGTGAAGCTGAGTTCATTAATAAAAACATCTCATTAAAGAGACTCTTGTGTGGTCTGTCGTTTAAGATGTGTTCAATGAGTTCAGATGGCATACCTTCAGAAACTACATAATAACGAATGGAATCTATTGTATTTTTTGCAATTTGCGCTAACCAGTGTTCCGACAAACTCACCAGTAATCCAAGTGAAAGGGATGGATCGCTTAGAACAAGAAAGGTGATTAATTGTAATGCCTGCAGATTTTGACCTGCCGCTTTCAATAGGGAGTCTGTTCTATTTTTTAAAAGTTCGGGTGGACCGAAAATATATCGAAGGAATAGCGCTTCGGCGTTTTCATCGAAGGCAGAATTAAACAACCCAGTGGAAGTAGAAGCTGTAAGTGCTTCAGGCAGTAGGGCTTCAGTCCACCATCCATTGTCTGTGTACTGAGTTCCAATAGACGTTAACCAGCTTCTAAGCTCGGAAGCGTTCGAACCTTCTGCTAAAGAGCTGGATTTTAGCGCGTCTTCAGGTACCAGTTTTGATGTTCCTATTGATGTTCCTATTGATGTTCCTATTGATTTACTTATTGATTTACTTATTGATTTATTTATTGATTCATTTGTTGATTCATTTGTTGATTCATTTGTTGATTCATTTGTCGATTGTTTCGTAGCTAAAAATTTTAAAGAATCCCTTGTTTCATCTGATTGAGATTTTATAGGTTGAGCCCAAGATAGGCTTTTAAGCCTTTTTTTCTCTATGTGGAAATTTTTAAAATTACTTTCTACAAGCGTAATTCGTTGAAGAACTTCTTGGGAGGGGTGGAGTATTGCTTTCCGCTCTATTAATTCTTGATGAAGAATCAGAATTCGTGCTTGCCAGATTTCCGGTTGAGTCATTTGGGGAAAGTAGCGATGGATATTTTCTAGAAGTTCAGGATGTAAGGTGAAGGGGTCTGATAAAGATAAAATAAGATCAAGGTCTTTTGAATCGAGTTTACTCAATCGAATGTCATTCAGGCAATGCCCCTGGAGAGCTTGTGTCGAGGACGACCTTTTCAACAAATTTGCTAATAGTAGCAAATACTCACGGCGGTCTTTGTCTGGATCGTTAGGAGCATACTGACTTAAACGGCCGCTGTATAAATCTATGAGCTCCTGGTTATCAAATTCTGTTGCCCACGGAAGATTTACAAAGTAAAGATAAGGAATGGGTTTTTTATTGTCAAAGGATAAAAAACGAGAACTATTTTGTGAAAATGCGATTAGAGTTCGGTAACTGTTTTTCTCAGGTTTACAGTTACATGATTTTGAATGAAGGCAGGATTGTTCCCAACTAGGGGGGGTAACGAGGCTAATAAAACTTGGAAAACTTACCTTCGGAAATTGTGTAATCCATTCCCTCAGTAAACTAATGCCAGCATGATCAGAGAGAATAGCTTGATGTTTGAAAAGACTGGTCGCTTGTGTTTCTGGTACAGAAAATCTCAGCTTATATTTATCGGGGCGTGCAGAGTGAAGTTTCAAAAACAATACCGCTAATCCTATACTGTTGTGCCGGACAAGGTGGGTGGAACCAATAGGGCTAGAGTTTATCCCTGCCGACATCACTAACTCGATAGCCTGTTCAACACCTGCCCAGCCAGCATCATATAGCGGGTCCATAATATCGGCAAAAAATGCGTGACGTGTTGTCTGATCATCTTTGGTCGGTTTTCCGTAAGCCTTTATCAGTGCAGATAACAACGGAGCATAAGGGAATGAGAAATTGCTGGATTCTTTTAATGCTGCTTCAACCTTATCATAGGTAAACTTGTCCATGTTTGGGTTAAGGTTTTCGAGAACAATCCTGTCAGGTTTCTGTTGGAGTTTGGGCTTAAGCAATAAAACTGCATAGATGAAATAGTAAAAGCCTGCTTTTAGTTTATCCAAAGGGTCATTGAAAGTTTTGAATGCAGTTGCGTATAGCAGGGCATCGTTTGAATAAACGTCTACTTTCTTAGGCATATAAAAATGCCCCAACAGTAACGGATCCAGATGTTCTAGCCACCAATTAATTGATTCACTATGAGATGTTTTTCGTAGTTTTGATATTTCGTATTCGAGTGTATTTTCCGATTTTTTTGTCTTTACTTTCTTGGTGCCATGGCTTTTCGTTTGAGCCAACGGAGACTCGTTTAAAGTTGGTACTAATCCCTCTAGTTCTTCGTTTCTTCTTATTGGTCCGTATATTTGCATGAGCGCTTGTTGATTTTTTTGTTTTTCTTGTTTTTGCATTTGTATTTTTATTTGTTTTTCTATTTCTGCATTTTTTTCATTTTTTTCATTTTTTTCATTTTTATACGTAGCTATACTTCTTCGTTTTTTGGGAACTTTTTTTTCTTCTTTAAAGCCGCTAGTATGTTTTTCCTTTGTTTTCTCTTCTGCCTCTAATTTTTTTTCATGTCTTTCTTTATCTTGTCTCTGCCTTTCTTTCTTCGCAGCTTTCTTCGCAGCTTTTTCAGCACTGATTTTTGCAAGTTCATCCGGTGTTTTTTCAATCTGATGAGGCACTAAAAGCGATTTTTGAGAATCAACAATATCGTCGTTTGTGTCGTGCAGTGTTGCTGGATCAGGTTCTGGATCGGGGTCAGGTTCTGGCTGGGAAGATGAGCCTTGAGCAGGTAGAACAGTTTGTTCATGTTCAGCTAGGTGTTCAACGTTCGTGCTTGTCGTATCAGTCTCTGTGGTTAAAGCAGGAATTTTTTCATTAAAAGTAGTAATAGTTGATTTTTTTTCTTTTGGTTCTTTTGGTTTTTTATTTTTGGCTTTTGGCTTTTGGTTTTTTGGTTTTTTTATCTCCATTGGTGGTTGTGCATTGAGTGTTGGATCATTGGGAGGCGATGATGGTGAAACAACCTGAATACCAACTTGAGATTCGTCAATAGTAAAGGTATCTATAGGTGATATTGGTTGGGGCTTGTTCTTTTTTCTTTTTTTCTTTTTTTTAGGTGACTCTTTTTCAGTACCAGTACCAGGCGCAATTTCCGGTTGTGCTGAAGAGAGGTCTGGCATCAAAGGTGCAGGCGCATTGAATAAATCTTTATTTTGAGGAATGTTATCAGGCGTTTGTATGAGTGCACTATTAATTAAGCTAGAGGAGTAGCGATCAGCAAGATTATGGGGCTCGCTGATCAATGAAAGTCGACTCCAATGAGCTTCGTCCAGTGTGCCGTCATATAGCAGAATAACTATAGGTCTGGCTCCTAGGCCTGTGTCTTTTATACCGATTGTGTTTTTTTCTGTATTATTTAATGTCTTCAGCCAGTTGTTTAGATCCGAAAAAGATAATGTTCGGTGTGTCCAAGATATGCTCCCTAGAAGAGAATTGAGTTCAGTACCTTCAATAGCGATGGCGATGCTATCTGGTATTGCCAATTGATAAGAAATACCTTCTGCAGTTACCTGAATGGTTAGAGTGTAAAATTTGTAAAGGTTTGCTAATAGAACAAGGTGACTGTGATCTCCCCAACGCGTTTTGCGCCAGGCAAGTTTTGCTGCCTTGTCGTATCCTGATGGTACGGTGACATTTGGATTAAGAAAAGTGTTGTACGCACTATATAGCCAACCGTTTCTTTCCTGGTCGGTGATGCTGTCCTTTGTAGGATCTACATCTGTTATCAGAACGGTCTCAAGAATTTCCGGTGCGAGAGTGGACAGGCAAGTTCCCGAGGCTTGCATTCTTGATAAATAATCACGGGCTTCGGAACGAAGATCTGTGCCTTTCTGTTGATACCCAAAGTGTGGAAGTTGAGCGCTGATTCCGTGAAATAAACAGTGGTCATCAGCATTCGTATCAACGCTTCTTAAGCCAAACACAGCCAGTTGTTCTGTGATGGATTGTGTTTCTGATTTTGCTAAGACTTTATGATGAGCTGTATGACTACCTTCAGAGTTTCTACCTCTGTGGCTCTCTCTGTGGCTCTCTCTGTGATTCTGTTTGTGACTCTCTCTGTATAAAGAGGTTGCATGAGGATCGAACAAATGAGGCTGGTTTGCGAGCTTTTTTTCCCAGCCTTGACCCTTTTGGGTACCAAGACTTTCGGCATCTTCCGGCTCTGGTTGGGCCGCATCGCCAATGAATTTAGTGACCTTCTTGTTGAGCTGCTTGATAAAATTTTCTATGTGTTCTTTTTCATGAGCTTCACGGCGTAATGACTGCAGCTGTCGGAATACGCTAAAAGGAACCGGGTGATGGCTTTTAAGGTAAGCTTCTGGTGTTTCTCCACCACCGGCAGGAAGAGATACACCCCAAACAATGTATTCTACATAGGCTTCAATAAACAGTGACCAAAGCACTTGCAGTGCCTGTTTTTTTTCTCTAGTTAGAGTATTGTACGAGTCTCTCAGCTCTTGTTGAGAGAGATTTTTACTGCGGTTAACCAAACACCAGAGATGAAAAAGAGAGGTGTCTTTTTCGTTATTTTCAGAGGTGGAAATTTGGAACTCAAATTCTGTTTCAATTTTCTCTTGAGTTGGAAGGTAGGGAGGTTGAGCCAGATAACTAATGGCGTCGCCAAACAATACAGCTGAATTGGTTCGCCTTGGAGAAAAGTCCTCTTGATTAAAAAGTCTTTTCATTCTGAGAGAAGAATCTGGTTGGGAAAAAGGTACAACAGGCTCAATAATAGATAGGGCGTGAAGCAGCCAACTGCTCATTGAAAAAAACAGGAAAAAGCAGCTAATGGCAATTTTTCGCACAGAGTAAATTCCTGTAGATAAAATTGTAGATAACATTACAATCGGATCAATATTGTGATTAGTATTTTCAGGTTGAAATAAAAAACGAGCCGAAAAATTTGATTAATTATAAGTGTGTAGAAATTCGTGATTATTTCAGAGGAGTAAGTCTGGCTCAGCAATGGCGTTTGTCAAATAAGAGCGTGAGCTGGGTTGTATAGCGTTTCTAATAGATGACGTTTGAGGGGTTACGATATAGTTGAATGCCGGAAACCTCAGGAGATGAAGTATTCCGGCTCAGGAAAAAAAGCCTGATGTAATGGGTTTAACTCAGCCTTTTTTACCAAGGCGTCTTTCAAGTTCAACCTTGAGGCCTTCACCTGCGTCATGAGCATGCAAACGCTGACCGTTAATAAACAGCGTAGGCGTTCCGGTCACACCCAAATCTTTAGCCAGTTGCTGAGAATCGGATACAAATTGTTGGGATGCGTCGAATGCAAGGCAAGCACTGAATTTTGGCTGTTCCAGTTTCAGGCTGGTGGCCACTTTATCGGCCGTACCCATGGTGATCTTTCAGTCGTTCGGTCTGAACAAAGCACAGAGGCAGGGCAGCAACAGAATGCTGCCCTGATGTATAGCGAGGATTAAGCTTCTACAACACCCTGACTCTTCAGGTAGTCATCGTAAGTACCGTGGAAATCCACAATACCTGAATCAGTGATTTCGATAATGCGAGTCGCCAGAGAGGATACAAACTGACGATCGTGGCTAACGAACATCAAGGTGCCTGGATAGTTTTCCAGCGCCAGGTTCAGGGCTTCAATGGATTCCATATCCATGTGGTTGGTCGGTTCGTCCATCAGCAGAATATTCGGCTTATTCTGAATCAATTTACCAATCAGCATGCGGCCTTGTTCACCACCAGAAATCACTTTGACAGATTTCTTGATGTCGCTGGATGAAAACAGCATACGACCCAAAGTGCCACGAATGGTCTGTTCGTCTTCACCTTCATTCTGCCACTGGCTCATCCAGTCAAACAGGTTCAAATCTTCTGCGAAGTCAGAACTGTGGTTCTGGGCATAATAGCCAAGATCTGCATTTTCAGACCATTTCAACGTACCTGACATTGGTGCCATTTGTTCTGCCAGAGTATGCAACAGTGTTGTTTTACCGACACCGTTTTGACCGATAATAGCGACACGCTCACCCACTTCGATCAACAGGTTTACATCTTTAAACAGAGGCACTGAATCGTAGCCCTGTGTCAATTTGGTGACTTCCAGTGCGTTACGGAACAGTTTCTTTTCCTGATCAAAGCGAATGAACGGGCTTTGACGGCTGGAAGGTTTCATCTTCTCGATCTTGATCTTATCGATCTGCTTGGCACGAGAAGTGGCTTGCTTTGCTTTGGACGCGTTGGCAGAGAATCGGCTCACAAAGGATTGCAGTTCAGCAATCTGGGCTTTCTTCTTGGCATTGTCGATTTGCATGCGCTCACGCGCTTGCTCTGCCATGGTCATGTACTCGTCATAGCTGCCCGGGAACAGACGTAAGGCTCCGTAATCCAGGTCAGCCATATGGGTGCAGACACTGTTCAGGAAGTGACGGTCGTGAGAGATGATGATCATGGTGCAGTCGCGCTGTTTCAGCACGCTTTCCAACCAGCGAATGGCATTAATGTCCAAGTTGTTGGTTGGTTCGTCCAGTAGCATGATGTCTGGATCAGCAAACAGGACCTGTGCCAGTAATACTCGCAGTTTCCAACCAGGAGCAACCTCGCTCATCAAACCATAGTGCTGATCGATAGGAATTTCCAAACCTAACAGCAATTCACCGGCACGAGCTTCAGCAGAGTAACCGTCCATTTCGCCAAACAGGACTTCAAGATCAGCCACTTGCATGCCTTCTTCTTCGGTCATGTCCGCTTTGGCGTAAATGGCATCACGCTCGGCTTTTACTTTCCAGAGCTCAGCGTGCCCCATAATAACGGTGTCGAGAACACTGTACTCTTCAAAAGCAAACTGATCCTGACCGAGCTTGGCGATACGCTCATTGGGATCATAGTTCACAGTACCAGCGGAAGGTTCCAATTCACCGGTCAGAATCTTCATAAAAGTGGACTTACCACAGCCGTTGGCACCAATCAGACCATAACGGTTGCCGTCGCCAAACTTTACGGAGATATCCTCAAACAGAGGTTTGTCCGAAAACTGCATGGTGATGTTTGCTGTGGTAATCAAATCCGGTGTTTCCTGTATATGAATAATCGAAAAAGGCTGAGCAGGTTAACCTGTCAACCTTTCACGATCAAAGTGTTTATGCTCCCTATACTTTAACAGAGATTTTTTTAAACAGAGAAATTGATGTCAGCAATATCTTTATAGGTGATAACCCTGTCAGCGATACCTTTCACTGTCGTACTGACTTCAAGGCCTTCGCGGATCGTCACAAACAGTGGAATCTCTTTGGCTCTGGCATAACCTGCTTCAATACCCAGACCTATACCTTTTTCTGATACATCAATCATCACCAGGTCCGAAGAGTCTATTCGAGCGAAGGTATCCAGCATAATCGCTTCAGGATCGAAGTGATTTTTACCCCATTGTTCGAGGTCACGAACGACGCAATAGGATTCCCATCCGCATTCCTGAAACTTTTTTTCAAAAGCCTCAATTAATGATCGGTTCCGGTTATCGGGGTAGTATTTAATACCGAAATAAACCTTCTTCATAACACCCTGAGTTCCATTACTATCCAAAAAAATTGAAGATGATGGGTACAAACAGCATCAGGCTTTGACCGAATGTACGGCAAGATCTACCACTGTATCGACGGTTTTCTGATTCAGTCGGTGGGCCTTACTCTCCGTAAACACTCGAGAATAATGAGCTTTCATCAGGGTATGAAGAACATCTGCCGTAGCTGCAATGTCCAGATTTCTACGAAAGAGCCCTGATTTAATACCTAATCTGAGCTGTTTTGCGATCTGTAGCCGCCAGCGACGGTTAGCCTGAGTGATCATAGGCCAGCGTTCCTGAAGCATGGGCTCATCCCAACTAAGAATGGCCATTAGCAGCGGCATCTTTTTCATGGCATCGAAGGGGGCTCTAAGCGTACGGGTCAGACTGGTTATGGGATCAGTGCCTTTTTCCGCCTCAGAATAGGCCAGTGACATTTCGTACCACTGCTCCATAGTATGCTTGAGAACCGCTTCAAACAACTTCTGCTTACTGCGGAAATAGTTAAATACCAATCCCTTGGAAACATTGGCCTGATCGGCAATAGTTTGTACTGATGTGCCGTTATAGCCGCTCTCAGCAAAGCAATGGCAGGCTGCCTGAAAGATAGCTTGTTGTTTTTGCTGGCTTTGCTGTTCCCTAAGATTCATAAACATCCCTGACCTGTCACTGCTCGCCACGAGAGTAAACTATCCTGAACAAAGAATAAAAGATCACAGGGGCCAGACACTGTACAGGAGGACTCTATGCAGGAACTTCGCTTCCATCACGTTGGTATTCCCACCAGCAATAAGTTACCAAATGAAGACTATAACGAATCATTAAAGCTTCACGCTGCGGGCTATTTTGATTCGCCCTATGCCATTGAGTGGCACAATTTTGATGATGACAATGAGCTACCGGATATTATCAAGCAGGTTCCTCATGTCGCTTTTGTGGTGGATGACCTGGAAGCTGCTCTAGAGGGAAAGCAGGTGATCCTAGCTCTTGAAAGCCCTTCTGAGGGTGTCACTGTGGCTTTTATTCTGGACGGCCGAAATCTGATTGAATTGATGCAGTTTGACAGGCCAGAGCAGGAAGTCTGACCACACCCCTGCAAGTTTAGAATCTAATAACTGTAGGGTATTAATAAAGCAGATAATACGCTTACCCAATATAAGCCTTCTTTTGAATTATATGCCCCTGAATGAGCAACACCTGCATCAGTTAATGCCGAAGCTATTTCCCTATTTGTAGGGTACAGAAACATAGCTAAATGCATATAAGACAACCCTGTCGTTTGATTATTTCTCATTTGATAACCAAAAGCACTCCAATCCTTTAGGGAGCATAGCGACCGTAGATACAGAGCGGCAAAGCAATTTTTAATAGCTCACATTCCCTGCAGTTTGTTATAAAGCTACCTGTTTCATAAAGATTCATAGTTTTATCTAATAAAAATGAGTAAGGAATAGCATGCGTAAATTACTTGGCGGGATTGCAGCAGCGGCTGTACTGATGACTTCATCAACCATTGCTTCAGCAGGCTCGATTCTTAACGACATTGCTGAAACGGGTGAACTGCGCGTATGTTTTGACGCCGGTTACATGCCTTTTGAAATGAAAAGCAAGAAAGGTGCATTCGTTGGCTTTGACATAGACATCGGTAGAATGATGGCTCGTCAGATGGACGTGAAGTATGTACCGGTGAATACGTCCTGGGACGGCATTATCCCAACATTATTAACGGGTAAATGCCATATGATCAATGCGGGTATGACCATCAATGCAAAGCGTAATATGCGTGTTAATTTTGCAGATCCGTACATTGTTATTGGCCAGAGTATTCTGCTGAGCCCAAAGCTTGACGGCAAAGTTAAAGATTATCGTGATCTCAATAATCCGAAATATACCATAGCTGCAAAACTGGGAACTACGGGTGAGCAAGCCATCAAACGGATGATTGGAAAAGCCAAATTAAACGTATTTGAAACCCAGGCAGATGCCACATTAGAAGTCCAAAATGGTAAGGCTGATGCCTTTATATATGACATGCCATTTAACGCTATTTTCTCTTCACAGAATGAAGGGAAGTTTATTCATCTGGAGCAGCCGTTCACTTATGAGCCGCTTGGCTGGGCTATTGCTCAAGGTGATATGGATATGCTGAATTTCCTGAACAACTACCTTCGTCAGATTAAAGGTGATGGTAGTTATGACCGTATTTATAATAAATGGTTTAAAAGCGATGCTTGGCTGAAGCAAGTACAATAATCGTTTCAACAACAATAGAGATATGTATCGGTTCACGTTCACTCTGAACCGATACAGATTAGCAAGTTTAAAATCTAATACCTGTCGGGTATTAATAAAGCAGATATTTGCCTCCTTCACTAGAAATACTGGTTAGATACCACAGTAAACCTATCACAGATGATAGGCCACCCCAGTAAAATAATTCTCTTGTATAATACGCCACTGACCCAGTAACACCTGCATCAAATAATGCCGACATTACTTCCCAGCTTGCAGGGTACAAAAATATAGCCAAGTGTATATAAGAGGAGTCTGTCGCTGGGCCAGTACTCGTTTGAGAACGTGTAATACTCCAGCCCCTTATATAACTATCAAAAAGCTCAGAACTCATCTCTTTATGAAATACTCTAATACTTTTAGCCAGATCACTGGAGGGAAAACCAGCCATCAATAGCCACTCGATAATACCGTTGTATTGATGTTCATCAGAGTGTTCTATCCTTTGACGGAACGCTACCTTTGAAGCGGCAACTCCAACCGCCGTAGCAATGTCAAGGCAATACAGCTCATGACCAACAGCGACTATATCCAGCCCGGAAGAGATGCATCTGTCAGCGTATTCAAGCTGAATTGTACGTTCTTCTTCATCGGAAGAACGGGTACAAGTCAGAGTTCTTCCGTCACCATGATCACCTGCAGACCACATTATTTCACTGTTACAATAGGTGTGGAGATAGGACACCGCTTTTACAACATTACCAGAACTGACTGCACTTCGTCTTCATGCCCTAGGGATATTGCTGAGCAATCCGATTTATTAGCCAGATTATTCAATTTCATAGGTCGAGGTACTTATCACTGTCAAAGCACGCACTTAGATCATCTGCTGATACGGTTACAGCAAAAATAAGCAATAACAAAAATGAGTATTTAGCGTTCATTGATAACTCTTTGCTCATGTTCATTTTGAGTTAAATAGATTAGCTCATTAATTTATATGCACATTCTTATCAACGCCTCTCATTGACCATTACTTGTTTTTTGGTCAACCAAATCTCTGTACTCTTTATTTCAGAAACCTAGAAGAATAAGAAAGGGAGATATCATGGAACTCAACGGTCAGAAAATACTTATCACCGGCGCTACCGGTCAACTCGCCTGGTACATCGCGTCTAATCTGGCAAAAGACAACGACGTTCATGCCATGGCTCGCTTCAGTGGTGAAGGCAGCATGGACCGACTTCAGAAAGCGGGCATGACCTGCATCAAGCGGGACTATGCCAGCGATGACCTGAGTGACATCGTACCGGATTTCGATTACGTGCTGCACTTCGCGACCTTCCAGGAAGCCGGCAGTGAAGATTTTGACGAAGCTATTCGCGTTAATGCTGTAGGCACCGGCAAACTGATGTACCACTTCCGAAACGTTAAAGGGTTTTTCTTCAGCTCTACCTGCTCGGTTTATCAGCCCGCTGGTAATGAACCCAGACGAGAAGACTCACCATTGGGTGACAGTATGCGTGGTCATGCACCCACTTATTCTTTCTCAAAGGTAGCTGCCGAAGCCGTCGTTAAATTCAATGCACAGCAGTTTAATATTCCTACCGTTATTGCCCGTATGAATGTTTCCTACGGCAACAATGGTGGCCTGCCGGTTCTGCATCTGAACAGCCTGAGAAACGGTGATCCGATTTATCTGCACGATCAAAAGCCTAGCTACTACAGCCCAATCCATGAACGTGATTATTTGGAAAAACTAGTTCAGCTACTGAGTCATGTATCTACCGACCCATTGGTCGTCAACTGGGCAGGTAGCCAGACCGTTAGTGCTGAAGAATGGTGTGAATATATGGCTGACATTCTAGGCGTAACCCCTAACTTTGTTTATATGGATCTGATTCCGGGTGTACCGGCAGACACAACCAAGCTGGAAGAACTCACTGGCAAAACCAAGGTAGATTGGCGTGTCGGTATGCGTGAGCTGATTGAGCAGGAAGCAGCGGATTACCGCCAGAGTTAATCAGTTCAGCTAAAATAGTTCCTGGGGCTGATACCTTTCATCGGATAGTTATCAGCCCCAGGAACTTATACCCCCAATTTTGGAACAAAAGTTTATATACCTATTTTTCCAGGGCTTGGATTATGAAAGGACTCAAAGGGCTGATAAAAGCATTACTTGTCACAACACTCTTTGTTGGCATGAACCTCCATGCTGATTCAGATAACCCCGAATGTATGAAAGATCCAGACCCTCTTCTCGCCTGCATACTAACGGGTAAATCCCTTGCCGATTTATGGCAATGGCGATCCTTCACAGCTGAAAACCCTCTAACAGCTAAAGGTTACGATCTGGATCAAAATGATCACTTTCTCTGCCGTGCAAAAGTTGTAGGGGATGAAGAGTGGCGTGCAGGGTATTTGATTCATGCTGGCAAGTACTGCCAGTTAATCACTAACGATGTGGCTCTTGAGGAATTTCAGATTCCTACAGGAGTAGGTATTTTACAATACGAGTGGCAAAGAGCAGACCAATTCGAAGACCCTGTAATGAACAGTAAGGTATCTTTAAACACCCATTACTACCCTGCTAAAGATGATGCCTATTCAGGCAGAGAGAATGAAACCTGGTGCAGGTTCGAAACCAGTTACGGATATCATTTGGGCGTCATTAAACCGCAATTTAATGAGGAAAATTTGTGTGTCAGTAAGGAGGGATTAGAGAGCCCCCGGTACTCGATTTATTCCCACAACCGTTTTCAGCATGTAGATAGAACGTATCCTGTAAGTCCTGAAATAGCAGCAGCAGGCATTACTGGCGTGATCCTTTACCTGTTTACGAAATACTGTGTTGGGTGCTGAATCAAACAGTTAAGGGAGAGAATATAGCTTCTCCCCCTTAAATCAGAAGTGCTCTTTAGAAGAACCCTGACCTAAAAAATATAATCGTCAGTGTCACTCTAGAATAGCTTTAGGCATTCGTCATCTTGCGTGCAGCTTCAACGACAATCGCAACGACATTGGACTCAGTGTTCTTCATCAGGGATTCATCCGGAATCTCCCGTTGGGTGCGGTTAACAATAACACCGGCAACACAACCTGCTTTCCAACCCTGGCTGGCACACATGGTCAGCAACGTTGCGGATTCCATTTCATAGTTCAGTACACCCATCTCCTGCCATTCAGCCATGGATTCTTTAAAGCGACGAACCACACGACCGGAAACAGTATCGTAACGCTCCTGGCCAGGGTAAAAGGTGTCAGAAGAAGCGGTAACACCAATATGAGGCTCTTTGCCTGCTTCCCTGGCAGAGTTAACCAGTGCGGTTGTGCAGTTAAAGTCAGCAACCGCCGGAAATTCCATAGGAGCAAAGTGCAGACTGGCACCATCCAGACGAACAGAACCTGTGGTAACAATCACATCACCAACGTTAACACTTTCCTGAATCGCACCGGTTGTGCCAACACGTAGGAAGGTATCAACGCCTAGTTGAGCCAGCTCTTCAACAGCAATGGACGTGGACGGACCACCAATACCGGTGGAACATACGACAATAGGCTTACCATCAAGATAACCGAGGTAACTGGTAAACTCGCGGGTACTGGCCAATGGTTTGCTGTCGTTCATCAAGGCAGCAATACGGGCAACACGCTCGGGATCACCAGGAACAATGGCAACATTTGCTCCGTCCAGCATGTCTTTGGTCAGGCCTAAGTGGAATACAGAACTCATCACTGCACCTTATTTAACGATGAAAAAACAATGACACAAGACTACATCAGTTAAAAAACAACCACAGTAAAATCCGATTATTTAACATCATAATTTTCAGAACTACTGTTCATCATTATTGAATGATGAAGTTTAGTGCACAACTCTTTAGCCAGTATCTATAATGTGTTTGCAATCAATTAACACCTTTAGTTTTTAAATTCTTTGCCATACTGGGTGGCACATTTTTTCAAACTGGAGAAGGGATATGCAACTTTTTAAAACTTCATGTTTGGCTGGTTTATTCCTACTAATCAGTTCCACTGTCATAGCTCAAGACAACGAAGGTTCTGAAAAACAAGAATATCTCAGGGAGGTGATGATTTGTGATACAACGGCTGACTTGCAAATTGACAACGTCAGATTAGCGGATGTGACCTGTTTTTCAGGAGAACGTGAGTACCTATATAACAATATTCAATCAGCGATGAAAGATGGGTGGCAACCATTCAGTATCTCTACTGGTAATGCTGCAACAAGCTCCTATCAAACAGGGTTATACGATAAGGAGTGGACTCGAAACATTTATTCAAAAGTCATTTTCCTAATGGAGAAATGGTTTTTGTCTACAGAACCTGAAGCGATACTTCCATCGTCAGACATATCTCAGTGATAATGCTTTTTTTCAAAACAAAAGTGTAATTGATGTCTTACATTGTTCCTCCCTGTACGGAAGAACTCATCGAACTGTATCGAGATACTCAGATCGTTGTGGTTAACAAACCGACTGGATTACTGAGCGTGCCCGGAAGGCCACCTAACGACAGTGACAGCGCTCTTGGACGTCTTCAGAAAATCAATTCTGAAAGTAGAGTCGTACACCGACTGGATATGTCGACTTCAGGTTTGATGGTCCTTGCCCTGGATGCTGATAGCCATAGAAATCTCAGTCGCCAGTTTCAAGACAGAAAGGTCAAAAAAGGTTATGTCGCTGAAGTTTGGGGGAAACCAGCCAATGCTGAAGGTGAAGTCAATCTGCCTTTACGTTGTGACTGGCCTAATCGACCCAGGCAGATGGTGGATCATGAACTGGGAAAACCTTCGCTGACAAAATATCAGTTGATGACCAGTGATTCTTCCCATGGCAGAGTCTGGCTGGAACCGGTTACTGGACGCTCTCATCAGTTAAGAGTGCATATGGCAGAGCTTGGTCATCCCATTCTCGGCTGTGAGTTCTATGCCCATGACGAAGCCCGACAGGAGTCATCCAGGCTTCATCTTCATGCCAGCTATCTTGAATTCAGTCACCCGTTATCTAATGAGCAAATGACTTTTGATAGCCCTGCTCCATTCTGAAGAATCTTTCTTCGCTATCACTTATTTAGAAGACTAGTGGCAGTTATATATAACCAGCTGTTACGAAAATCACTCAACATTTGTCATTTTTTGGCATAAGCTATCGCCCGAAAATACCGGACAGCTTTCAAATAGACGAAAGCTATAGAAAACAAAAATGGATGTTGTATATGAGACCATTTGCCAGACTCAGAGTTTTTGCTATTGCATTGGCTTTCTCCTCGCTTAGCCAAGCCGCCGATAAACTGACTCTCATGACCGAAAACTACCCTCCCTTTAACATGAGTATTGAAGATAAAAACTTTGCTCGAGAGAGCGGTATTGACGGTATTTCTACCGACATTATTCGGGAAATGATGAAGCGGACTCAGTTCGAATATTCCATGACTCTGCGCTCCCCTTGGAACCGTATTTATGAAATGACTCGCAAGAAAGCCAACTACGGTCTTTTCTCAACCACTTTAACTGAAGAGCGAAAACCTCTGTTCAAGTGGGTCGGTCCATTGGTGGAAAATGGCTGGGGAATTTTCAAAAAAGCGGGCAGTTCAATCGAAGTATCTTCTCTGGAAGATTTAAAAAACTACAAGGTGGGTGGGTACAAAGGCGACGCCAGTACTGAATTTGTGAAATCCAAAGGCATTAAGGTCATCGAAACTGCTCTGGACAAACACAACGCCGAAAAACTCGCGATAGGTAGAATTGACCTATGGGTTTCCAGCCGATTTACTGCCCATCATATCGCTGAGGCAGCAGGCGTGGACACCCCGGTAGCTATCCATAGTCTTAAAAGTGTCGACCTTTATCTGGCACTGAATCTGAATACTCCAGACTCTACCGTCAAAAAACTCCAGTCTGCTCTGGATTCCATGAAAAAAGACGGCACTACTCAAGATCTGATCCAAAACTATCTATGATCAATCAATACGATAAGCATAACAGGGTACTTATTCTATTTTACTTATCGTATTGTTTCTGTGTTCGCATCATTACCGCCTCTTCTGATTTTCATTAAAAACAGGGGGCGGTCAAAAAGCAGGCGTCATCGGACTCTTTATCAGATGACATCTAGCAGTCCTTTTATACTTTATAAGACCTTTCACTGACTCACATCACAATATAAGGCTTGCGACGACTATACATAACCATACTGCTATGAAAACCCCTCAACATTTTTCATCTTTTGACATAAGATAACGCCAGAAAGTACCTGACTGCTTTCAAAAAGATAAAAGCTATAAAAACTATAAAAAAAAACAAAAATGGATGTTGTATATGAAGTCACTTACCATACTCGGAGCCTTTGCTATTGCATTGGCCTTCACTTCGCTCAGCCAGGCTGCTGATAAACTGACCCTCCTGACCGAAAATTACCCCCCATTCAATATGAGCATCGATGATAAGAACTTTGCCAGAGAGAGTGGTATTGACGGTGTATCCACGGATATTCTTCGGGAAATGATGGCAAGGACTAATATTAATTACTCCATGACATTGCGCTCTCCCTGGAACCGCATTTATAAAATGACTCAAAAGAAAAGCAACTATGGACTGTTCTCTACCACTTACACAGAGGAGCGCAAGTCGTTGTTTAAGTGGGTCGGTCCCTTAGTAGAGAATGACTGGGTTGTATTTAAAAAAGCCAATAGTTCAATCAAGATATCTTCCCTGGAGGACTTAAAAAAGTACAAGGTAGGTGGCTATAAAGGAGACGCTACTGCTGAGTACCTGAAATCCAGAGGCATTAATATTATCGAGACAGCATTGGATAAACATAATGCTGAGAAATTGGCAGCCGGTCGAATTGATCTCTGGGCTGCAAGTCGTTTCGCAGCACCCTATGTTGCAGAGACCGCTGGAGTAGAGCTGCCAGCCGCCATTTTTACATTCAAAAGTGTTGACCTCTATCTGGCACTTAACCTGAATACCTCTGATTCTACAATCAGCCGGTTGCAGTCCGCTCTCGACGCAATGAAACAGGATGGTACGTTCGACACTCTAGTTAATAATTACCTCTAACAGAACTCCATCCACAGAATAGATTAAAGAGTCATTTGCCCGCCGCAGGTGAGCGAATGACTCTTTAGACATTCGATTTCATACATCCGAATATAGAACCTTAGTTCCATTATGTGAATCTCATTGATACAGTGTTTAAACACCTGACCGAAATAAAAATAAGAAGAGAACTTTATGAAAACCATCAACGAATGGTTCAAAGCTTATGGAGAAAGCCACCAGAACCCCACCAACAAGTTAATTCACTGGATCTGCGTGCCTGCCATAATGTTCAGCATTATTGGTATGCTCTGGGCGGTAAGCCCATGGCTAGTGTATGCCGTAATGGTCATTACCATGATCTTTTATCTCAGCCTGTCCCTGCCGCTCTCTGCCATCATGCTGGTCGTTTATGCCCTGATGATTGCTATTGCTGAAGTGATAGGCTCATCACTGCTAATGATCAGTGCCGGGATATTTGTTGTCGCCTGGATTTTCCAGTTTATAGGGCATTCCATCGAGGGCAAAAAACCATCCTTTTTTGATGATGTGAAGTTTCTGCTGGTCGGTCCACTGTGGTGCCTGAGCTTTCTGTTTGATCGCTTGAATCTGAAATACTAAATTTCACTAATTCAACAAACGTCATCAATAACTCGAAATGAACCGGTGCAGCCGGTTCAATTCCATGCTCTGCTGTAATTCGGAGTTTTTACTGCTGGCTGATTATTATCATCCGCCACCATCCCAATCATAGATTGCTTTAGCTTCATTTCACCTGTCCACACAGGCAGGTCAAAATCTTCAGCATCTTCATTAGCAGGGCCCGACCTTACTTTTACTGACGCTTCTTCCAGCTCAATGGCCAGTATTGACGTCGCTTTCAATTCTTTTTCGGTGGGAGCACGCACTTCTTCCCAGCGGCCTGGTGCAATACCATCGAGAAAAGCTTTAAGCGTATCGTTAACTTCAGTGGGGTCATCCACCAGTCGAAACTGGCCAAACACGACAGCCGAACGATAGTTAGTACTGTGATGAAACGCTGACTTAGACAACACCATGCCATCAACGATAGTGGCTGTAACACAGCAATTGGCACCTTCCGTTAGTGCCTTGATCATTCGGCTGCCTCTGCTGCCATGAATATAGAGTTGATTCCCCTGTCTCCAGCTCAGCATAGGGATGACAAAGTTCTGGTCATCAACGGCGAAACCAACATGGGAAATACGGACTTCATCCAGAATTTGATAGAGAACCTTTCTATCAAATACCGCTCGTTTTGGGCCGCGTTTCACTTTTGTTTTTGGCGTTTCTTTTATAGGTTCCATGATGTCTCTACCTCTCTTCGAACACAAATTCCGAGTAAAGAATACAAAGACATCGGTTCTTTCAATAGAACCAATTTGAATTTTTTAATGGGACCAATTACGTCATACTTCTGTTAAAAAAAGCAGGCCTTCAATGTGAGTGAACAAACCCGTTGTGAGTGAACAAACCCGTTTAGTACTTTCAGAACTTCCCGGAATCACCATCGATGGGAAGAGCCATGAACCGAAATTCAGAGTTCTCTATCGTGAGCTCCGTAAAGCAGTATTGTCAGGGCAGCTGAAATCCGGAACCAGATTACCTTCCACCAGAATTCTTGCACGACAACTGTCAATTTCTCGAAATACGGTACTCAATGCTTTTGATCAGTTGATCGCAGAAGGTTATCTGGAAACCCAAACAGGAGCAGGAACTTATGTGGCCTCAAAATTGCCAGAGCATTGGAGCTCAGCCAAGCCTGTAAATGGAAAACCAATAACAGCCATTGCTCCATCCATAGCTCTTTCAAACTATGCAAATACACTAGAAAACGTCTCTTTAAGAAGTGATCAGGGTAACCAGACTTTTGCTGTTGGCGTGCCAGACCTTAAAGCCTTTCCTCATAAAATCTGGAATCGTATCTCATCCCAAATAAGTCCCGCTGGTTTACCCGGACTGATGGGATACGATAACCCGCAAGGTTATACACCTCTGAGAGAAAGTATTGCTGACTATGTTCGAACCAGCAGGGCTGTGAATTGTCATTCCAACCAGATTCTAATCACCTGTGGCGCTCAGCAAGCTCTGGACATTTGTTCACGTCTACTGCTCAACCCTCAAGATACCGCCGCTATGGAAGAGCCTGGTTATATCGGTACTCGACGAGCTCTCATTTCTACCGGGGCCAATGTAGAGCTCTGTCCTGTGGATCATCAGGGACTTCAACTGGACTTCCTCGATTCTTTGAACAGTCAGCCAAAGCTGCTCTATGTCACTCCTGCACATCAATATCCACTAGGAGCCATGATGCCGCTGGAAAGACGTCTAGGGTTACTTAACTGGGCAACAAAGAATAACTGCTGGTTGGTAGAAGACGACTATGACAGTGAATATCACTACCAGAACCGACCCATAGCATCCCTTCATAGCTTGGCAACGACTGAGCAAGTCATCTACATGGGCTCTTTCAGCAAAGTGTTATTTCCTTCGCTCAGGCTGGGTTATCTAGTTCTGCCAGAACCATTAGTATCGATATTTACCAAGGCAAGACAGGAGCAAAGTGGACTGATTTCAGCACACAGTCAGGCTGTAACGGCCGAGTTCATGAAACAGGGACATTTCAGTCGACATTTAAGAAAAATGAGACTGCTTTATGCTGACAAACTCGATTGTTTACTGACCACCTGCAAACAACTTGAACCCTGGTGCACGGTTCATGCACGGGGAGCCGGTATGCATCTTGCTCTTGAGTTCATTCCTGAACTGTCCGAATCAGAGGTTTCTAAAGAATTGTTCGTACAAGGCGTACTACACAGTAGGTTGAGTAGCTATTTTCAAGGGAATGAAAAGATGCAGGGTTTGGTTCTTGGTTTTGCTAATAGCAGCCACCAGCAGATTGTCGATGGCGTTGAGACAATTCATCAGACTATAAGGAAAATCCATAGACGCTAAAAGTTTTGAGACTATTTATTCGCAGTTTTTCCGCAGAAATGCGTTTCAAACATAACAGAAGGTTTCAAACCAGTGAGCTATGATTTACTGTTTTGATAACAATCGCTTATTGGACAGATTCGATGAAAAAACTCAAGAATGAAACAGAGCTGGTCAGGGAAGCACTTCGAATCGGAGCCGTTTATGCGGAAAAACGCCAGGCCGCAAAATTTGAGCCTTCTGATTCAGCCAAATTAAAGGTTGAGTATCTCTACCGCCTACTGGTTCATGACAACCTGATTCAACCTCTGGTTAAAGGCGATGAAAGCGAACCTAATATGCGCCACAAGCTAGCACTCTGGATTTCCCGCCGCTTGCCCACCGACCATCCACTGATGAAATAGAGCCCTGTTCAATTTCCAGAGGTTTCAGTAAACTGGTCGGCCACTATTATTGACCGGCCCGTTCATAATGAGCCTGACGTTTCGCTGCCCTGTCTGCCAATCTCAACTTCTTCAATCTGCACCACCTGCCAAGGGTGTCAGCTGTGAAAACAATCATCAGTTTGACCGTGCCAAACAAGGTTATCTGAATCTGCTTCCTGGCCATAAAAAGAAGAGCAAAAATCCCGGCGATGACAAAACAATGGTGCAGGCCAGAACTCGGTTTCTTGATGCCAATTTCTATAGGCCTGTGGCAGAAGGTTTAATCGATAGTTTCAAGTCTTCTATTGATACCACGGTTCCTTTGATTCTGGACGCAGGTTCTGGCGAAGGTTATTACACTGACCTTATTAAAAAATCTCTACCTGAAGCTTCCATAGCAGGTCTGGATATTTCCAAGCCCGCCGTAATAGCCAGCAGTAAACGAAGCAGGGATATTGAATGGCTGGTTGCCAGTGTTAATGACATACCCCTGATGGATAATCAATTGGACGCTGTCATCAGTATTTTTTCCCGCTGTGACTGGCAAGAATTTCAACGCACTCTAAAAACAGGTGGTATTGTTTTTGTTCTGGCGCCTGCGGCTGAACATTTACTGTCACTACGTCAGGCAATCTATGAGGAAGTTCACCCTTACCCGGTGGATAAACTACTAAACGACATTCCTACAGCATTCAACCTGATTGAAACCAGAAACATTCATGGCAACATGATTCTGGACAGTAGTGAACAGATTATGGATCTACTCGCTATGACGCCACACTACTGGCACGTAAAACCAGAGCAGAAAAAAGCACTAGAACGATTAGATAATTTGAACTGCAGTTTTGATATGAAATTGTATGTTGTTAAGAAAATATCCGAGTAATTTTTCCAACTAATTTTTCCAACTAATTTTTCCAACTATGGTAAGTCGAATACTCATGGCTAAAGGTAGTAATAACAGCTCACCCAAGGCGCAGGAAGACGCTCTGAAAATAGTGAAAGCGACCCAGCGGCCAGGACAGACTAAAGAGCAATCCAAATTGATCGCCAAAGGTGTTCAGAAAGGCATTGAAGAGTACAAAAAGCAGCAGAAAGAGAAAACCAGAGAGCTGGATAAATCACTGAAAAAAGTGAAACGCACTATTAATAATAAAGTAGAACCAGAAATCTTGGTGGAAGAGAAAATACACTATCGTCAGCACTGGCTACCCTGGGGGCTTCTGGTAATCAGTTGGTGTGGTTTTGCAGCTTACCTTCTAACGGCTGGTACTGTTTAGAAGGGCTCTTTTAGAAAAGCCCTTTTGGGAGAGCTCTGCTAGAAAATAATGTCAACCAGCAGCGAGCAGAGCAGTGTGATGATCATAATTCCCGCAAGGTTCAATATCAGACCGCTGCGAACCATCTGTCGTATGGACAACCTTCCGGCTCCAAAGACAATGGCATTGGGTGGTGTCGCAACCGGCAACATAAAAGCACAGCTTGCTGCGATAGCCGCGGGTATTGCCAACATTTCCGGCGACATTCCCAATGAAACAGCAAGAGCTCCCAGAGGTGGTAAAAAAGCTGCAGTGGTTGCGGTATTACTGGTGATCTCGGTCAGGAAGATAACCACGGCTACCACTATGGCGATCGCAGCCACTGTAGGAAGACCTTCCAAAAGAGTCAGATTGGTCGCTATCCAGTCAGCCAAACCGGTCTCTCTAATGATGGCAGCCAAACTTAGGCCTCCACCGAACAGCATCAGCACATCCCAGGGCAAACGTTTAATGTCTTTAACACTGAGCAAAAAGGTCAGGCTTTTAAGCTGAACAGGAATTACAAACAGAAGACAGCCGCCAATCAGAGCAATGGTCGTATCAGTCAACTCTATGCCAGGAAAAATATCGTTCAACCAGGGTCGAAAAATCCATGCCATTGCGGTCAGACCAAAAAGGCAGGCAACCCACTTTTCAGCCCGATTTAAATGCCCCAAATCTGCCAAATACTGTTGAAGTGTTGTCCTGATGGCACTGTTTTCACCGGATTCAAGTTGATAACCGCCACGACCAAGCCACCAGCCCGTTACGAGTAACATCAACAGCATCACGGGTACACCGATCAGCAGCCATTGACCAAAGCCAATATCCATCCCGTACTGTTCACTTAAAAAAGCCGCCAGCAAGGCATTAGGTGGTGTGCCTATCAACGTGCCAAAACCACCTATAGACGCACCGTAGGCAATAGCCAACAACAGCGCGGTGGGAAACTGCCCATGACTCCCCTTCTCCTGCTGCATCATGGCAATGACAGAAATACCAATGGGCAGCATCATAATGGCTGTTGCTGTATTGGAGACCCACATACTGATAAAAGCGGTCGCCAGCATAAAGCCAATCACCTGACGACGCTCCCCTGTACCTGATTTCAACATGGTCCATAGAGCAAGACGTTTGTGAAGATTCCATTTCTCCATGGCCAACCCAAGCATGAATCCACCCATGAACAGATAAATCACCGGATGGGCATAAGAAGAAGCGGCCTTATTGAGCGTGGTTAAGCCTAATAGAGGGGCAAACAGAAGCGGCATCAAGGCCGTTACAGGAATGGGCAGTATCTCAAGTGACCAGAACACTGCCATCATCATCGCCAGTCCGGCACAGTGCCAGGCCAAGACCGACATGCCTTCCGGAGCTGGCAAAAAGAAAGTCATCAGTAAGAGTGCAGCACCAGCCAGCAAGCCTGATAGCCAGAGAATAGGGCTTTTTACCGGAGATGCATCCTGATCAATAGCGGGCTGTTTCATTCTGGTTACTCTGAAATACTCTTCTTATTCTTCGGTCATAACCGCGAATTGTTGATTGCTGTGCAATGACAAGCAGACTGCAGTCTTTCAGTACGACTGATATACTCAGCTTCTTTTCAAACTGATAGTTGAGCCCTGCCTTGAGCACATCCCCTTTTTCCCAATTATCTCTGCCTGACGAACTGCTAGCTAACCTTGCACGAATGGGTTACCACAGCATGACTCCGATTCAGGAGCAGAGTCTGCCTCTGGCTCTTGAAGGCAGGGATCTGATCGCCAAAGCAAAAACCGGCAGTGGTAAAACTGCTGCTTTCTCCATCAGCATGCTGATGGACATCCATCAGCCATTCTTTGGTTGCCAGGGGTTGGTACTCTGCCCTACCAGAGAACTGGCAACACAAGTAGCCAATGAAATCCGTAATCTGGCCAAATACCGCCAAAACATAAAGGTCATTACTCTCTGTGGCGGCCAGCCTATCGGCCCACAAATTGGCTCACTGGAACACGGTGCCCACATCGTCGTCGGGACTCCGGGCCGGATTCAGGACCACCTTCGCAAAGAGACACTTCAACTGGACCAGCTTAAAACAGTGGTACTGGATGAAGCAGATCGAATGCTGGATATGGGCTTTATGGAGGCGATGGAGGGTATCCTTGAACATACTCCTGAAGACCGTCAGACTCTGCTCTTTTCTGCCACCTATCCAAAAGGCATAAAAGAGTTAAGCAGTCGTTTCCAGAATAATCCGGAAGAAGTCACTGTTGAGTCCGTCCACTCTCACGACCATATTCAACAGTTCTTTTATCTGTCAGAGAACAGTCACAAGTCTGAAACTCTTTGTCGCCTGTTAAACCATTACCAACCTGCTTCCGCGGTGGTTTTCTGCAACACCAAACAAACCTGTAAGGATGTAGGTACTGATCTCCATGAACTGGGTTATAAGCCTCTGGTTTTACACGGCGACCTGGATCAGAAAGATCGTGACCAGATGCTGATTCGCTTCTCAAATCAGAGTGCCAGCATTTTGATCGCCACCGACGTAGCGGCTCGAGGACTGGACATTGAGGACCTGACAGCTGTCATCAATTACGACCTGAGCCGTGACCCGGAAATTCATATTCACCGAATTGGCCGTACGGGTCGTGCTGGCAAGGAAGGTTTGGGTCTCAGCCTGTATACCCCGAAGGAACAGTACAAGCTGGAACAAATCGCCGATATCATGCAGATCAAGGATATTCCTTTTGCAGATCATAACGCATTGAAATCGGCCACAACGCCTCCGCAAAAAGCACCAATGGCGACACTGGCTATTGATGGCGGTAAAAAGGATAAGATCCGTCCAGGTGACATTCTTGGAGCCCTGACCGGTCAAGCCGGTATACCTGGCGATCAGGTAGGTAAAATCAATATCTTCAATTTTGTTGCCTATGTAGCTGTGAAACGGGAAAGTGCCCGTCAGGCTCTGGCAATACTGGAAACAGATCGAATCAAAGGTCGCAAGTTCAAGGTTCGTCGCCTTTAACTGGTAAGGCCGCAGTCAGTAAGATCGATAGCATGTGAGATCGATAGCATGTGAGATTGATAATACCGAACTGCCACTACTTCAGTGGCAGTTCGACAGTAATCAGTAATCCCGTGTCATTGTTTTTCATATGGATATCCCCGCCATGGCTGCGAATATTGTTTCTGGCAATGGCTAGGCCTAATCCTATTCCTCCGGAATCCCTATTTCTGGAAGCCTCTATTCTGGTGAAAGGCTCAAACATCTGTTCCATTTTACTTTCCGGAATACCAAATCCATGGTCTTGTATCAGAATATGAACAGAACCTTGTTTTTCTTCCATCGAGACATCAATCTGATCACCGTATTTCACACCATTCTCAAACAGATTTCTAAGCGCTCTTTTTAAAGAAACCAAACGACATTGAACGACCAAATTAGTGGTTTCCTCATAATTAACTGACAATCCCAAATCTGTCATGTCATCACAGAGGCTGCTTATCAGAGCATTAAGATCTACCCGCCGTGACTCTTCTTTATCCGACGCTTCCCTAAGAAAAGACAGAGTGGCATCAGACATCTGTTGCATCTCTTCAAGTCGACTCAAAAGCTGTTCTTTATCTGTAGAGTCAGGTAAAAGTTCAATACGTAACCTCATGCTGGTTAATGGCGTTCTCAAATCATGAGAAAGCGCAGCCAGTGTGCGGGTACGGTCAGCAATGAACTTTTGCATCCGCTCGTTCATGACGTTAAAAGCCTGTACCGTATCCTGAACATCTTTGGGCCCACTCACCTCAAGAGGCTCTACCTGCTCGCCTTTACCAAGACTGTTGGCTGCACTGGCCAGTTTCTTCATGGGCCGGACGATACGCCTGAGCATAAAAATAACAGCCAGTATCACAAACAATAAAGACAGCGTCAGAAACAGTAGAGTCTGCCCTACCAGCAAGGATGGGAGCCTGGGCGCCTCTGAAATAACATTCAACCACTGTCCGTTATTCAGCTGCACGGATACCTTCATTACTTCCAGTGGAGGGCGCCGCCAGTAACCTTTCTCCTGAAATCGTTCAGGTGGTTTCTGTCTGAACTTATCAGGCATAGGTGACACTTGTTTGTCTTGCCAATCATGATTTACATGCTTGGGTTTTCTGGCCTCCTTTCTCTTCAACAGAAGGTTGACCCTGTTCTTGTATTCAGAACTCAGCAACGTTTCAAGCTGGGTAAGCAGCCTTTTTTCACTGCTGCTCGGAGTATGCCGCTTAACCGCACTACGAGGATCTATTCGAACTCTTTCATTACGGCTGTTTGCTGCCCTGACAATGCTTTGATGCAGCTCTTCCGGGCTGACTTCCAACAGGTCAACCATAGTGACAACCCGTTGAACAATCGCATTCTGTTTTACCCCTACAACAACTCGGTTATAAGCACTTCCCAAAACCAGTACGCTGATCATGACCGAACCGATCAGAGCAATAGCAACAACAGCCACCATTTGCCCTGTCAGGCTGGTTGGGAGGAGTCGTATGAACCCTTTCACAGTTCTTCAACCTCTGCCGTAAAACTGTAACCACCACCCCACACAGTTTTTATAAGAACCGGATGTTTAGGGTCGGCTTCTACTTTTTTTCTCAATCGACTGACCTGATTATCAATGCTTCGGTCAAAAGGCAGAGCTTCCCGACCTTTCGTCAAATCCAGCAACTGATCTCGACTGAGCACCTTTCGCGGGTTACTTATAAATACATCGAGAAGGCGATATTCAGCGGTGCTGAGCGGCACGATCAGACCGTCAGCTTTTTCCAGCTGCTGTTGATTCATATCCAGCACCCAGCCCGAAAACTTTCTTTTACCACTTTGAATAACAGCATGCTTAGCGACTGACAGGTTATCTACACGCCGCAGAACAGCCTTTACTCTGGCTAGCAACTCTCTCGGGCTAAAGGGTTTGGAGACATAGTCATCTGCGCCCATTTCCAGACCGACAATAGTGTCCGCCTCTTCACCCAACGCCGTCAGCATAATCACCGGAGGTCCACCGGCTTCTTTCAAGCTTCGACAGATACTCAACCCATCTTCTTCCGGCATCATGACGTCCAGAATGATCAGATCAGCCATCTCTGAGTTCAATATCTGGCGCATCTTCCGGCCGCCATTGGCAATACTGACTTTGTAACCGTGCTGCCCTAGATACTTGGCCAGCAGGTCTCTTATTTCGCTGTTATCGTCTACTACCAGAATGTGTTTTTGCTGGTCCATATTAGGGCTCTGTTCTGGAACGTCTAATTCGATTATATGCATTGCCGCTGCTGAATATGTATCGAATTATGTCAATCCTCAGGATTGATACACTTTGATGCAAAATAACCTTCCCAAGAGATACTTCTGCGACATCCCTTCGCTTTAATTAGGTCATCGAAACACACAATAATTAACCCGACGAGGAAAGACCTATGATTAACCGCAAGCTGACTATCGCTACGATTCTTGTTACCTCTATGACAGCCAGCTCCGCTTTCGCATGGTGGGGAGACAGCGACATCAGTGGATCTAACGATGGTCCAAGACATGAACAGCATGAAAATGGCCGCAATGGCGGTGGTCAAAAAATGAAACACCGCTTCGGTGGCAAAAATATGGCTGAACTCATGAAACGTGAATTCACTGCAGAGCAGATTCGCACTTTGCAAGAAGCCAAGTTGATTATGAAGGGAAATCCGAACATTAAAGTAGGTGAGGTAAAAACCACCAAGACTGGCTACAAAGTCACTATTGTGACCAAAGAAAACTCTTTGGTAAAAGAACTGGATCTCGCTAAAAACGGTATGCCAATAAAACGTTTTAATAAGGTTCAGGAAAAGCTGGCTAGTAAGAAGTAATATTGTGTCGCTAAAATACAGAACATAAATCAATGAATTGATTTATGTTCTGTATTTTAGCGACATTCTCTTATCTTACACACTCATCATCAGCAATCGTTGCGGCTTTATCAGGATCGTACATCCAGCATTCGTTGCCATCATCTTCAAAACCATGCCCTTCAAACTTGGCATTATAACCAGAAACACAATGCTTCCCATCTGTGCATATATATCTTTCCAGAATATCCATTTCCCCATAGTGCTGAACACACTTTTGGTAAGTGTTTTTCCTTACTCCGTTCTTATGGTTCAACGGCCATCCCCATGAATCTTCGATCCAGCCTGCTTTGACATGAACAAAATCACCAATCTTTTTTGGAACCATACAACCGTCTGTAGTCGTTGCCTTCTGGTGTCCTGTGTTACTGGATGGTTGTTTGTAATAACGCGCCTCATCTACTTCCGCGCAGACAGTTTTACCACCTTCCTGTTTGCTGACACCAAAGTAGATATATTCTGAACCTTTCTGCTGATCATTCGTTGACAGGCAAATTTGTTCTGACAGCGTATTACTCGGATCTATTGGTACAGCAGTCGATTGACCTTGCACATCAGTCACTTCTTCACAGCTTTCAAACGCTTGGTTGACGAAAGTCTGCTCTGTAACAGTTTTTCTCTTTTTAAAAAAGTGGTTATGTTTTATAGCTCCCTCAAGTTCCTTATAGTTAGAAACCAGATAGACAGCAGATTTCAACAGCTGAGGAGCTTCTCCCTCAATAGGAATTCCACAGAAGACATGCCCCGACATATAAACTGAAGTTCCCCTCTGAAAACCTGACCCAGTTCTGGCATAACAAGCAGGCTTATCTTTTGTCGTAGTCAAAATATCTATTAGCAATGCATCGTCATATGTATGCTCTGGTAACACTTCAGTCCAACACGTGTCGGCAATACCTGAATGCTCTTTTGGCAGTTCGACTGCCTGACTGCAAATGACAGTCAATGCCAAAAGCGATGTCCATAATCGGGAGAACTTCATATTTCGCTCCGGGAATTATTATCTGATTTTTTTCCACTGAACCGATTTTTATAGTTGATAACTTCGTTACCTGCCACTGCATCCGACCAACCGTTCGGCATTCACTTAGTTGACCCAGTCAACCATTTATTATTCAATACTATGGTTCTAAGTTGATCGGAGCCATGGGGATAGATGAGTGATTTGGGTGAACGTCTGTATGACCAATTGATGATGCTGGCATGGAGTTTGAATTCTGCCTGCTCTTCCAGCGACGCCTGTTCGGATTTTTCCATTGTCGATTATCTGGCTCTAAGAACCGTCGGCCAACAACAAGGCTGTCCGACTCAAACTATTGGCAAGACTCTGGGTATGACCAAAAGTGGCGCGACCCGTATCGTGAAACGGTTGGAGAGCCGGGATCTGTTGCAGATTCATAACTCTGCAGAGGATGGCCGAGTTCGCTGTCTGAGGCTGACCGAAAGTGGTCAACGCTGCCTGACAGACATTCAGCGTTACCAGTCAGAACGGATCACCAATGCCCTGAAAGATCTGGGCAACCAGCAAAGCCTGCAGCTTGAACAAAGTCTCCAGAGTTTGCAGAAAACAATAAGTTCCGAATAAGTCGGACTTTCAGTTAAATCGAGCATTCGCTTAAACCAAGAATATATAAGCCGGTTTCGATCGGCTTTTTTAGCCCGATTTAGTTGACAATATCAACCAGTTTCAGTACTTGAGAATTCTAAATCTTGACCGAACGTACGTTTTTACTTTTGCGCGCAGGAGCCTGACTTGAACCTTTTATGGAAGATGCGCCATATCCTGCGTAATTACTGGAAACAGTACCTCTTTGCTTTCATCAGTTTGCAGACGGTAGCCATTCTGAACCTGCTTCCCCCTTGGCTTATTGGTCGTTTCGTCGATGAAGCCAATGATGGCTCGCTCACTCAAACACAATTGCTGAACTACGTCGGTCTGATTGCTGTCACTGCGGTTGCCATCTATGGTCTTCGCTACCTCTGGCGTTCCCTGCTTTACGGTGCATCGATCGATCTGGTGAAAGGTCAACGCGACCAACTGTTCGCTCACTTCACAAAGATGTCTCCTGATTTTTATCAAAAACATTCCACTGGCGATCTGATGGCTCATGCCACGAATGATTTGAATGCCGTGGAAGAGAGTGCTGGTTCAGGCATTATGACTCTGGTGGACTCTTTGATTGCCGGTTTTACGGTGCTTGCCGCCATGATCATTGCTGTAAACGGCAAGCTGGCCCTGCTGGCATTGCTGCCTTTCCCACTACTGATCTGGTCAACCAACAAATACGGCAGCATGCTCCATGAGAGATTCAGTGTGGCGCAGGCTACCTTTTCCTCTCTGAATGAAGAGGCAAGAGAGGCTGTTTCCGGCATTCGCGCCGTTAAAGCACACCGGCTGGATCAACGACAGCAAAGTCGCTTCAGCGAAGTGTCCAACGATACTGTGAAAGCGAACCGTCGCGTTGCGTTCGTCGATTCTATGTTCGGCCCAAGTATTCAACTGTTCTTTGGTATGTCCATGGTGATTACCCTGTTGGCTGGTTCCTGGATGATCAATCAGGGTGATATGACACTGGGTCTTCTGACCAGCTTTACCCTCTATCTAGGACAACTGCTCGGTCCGATGCTGCAATTTGGCTGGCAATTCAACGTCTTTCAGCGTGGCAGTGCTTCATGGAGCCGTCTTGAAAAGCTGTTCAATGTTGAACCCACCGTAAAAGAAGCACCGGATGCCGTTGATGTTTCTGACAACACATCACTGGCTATCGACATTGATTCTTTCAGTTATCCCAATTCAGAAAACCGGGTTCTGGGACAGGTCAAACTGAGTATTCCACAAGGTCAGCTTTTTGGTATTACCGGCAGAACCGGCAGTGGTAAAAGTACACTTTTCAGGTTACTGCAAAGAGAATTCAACCTCACGGGTAACTCCGCTGTTTCTATTGGCGACACGGCCCTTGAGAACATCAAACTAAACAGCCTAAGAGCCCAATTCGGCTGGGTGCCACAAGATCCCATGCTATTTTCTGGCACCATTGCTGAAAATATTGCCTTCGCAAAGCCGGAAGCCACTCAGGAAGAAATTGTGAATGCGGCCAGAATGGCAGCCATTCATGAGGAGATTACTGAGTTCAAAGAGGGCTACCAGACCATTCTGGGAGAACAAGGTATTAACCTGTCTGGTGGTCAAAAGCAGCGTGTCGCCTTTGCCAGAGCCTTGTTGAAAGACACCAGCATTCTATTGCTCGACGATTCTTTCAGCGCACTGGATATGAAAACTGAAGCAAAAATCCTTAAAAACCTTCAGGGTCTGAGAGGTAACAAAACCATTATATTGATTACCCAACGATTGCCCGAATTGATAACGGCTGACCAGATTATCGTTCTGGAAGAAGGCGAAGTAATAGAACGCGGAGACCATGACGCACTGATTGCCAATGGTGAGTGGTATTCAAAAATATTCAACCAGCAAGCTCGCACATTGTTGCTGGAAGCAGAGAAGGCTGCGCAGTTGCCTGAACAGGACCTCAATCAATATGGAGCTCTCAGCGCATGAATTCGGAAGAGAACCAACGGTCGCTGGGCTTTAAAGGGTTGAGTAGGCTGATCGCTTATGCCAAACCTTACCGCGGTGGTTTTGCCCTCGCATTCTCACTGCTGGTCGTCGCCACTGCATTTGAAATGGCTACCCCCTGGTTGATGAAAATCATCCTGGATGACTACATTGCTGTCGGAAACTATCAGTTCAATGACCTACTGACCATCTGCCTGGTGATGTTGGCCGCTTACGTGGGTTCGGCCATTTTTCAGTACATTCAGGAAGTCCTGTTTCAGCATCATTCCCTCAAAGTGATACACGACATTCGCCAGCAGGTTTTCAGCCATATGCTGAAACTGCCTATGAAGTACTTTGATGGAGAACCCACTGGACGACTGGTGTCACGTTTAACCAATGACTCCGAAGTACTGAAACAGATGTTCATTGGCGTGCTGCCCGCCATCCTTCGTGGCGGCATGAAAATCATTGGTATTTTTACAGCCTTGGCTTTTCTGGATATTCAGCTGATGCTCATGTGTATGGCTCTGATCCCACTGATTCTTGGCAGTATGAAGATTTATCAGAAATTGAGTCATCCAGTGGTTCATGGCGTTCGTGCCAGATTGTCTGACATTAATACTCACCTGAATGAATCTATTCTGGGAATGAGCATGATTCAGGCCAGCAATCAGCAGGGAAGCCGACTTAATCACTTTTCTGAAAACAATCAGAAGTGGAGTGATCTTCGTCATAAGGTTATTGGTATCGACAGCCTTTTACTCATGCCATTCAGCCACTTACTTCAGACATTGGCTCTGGCCGGTATCGTGCTTTGGTTTGGTGTGCAGAATGGCAACAGCGCTCTGGAAATCGGCACTATTTACGCCTTTATCAACTACCTGGGTCGGTTCTTTGAACCTATGCGCCAGATCACTATGCAGTTAAGCAATCTGCAACAGGCTCTGGTTGCCGGTGAACGTGTATTTAACGTACTGGACGAAAAACAGGAAGATCGCCCTGACGTTTCAACCACACCACAACAGGTTCAGAACGGAGAGTTGGAATTCCGTAATGTCAGCTTATCCTACGACAATAAAAATCAGGCACTGGATAATGTTAGTTTTTCGGTAAAACCGGGGCAATTCATTGCTATTGTGGGTCAGAGCGGTAGTGGTAAGAGCTCCATCATTAATCTGATGATGCGCTTTTATGAACACCAGCAGGGTAATGTTCTGATTGATGGCATTCCCTTGTCTGAACTTAATGAAAACAGTCTTCGTACGGGGCTGGGGTTAGTCTTTCAAGAACCTTATATCTTCAATGGCTCGATCAACGAAAATATAAGTTTGGGTAACGAAGGAATTACAGAACAGGATATTCTTGCTGCATCAAAGAAAGTACACGCTGACCGTTTCATTAATAAATTGTCAGGTAGTTACCAGCATCAACCCGGAGCCAGTGGTAAAGGCCTTTCAACAGGTGAAAGACAACTGCTGTCTTTTGCTCGAACGGTTGCTCAAAATCCAAAAATACTTTTACTGGACGAAGCCACCGCTAACATCGACGGTGAAACCGAACAGTATATCAAGGAAGCTTTGATCACCTTACGTGAAGGTCGTACTACCGTTGCTGTAGCCCACCGACTGTCCACCATTCAGGACGCCGATGAAATTCTGGTGATGGAGCGAGGGCAAATTGTTCAACGCGGAAGTCATGAAGCACTTATTGCTGTTAATGGTCAGTACCGGAATCTTTATCTGGCGCAACAACAGGAAAAGGAAATGAACCATGTCGATACAGGCTCTGACGATCTGATCCAGATGGCTCCTGCCTAATCGAAAAACTGAACAGCAGACAGGCTTTCAATGAGTCCAATCTGAAGCCGGTCTGCTCAATTCACCACTTGTTCCAGCTAATAGCCTTCCAGCCATTCAGAAGTCTTTTTCCCTGCTATATCTATGTGATACAGAATTCTGTCTTTCTCAGGGACGTATCACATGCAAGGGCACGCAACACACGTACCAGACAATGAAGAGCTGGCCACCATCACTGAATACCTTCTCAATGGCGGCACGCTGGCTGAAGCCAGGAATTTCAGCAAAGGCGCTTTGGAAACCATTTATTCCATGGCGTACAACCAGTATCAGTCCGGCCGGTATGAGAAAGCATCCAGAGGCTTCCAGTATCTCTGCTTTTATGACCATTGGAATTCACGTAATTTTCTCTGTCTGGGCGCCTGTCAGCAAATGCTGAAACTCTACGGTGATGCTCTCAAGACTTACGAATACGCTGCCCGCATGGATAGAAAAAACCCACTACCAAAGGTCTACATGGGAGACTGCTATCTAGCTCTCAAAGATGAACACAGGGCGCGTATCGTTTATCAAAGTGCCATCAGAGATGCTGGTGTAAACAACCTTAATCATGGCGAACTGACAAGGATTAAAAATCTGCTGGAAACCCTCTTTGATCACGAAGGAGATACACACTGATGGTAGGTTCAGTTGATCGTAATCAACAGGTCACAACACCAACAACTCCCGCACAGCTGAATGAGCTGCAGAAAGCGGATGAGATATCCAAAGGCTATGACCAAAGTAACTCAGTGTCCTATCACACCGGTGGTGGATTGGTTCAGCTGCCTCCCGGCGCCAGTGAAGCACCCTCAATCCCTGCACCTGATGACGCTATAACAGGTGATGTCGGTAACCTTAAGCAACAGCTCGCCCAGCAGACGGCTGCAAGCCTCAAGGGGCAGGTAGGAGGCTTGACCAGTACCATTCCTTCCGAACTGTTCACCGAGGAATCGCTCAATAATATGACAGCCATTTCCGGAAACCTTTCGCGCCTGAGTGATGCATCACCGGAAGTATTGAGAAACATTAATAGTTCTCTCGGAGAACTGGCAGGAGCCAATCGCAATGACACTCTGACGTCTGGTCAGCTGGAAGAAGTTTTGATGCAGATAAGTGCATCACTGGAAGACAATTCGGTCAAGTACGCTCAAGAGAACATCCTCATAGAGTCAGAAGCGAGACAGCTGCAAAGTAACGAAAAAATAGAAGCGATTCGTGAGCAGATTGATCAAGCAAACAATCCCGGTGCCAGCGTTAGTCCTTCTATAGTTCAACTAAAGCTTTTAGCGGTGGCCATTTTCCCTCCCCTGGCAATCTGGGAAGGATCTTTGGGGATAGATAGAGGCATTAATCCCGGCAAGAACAACGCTCACCTGAGCATATTTACAGCCGCTGAAATTGAATACATGAATCGTCCAGATGAGCCGCCCACTCAATATTATTCGCCACCAGTAGCCCCTGGTCTGGGAGTCGCTGCTAATCCTACTGATCCTGTGTTTGATGCTACCGAGGGTATGGCCATTGCCCAAAACGGTATGAGCCATGGCGATATGATGAAGCTCCTCTTGCAGATGCAACTGCGAGACGAAAGTAGTCAGAAACTGGCTGATGCTATTGCAGCACTGGAAGCCGGTGATCCGATTCTGGCCAAGGAAATTCTGGGTGACTCTGTTGATCAGGCCGGTATGGATGCCAGTCTTGGTGACAGTTTAACCATTGATGCTTCCAGACAAAATCCTCCGACAACACCACCGCCGGAAAAGACAGATAGTTTTAACGCACGAATAGCGGCTTCCGATGAGTCACAACTTCAAACATCGTCTTCAGCCCTTGAGCCACAGGTTCCGCCGGTTGATGCTCAGCCAGCACCTGAACGCCAGGCAGAACAGGAGTTGAACGACTTTCTAGGTCAGCTCGCCCCTATTCCCGCAGCAGCAGCTGAAATCAGTGCTGCTGCTGCTGAGCAAGAAGGTCAAATACAAATAAGGAATCCTGTATAGTACCTGCAGATAAGACTCTTTAAACTAAAGCTGGACGAACGTCCGGCTTTTTTTATGTCTTCAGTTTCGCTTTCAATTCAACAAATGTTGCCAATTCTAACTATCCAGACAGACTGTTTTTTGGAAGAATAACGCATCTTTTTTACAACCGGGACAACGTCTAATAATTCATGACTACTTCATCCATGCACGCTCCGAAGAAAGCTCCGGAGCTCTTTTCCTACCCCAAATACTGGGCCGAGTGCTACGGCACCGCACCCTATCTGCCCATGACCAGGAAAGAGATGGATGAACTGGGCTGGGATTCCTGCGATATCATCATCGTCACCGGTGATGCTTATGTTGATCACCCTAGCTTTGGCATGGCCGTTATTGGTCGCTTTCTGGAGTCCCAAGGATTCCGTGTAGGTATTATTGCCCAGCCGGACTGGAGCAATGCCAAAGACTTCATGCAGCTCGGTAAGCCCAACCTCTTTTATGGTGTGACCGCAGGCAACATGGATTCCATGATCAATCGGTACACTGCCGACTTGAAAGTCAGAAATGACGACGCTTATACCCCTGACGCTGCACCGGGAAAACGCCCTGACCGTTCAGTGATTGTTTACAGCCAACGCTGTAAAGAAGCCTATAACGATGTGCCCATTGTTATTGGTGGTATAGAAGCCAGTTTGCGAAGAATTGCCCAGTACGATTACTGGAGCGATGAAGTGCGCCGTTCCGTACTGATTGATGCTAGCGCCGATATTCTACTGTACGGTAATGCCGAACGTGCCATGGCCGAAGTAGCTGACCGCCTTGCGGCCGGTGAAAACATCAAAGACATTGACAGTATTCGCGGCACAGTAGTCACTAAACCGGTAACTCCCGCAGGTTGGACCGAAATTGATTCGTCCCGTATAGATTGGCCAAAAGATATAGGCTCCCTGGAAGAAGCCTATGGTATTAGCCCATACGAGTACATTCCGGAAGAAGAGTGTGCTTCTAGCAAAGAAAAAGGCTCTGATAAAAAAGACGAAATTCAACCTCTTCGAATTATTCCGCTGCCCCTTCATCGTCAAGTGGATTTTGATAACAGCACAAGCTGTATAAGAATTCCGTCGTTTGAAAAAATCAGCAAAGACCCAGCGCTTTACGCTCATGCTTCACGAGTGCTGCATCAGGAATCCAACCCTCACAATGCGAGGGTTCTGGTACAGAAGCATGGGAATCGTGAGATTTGGGTTAACCCACCTCCTATTCCGCTGGAAACTCCGGAAATAGACGGTGTGTTTGCTCTGCCTTACCAACGTAGACCTCATCCGTCTTACGGTGATGCAAAGATTCCTGCCTACGACATGATCAAAACGTCAGTAAATATCATGCGTGGTTGCTTTGGCGGTTGTACTTTTTGCTCTATTACCGAGCATGAAGGACGAGTGATTCAAAGTCGTTCTGAAGAGTCTGTTCTTCAGGAGCTGGAAGATATTCGCGACAAGGTACCCGGTTTTACCGGTCAGATTTCTGACCTTGGCGGGCCTACTGCCAACATGTATCACCTGAACTGCAAGAGTGATGAAATACAGGCTAACTGTCGTCGTTTGTCCTGCGTATTCCCAGGTATCTGTAAGAACCTGGAAACCTCACACAAACATACGACATCACTTTACCGTAAAGCGCGGGCACTTCCGGGTATCAAGAAGATCTCCATTGCGTCCGGACTGCGTTACGACCTGGCTGTTGAAGACCCTGAATACGTTCAGGAACTGGTAACACATCATGTAGGCGGTTATTTGAAAATCGCACCAGAGCATACCGAGAAAGGTACGCTGGATCTGATGATGAAACCGGGTATGGGCAGTTACGATGCTTTCGAGAAAATGTTCAATAAATTCTCGAAAGCTGCGGGTAAAAAACAGTACCTGATTCCTTATTTCATCGCAGCGCATCCTGGCTGTGAAGATGAAGATATGATGAATCTGGCGCTTTGGCTGAAGGGCAACAAATTCCGCGTAGATCAGGTTCAAACCTTCTACCCTTCACCGATGTCACTAGCGACGGCGATGTACCACTCAGGTCGAAACCCGCTGAAAAAACTGAGTTACAAAGGGGATAAACTTTATACGCCAAAGGATCTGGACGAACGTCGACTTCACAAAGCTTTTCTGCGTTATCACGATGAACGAAATCATGATGTACTTCGTACGGCTTTGAGAAAAATGAATCGATCCGAGTTGATTGGTGATGGTCCGAATCAACTGATACCTGCAGAAGAAAAAAGCAGGGACAGTCGTCGTGCAGGTGGTAAGGCTTCTACTACCAGAAATCCCGCCGCCAAATTCCAAAAGGCCCGTGGGGGTCAATGGGATAACCGCAGGCCAACCAACAAACCGGTGAAACCTAAAAAACGTCGATAACCGCTAAACCTGCCAACTCCTGAATATGAAGGGGTTGGCGGGCATCAAATCTGACTTTGCAGTTGAGCTACGGCTTCACGATACACCATCACATGCTGCTCTGGTGTCGTCACAACTCTTGCGCTTCTCTCATGGCGCATTCTACGCACTAAATCACCCAGTTTTTCCTGAACATTGTCCATTGTCAGGTTTTCAAGATCATCTAGAATAAGGTTCGCAATCACTGAGCCTGATCGACCTTGCCCGGATGAGCAGTGCACAATAAGCTTTTGTCCTGGCTCTATAGTTTCACGACAAGTTTTTATTTCACTGAGTATGGTGCCGTAGTTTCCAGGATCAAGATCAGCGGTTCCGTCATCCGACCAACCCGTAAATGATAATATAGAAATTCGCTTACACTCTTCTTGATCATCAGAAAACACTAACTCGCCTGTATTCAACCTAATCTTATCCGAAAAAAGATTGTGATCAGAGTTATATTCCACCTTCAATGATTTGCCATCCACTTGAATCTCTTTAGGGCAGTCTTTACTCCAGTCAAACCATTCCTGACTCAGAGAAACCACTGCTCCCGCCTGACTGAAAACCATGTTCAAATAGCGGTGAATATGTGGCGAAGACTCACTATTAGGTGATTGAGCCAATATCAGATCAGGAGCCTTACCCGCAGGAAGTAGCCCTGCCAGTCGTAAATCTGTTGCATGAAGGAGCTTTTCACCACCCTTCTCCATGACCCTTACCAGATACTGTTTATTGACGGCAGAAAAAGACGTCACACCCTCAACTCCATCAAACAAACCTTCCTCATCATCAGTAATCCACTCCGCCTGAGCGTCTTTACAAAAGACTTTATCCCCTGTCGTTAATGAAGCGTAATGATCTTTCAAGGACTGAACGTTGGCCTGCTCGATAACCATTTCATACTGGTCAGGTGTCAGAGCGACTGAATAGTTAATCGCCTTCGAAATTTGCTGAATAATGGTGTCCACTATGTCCGGGATCAGACTTACTTTATGGTCTGTACGAGCAATGACCGGTCTTACCTGCCTGTTAACTGCAACCATCAGAGTCACAGGGTTATCGGGATCAATAAAAGCAACACTGTCGCCCAAATTCTGCTTAGCGAAGTGGTCCATCAAATGTTGATAATCACGCGATGTCGGATTTCCTGAAACCTCCCACAATGACAAATGGTTTGGTTGAACTGATCCTTCAGTCGTAATCTTGTAAGATAAAACATGCTGGGTCAGTGACAACGTACCAAAATCGGTTTGTTTACTAACAAGCACCTTTACTTCTCTTGGTTCATTGTCAATTTTGATGCTTCTTGGAAACGACAATTGACAGGAAGAAAATGGTAAGCCAATGGACTGCTTTTTAATCTTCAGGAGATCAACAATACATAGCTCTACAGTTTCAGGGTTTTCAACTTCACGGGCATCTACAACCTGATCCAATGGCGGCATACAACTGTCTCGCATCAATTGTTCTATCAGTTTTTCATACCTCTGAGACACTCTATTGATTTCAGGCTGTTTCTTTATATCTCGCTGTTGAATATCAGTTGCATTGAACGGATCAAATGTCAGTCTGACACCCTCTGACTTCTCAACTTCAGGCACTTTTTGCCCATGCTCATCACAGTCGTATTTACGACCAAAAGTAAATTGAAAAGAAGCCATTGGATCCATTACTGACAACCCCTGAAATATTTACAGAATTAGAGATTCGACTCTCTGTGACGACTAAAATTTCATTCCTGATGTTTGAATAGGTAACAAACTGGTTATGCCCCAGAGAAATCCGGCTTCGGGGTTGACTCTGCAGCAACCAGTTCCTATAAAGTCAGGCTTCGATCGGAAGGAGCGTGACATGAGTAACTCAATCAGCCAGGAAGAACAGGATAAGCTGGATGCAGCTACATTCAGAAAGCTGCTAAAGCACCTTGATAACAACAAAGATGTTCAAAACATCGATCTGATGATTCTGGCCGACTTTTGTCGCAATTGTCTGGGGAAGTGGTACAAGTCTGCAGCCGACGAGATCGGTGCTGAGGTGTCTGACGAAGCCGCTCGTGAGCGAATTTACGGAATGCCTTACTCAGAGTGGAAAGAGAAATATCAGCAGCCTGCGAGCCCTGAGCAGCTGTACGCTTATGAAGCAAGAAAGAATAAATAGCCCTACCGACTGCTGTCAAACGACAGCAGTCTCCAACACATCAACATCCAAATCGTTGCCGAAATTCACGAGGCGTAAGGCCCAGAATTTTAATAAACAGTTTCCGGAATGAACCTGCATCTTCGTAACCAACGGTCACAGAAATAGATTCAAATGACTGCTTGGTAGATTCCAGTAAATCACAGGCTTTTTGAACACGAAGTCGTTGAATGTAGCCCACAGGATTAAAACCTGTTGCCTGTCGGAAATGTCGTAGAAAAGTTCGCTCTGTCATACAGGCATTTTTAGCTAACTGTCCCACGCCAAGAGGCTCCTGATACTTTGCCTGAATGGCATGTTGAATACTCAGAATGCTTTGATCACCATGATCCAGTTTCGGCACAAAACTCTGATAATAACGCTGCTCTCTTGGCGCCGTATCAACCACCATGTACCGACCTAGCTGTTTCATAACCGTTAAACTTGCAAACTGTGTGACCAATTCAAGTCCTAAATCTAGCCACGCCATTAATCCGCCAGCAGTAATGATGTCACCATCATTAATAATAATTCGCTCTTCCTGAACAATCAGATCCTTATAAGTCGCAGCCAGTTTTTTTGCCAAGCTCCAATGTGTCGTCACCCGCCTTTCTGTTAGCAGGCCGGTTTCGGCTAAAATAAACGTACCTGCACACACCGAACACAAAATAGCGCCTGCTTTATGCTGACTGACTAACCACGCCAAAACAGAAGCATCAGAAGGCTGCTCACTCGCTCCTGTAATACTGGGTGGAACAATGATAATTCGACACTTACTTTCGGTCTTATTCGAGACTAACTCTTGTAGAGAAACAATTCGGGTTAAAAATTCAACCTGAACCTGTTGCTCTCTACAGATACTGTCTGCGAGCTGAAACATTTCATTTAAGCCATAAACCGCCGTCTGCATAGAACCTGGATAATCAAGAATAGTCACCTGTACTTCAACGGTGCTCATTTGTCAGTTTCAACCTCTTTTCTGTCAGTTTCGACACAGGTAGAGCGCGTCTGTTTTGTGAATAATAGTGTCCATCGAAATACACCGTTCAAACAGGAACAGAATAATGACTAATACAGCCTTGCTGGTTATCGACTTTCAAAATGATTATTTTCCAACGTACGAGGGTAACAAGTGGGCGCTCTCCGGTACTGAAGAAGCGGCAGCTAATGGTTCAAAGTTATTAACAGTATTCCGTCAGAAAGGATTACCTGTTTTTCATGTTCGACACGAATTCCCTACTGACGAAGCTCCTTTCTTTTTACCAGGCTCTGAAGGCGCGCAAATTCACCCAAGCGTCGCTGCAGAAGCTGATGAAACCGTTATCGTTAAACATCAAATCAACAGTTTCAGAGACACTGACCTGAAACAAAAACTCGAAGAAAAAGGGATAGAGAAGCTGATCATCATAGGGGCTATGACCCATATGTGTATTGATGCGGCTGTGCGCGCCGCTGAAGACTTTGGCTACCAATGCAGCGTCGCACACGATGCTTGCGCAACGTTGGCACTAGAGTTCAATGGCGTTAAGGTTCCAGCGAATCATGTGCATGCGGCTTTTATGGCTGCGCTTAACTTCGCCTATGCACAAGTGCACAGCACACAAGAACTCATTGATACTTTAAATTGAAGCTCAGAACTCCGCAGCACTGATTAGTACAACCAAACCTGCATCAGAATATCTGAGCTTTCAGTTCCCGCTGAAAGCTCTGTATCACACCTTAGTTACTGAATAATCCCTTCTGCCTACAACAGCAATCCCTGACTGATTCATATTATTTTTATCGGTTAAGCGGACAGTACTGAATTTCAGGCAAAAAAAAGCCTGCTTAAAAAAGCAGGCTTTTCAATAATGGTGCACTGGGAAGGATTCGAACCTTCGACCGCTCGGTTCGTAGCCGAGTACTCTATCCAGCTGAGCTACCAGTGCACGAATTCTGTATCACACAATATACAACATCGTGTGCTTTGTAAATATGGCGGTGAGGGAGGGATTCGAACCCTCGATACGGCTACAAACCGTATACTCCCTTAGCAGGGGAGCGCCTTCAGCCTCTCGGCCACCTCACCGTTTCAAACAGAAAACTAACAACATTTGTCGTAAAGATCAAACCCTACTCAAATCATTTTGTCAGTTTTAAAATATGGTGCACTGGGAAGGATTCGAACCTTCGACCGCTCGGTTCGTAGCCGAGTACTCTATCCAGCTGAGCTACCAGTGCACAAACTGCATTAGATGCATTTTTTCAGTGTTGTAAGTGGTGCACTGGGAAGGATTCGAACCTTCGACCGCTCGGTTCGTAGCCGAGTACTCTATCCAGCTGAGCTACCAGTGCGCTGTCACAACGGGAGCGAACTATAGAGATTTCACTTTATCTAGTCAATGTCCTTATCCAAGATTTTTGCCCTTTTACGGAAAATACCGTACCTGACGATATAGATACGGACACTGAATGGCTCAATGTGATTCGAACCAGGGGAAAACGGCAAGATTTGTTCGAAAGAGTCAATTGCCTTATGCTGAATTCATGCTCCAGAAAAATCATGGAATAGGTATGTTAGGGACAATGTTAGGAACAATGGCTCCAATAGCACTTTCCACTCGCCTGATTACGCTTATTGCTCTTATATTTTGCTTATCCGGTTGCCAATCAGGTCATCAAGACAATACTGATACCAAGCAGTTGATTTTAAACAGATCGCTCCAGAACCATGTTATCGATACACCCTCTTACCCAATCTGGTCACTCTCCCCTCCTCTTAAATCATCAAATACCCTCAGAATCTATATAGAAGGGGATGGCCGAGCCTGGCTAAGGAAGGGCGTTGTTTCAACCGACCCCACTCCACGCAATCGTCTGATTCATCGCTTAATGCTTCAGGACTCAAAAACAGATATTGCCTACCTGGCCAGACCTTGCCAGTTTATAATGGGTGAAAACTGCTCCAGAAACAGTTGGACCTTCAGCCGCTACAGCCAGGATTCTCTGTTGGCTTTAAACACAGCGGTGACATCGCTCAAAAATCGTAATAACTATGAAAAATTGGAACTCGTGGGTTATTCCGGTGGAGCCACAATGGCTCTTCTCATTGCAGCCAATCGAAAGGATGTTATCTCTGTTCGAACTGTTGCTGGCAACCTTGTACCAGATTACACAAACAGCCTTCATCAAGTTTCTCCCATGCCTGAAGCGCTCAGCCCTGTCGATCACAAAACTGAATTAATAAAACTGCCTCAGATACATTTCGTCGGTACTAAGGACAGAGTTGTTCCTCTGGATGTCGCCCGAAATTATCAGCAACGATTGGCCCAAACGAAATGCATCCAGATCAGGACCGTCGAAAGAGCTAGCCATTCAAGTTACTGGGCAGAATCATGGCCCTATTTATTGAAGAAACTTCCCGTCTGTAAATAACCCTATATTTCTCGATTATTATCGCTCACAGGCTGAAGCCGTTAGGCGTGCGGGAGATTGAGAAGATTGCTTGAGCCCGCTGAGTGCTCTATAAATAGAAGACTCACTGAAGTTTTGAGCCGGGGGCGTTTTGGATTCGACGACGGTATCGAAACCTTAGGTGCATGCCGAGGACGTAGCGGTTCTCGTTAATCAAAACGCTACAAACCTTCTAGTTGCCAATGAAAGCAACTTTGAAGCTGCAGCTCTCGCTGCTTAATCGTACTTAAAACTACGTAGCTTCCAGTCTGTCCGACTCGTTTACTGGTTGGTTATTTAGACTGTCATCGTAAGTAGACTCGCGAGGTTCGGTGTGCCTGTGGCCGACTAGCTAAAACTTAACGGGACCGCCTGACAGAACCCCGACCGCTGGGTCGTTGTCAGGTTAAATTAAAGGCGGATCTAAGCATGTAGAGCCGAGGGCAGAGAATCGACGGACGGGGGTTCAATTCCCCCCGCCTCCACCACTTGAAAGCCTTGTAGATCATTGATTTGCAAGGCTTTTTTCTTACTTTCAAGAAACTCTTTAAACAAAGTGTCCACAAAGTGTCCAAATGGTTTGGTCTCTGGTTTACTGTCCGCTTCGTGAAGGGGGCGTTCTGAATTTAAATTACTCAATGGATTCAGCTGCTTTGCTTCCTTCAAATGACTCAGATCAAATTTCGCATATCTCATTGTCATAGTAATCGATGCATGTCCCAGAACTTTTTGAAGCACAATAATATTGCCGCCATTCATCATAAAGTGACTAGCAAAACTATGACGCAATACATGACTTGCCTGCCCTTTAGGTAACTCTATACCTGTTCTTTTCAGAGCCCTTCGAAATGCGCCAATAGAGCTGCTGAATGTCTTATGCTGTTCCAGGTGAGTACAAACTTGATTGAACAGCTCTGGTTCAACAGGAATTGTGCGAGTACGCTTCCCTTTTGTGTTGGAGTATTCAACACGGTTATCTTTGAAGTGATAGAGCTTTCGGCTTTCAACTTCTCCCCAACGAGCACCCGTACTCAAGCACAGCCTGACGATCAGTTTAATGTGGAGGTTTCTACAGCGGGTATCAATATCATTGAGTAAGAGTTTGATCTGATGATGCGTCAGATAGCCCAGCTCCGACTGTTGAACCCTAATCATCTCTGCTTCCTCAAGAGGATTACGGTACTTAATATCTTTGCTGCGGATCAGACTGTTGTACATGGCTCTCAGGTAGCCAAGATGATTATTCAGGGTTTTATTAGCAAGAGATTTCCCCTCTAAGCCAGACCTTCTTATCAGCTTATATTGATTATATAGCCCGATAGTCATACTTCTTGCTATAGGGTTTTTCATCACGTCTGCAAAACCTTTCAGGCGTTCTTTTACGACATCTATTTGCCCTCACTGACCAAAGCTGAGAGATCGATTCTCAACGCGACTATTCAACCTATCCATGCTCAAAAACGATTCGTAGTGGCGGCTATTCAGAAAACCTGTCCTGAAGGGGTAGAACTCACCTTCAAGGATTTCGAACACTTGAATCTGCACTGGCGGCACTTTGACGATCCCCGTCGATGGTATGAGATCGAAGGTTATTCGGTTCTGGTGGTCGATGAGGCGCAAGAGTTTTTTCCTGTTCGATCTGGCAAGGACAAGGTACCTGTTTATGCGGCTAAATTTGAGCGTCACCGTCATGATAGTTTTGATGTCATTCTCATTACCCAGCACCCGAATTTTCTGGATATCCATATTCGCCGTCTGGCTGGGCATCACACCCATTACTTCAACTTCTGGAGTGGTTCCAAAGTCACCTGCTATCTCTGGGATAAGTGCGTCGATCCCGATGATCACTTTTGTAAACAGGATGCTCAAAAAAGTGTGACCAGCAAGCCGAAGAAATACTTCGGTGTCTATTTTTCAGCCTACGAGCATACGCACAAGCTCAAACTGCCAAAATCCCTGCTTCTTATCCCCATGCTGTTGATAACCATCATTGGCGCTGTATTTCTCGGTGTTTCTACTCTCCGTAAGGACACAGATATATCCACAAAACCGTATATAGAGGAAAGCGAATCCTTGTTACCCACTGTGTTATCCACAGGCAGAGACCGTCAACCGCTCTCTCTCGATGACTACATACAAGAGCGCATCCCAAGGCTGGTAGGGCTTAAACATACCGCTCCGGTTTATGACCAGCTGACCCGACCGAGAAGCTTTCCTAAACCTCAAAACTGTGTGCTCTGGAATAAGGGATCGAAAAATGAGATCTGCATTTGCTACTCCCAACGCATCACTCGAATGGATGTACCTGATTACCTTTGTCATTCAACCGTGAAGAACGGGTACTTCGATGAAACCCTATCGGACAAACGTTTCCAACGAAGTGGCACAACCCAACAAAGAAGAGAACTCAAGCATTACAAAAAGCAGGACGGCCAATGACCAGACCTGGGCGGGATTGCCAAGCGTAGCGGCAAACCGCACAGGCAGACGTCCCTGTAGCACGTCAGAAAATAAACACACTCAAGAGAGTTGTCGTCTAACAAGGAGATGGATATGAAATCGATGGATCGCTATGAATGGAATCAAGACCAGACTGAGTTGGTAGCCAATGACAAGGGGTTAATTTTCCAGCATCCTCGCTATGGCAAGGTGGCTGACCTTCACCAGGATGATTTTCAAATTGTCGGAACCTACATAGATACCTTCCGACAGTTGTTCAGAGGGGCTATGGATCTGGACTTGCAGACCGATATCGAAGAGTCCATCACCCTGAACTTGCGAACTCACCAGCTATTGGGGCAAGACTGGATCATTGGTAAAAGTGCCAAATGCTCTGGCTACCAATACCGCCTTCAGAACAACCACCTTGGGCTGATCCTGCTGTTCAAACAATTCCATGCCAAATCAGAAAGCCCTGCTTCACACCTGAAAATAGAATGTTCACCCTGGTTCCTCGATAACCGAGATCCCAAGCAGGTAGACAAGTACCTGATGAGGCTGGCAAAACGGATACTGGTCAGCCCTGAAGCTTACTACCCTGCTATTCACCTTGCCGTTGATGTTCAAGGTTGGGCTCCTGACCATGATTTCTCAGACAAAATGCGCTGTAAATCGAAGAAACGAACCCAATTCAATGCCATGGATAGAGTCGAGTTCAACCTATCTGAAATATCCTGCATTTATGACCGAGGACAGTCTTACTCCTTTGGTTGTGCCAATGCGGTTCAGATGGCCGTTTACAACAAAACTATTCAAGCCAGAAAAATCGACAAATTCGATTACATGGAACACAAATGGCAAGCAAGCACTCAGCTGGATGAGGATACTTTCGGTTATGATCCTGAACGGGAAGTGTTCCGCATTGAAACCCGCTTCCACCACTCAGTGATTCAACAGTTCGCTCTGGGAAGTTGTGATACAAAGACCGGAGAAATCGGGGTTAAAATGAACACCTACTCCGATGTTATTAAACATATTCACTCACTCTGGCAGTATGGCCTGAAGTCCTTCAAGCTCCTGTATAACCGCAACTACCTGGAACCTATCTGGTCCATCCTGCAGGATGATGTTGTGTTCAAGTACCCTGAGTCCTCCTACAAGGATAACCTGCACTACAAGCGGTACTACAAGAAGCCTACGTCCTTCTCAGGTAAGAACTATCAGCTTCTCCTTGGTAACTTCCTGTCTGCCTGTGCAAGAGAGTCCCTACCCTTTGAAACAGTACTGAAGGAGCTTCAATCATTATCTATTTGGAACAGCATTGCTCTGCACTATGAAGATAAGCAGGTGGAAGAGATTAAGTTGATTGAGAGGTTAGAAGCCACTTACAGGGAGCGGAAATTACTGGGGTACTGCATATAAGCATGTGTAACAGTGTAGTGGTACGATAGACCTGCATATTTTATTAAACAGGTTTCAGTAATGAGTGTACAAGTAATGGGGCTTCAGGAATGGCTTCACACTGTCAATTCAGAAAATTGGCACTGGTACATAAAGAGGCTGTCTGGAAATGATACAGGTTCAACTGGTACTCATCAGGTTGGTTTTTACATTCCCAACGATACAGTATTTTATCTATTTCCAACTTTGGATTCGAAAGAAATTAAAAATCCTGATGCATTTTTTCAGGCAAGTGTAGATTCTCATCAAAGACCTGCACATGAGGTACGAGCTGTATATTACAACAATAGATTTACTGAAGAAGACAAGAAAAAAAACAGAAACGAAGCTCGTATCACCCGCTGGAAATCTGGCGATTCAGACTCGCCTCTACAAAATGCAAGCAATACAGGATCTCTTATTTTATGTGCATTTGAAAAGGAAGGCTCTAAGAAAGACTCTACCCTAGTAAAAGTGTGGGTATGTAAAGATGCTAAAGAAGAAGAGCTTTTGGAGGAAGTTGTTGGCCGAATATATCCAGGTGAAAATCTCTTTAGCCAATCTACTGATTTCTCTGGAGGAATACCTCCTTTGCCCGACACGGGTAAGATTAGAAATCTAAAAATACCTGATCTTTGGAAAGAAACCTTTCCTACTGGTGTTGAGCTTGTTCAATATACTTTTGATTTAGACAAGAGCCTTATTAAACTTCCTCCAGACAAGCGTCTAGTCAAACGCCGCGAACTTGAATTCAAATTATTTCGTCAAATCGAAGATTCTCATTTATTACCCAAGATATCTTCAGGGTTTTCCTCTGTTGAGGATTTTATAAAATTAGCAAATTCTGTTAGTAATCGAAGGAAGTCCAGAGGAGGAAGATCTTTAGAACTTCATCTCGAACAAATTTTCAAAGAAGAAGGATTTAACAAATTCTCTACTCAAGCGGTTACCGAAGGGAAGAAAAAACCTGATTTTTTGTTCCCGTCTGAAAAAGATTACCATAACCCGAGTTTCCCGGAAAAACACTTAAGAATGCTTGCTGTAAAAACGACATGCAAAGATCGTTGGCGTCAAGTAATCAATGAAGCCAATCGGATTGGCTGCTGTCATTTATTTACTCTACAGGAAGGGGTTTCAGAGAATCAATTCCATGAAATGCAAGCATCGGGAGTAACATTAGTTGTTCCCGAATCTTATATTTCTAAGTATCCAAAAAGTGTCCAAAAGCAGTTAATAACTTTAGAATCTTTTATTGCCGAACTCAAGGATCTGTATGCTTAGCTGAAATACCGGTAACATCGACAGAACAATCTCCCACAAGTAGCCAGTTTTTTATCAAACTGATGAGTGGTTCTAGTGGGAGACGATGCTTTCCTCTGATCGCACACTCCCATACAACTAAACTCTTCCAGTCTTCTTTTTCTAAGGACAGCCGGTTTTTAATGTCGCGCTGCTGATTACCAGTGATCTTCTTCAGCCAGAACTCTTGCCTAGTACTTGGCCACTTAAACAAGTGACAGTCATGGCCATGCCAAAAGCAGCCATTAATTAAAATAACAGCTTTGTATTTAGGAAGGACAATATCAGGTTTGCCTGGAAGGTCTTTGGCATGAAGTCTGTAGCGGAAGCCCTCCTTGTGGAGAGCTTTGCGTACAATGAGTTCTGGTTTGGTATCTTTAGCCTGTATCCCTGACATCATTCTGCTTCGGGTCTTAGGACTAACGATATCCATAGTGCAGAAACTTATATACTTTCTGCTTCAAGCAGTTGTCGCTGAATCACAGGCTCAGTAACGACAGCCTTTTTCTTGCGTGGTTCTGATTTCTTCTTCGCTTCCATAATGCGAGATTTCATCAAACGAGCTACAGCAGCAAAAACAGGAACAACTACAGAATTACCAAACTGTCGATATGCTTGGGTATCAGATACCGGAATTCTGAACTTATGTTCCTCAGGCTGCTCAAACCCCATCAGTCTTGAGCATTCTCTTGGAGTTAATCGTCTAGGGCGGTTGATCTGGTTTTCTTCATCCCAGAACTTCTCTTCACCCAGCTCTTTATTCCAGCCACGATCAATCAGGATTTCAGAGCCATCCTTGTGGTAACGGGCTGACAGTGTTCGTGCTACAGCATTAGGTTTAAGAGGGTCTACCAGGCCATAGCCAAAACCGTTACCTTTTGCCTGATGCTTTTTAGCGTATTCGTAAAGATATTCCCAGAGGCGAGGAGTCAGTATGTATTTGTCTTCCACTTCTTCATCCAGCAAATCAGAAAAGGCCATTCTTTGTTCAGGGAACTCTTTAACAACATCTTTAAGTGTAAAGCCCTTATGAACATTCAAATCTTTCCTGAAACCAACCAGGACAATCCGTTCCCTGTGCTGGGGGATAAAGTTTTTACCGTCGATCACCTTTGGGTCTTTTGAGGTCATATCCTCAATATCAGCGACCCAGTACCCCAGTTCATCGAGAGTCTCGGCAATGACTTTGAAGGTATTACCCTTGTCATGACTTTTCAGGTTCTTAACATTTTCCAGTACAAAAGCCGCTGGTTTTTTAACTTCAATAATTCGGGCAACATCAAAGAACAGGGTTCCCTGGGTTTTACACTCAAAACCATGAGCACGACCCAAAGCATTTTTCTTGGACACTCCAGCCAGAGAGAACGGCTGACAAGGAAAGCCTGCAAGCAATACATCATGATCAGGTACATACTGATCCACAAAAGCTGCAACCGTTTCATCCAGCTCAGGATGGGACTCACTTAAAGTCACTTCCCTGATATCTGAGTTGAATGTGTGCTTGTCTGGATCGTTGTAGTAATTAGCTTTATAGGTCTGGACTGCGTATTTGTTCCATTCGCTGGTGAAGACACACTCCCCACCAATGGCTTCAAAACCTCGGCGAATACCACCGATACCTGCAAACAGGTCAATAAATTTAAAATCAGGCTGTGACTTTTGTTCAGGTTTATCCGGTAACAAGCCCATCATTAGATGACGCTGTTCGTCATTCAGGCTTGGGCCTTTTTCTGACTTGAACCACTTGCTGATTTCAGAGTGATGCTTATAACCAAGTTCATGGGCAACCCTCTGTTTGCCCCAGATATTAACGGTCTGTTCCAGTAATTGCTTGTTCGTCAGGTTCATGTAGCCAAAGGTTTCATCTGGGTAAAATATGTGTTTTAGAATCACACAGATGACCCAGAGGCGCAAGAAATTGTTATGGACATTTATACAGTACAATGGTGTGGAGTTCCGGTATAGCAGACTGTTCAAGATTATAGATTGTCTACTCAGAGATGCAGGGGTCCATGCTTTCAGAAGTATGAATCGTAGACTAATATTTATGCTTTAAAACAGTATTATTGCTGTGGCAGTAAAGGTCTATTTGTGGCAAGACGTCGTAGAAAAAGAAAAAATGAATCTGGTTTTGAGATAATACTCGGGTTGATTCTGTTCTTTGTATTGATTAGTTCCAGTGGGACCAAAATATTCCGTACACTTCTGACTTCTTTTTTTACAGGACTGGCATATATTGCTGTGTTTGCTGCCATTGGTTTCTCTGCCATCTGGCTCTTGAAAAAAGTATTACAAAAGCAAGGTTCTGCTCAGAAACTGACTTTAGTTGTCCTACAGAAAATGGATTGGCGTAGATATGAAATTGTCTGCCTGGAGTACTTTAAAGCAAAAGGCTACAAGGCTGAGTTCACCAAAACTGGTGCTGATGGTGGTATTGATATCATCCTGAAAAAATCAGGCAATGCTGATAAAGAGCTCGTGACCTATGTTCAGTGCAAAGCATGGAGCCAGAGGGTTGACGTTAAACCTGTCAGAGAGCTTTACGGTGTAATGGCTGCTGACAACATCAAGCATGGTCTGTTTATGTCGGTTAGTGACTTCACTGCAGATGCTGAAAAGTTTGCAGAAGGTAAAGAGCTCAAGCTTATTACTGGCAGTAAGTTGCTGAAGAGCATTGCCCTGCTTCCTAAAGAGCAGCAAGAAAAGATCACTAAAGCAGGAATGCAAGGTGACTATAAAACGCCTTCCTGCGCCTCATGCGATGTAAAAATGGTATTACGAACCAGTAACAAGGCTGGCAATCTCGGTAGCCAGTTCTGGGGCTGTAAGAATTTTCCACGGTGCAAATTTATTCTTAAAATAAAGGCTTCAGCTATCACAAAGCCAAAGCCCAGATACTTCTGAACGGGTAAAGGGAGAGAACTCCCTTTACTATTATTTTTTCGTTGAGGTCAGTGAGGGCTGAAGCTCTTCCTGCTGCTTGAGTTCAGCTTCAAGAAGATCCTTGATAGCGACCAGCTCTTCAATTTCTGAGTTATAGCTCTCACGGATCACCTTGGTGGTGTACTGAGACAGTTGAGATATCTCGTTGCGCTTGCTCTCAAGCTGATTTTTGATCAGGTGAACCAGTGTGCAAGTCATGCTGTTGGTAAGTGATGTTTTCATGTTGTTTTCCTCTCTTTTGAATGTAATTTGTCCAGGATCGGCGAGAGGACGGGGCAAAAAATTGTTTCACCCGCAGGTGTGACAGAATTTTTTGAGCTAGGAGGATGGCGGTCAGAATTATTTTTATTCAAAGGAGAGTTAATACTAGAAATTCAACATATCTCGCATGCAGTCACTAGTACGGTCACTTAAAACTATGTTAAGAACATATAGAGCGTGATAACATCATGCGCAAATATATTATTTGCTCAGTGCCTGTTCAGCGGTCGATTTTGACAACAGGAAGGGCGGTAGCGTGTCAAAAAACATATAGCTTTTTTCATACATTTTCGGCAATCAAAAAAGACCAAACTGTCAGCGTAAAACCAATAAACTATTGCTAGTTCTGGACTAACGTAAAATTCATATTTTTTTCTGGAACAAAAAGCTGATTCTTCAAAGTCACTGACTATAAAAATGGAATATTTCATATAGATCTGAGAAACTTGGAGCTTTGGTTTTTACAGGATTTTGCCAAAATCAGCGGCTTCAGTATTGACTTTTAACAATACTGATAAACAATCGAAAATATATATAGCTTAGACACAATAGCTTTCTTCCTGAGCTTACGATGACTTCACTGCAAGCGCTTTAGCAGTGATTTCTAGTGAGCACAATCATATTGTCTCTACTCACTTTAAATACTTAGATTAAAAACAAAACACTCACTACAAAAAACAAATAATTTATCTAAAACCAGTCAATGCCAATTTTAAATAAACTAATTACCAATGAAGTAAAGTTAAACAAAATCAAAAACGTTCTGACATCGATTCGTGATTCTGCTATCTGGATTTTTTTAACATCCGCCATTGGATTAGTTCAAATAATAATTTATTTTATTGTCGGACTTTTAGCGAAAGACATTGATTTCTCATTTTATGAGTGGATAAAAAATGGAACATTAATTACATTTAGCCTCGCATTAGTATCCTCCATTTTCTTTGATGCTCATTTCCAAAAAACACATGCTAAAAGCAAAAACCCTGATCTTGATTTGAAATTATCATTTGACGGTTTAGTTTATAAATTATTCCCTTGGTTTGTCGTTATAGCTGTAGTACTAACAACACTTCTAAACACAATACCGTTTCATGGAAGAATTGATAAAGAAATGCTCCAAATGATCCAGATTTGGATTGTTGTACTATCATACATATATACATTCTATTATAAGTTTTGCTCTTATTATTTGGGATTAAGTAATCATGCTTGAGTCTTTAGTTGTTGCCACGTTACTATTTATAGCTACCTTGACAGTTAAGGCCTATAACCTCGTGTCAGAGAGTACTCCTCATATCAGTGCTACAAAATCATCTGCCATAGATATTACTGAGTTAGAACTTCTAGCTGCTGAGCTTGATAGCTTTCGAAAAAGCACTATTTCAGATGAAAGCAAAGGCGTAATCAGAGAAACTGATCCTCATAATCTATACCTCTCATTCCCCTTTGATAGAGATGCTTTTTTACACGAAAACAAAAGAGGGAGGCGTAATAATGCATGAAGAAAAAAATGAAAGCACAAAATCAAGATTATTATCCTTATTAACCGACAGAAATAATTATCAAGAGAGCAACAAAGAGTTAGAAGCACTAAAAAATATATTAAAACACAATACGCTTTCCACAAAGAACCTCACTTCAGAAGAAAAAATTGATATATTAAATCGTCGACATTCTTCATTTATAGAAAACAATATCTTTGAATTAGGACAAATTGTAAAATGGAAACCAGGCTTAAGAAATAAGGAGACAATGGGGTATGATCATCCTGCAATTGTGTTTGAAATTCTAGAAAAACCTGTTATTGATAGCAGTAAGGATGCATCATCACCCTACTTTAGAGAGCCTCTAGATATTGTTCTTGGTTTTCTCGATGATGATAATGACTACATTACATTTCACTGTGATTCAAGACGATTTGAACCTTTTAACTGTGAAAAATAATTCCATTTAGTCTCTGACGCCTAAATCCAAATTAGATTGCTGCGAACTACTTAGGATTAAACATGATACCTCAAATTTTGTTCCGAGGTATCCATTGTTTAATACATTAGCTCCACCAATAAGAATTAGATAGCAAACATTGGTAGTGTGAGTTAGAGGTTCATTTACTCACACTACTTAATAAGTCTGCACCCCAAACTTCAAAAGCATCCTAGGCAAAACATCATCCAGATTCTTAACATCTTCCTCATTAAGCTGAATCAGTGAAAATCCATACTTCTCATACAGGCGAATCTTCTCTTCCTTCCTCTTCAGATACTTCGGCTCATTCTCATATCCCCAGTACTCGATATAGACCTTACCTGTAGGGATGTAGAAATCGCAGTACATCTCTTCTTCTATCGGTAGTTTACGCTCGTAAGCATGGACAATCTCAGCCATGTAGAGCCAGTTATCAATCAGCATCTCTGCTTTTGACCTAACCATGTGCCCGTCAGCTGTACGGAGTTTGGCGGGGAACTTATCTCGGAAACTTACTATTTCTGAATCTTGGCTTACAGTTAAACCAATTGCATGAGAAAGATCACCTCTAATCTCTTTCAGTGAGAGCTCAAAAGCCTTGTTCTCTATAATGGTTTCAGGCCAGCAGACATAGGGAACTCCTGTACGATAATCTTCCTTCTGCACTCCCCCTACACTTTCTCCCTGAGAAGTAATATTCCAGCCTTTCAAGCCTTTCTTGATCCAACCAAGTTCTGACATTAATGAATTGATGCGCTGGGCAGACAATTCAATTTTCTTTCCCAAAGCACTGGAGCTGATAACAGGGTTTGATTTGTTCTTCTTTTTTTTCTCTTCTTTGGGCTCTGCATCATCAAACGAGCCGACCAGTTCAGGCCAGACGATATACTTTCCATACTTCGGATGGTTGGTGTATTCACCTCCCTTATCGCCACCCTTGTCTGTTAATGCCCAGACATCATCTTTTCTCTCAATCCAGCCTGCGTTCTGCATCTTGCTGAACAGGTCTTTACCGGATAGCCCCATTGTTTTAGCCAGGGCACTGGTAGAGATCTTTTTATTATTTGTTTCCATGAGACTGCATCCCGTCACTCATCAAATCTTGATGCCAAGATTAGGGGATGAGCAGTTATTTAACAACTTATCTACCATCTAATTCTGCTGTTGAAAAGTGTCCAAAAACTGTCCAAAAAATAGGGTCACAATGGGTCAATAGAGGTCATTTTGTGTGTTTCAAAGATAGGAATCCCTTCCTAACTCATTGATTTATATAGAATTAGAGAATCTAAGGCTTGGGTTCAATTCCCCCCGCCTCCACCAATAGCACTATCGAAGAGGGTTGAAGAGATTCAATCCTCTTTTTTTATGCCAGTAATATCAAGCCCTTAGCGCCCGTTTATAATTATTAATGATTGGTAATAACCATTACATAAGGCCACACTTTTAGTAACACTCACCCTGTAGTTAATTTCTGGTGTTACTAAAATGCCTCGTCTCACAAAACCACTTAGTGCTACCGAAGTTCGGAATGCTAAGGCAAAAGACAAAGAGTACAACCTTACCGATGGCAAGGGGTTGGCTCTGCGCATACGACCTTCAGGCTCAAAGCTTTGGATATTCAACTATTATCGTCCCTATACCAAAAAGCGCGTCAATATCAGCTTCGGCACTTACCCTGAAGTTCCTTTGTTAGATGCTCGCCAGCAGGCCGTTGAATCCAGAGCACTATTGAAAAAAGATATCGATCCCAAGGAACATCGGGATGAACAACAACGAATGCAGCAGTCTGCTTTTAGTAATACTCTGGACTTGGTGGCTCGACAATGGCTCGAGGTTAAGAGAAGCCAGATCACAGACAGTCACGCCAACGATATTATTCGTTCACTGGAGCTTCACCTATTTCCATCTATTGGCCCCATACCTATCCACAAGCTTCAAGCCAAAAGAGTCATTGCTTCCCTCAAACCTTTAGCAGCGAAAAACCAGTTTGAAACAATCAAACGACTCTGCCAAAGAATGAATGAAGTCATGACCTTTGCCAACAATACCGGATTGATTGAGCACAACCCTTTGGCAGGAGTCAGTAAGGCATTTCAAAATCCACAAGCGCGACATCTGCCCACATTAAAGCCTGAACGCTTGCCTGAACTTATGCACACTCTCAATACGGCCAGCATCAAAATAACCACCCGCTGTCTAATCGAATGGCAACTGCATACTATGACCAGACCTGGTGAAGCAGCAGGTGCCAGGTGGAATGAAATAGATTTCGACCAAAAGCTCTGGACAATCCCAGCTGAGCGGATGAAAAAACGCAGAAGCCACATTGTTCCACTAACACCAGATGCTCTATTACTGCTCAAAGTGATGGAACCTATCAGCAAACACAAAGCCTATATTTTTCCTGCCGACCGAGATCCAAACAAACATACAAACTTTCAAACAGCTAATACTGCACTGAAGAGGATGGGGTTTGCCGGAGAGCTGGTTTCCCACGGTCTGCGTTCACTGGCCAGCACCATCCTCAATGAAGAAGGATTCGACTACGATATTATCGAATCAGCTTTGGCGCATGTAGATAAGGACAGCGTCAGAAAAGCCTATAACCGGGCTCAATACATTGAACGACGTAGAAAAATGATGATTTGGTGGTCTGAGCATATTACTCAGGCGGCTATGGGGAATATGAGTTTAACGGGGTTTATTGAAAGCTAGAACGTTTGGGGTAACTATACACTTCGTCCAAACTATAGATATTCAAATAATGATGTTGCGTATTCTAGTCAACTTACTCTTTACTCATGACACCGTTGATTTGAAAACAACCTTCGATCCTCTGATGGACAGCAAATCATAAGAAGAGATTTCTTATTACATTGTCCATACATGTCACTTGGTTCGTAGCCCTAACATGCTTGTCATGAATATCTTACTTATTTTTCTCTAAACTCAGAGATATAAAGAATTTCGTTAACAAAATTGAGGATTAAGATGTGGATGGAGTAGGTAAATCAAATCAAATTTCAAGCACATCATTCGTAAATAACGCTTTGCCTCAATCATCTCAAGGAGGTGTTACAGCCTTTTCGGCTTCAGCAAAAATACGCCATAATTTTCCAACCTCTTTATCAAAAAATGCAGATGAATGTATTGAGAATGTACTTCAATGTTTGACAGAGAAGGAAACTAATATTTGTAAGTTTTCTGATGATATACACCTCGAAGAAAAGAATAAAAGTTTTTATCGCACAAAAATGTCTGAATTAGTTAGCCAACACGGTTTTCAGTCTGCAACCAGATTACTTCAGCAATGGCCAGCCAATAAGAGAGGCCAGATTTGGTTCGCTTTATTGACAGAACACTTATTTCAACATTCTACCGATATAGAAAGTCAATCCGTCATGCCTTTAAAACTGAAGGCTGACGGAAAAGACTTTCCTCACTTAATTCATCAAACGGTATTGGAAAAATTCCAGTATTTTAATGCAGCTCTCTCTTCTGAGGGATACTGCCACTTTATGACATGGCTGCTTCAATGGTCCATCATGTCAGACTATCCGCAAGTTGAATTACTAAAAAATATTCCTGAGCAATACCGAAAAATGAGACCGGATTTTCCTGTTATAGAAGGAGAAGACAGAGCGATGAACGAATATTGTGGCTGGGGGTTCATGGGGCCTGTGTCTGATTATTTGGCACACACTAAACGGCTTAAATATTTTATGGTTTGCTCATTCATCGAAAATGCACCCAAGCCATGCAAGGAAGCGTTGTTGAACCATTGGCTAAAAGGCGATGCAGACCCCAATAACACCAATGCTTTATTTTCTAGTGGGCTCCACCCTCTGAGTATGGATGTTTTTGAAACCCAGTTGCATCATAGTTTACTGTATCTTATTGATTCTCTCTTGCCCGATTGCCAATCTGGATTACGTGATGACTTTAATCGGATGAGTGATCAGAGTGGTAGAGTCGAATATTCTGACGACTCTTGCTTTATTTGTCCTAAAGAAGTACCCAAGGCAGCAGTATTTGGCAGAACACTTTATCATCAAGATTGCCAATCATCTGATGGTAGATTTCATTATTTAAAAGTGCAAAATCACAGTGAAAGCACAAAAGATTTGCAACAACAATTTTTGAAACTTGACTATTTTTCAAAGAATGGCAAAAAACTAGGTTTACTGAGTACTCCTGTTTGTCCGGAAAAATTACTTTCGCTTCCCAAGCTTTCTGACACACTGCTTAAGAATGGATTATCTGAGCAAGACAAAGCAAAGGTTCACTGGACATGTTCAGGGGAAGATTTTGAATCAACCTTTGATGACCTTTTAGAGAATGGATGGGATCATTCTTGTTACCTATCGGCTCGTAAGGCCAAGAGAACCCGGTGGACTGAACTACTGGACGATAACTCTTGTCTTCCGGATGCAAAAAGACAGAAGCTAACGGAGGGTTTAGCAGATAAAGATGTTGAAAGAATGGGTATTCAATTCAGTTGTGATAAAGAGGCTCCTTACAGTGAGTATGTTTATCAATCCAAAACTACAGAAGCTGCATTAGCTGGCCTACATGCATATGCTAATGACTTCGGATTACTGTGGTCACGAGGAGTCATTGCACCTGATGCTTGCTCCTCATATCACGATCGTGCGACTGACCGCAGGTTTGAATTTTTGGCACCTTACAACATGCACCTCAATGTTGGTCCAGTAGGTCAATGGTTCAATTATTCCACTGATTTCCCTAATATAGGTCCAGCGCATACAGGGATGCGCGATATGGGTGATGCCTTTAGTATTGATGATATTGATGTGTCTAAGTTATACCCCGAAGCCAGTGGCTATATTGATCCGGCGATACTAAGAAACAGAGCAAGATTGGAGTATCTGGCAAAAGCGGCCTGGGGAATCGTACTTGAATACGGTCGAGGGTTTCATGAATCTTTCAATCATACAGATTCCAGTAGTATA